>NZ_CP042301.2:2614000-3267500 GCF_007922615.2 Nitratireductor mangrovi | reverse complement strand
ATCCGTTCGGAGCACTGCTCCGGGTGGGCATTGGCAATGAGAATGATCAAGTGTCTTAAGGGCAATTGGTGGATGCCTTGGCATGCACAGGCGATGAAGGACGTGATACGCTGCGATAAGCTACGGGGAGGTGCGAATACCCTTTGATCCGTAGATCTCCGAATGGGGAAACCCACCTTAGATACTTGGAAAATCAGAGTGGCGGAGCGATCCGCTGCTGTGGTTTCCAAGTATCGTTTAAAGGTATCTTATCCTGAATGCATAGGGATAAGAAGCGAACGCGGGGAACTGAAACATCTAAGTACCCGTAGGAAAGGACATCAACCGAGACTCCGCAAGTAGTGGCGAGCGAACGCGGACCAGGCCAGTGACAATCGTGAGACAAGCAAAACCTTCTGGAAAGTTGGGCCATAGTGGGTGACAGCCCCGTATGCGTAATGCGAACGATTGTCCTCGAGTAGGGCGGGACCCGTGAAATCCTGTCTGAAAATGGGGAGACCACTCTCCAAGCCTAAGTACTCGTGCATGACCGATAGCGAACTAGTACCGTGAGGGAAAGGTGAAAAGCACCCCAACGAGGGGAGTGAAAGAGTACCTGAAACCGGTTGCCTACAAACAGTGGAAGCGCGCAAGCGTGACCACGTACCTTTTGTATAATGGGTCAGCGACTTAATGTGGCGAGCAAGCTTAAGCCGGTAGGTGTAGGCGCAGCGAAAGCGAGTCTGAACAGGGCGTTCAGTTCGTCGCATTAGACCCGAAACCGAGTGATCTAGCCATGAGCAGGCTGAAGGTAAGGTAACACTTACTGGAGGGCCGAACCCATATCTGTTGCAATAGATCGGGATGACTTGTGGCTAGGGGTGAAAGGCCAATCAAACTCGGAAATAGCTGGTTCTCCGCGAAATCTATTTAGGTAGAGCGTCAGCCGAATACCCCGGGGGGTAGAGCACTGGATGGGCTAGGGGGTCTCACCGACTTACCAAACCTAACCAAACTCCGAATACCCGGGAGTACTAGCTGGCAGACACACGGCGGGTGCTAACGTCCGTCGTGGAGAGGGAAACAACCCTGACCAACAGCTAAGGTCCCCAAGTTATGGCTAAGTGGGAAAGGATGTGAGGATCCCAAAACAACCAGGATGTTGGCTTAGAAGCAGCCATCATTTAAAGAAAGCGTAACAGCTCACTGGTCTAAATAAGGGTCTTTGCGCCGAAAATGTAACGGGGCTAAAGCCATACACCGAAGCTTTGGGCTTGCTTTGCAAGCGGTAGCGGAGCGTTCCGTAAGCTGATGAAGGGAGACCCGTGAGGGCTCCTGGAGGTATCGGAAGTGCGAATGCTGACATGAGTAACGATAAAGGGGGTGAGAGACCCCCTCGCCGAAAGTCCAAGGGTTCCTGCTTAAAGTTAATCTGAGCAGGGTTAGCCGGCCCCTAAGGCGAGGCCGAAAGGCGTAGTCGATGGGAATCACGTTAATATTCGTGAGCCTGGAGGTAGTGACGGATCGCGTGTGTTGTTTGCCCTTATCGGATTGGGCAGGCAGCGAAGCGGTCCCGGGAAATAGCTCCTCCTTATAGTCCGTACCCGAAACCGACACAGGTGGACTGGTAGAGAATACCAAGGCGCTTGAGAGAACTCTGCTGAAGGAACTCGGCAAAATGCACGCGTAACTTCGGGATAAGCGTGACCCTTCTTCGGGCAACCGGAGGGGGGTGGCACAGACCAGGGGGTAGCGACTGTTTATCAAAAACACAGGGCTCTGCGAAGTCGCAAGACGACGTATAGGGTCTGACGCCTGCCCGGTGCCGGAAGGTTAAGAGGAGAGGTGCAAGCTTTGAATCGAAGCCCCGGTAAACGGCGGCCGTAACTATAACGGTCCTAAGGTAGCGAAATTCCTTGTCGGGTAAGTTCCGACCTGCACGAATGGCGTAACGACTTCCCCGCTGTCTCCAGCAGAGACTCAGTGAAATTGAATTCCCCGTGAAGATGCGGGGTTCCTGCGGTTAGACGGAAAGACCCCGTGCACCTTTACTATAACTTTACACTGGCATTCGTGTCGGCATGTGTAGGATAGGTGGTAGACTTTGAAGCGCGGGCGCCAGCCTGCGTGGAGTCACCCTTGAAATACCACCCTTATCGTCATGGATGTCTAACCGCGGCCCGTCATCCGGGTCCGGGACAGTGTATGGTGGGTAGTTTGACTGGGGCGGTCGCCTCCTAAAGAGTAACGGAGGCGCGCGATGGTGGGCTCAGAACGGTCGGAAATCGTTCGCTGAGTGCAATGGCATAAGCCTGCCTGACTGCGAGACTGACAAGTCGAGCAGAGACGAAAGTCGGTCATAGTGATCCGGTGGTCCCGTGTGGAAGGGCCATCGCTCAACGGATAAAAGGTACGCCGGGGATAACAGGCTGATGACCCCCAAGAGTCCATATCGACGGGGTTGTTTGGCACCTCGATGTCGACTCATCGCATCCTGGGGCTGGAGCAGGTCCCAAGGGTATGGCTGTTCGCCATTTAAAGCGGTACGTGAGTTGGGTTCAGAACGTCGTGAGACAGTTCGGTCCCTATCTGCCGTGGGTGTAGGAATGTTGAGAGGATCTGTCCCTAGTACGAGAGGACCGGGATGGACGTATCTCTGGTGGACCTGTTGTGGCGCCAGCCGCATAGCAGGGTAGCTATATACGGAACGGATAACCGCTGAAGGCATCTAAGCGGGAAACCGACCTCAAAACGAGCATTCCCCGAGAGTCGTGGAAGACGACCACGTTGATAGGCCGGGTGTGGAAGTGCGGCAACGCATGAAGCTTACCGGTACTAATAGCTCGATCGGCTTGATCGTTCTCATTGCTTGTGCCCATCGCCAGCGCGATCGGCGGCAATCCAGCTTCTCGAATGAAAATGCTTTTCGCTGACCTGGTGGTTATTGCGGGGCGGCTGCACCCGATCCCATTCCGAACTCGGCCGTGAAACGCTCCAGCGCTGATGGTACTTCGTCTCAAGACGCGGGAGAGTAAGTCGCTGCCAGGTCTGCGAAACGCATTTTCGGCTTTCTCTTCATGACCTCGCCGCGAAAGCGGTGGCAGCCGCGCAGCCTCAGGGCCAGACGGCGTCCCATCAAGCTCTTTGCGGCCCACGTAAGGCAAGGCTTACGTAAAGATTGACGCGGGGTGGAGCAGCCCGGTAGCTCGTCAGGCTCATAACCTGAAGGTCGCAGGTTCAAATCCTGCCCCCGCAACCAAAATCCTACGCGTTACCAAACGCTTACGCGCCGCCCTCCGGGGCGGCGTTTGCGTTTTCACCACCCGTGGAAGCACTGTGGAAGCAAGAGGGGCCGAAGTCCTTCGTGCTTCCGGATGAGCCGCTGAGCTGCTGAGCTCAGCGTTCCTCGATGAAAACACTGCACTCCTTCGAGTGGGACATGAGATTGTCGATCCCCGCGGTCACGTCCCATCTCAAGTTGACTCTGGCCCCGTCGTCGACGGTCTGGATGGTTACGACGCGATCATGGAAATGACGGTCGCGTCCGGAGCGGTGATGGAGTTCGGGCGTAACCGAGACTCCGGAAGATCGCAGCTCAGCGCGCACCGCGTTCGACTGGGCTTGCGGCGTGTCCGGCTCTCCATGATCGGGATTCCACACGACCGCGAGCCGCTCTATGCCGACGCCCGCTGCGCCGACCGCAGCGACGAAGCTTGCGAGACGACGACGGTTGTGCGGGCGAACGCCGCACCAGGGATCCTCGATTTCGAGCGCGACACGGCGTCCCGCCACACCCTGGAAAAGCGGCGTGAGTGCACGGGCTGTTCCCGGCCGGAAGCGGAAGACGCGCAAGCGCTCGGTGAGACCAGCCAACGGCCCCGGCAGCGTTCGGACGCTGTCTTGAACAGAGGCGAGCCAGCTGTCGCCTGCTGAACATGAATACAGATGACTCACCCCCATGAGGGGGCCGTCAAGAGCAGCCGCCGCTTCCTGCTCTGCGTAGAAGGCATCCACGGAAGCCTCAGAACCGCGCCCCTTCAGAACGGACAGGCGAGGCGAATGCAACAAGGCGGACCTATCCAGCGTGCCGAAGCGAATCTGACCGGATCGCTCGTACTGTGCCAAAGCATAGGCAATCTCGCGATCAAGGCCTGTTGGTGTGCCCGCTTCGACTGCTCCCGGAGGAAGGAGGAAGAGCGCATGACGGTTCGCTGCTTCATCGAGCCAGTTTCTCAGTGCCCGGGCGCTTGTGATCGCTTCGGATCGATCTTCGGCGCCCCATAGGGTTGGCGAAGAGACGGCTACAAGCCCGGCTCCTTCCAGACGCACCCGCAGCGTAGCCGCCGCGGTCTGCGCTACCGGGACTGCCGCCTCGGGAGCATGAGAGGGGCGCCGTGTCGACTCCGCAAGCAGGCCGCGCAGCCAATTCAGCACCGGATGTCGATCAAACTGATCCCAATGAACCTGGTTGGAATAATCATTCAGGCACCGCGAACAGCTCGTCTCGCACGCTGAGCCTCGGGGGCAATCCAGGACCGCGATTGCTCGACCGAGCAGCACGCGTGCCGAGAAGCGAGAATCGTCGAGCAGTCGGCGGCAATAGCCGGCACCACCTGGGACTGAGTCCGATAGGATGACCAGCGGGGCCGCACCGAGTAGCTCAACGGTCGCGCGGAGGTCTCTTGGGTCGGTTTCAAGAATGTCCGCTGCCGCAAGTCTCAGTGCCTCTGCCAGCGTTCTGAGGAAGCCATCCCGGGCCGCCCGCCGTTCAGTCTCCGTGGGGCGATCAGAAAAGTCTGGGACCGGCTGATCGATTCGGATCCCCCGAAGATCCGTCTCGAAAACATGTGCGAGGTCCACGGGCCAGCGGAGGGATTCAACCCGGCACCGATCTCCGGTCCGCGGGTTCTCATGCACTGCCCGAATCTCGGCCCCGCCAAGCGCCTCTTGGGGCGCTGGTCTCGCGTGTTCGCAGGACGGGCACCAAAGATAGCCCGCCCCCAGCGGTCCGCGGTTCAAGACGAGCATCCGTCCAGGCTGACTCCCTTCTGGTGCGATAGCCGGCGCGAAGAAATGCGTGACGCGTGCTAGGTCTGAAACCTGGAAGTCTTCAGGGCGGGCTCGCGTTAGGAGGCGCGCTTCGTCGACGGGTCGAACTCTCAAGCGTGTCGCGCCCGGGTCTCTACCCTGCCGGTCGGCATATGAGGTCAGGAACCCGACGGGTTCAACGAAGGCACGGCGCGGGCCACTGGCCCGTGCGCCGCACTGAGGGCAATTCTCCCCAAAATCATCCCGCTCGTGATGTGTTTCTGCATGCTGGCACGTCGGACAAACGCGATGGAATCCACGTTCCATCCAGGCGTCGCCGGTGCCAACTGTGGCTCTCCGTGCAATGCCAGCGGACGTCCATATTCGGCCGCCGGCCACGACTTCGGCGCCCGGCGCATATTCAGCGATCGCCATTGCTGCGTCTCGATCGAGCTGCAGCGCTCGGTCATCTGAGGCAGTGCGAGCGCCGCGCTCCGTGACTATTTCGAGATGAATTGAATGCACGGGGAAGCTGTAGGTTGGGATCACAGCTGCACGCGACAGAGCCTCGACGAGGAAACGATCAAGATATCGACGCATGTCGCCCAAGCGGCCGTTCATTCGACCGGCAGCGCGGCTGCGCGCCTGCTCATTTGCCTCCGGATCATCGAGCGCGGCACGTGCCGTTTCGTAGGCTTCATTCAACTCACGCCAGCGAGCGGACGTAGCCCTGATCCAGCGCGTGATCTCTGCGCGCGCGTGTTCAGTCAGTTCCCCCGCGGCGAGGCCCACATGATCGAGCCTTGCCGGGAGTGTGGATGCCATTCCTTCGGCGACTGCGCGTGCGGCGACTCCTGCGTCCGAGGCGAACCATGTCGCAAGGTCGGCCAACAGAGCGGCCTCCGCCGACACGTCCAAGCGTTCGCCTAACACATCGCGCAGACGCGGGGCGCCCGTACGCTCATGGCCTGCAAGGCGACGATCCAGCCAGCCTGCAAGAACGCATGAGACTTGATGCCGCCGGAAAAAACTGGGGTTGTCCAACGTCAGGTAGGGAGCTGGCGGCAATGCCTCGAGGTAGCCGCGCAGATCGTTGAACTGTGCCTGATCGTACCTGCCGGACCTCGCCATCATCAACGCAACGGGAGCGGCCTGCGCGCGGCGACCAGCGCGGCCCGCGCGCTGTTGATAATTCGCGATGCCGGGTGGAACATTCCGGCAGAAAACCGCTTCCAGCTCACCCAGATCGACGCCCATTTCCATCGTCGTTGTGCAACTGAGCAGATTTACTTCGCCCTGCCGGAATCGCTCTTCGATCTCGGAGCGCTCCGTGGTCGAAATTGCCGCAGTGTGCTCCCGCGCGATCCCGCTGAGTGGCTGTCCTTCATAGCGAACAAGGTAGTGGTTGCGCCGACGCATCTCTGCCCGCTCCTCGGCAGATATGGGAACGGTGCGCCCAGTGCAGCGCCACGCTGTGCAGGCGCCGCCAAGATCGATCTGGCTGGACGCGCCGCAGCTTTCGCAGCGGCGCAGTTCTCCTTCCGCGGTCGCTGCGAATCTCATGGCGGCCAAGTTCAAGACATGACCATGCCCCCCGGCTAGCAAGAGGCGGTGCCTAGGGCGCGTCGCCTCCTCCCAGAAAGCAGAGAGAAGGTCTCTTGCTTGATCTTCCGGAATTCCGAGCTGATCGACGAGCACCCAAAGCGGTCGATTGGGACGTCCCGGCTCTGAGAGCAGCGTTCGCAGTCGGCGACTTTGGTGTGTTCGTGTCAGTGACCACGATATGTCGGCGCTTGCCAGCCCTTCTCCCCAAACCGACTCGTCCGTGAGGTCGATATTCTCTAACGTGTTGATTGCTCTCGTTTGCCGGATGAGATCGAGGAGAAAACGGACAAGAGTCGGCACCATACCTCGATACTCGGGCTGGACCCGTTCTGCCAGTCGCTGCGCGATCCTCGCGCTGCCCTCGTAATGGACAGTGATCAGGCCGAGCGATTCAAGCGATAGCCGGAGAGGGCCACCGCAGAGCTCGGCCGCGATCAGGGCCATCAGGCGGTCTTTCGCGGCGCTGCTGCTCAATGGTTCCGGATTGCGGCGGTCATAGAGCTTGAAGCCGGATCGCCGTAGCGACGTCCAAACACCATCCCGCAACCCCATGAGGTCCAGCGCTTCGTTGGTCTCTCTGCGCAGCGCTTGGACCATCGCTGCGCGAAGCGCCTGATCCCGAGCGGTACGCTCGAAGAATGGGGCGAAAAACGCCGCGTCCTGCCGGTTGTCGGCAAAGACGAGAAGATTTCGCCCCTGCATCGGTGCTTCGGATGACCGCGCCTGCGGCGGCGGCAGAGCCTCGAGCAGCGCCTGGGCCGTTACCGACGCGAGCGCATCGTCGCCAGGATGGATCGGGGTAACTGGCTCGGCGAAGCGTCCGCCGGTGGCTCCGCAGGAGAGGCATTTTCGGACATAGCTGCGACGCTCCTCGGCATCGTCTCGCATCGGCGCTTCGGCAAGGGAGAGGACGCCTTCCTCGGGGCGGTCGGCCAACTCGCCAGTGTCGGCGAAGAACTCAAAAGGGGGTTCGTCCTCGGATCCCTCGTCTTGCTCGTCAGAGTCAACTTCTGTCGCGGCCTCTCCCGCTCTGATCAACCTTAGAACCCGGCGCCTTGATCCAGGACTGATTTCGGGGCGCGGATGGAGCATAGTTCCATCATCCCATCCCTCGACATAGGGTTCGCCGCAGTTGCGGCAAACGAGAAGGGGATAGGCCGGGGCCTCAGCTATATGCATGCCATTGCGAGAAAGCCGGAAGTCCGACCAATTCTCGGCGTCGCTCGCAGACAGCCTCAGGGCCACACCCTCGACGCCCGAGGCGGCGAGATGAAAACGTGCTGGAAGAAGTGGAAACGCGCCGGGTACAGAAGGGCGAGCCAGAACACCAAGCGAGATCAGAGCCGTCAGAGCTGTCTGCGCCGTCTCTCCAGATTCCGATGGAAATACTCGCGCTGCCAGATCGGCGAAGGGCAGAGCTCTCTCCTTGAGCGCACTGGCCACCGCACGAACCTCTGCAATGCCGGCGAGCCGTGCAATGAGCCCTTCGCCGAATGGATGTATAGGGTTCAGGACCAGCGCATCGAGGTCGGCCTCCCGCATCGCCTCGTTCCAGTCCTCGGTCAGATAATCGGCATTGTCAGCCGCGAGGCATCCTTGCTCTCGCAACTCCGAGAGTACCCGTCCTGCTTCGACCCAGGCGGACGCGGACAGAGCTTCTGGTTCGGCACCGTCGACCAATGCTGGATGGAGTCGTCTTTCGGCGGTGATGACCGAACCGTCACCGCTCGGGAAGGGCTCCCCGAACAGGTCCTCCGCGAATCGCGCGAGTTCTTCTCGCCTCGCTGGGTCAAGGCTCGCGGACGTCCCCACACACCGAATCTGCCCTTGGGGTATGCCGAGACGCGCTTTCAGCTTTCGCAGGAGGAAAGCGACTTCGATTGCTTGGGCGCCGGTATAGGTATGGACTTCGTCGAGCACGAGCCAACGGACGTCCGCCCCGGCCAGCAATGCGCGGTTACGCGGCAAGAGCAGGATGTGCTCGAGCATGGCGTAGTTTGTGACGAGAATGTGCGGTGGGTTCGCCAACATTTCGCCCCTGGCTAGAAGCCAGTTCCGGGGAGCATGGCGCACGTCGGGGAAATCGGCCTGAAAAGTGGGCGTGGCCGTCAGTCGTACTTCCTCGTCCGACCTTGTCGCATCTGAGCGCACCTGCCCGGTGAAGCGCCCGAGTGTGATGCCGGGATCACCGAGATTTCGAAACAAGAGCCGTGCGATACGGTGCATCTGGTCGTTTGCGAGGGCGTTGAGCGGATAGACAAGGATCGTCCGAACGCCGGGCCGCTCCAGTTCTCCGTGACGCAGGAGATCGTCGATCAATGGGAAGAGAAAAGACTCTGTCTTGCCCGAGCCGGTGCCCGTTGCGACCAGGTAATTCTCGTCGCGCCCGATGGCTGCAGACTGGTGCAGGTGAAGCCGCCTGCGCCACAGGGATCGCCCTTCTTCGCTTTCGGAAAGCGCTGACCAAGCACCGTGCAATGCACCGGTAGCAACGAGTTCCTCGATGCTTCCGCCCTTCTCGAAGTCTGGCAAACTTTCGACGAACGGGCCGCGCACCAATGCCGAGCGCGCGCATGCGTCAGCGACGGCGCGTGAAAGTCGCGGCGCCCGTGCAGAAGAGACAGCGGCGGCTGTTGAGATGTAGCGCGCCAGCGTCGCGCCGAGGTCGTCCCTGAAACGGATTGGGTCGAGTTCGTTCATGGGCGTTCCTTGGCGATTTGCCAGAGCAATAGATGGAAGGCGAAAAGCTCTGGAGCGAGGCGCAACATAAAGGCGATGCTGGTCAGGGCTTGCCTTGGCGACATGTCCGCCCGCGTGGAAAGGCTTTCAACGTACTCGGACACCTCATTCAGGCGGCTTGCCCGGGCAAAGCCGGAAAGGAGCGCCGAGCCCCACAAATCGACCTGAGCCGGCTCCTCCGACTCCTTGCTGCGATGCGGAGCAGGTGGGCGAAGCTTCTCTGGCGCCAAGATCCAGGCTGCGTGCATCAAGCGCTGCAAGGATGCCTGACGCCGGCTGTTCGGCCCTTCTTCGGCCGTGTCCTCGACGAATAGACCGGCGGCGTCGAGCCGCTCGACAAGGCGCAGATGTGCTGCACGCCAATGGTCGGGCCCGAGCAATGGCGTACCACGCCAGAACCATCCCGCTGATGGATCGCCGTCGACCAGCGGCAGGTTTCTGAATACGCGTGCTGGGTCGAACCCCTCCAACCGCGTTCCCTTGTCGCGCGCCGCCTGCAGGTTCCGGAACGCGAGGTAGACCGTGGGATGAAGATGAGACAGCTCGCGAAGGCGCGCCGTGTCGAGTGTGGCGAGCGCTGCCATTTCGGCAACGCCGGGATCAATGGACGCCGCCAGTGAGGCGAATGCCTGCGGCGCTGCAGCGTATAGATCCGGAGCGAATTGCAAGGGGTGAAGGATTGGTACCCAGCCGGGGGCCGCGTGGTCGGGAGGCGGCAAGCAGGCCGCTCGCATCACCGCTCCGTCGCCGCCGTGAAGTTCTCGCAGCCGAAGACCGAGTTCCTGCCAGCGCGGCACCAATGTGCGATCCAGCGTTGGCCAGCACTCTGCTGCATAGCAATCCGACAGCCAGCGACTGAGGGCTTCGAACCGACGCTGAAGCTCTCCGTCCTGCACGAAGTCGTTCGCCGCCGGGTTGATAATAGCGATTGCGAAACAGTCGCCTCGCGAATTGCGCAGCGGTCGCCAGCCATCGCGCCCTTCGGGGCGGATCAGGAGCCGGGCCAAGCGGGGGCCGTCATCGAGCCAATCGGCGTCAAGCGTCAGTTCGAGGCCGTGCGCGTCGTTGTCGCTCACCTCGGCATGAAACCATTCCGGCCGACGGGTGGCCACCGGCCGATGCCGCAGCGCAGCTTCGGCGAGAACCACTGCTCCGGTTTCACCCTCAACCTCGACGGCCACTGCGTCCACCGGCTCTCCGAATTTTAGCTGCAGCCGGATCGCGCTACGAGCGGGAAGAAAGTTTATCCCCTGGGGGGCAAGTGCTGCGACCAGTTCGAACAACAGGACTTCCGAACCGTTTCCACGCCGCAGTAGCACACGTTCATCGGACGCAGGTGTCAGAAGATCACGAACAGCTAAACTACGGGTCAACCCGCCAAGGAACGGACGCTCTTCCCGCCTTCCGCGGATGACCAGTTGCGCCTTCTGATCAGGGCACCGGATGCTGATCGTATCGAAGCGATCATCTTCACCAACCGAGAGCCGCGTGCCAATCGGGAGTGGGGCAAGGCTGCCTTCTGCACGGCGCCTGGTTACGGAAACATCGGGCCAAGGCAGATCGAATGGAACATGAACGCCTTCGATCTCGAATACGGCCCGCGCAACGCTGTATCCGCCGCCGGGATCAAGACAAAGACGCCCTTGGTCGTCACGGCCGACATGGAGGCATTCGTCCTGTACGAGGTTACGGACCGGGCCGTCGCTATGGAACACGATCCCGTCAGAGTCCCGAAATCCAGGCCATACCCAGGCGGCAAGTCCGATCCCGGAGCCATGAACAGTGGCACCATCAGCGCTAGGTGCCATCAGTTCCATCCGAAGACGCACCGGGTCTGCTGCCTCAGTCTCTGCGAAGCCCGCTAGGACCTCTTCCATCCCGACATCGCCAAAACCGTCATCTGAGATCAGTACCTCGTTAAGCCGCGACTGCATGCCGAGCGCGACCCGTACCGCACGGGTCTCGGAGCGTCCCAATCCAGTTTCGATCCGAAGGCGTGCAGACTGCCCGTGTAGCACGCCCCGTGGACCGCTCGCGATTTCGGCGCCCGCCAGGGAAAGGCGTCTTCGTGGACGGGCCCTGACGCCTATTTGAACACCGTCGAGGTTGAGCGCCACAGGGCGGGGCCCAAGCATCGTAAAGCCAACATAACTATCGGTTTCTGGTTCAAGAGCGGGTTCGCCTGCTACGGAGAACGGCGCACGTGCCAGGATCGCTATGTCCGTTGAGTCCAGTTCGATCTCTACCGCCCCTCGCGGGATCTCGCGCAGGTAGTGGCCGGTCATCCTGTCGAACGCGGCACATCCTCCGTGCGCGAGGAGTTCGAGCTGGCCGCTCTGGCCAGAAATTTCCCAACGTATCTCGCGCGGCCAGGGCTGCGGAAGTGTCCAGTCTTCGCCACCACGCAAACGCAGCGGTCGTTGCGCCCCATCGAGCCACAGGCGAATACGTCCCTCGCTTCGAGGCAGTCGCAAGACAAGCCCCCCAGACTGCCAATGGAGCCGGGGCCGTGGTGCAAGTGCCTCGCTTCCTCCTCGACTTGATGTCGGCCGCGTTTCCTTCAGCCTCTGGTCAAAGACTTCCTTGAAACACCTCTCGAACTCGATCGCAGGGACGAAGGCCTCTGGATCTTGGCGTATCCGTGCAAACAGGGCGGCATGCCAGGCAGTCTCGTCCCAGAGGATCGCACGGCGAGGCACGATGACCGCGGGTGGAAGGAAATACAGGGCATCGTCCTCCCAGCGGTTGAGTAGCACGGTCGTTTCGACAGGCGGCGGACCAAATGCTGCTTCCTGTCTCAGAAACGCGTCGATCAAATGGGGAAGCTGCGCTTGGCTTACTCCGGCATGGAGAAGGTAGACGTCGACATCGCGATCGAACCCTCGAGTAGGCAACCCGAACCGGTCGCAGACGCCACAGAATGAGCTGAACAGCACTTTGCGATGCTGCTGGTTATCAAGCGGAACGCGAAGAGTATCGGCAATATGCGGGTACACCGCATGGCCGGTGTCTCCATATCCTTCGCTAAGAGAGTGAGTGACGAGCCATGCTGCGAGGCTTGGAAACTGGCGGAACAACACTTTCAGCCTGTCCGGCCGGCCGTCCAGAAACTGTCGCGTGCGCTCGATGGCTCGCACTCGCGCGGCTTCGTCCAGGGGGATAAGGCCAATGAAGGGCGGCGCCCCTGCTTCTTGGCGGCGTCTGTTGATCAAGAAGTCTGCGGTCCTGCAACCCAAAGCACACCCTTCCGTCTACAGTGCCCGCTGGCCGCGAGTCCGCTTCGCTGTTGATACTGTTGGGGATAAGGCGTAACAGTTCGCATATCCGCGAACAAGCGGATTGACAGGGAGAGCAAGCGATGAACCGGCCATGTCCGCCGACGGTGTGACCTTCGGCCAGGCGATCTCGAAGGCCCGCAAGGGACTCGGTCTCAGCCAGAAGGAGCTCGCAGCGCGCGTGATTAAGGAAGAGGGCGGCGGGTCGATATCCCCGCAGTACCTCAACGACATCGAGCACGATCGACGCAGCCCCACCTCGGGGCACCTGATCCGCCAGTTCTCCGGCATCCTGAACATCCCGGAGGACTACCTATATGCACTCGCAGGCCGGCTACCGGATGATCTGCGGCCGGATGCGTCCACTCCGGACAAGGTCGTCGAGGCCTTCGCCAATTTCAGGAAGACGTTGAAGGAGTAAGGAGGTTGGCATGGTAAAGATGATCCGTGACAACACGGGCCGCTTTGCCGAGCGACCCTTCTACGAGGCGCGGGATCTCGACAATGAATGCGAGCGACTGATCCAGGACCTTCTGCTGAAGCGCCGCAGGACGGTCGACTACCCCGTGGCGACCGACGACCTGACCGTGCTGATCGAGATGCACGGTGCGGACCTCGACCCTTACGCCGACTTGTCCGCGTATGGCGCCGATGTCGAAGGGGTGACCGAGTTCTTCCCCGACCGCGGACCGCAGGTCTCCATCTCGGAACGCATCGCGGCCGACGAACGGCGCGAGAATCGCTTCCGCACCACGCTCACCCATGAGTTCGGACACGTGAAGTTCCACGGGCCTCTCTGGGCGCAGAAGTTCGCCAACGGCGACCTGCTCGAGCGCGGCGTGAACGCCAACAAGGCGATCTCCAAGCGCGACAACATCCTGGACGCCCCGCAGTCCGACTGGATGGAATGGCAGGCCGGCTATATCAGCGGCGCTCTGTTGATGCCGGACACGCCGGTCCGTCGCCTCGTTTCCGACTACTGCAGCCCGCGCGAGCTGCATGGCGATATCCATGTTTCGACGGAGCATGCCGCGCGGCTGATCGAGATCGTCACAGAGCGGTTCGCGGTCTCCGAAGAGGCCGCCCGCATCAGGCTGTTGAAGCTGAACCTGATCACTTCGACACACGGACAGCCCTCGCTTTTCAGCCGTTGATCGCGAATCCGCGGAAGCGCGTATTTTTTCGATTGACTCCACTCTGGCGCGATATACGCTGATTAGCAGATCAGCCGATAAATGGAATCGCCAGAAAGGAGATCATGGTGACTGCACTGTCCGCCTTCCTTCGCAAGACGCCCGGCGAGGCGCTGCGCGAATACTTCGACCGGCCGGAGATCGGCCTGCCCACCGAGTTCGACTGGAGCGTGCCGGAGGCCGAGCTGTCGAGGCCGCTTCTCGGCGCCATCGAGAAGATGTCCCGCGTTCAGCGTGACCGAATTTCGAACGACGCCGAGCGCGTCCATGCACTGTCCGACGAGCCGGGGCAGGCCGCGATCTACAGCGTTGCGGACGATCCCGCGTTCCTCGACGGCCTCGCGAACCCGCATGCGCGCTCGCTCTGGATGTTCCTGAATGCGCAGGACCGGTTCCGCCATGCCGAGGAAGTTCGCTTCACCGAGGACCGCAGGCGCGGCCGGATGTGGGCGGGCTACATGACCGACGCGGGCTGTGTTGTGCAGCGCGATGCATCGGCCCGTCACGCCTTCATCTCCGCGATCAAGGAGTTCTCGGGCGCCGCCCATGCCCATGTCGACATCTTCGACCGGGTGAGGACGACCCATGAGGGCGACGAATGCGACCTCGTGCAGGTGACGATCTACCGCGAGGGACGGCCCGACGACTTGCTGCGCTTCGACGACAAGGGGTCTCTCGTGCGGCAGGCCTATCGTCCCGTCTTCGAGGCCGCGGTAACCTATGAGCCCGCGACCGGCGCCATCGAAGTGATCGCTAACGACAAGGCGACGCGGGGCGAGATCGTGAAGGCGACGGTCACGCACCTCCTCGGCATCGCGTTCAAGGAGAACCGTCTGCCGCTTCGGTGCTACGACCTTTCCGTGCTGCTGACGCCGTACGACTTCCCGGTCGACCCGGAGGACGGGATCGAAGGTGTCGAGGTGCGCGAGCTGCGCCTCATGCCGATCGACGACAGCAGCCGGAGGGTCACACTGGAGAACATGGCCCGCGCGGACGGTACCATCTGGTCTATGGCTGACGAGATGTTCCAGGAGCGCACGCCCTTGCGCGACGGTTTCGTCATCACGCGGGCCAAACTGGCGGTGAAGCTTGCCAAGCGCCCAGGGGGCGACCGCCGGCGCACACTCACGCTGTCGATCACCTGGCCCCACGGCTGCGACCTGAAGGATCGCACCGCGACCGAGCAGATGATCGGCGAGAAGTACCTGCGGCGCTGGGGGATCCTGGTCGATGACCTGCAGCTCTTCGAGGATTGATCTCGCCGCCCGCCGGCTGCTCTCGTCCATCGCCGGGACCCGCGATGCGCGGGTCTCGGCCATGGCGCTGGCGCATATGCGCGGCGCCGGAAAGACGCTGATGGATACCGGACTCCTCGTGCAGCGCGGCGGCGCAATGTCCGTCGTTGCCGAGGACGATCTGGACGACACCCCGACGTCCGTCATCGCCCACCCGATCACCGGCCAGCATGGGCATCTCGGCAACGCGGCCTGGCACGACGAACAGGCGAGCGCCCGCCGCCGGGTCTATGCGCTGGACATGGGAGTAGCAGCTCGGCGGGTGGTCGCCCGCCTCGACTGCTCGCTCGGAAAAGACCCGGTTTCGTACCTCCACGGCGCGGTGCTGGACTTCGGGACAGCACGGCTGCCGAAGCGAAGGGCACGTGTCGGGATCTGGGTCGCTCGCCGTCTGACGACACCGGCCGTGTTCGAGGAGTTCCGCCAGCTCGTTGCGCGCCGCCCGGCCGACGGGCTTCGTGTGGTCCTCTTTCTCGACCCTCCGGATCGGCATCGCTTCCGCTTCATCCGGGGCCACGAGTTCGTCGCGTTGGCAGACGTGGTCGATCATGAAGATGGGCTCGCCATCGCCCCGGAGGTCCTGACCGCCCGCCTGCTGAAGGGCCCGTCGCGCAAGGAACCCGTCTGGGTCTCCGGCGACGGCGGCGTGCTGATCGTGCATGGCAAGTGGCACGAGTTCACCGGCGGCAAGCAGAAGATCGCCGTCGCCATGCTCGCCGAGGCCTGGCTGGACGGGGATCCGGTGCTGCCCGTCGCGCGCATCCTCGAGGAGGCCGAGTGCGGTCCCTCCGTGAAGCGATTGAAGAATCTCTTCGACGGGCACCCCACGTGGCAGGAGGTCATCCGGGAGAGCGGCTCCAGCGCCTGGCTCGAGGTGTGACGCCACGAAATCACGACGATCAGGCCGTCCTTCGGGGCGGCCTTTTTTCGTTTTCGGGGGCCCCGATCTGCATTCCTCCCGTCTCCCCTCCATCCGCCCTCCCGATCTCCTCCCCTCGCACACCCCAGTCTCCTTCGCAGGCATTCGGCCAATCGCGAAGGAGACGACGATGTCAGTCACGCATCTCAACCAGGTCGAGCTGGCGGCTCGATGGAAAATCAGCCCGCGCACGCTGGAGCGCTGGCGTTGGACCGGTGAGGGCCCCGCCTTCATCAAGATCGGGGGCCGGGTCGTGTACCGGCTCGAGGATGTCGAGGCCTACGAGGCCAACCGGCACTGCTCGAGCACGGCCGACAAGCCCGCCGTGAAGCTGGCGTGATGGGGGTAGCCATGACGATCCCCAACCGCATCACCCTCGACGATCTGTCCTCCATGTCGATCGACGAGCTCATTGCCCTCTCTGGTGAGCAACTGGCGCTCGCAGAAGACGAAGCCTGTGAGCGGCTGCGCGCCGCCAAGACTCTTTACGACTGGATCGCGGGGGCCATCGCGCTGAAGTACGGCGAGCAGGCGCAGGCCGCCCGCCGCGCGGAAGGCAAGGACACCGGCACCATCCGGCTGCAGGACGGCCCGGTCACCGTGGTCGCCGATCTCCCCAAGCGCGTCGATTGGGACCAGGCGATGCTCGCCGGTCTGGTCGAGCGCATCCGGGCCGATGGCGCCGATCCCGCCGACTACGTCGACTTCGCGTTCAGCGTGCCCGAGCGCAAGTACACCGCCTGGCCCACGGACATCCGCCAGGAGTTCGAGCCCGCGCGCACGGTTCGCACCGGCAAGCCCAAGTTCCGGCTGCTGCTCGGCGAGGAGGCCCGCTGATGGCCATCTCGCTCGCATCCATGCAAACCTCGACGGCTCTGCGCCCGCCGCGCGTGCTGATCCACGGCGTCGCCGGCATCGGCAAGTCCACCTTCGCGGCGTCCGCCGACGCACCTGTGTTCGTCCTCACCGAGGACGGTCTCGGCAAGCTGCAGGTGCCGCATTTCCCGTTGGCGACGAGCTACGCGGAGGTCGCCGAGGCGCTCGACGCCCTGCTCGACGAGGACCACCCCTATTCGACGGTGGTGGTCGACAGCGTTGACTGGCTGGAGCCGCTGATCTGGGCCGAGGCCTGCCGGCGCAATGGCTGGCAGTCGATCGAAAGCCCCGGCTTCGGCAAGGGCTACGCCGAGGCGCTGACCATCTGGCGCGAATACATCGACAGGCTGAATGCGCTCCGCGACCGGAAGGGCATGGCGGTCATCCAGATCGCCCATACCGACATCAAGCGCTTCGACAGCCCCGAGCACGAACCCTACGACCGGTACGTGATCAAGCTGCAGGCCCGCGCCTCCGCGCTGCTGCAGGAGCACTCAGACGTCGTACTCTTCGCCAACTACCGGATCTCGGTCAGCAAGTCCGACGTCGGCTTCAACAAGAAGGTGACCCGGGCGCTCGGGTCCGGCGCGCGCGTCATGCACACCGAAGAGCGCCCCGCCTTCCTCGCCAAGAACCGCTACGGCCTGCCGGAAACCCTCCCGCTCGAGTGGTCGGAGTTCCTGGCCGCCATGCCCCAATCCGCCTGATTACGACTGAAAGGACAGAACGATGGCACGTTTCGACAGCGCCTTTGACGCCACCGGCATCGAGCCCACCACCGCCTACGAGATCCTGCCCGCGGGCAAGTATCGCGCCCAGATTGTCGAGAGCGAGATGCGCGTCACGAAGAACGGGATGGGGCAGTATCTCTGGCTGATGCTCGACATCCTCGAAGGGCCGCAGCAGGGCCGCAAGGTCTTCGACCAGCTGAACCTGGTGAACGCCAACCCGACCACGGTCGAGATCGCGCAGCGCACGCTGTCGGCGATCTGCCACGCCACGGGGAAGCTGCAGGTGAACGACAGCGAGGAGTTGCACCTGATCCCGATGACGATCCAGGTCGGCGTGAAGCCCCCGAAGGACGGCTACGGCGAGCGCAACACGATCCGCTACCTGGTGCCGGAGGCCCCGGCGCAGGCGACCCCGCCCAAGCCCGCCTCGACGCAGCCGGCCAGCGCGCCCGCCCAGGCGACCGCCCGCCCGGCCACCGCGCCCTGGAACCGCAAGAGCTGACGCCCTCGGCCGCCGCGGGCTGACACTCGGCTCGCGGCCCGGACATCGCCAGACCCGAGAGACCGACCATGACCAACACCACCGACGCGGCCTGCGCGGCCGCGAACGCCCCCGGCTTGCCTGACGACACGCGGCGCCTGATCGAGATCGAGGACGCCATCGCGAAAATCCGCACGCAGATCGCGACCGCCGATCTGACGCGGCAGCGGACAGCGAAGCCGATCGACCCCGACTGGTTTCACCGCGCGCGCACGGCGCTGCGTCACCTCAATCGCGAGCGCGCCGAGATCGTCGCCCGTCAGGGTGGCCGCCGCCGGCGCGAACGGCTCAAGGACATGATCATCGCCATCCTGCGCGAGCGCCATGACGGCGCCGCCTGGACGGCTGTGCTGGCGGAGGCGCGGGCGCGGCTCGAGCGGGAGGAGGCGTGCTGATGGCCGAACTTCCCGAACCCCCGACGCCGACCCTCTCCGCGATCTACGCTTCCTACGAGGCCCGGCAGGGCGACGGCTTCCGCGACCACCTTGGCGCCTCGCTGATCGGCAAGTCCTGCGCCCGCGCGCTCTGGTACGATTTCCGCTGGGCGATGCCCGCGCGGCACACCGGCCGTATCCTGCGGCTGTTCGAGACCGGCCAGCTGGAAGAGGCGCGGCTCGTCCGCGACCTGCGCGCCACCGGCGCGACGGTGCTGGAGGTCGATCCCGAGACCGGGCGGCAGTTCCGCGTCGAGGCGCACGGCGGTCATTTCGGCGGCTCGCTTGATGGTGTCGCGCTCGGGCTGCTCGAAGCGCCGAAGACATGGCACGTCGTCGAGTTCAAGACGCATTCCGCGAAGAGCTTTGCCGAGCTGATCGCCAAGGGCGTCGCGCTCGCGAAGCCCCAGCACGCCGCGCAGATGCAGGTCTACATGCACCTGACCGGCATCACTCGGGCGCTCTACGTCGCGGTCTGCAAGGACACGGACGCGCTGCACATAGAGCGCGTCCCGGCTGACCCCGCGATGGGCGAGCGCCTGCTGGAAAAGGCGCGACGGATCATCTTCGCCCAGCACCCGCCCGAGCGGATCAGCGCGGATCCTGCCTGGTTCGAGTGCCGGTTCTGCGACCACCACGGGCTCTGCCATGGCGAGGAGGCCGCGGCCGTCACCTGTCGGTCCTGCCTGCATTCCACGCCCATCGAAGGTGGCTGGCACTGCGCGCGTCACGACCGGCTGCTCGACCCGGCCGACCAGCGCCGCGCCTGCGCCCGGCACCTGTTCATCCCCGATCTGGTCCCCGGCGAGGTGACCGACGCAGGCGAGGACTTCGTCTCCTACCGCATGCGCGACGGCTCGGCCTGGACCAACGACGCCCGCGAAGAGGAGGCCGCCGCATGCTGACCCTGCGCCCCTACCAGCAGGCCGCGATCGCCTCGATCTACGGCTATTTCGAGAAGGAGAGCGGCAACCCGCTCGTCGTGATCCCCACGGCCGGCGGCAAGAGCCTCGTCATGGCCGCCTTCATCGACGGCGTGCTCAAGGCCTGGCCCGACCAGCGCGTGCTCGTCGTCACCCATGTCCGCGAGCTGATCGCGCAGAACCATGCGGAGATGCTCGGGCTCTGGCCCGAGGCGCCGGCGGGCATCTACTCGGCCGGACTCGGCCGCCGCGACGCGCGGGCCCGGATCCTCTTCGCCGGCATCCAGTCGATTCACGACAAGGCGACGCGCATCGGCCATGCCGATCTGGTGCTGATCGACGAGGCCCATCTGATCCCCGGCCGGTCGAACACCATGTATCGCCGCTTCCTGACGGACCTTCAGGCGATCAACCCGGCGCTGAAGGTGATCGGGCTGACAGCGACGCCCTTCCGGCTCGACAGCGGCATGCTGCACGAGGGCGAGAATGCGCTCTTCACCGATATCGCCTACGAGGTGTCGGTCCGCGACCTGATCGATCAGGGCTATCTCTCCCCGCTCATCTCGAAGCAGACCAAGACCCGCCTCGACGTGACCGGTGTGGGATCGCGCGGCGGCGAGTTCATCGCGCGCGACCTCGAGGACGCGGTCGACCAGGACGCCATCACACGCGCGGCCGTGGCCGAGGTGATCGCCCATGGCGAAACGCGCCGATCCTGGCTCGCCTTCTGCTCGGGCGTTCGCCACGCCACCCATGTCGCCGAGGAGTTCCGCCGCCGCGGGGTGAGCTGCGCCACCATCTTCGGCAAGACGCCGAAGGACGAGCGCGACGCGATCATCGCCGCCTTCAAGCGCGGCGAGATCAGGGCGCTGGCGTCGATGGGCGTGCTGACGACGGGCTTCAACGCGCCGGCCGTGGATCTGATCGCCATGCTGCGGCCTACCAAGTCGGCCGGGCTCTATGTCCAGATGGCCGGACGGGGCACGCGGCTCGCCGAGGGCAAGGAAAACTGTCTGGTTCTCGATTTCGCGGGCAATGTCCGCCGGCATGGTCCCATCGATCTGGTGCGGCCGAAGCGGCCGGGCGGTCCGGGCGACGGGCCGCCGCCCACTAAGATCTGCCCGAAATGCGGGACCATCGTGGCCATCGCCGCCCTCGAATGCCCCGACTGCGGTTTCGAGTTCCCCGGCCGCGAGGTGAAGCTGGAGCCGACCGCCTCGACGCTGGAGGTGCTGTCGACCGGCAAGCCGCAATGGGTCGCCGTCACGGATGTCATCTACAGCCGCCACGAAAAGCGCGGCGGGCGGGTCTCGCTGAAGGTCACCTACCGCTGCGGTCTCGCCTTCCATACGGAATGGGTCTGCTTCGAGCATGAGGGCTATCCGCGCCGGAAGGCCGCGAGCTGGTGGCGCGAGCGCGCGCCCGCGCTGGAAGTGCCCGAGTCCATTGGCGAGGCGCTCCTGCTGGCCGACCGGTTGCGCCGCCCCACCGAAATCGCCGTCCGCCCCGCGGGCCGCTTCACCGAAATCACCGCCTACAGGTTCGCCCCATGCCTTACAGCCGTGCCGGGCTCTGCGCCGTCTGCCACCGAGAACCCGGAGGCTGGGGCTGGTTCGACGCGCGCTTCCGCGTCTCCGACCCGCGGCGCGACACGAGCCTCAGAGACCTCTGCAGCCGGGCTTGCCAGGACATCTGCCACCGGAGGTCGGGCATGATCGATCCGACCCCCAATGAGACGGCGGCCATGGTCGAGGGCGGAAAGGCTGGCGGCGCCTATCTCGACAGCCTCGGCCGGACCGATCTCGCCCTGCTGAGCGAGGAGGAGTGGGACACCTTCGTCGAGGTGATCGTCACCGGCTACTGCGACCACCTTCGTGACCTGGCCGCGAAGGACCGCGCGCGGCTCGACGGCATGATCCCGGAGGTGCCCTTCTGATGGCGGACACCTCGTGGATGGCGCGCGTGGGCGCGCGTCTCGTGACCAACGGCTACGCGATCCTGCCGATCGCGCCCGGCACCAAGAAACCCGGCCAGTTCGCTCGCGCGGCTTGGCACGACTACCCGCAGTGGAACCGGCATGCGAGCCGCGCCACGACCGAGTTCGAGGTCACGACCTGGTCGACCTGGCCTAGCTGCGGCGTCGGGATCGTCGGCGGCGCGGTCGCCGCGCTCGACATCGACGTCGCCGAGGATGGCGAGCTTGCGCTGCGCATCGAACGACTGGCCCGCGAGCGGCTGGGCGACACGCCCGCGCTCAGGATCGGCAAGGCACCGAAGCGGCTGCTGGTCTATCGCACGCGAGAGCCCTTCGCCGGGATCCGGCGCGCGCCGCTCGAGGTTCTGTGCCTCGGACAGCAGTTCGTCGCCTATTCCGAGCATCCCGACACCGGCCAGCCCTATGCCTGGCCGGACGAGGGGCTCGCGGATCTCGACATCGAGAGCCTGCCCGAAATCGACGCCGACCGGGCGGCAGCGTTCCTCGACGAGGCGCTGGCGCTGATCCCGCCCGAGCTGCGCCCGAAGAGCCTCGGTGCGAAGGGCGTGAACGGGGCCGGACATCCGTGTCTGCCCGCCCATGCACAGGCTGGCACGCTGGCGGCGATCCGGAGCGCGCTCGCCTGGCTGCCAAACGCCGAGCTCGACTACGACAGCTGGATGCGCATCGGCATGGCGCTGAAGGGCGCGCTTGGCGAGGAGGGCGCGACGCTCTTTGCCGACTGGTCGGCGCAGGCGGCCAAGAACGACCCGGCAGCGACGGAGAAGGCATGGACGAGCTTCAAGCCCGCGCGGATCGGCGCCGGCACGATCTATCACCTCGCCATGGAGAAGGGCTGGCGCCCCGATCCCGACCTCCTGCTCGACGGCAGCCAGAAGGCTTGTGCGGCCGACGAGCATCCCGCGGCGGGCCTCTTGGCGCGGCTCGCCCAGCCCGAAGCCCCGATGCCGATCCTCACGCCTGCGCCGTCGTTCACGTTGACGATCCCGGGCGGGCTCGTGGGCGATCTCGCGCGTTATATGATCGACACTGCGCGCAGACCGCAGCCGCTTCTCGCGGTGGGCGCCAGTCTCTGCGCCCTCGGTGCGCTGATGGGGCGTCGCTACCGCACGACGACCGACCTGCGCACGAACCTCTACATCGTCGGCATCGCGGACAGCGGATCGGGCAAGAACCACGCCCGCGAGGTCGTCAACGAGCTGTTCTTCGCGGCGGGGCTAGCGCACCACCTGGGCGGCAACAAGATCGCCTCGGGCGCGGGGCTCCTGACTGCGCTCCACCGTCAGCCGGCGATCCTGTTCCAGATCGACGAGTTCGGGATGTTCCTCTCGGCGGCGGCCGACCGCAAGCGCAGCCCGCGCCACATCACCGAGATCCTCGACAACATGACCGAGCTCTACACTGCGGCCAGCGGGATCTTCCTCGGCGCGGAATACGCCAACCGGGACGGCTCGAACGAGCGGCGCGACATCGTACAGCCCTGCCTCTGCGTCTACGGCACGACGACGCCACTGCATTTCTGGGGGGCGCTGCAGGGCGCCAACGTGGTGGACGGCTCGCTCGCCCGGCTCATCATCCTGCCGAGTGAGGAGGACTATCCGGACGAGAACCGTAGCGCCGGGCTCCGGAGATCGCCCCGGCCGCTGATCGAGGGGCTGCAGCGGCTCGCCGAAGGCGGCGGCCAAGCCAGCGGCAACCTCGCCGGCCGGACATCCGGACCAGAGACCGCGGTCGATCCGATGACCGTGCCGATGGACGACGAGGCGCAGCTTCGCTTCGACGCGCTCCGCGACGAGATCACCGCCGAACTCAGAGCCGCGGCCGGCACGTTCCACACGCCGATCCTCGCCCGGATCGCGGAAAACGCGGCCAAGGTCGCGCTCGTCCTGGCCGTGGGGCGGGATGCGGTCCATCCCGTCATCCGGCTCAAGGATGCTGTCTGGGCGATCGATTTCGTGCGCCATTTCGCCAGGCGCACCATCGACGCCGTCGAGCGCCACGTCGCCGACACCGAGACAGAGGCGCATCTGAAGCGGGTGCGCGAGATCATCCGCAAGGCGGGGTCGGCAGGCGTCACCAAGTCCGAGCTGACCCGCGCCTCGCAATGGCTTCGGGCGCGCGACCGCGACGACATCCTGCTCACGCTGGTTGAGAGCGGAGACATCGTCACGGTCGAGCAGGAGACCGGGGGTCGGAAGGCCATGCGCTTCCGGGCGCTGCGGTGAGGGCCGGGACGATGCTTCCTTCAACGGCCCCCATCCTTCATGTGAAGGAAGTTGCCGCCCAAGCCTCGGTCCCGAAACGGAAATCCGGCGCGGCGGACTTCTTTCAATATTTCACGCAAGACGACTCGCGCGCGTGGGCGGGGATGGAAGCCAGACACATACCCCATGAAGTAACTGAAATATTGAAAGAAGAGATTTATCCTTATTCTGCCAATGGCTTGCGACCCCACTTCCTTCAAGCGGACGGGGTGAAGCCATTGAAGGAAGCGCCGGGCGCTCCCGGCAACGACAACGTGACCCTGACCAGACCTCGCGATCCCGGCCCGGGCGCGCGTGCTGCCTTCACCAGGCTGCCGTGCCGCCCCGACCGCCCAATCGAAGAGGAGGTCGTCATGGACCGTTCCCAACACATCGCCGCAGTGCCTCTCACAGCTGTCGGCAATCTCGACCGCTGCATTCTCGCGCTGGATCTCGGCACCAGCACCGGCTGGGCGTTGCGCTCGGCCGAAGGGCTGATCACCAGCGGGACCGCGAGCTTCAGGCCCGGCCGCTATGACGGTGGCGGCATGCGCTATCTGCGCTTCACGAACTGGCTCACCGAGATCGACCGCCTGTCGGGGCCGATCGCCGCGATCTGGTTCGAGGAGGTGCGCCGCCACGCCGGAACAGATGCGGCCCATGTCTATGGCGGGCTCATGGCCACGCTGACGGCATGGGCGGAACTGCGGGGCGTGCCCTATGCCGGCGTTCCTGTCGGCACGATCAAGCGCCACGCCACGGGCAAGGGCAACGCGCCGAAGGAAGCGATGATCGCTGCCGCCCGGGCCCGAGGCTTCAGCCCTGCCGACGACAACGAGGCCGACGCCATCGCGCTGCTGCTTTGGGCCATCGAGACGAACGGGGGTGTCGCATGAGGTGGCATCCCAAGGGCTACGGCGGCCATCGCCGGGATCCGGACCAGGTGAAGCGCGATGGCTGGCGTGAGCAGGGTCTCCTCGCCGTCTCGCTCGAGGACGCGCGCCTGACCTGGCCGGAACGCGAACTCGTCCGCCAGCTCGGCGAAAAGCTCTACGGGCCGCCCCCCTCCGACAAGGGAGGGCGCCATGGATAAGTGGACCCCGTCCCTCGTCGAGGCCCGTCTCGCTGAGGCGGCCTTCGTGCTCAAGCGCCTGCCCGAGCCGCGACGGCAGGGCTACTTCAGCACGTGGCCCGAGATCGTCCACAGCTTCGCCGACAAGGTGGGCCAGGAGCCGAAGCCGATGCGTGTGCTGCCCTCGCCGCAGGCGATCAGCCGGATGGAGGAGACGCTGACCTGGACCGCCTGCCTCGACCCCGTCGACGGCAAGATCGTCTGGATGCGCGCGCATGGCGAGCGGTGGAAGACCATCTGCTGGACGGTCGGTCTGCAACGCTCGGCTGCCAACCAGCACTGGCTCTACGGGCTTTGCGTCATCTCGCTGAAGCTCAACCGGCGTCGGTTCAACCGCAACCTGTCGAAGCGGCGCGTGATCGAACTGGCCGGTGGCGCGTAACCCTGCGCGCCACAGGGGAAGGTGTGCGGCGGACAGTTTTCGACGGGACAGAAAACCGGTTCAGGGGCTAGGTTCAGGATAAGCTCGGGAGAGGCGCGCGCGGCGCGGTCCCGAGCGAAACCATCCTTTCGTTGGCAGGCCTTTTGGAAAAGGAAAGGCGCTTATCCTTTCCTTGCGGGCCGCTTTCCGCCCCTGCCAAGCCCCTCAGCCGACTCCGCGGTTCCTTTTGCGCGACATTCGTATGCTGGCGGGCGAAGCGCGGGACATCGCCAGCGAAAGGGCCTGATTTTTGGGAAGCCACCCGGAAGCCGGAGCCACCCGAGCACCGCGCAAACACCAATGAACGCTGGCCTTCCGACCGGACACCGCTGGTGGCCGCTGGACCCCGCTTGGAGTCCGGCCCGGCATCCGGAGTCCGGAAGCCACCGGCATCCACCCGACCGAGGAACCTTGCCCACCATGATGCTGAGCTTCGCCCCGGACGCGATCGAGATGTGGCCGCTGTCGCGCCTCCAGCCCTACGCGAGGAACGCGAAGGCGCACGGCGCGGACCAGGTCGCGAAGATCGCCGCCAGCATGGCCGAGTTCGGCTGGACCGTGCCCTGCCTCGTCGGCGACGACGGGGAGCTGATCGCGGGCCATGGCCGCGTGCTGGCGGCGACGCAGCTCGGGCTGACGGAAGCGCCGGTGATCGTGCTCGGGCATCTGACCGAGGCGCAGCGCCGGGCATATCGCATCGCGGACAACAAGCTGACCGAGCTCGGCACATGGGACGAGGCGCTGCTATCGGCGGAGCTCAACGACCTGCTGGCCGAAGATTTCGACCTGTCGCTGGTCGGCTTCTCCGACGGCGAACTCGACAAGCTGCTGGCCTTCGTGCCGGAGGGGGATGAAGAAGTAGGCGGCGCCGGGGGCTCCGTGCCGCCGGTGACCATCCCCGAACCGCCCCGCAATCCGGCGTCGCGCACCGGCGATCTGTGGATCCTCGGTGACCATCGCCTGCTCTGCGGCGACAGCACCAGCGCTGCCGATGTGCGCCGCCTGATGAATGGCGAGCGCGCGATCTTGTTCGCCACCGATCCGCCGTATCTCGTCGATTACGACGGCTCGAACCATCCGACCCGCAACAAGGATTGGTCCGCGTCCTATGGCACGACCTGGGACGACAGTTCTCAGGGCGCGGAGCTCTACGACGGGTTCATCGCTGCGGCCGTGGCCGAGGCGATCACCGAGGACGCCGCCTGGTACTGCTGGCACGCCTCGCGCCGCCAGGCGATGCTCGAGGCTTGCTGGGAAAAGGCGGGCGCCTTCGTCCACCAGCAGATCATCTGGGTGAAGGACCGCGGCGTCCTGACCCGGTCCCACTACCTCTGGAAGCACGAGCCCTGCTTCATGGGCTGGCGCCGCCCGAACCGTCCGCCGAAGGTGGCCGAGCAGACGCTGCCTTCGACCTGGGAGATGCCGTCCTTCGCGAAGGACGAGCGGCCCGACCACCCGACGCCGAAGCCGCTGGACGCCTTCGGCATCCCCATGCGCCAGCATGTGGCACGCGGCGGCCTCTGCTACGAGCCGTTCTCGGGCTCCGGCTCGCAGATCATGGCGGGCGAGGCCAACGGCCGCCGCGTCTTCGCGATGGAAATCAGCCCGGCCTATGTCGATGTCGCCGTGGAGCGCTGGCAGGCCGAGACCGGCCGCGATGCCATCCTCGACGGCGACGGTCGGACCTTCGCGCAGGTGAGGGCCGAGCGGCTGGGCGACGACGCCGACGCCCCGGCCGATCCCCCGGCAACGGACACCGCCCCCGAGCCCGCGCGAAAGCGCAAGACCGACGCGTGACATGCATGACCTGGCTTTACCTTCCTCCGGAGACACTTCCGGAGCCGGAGACGCATGCCTGTTCGGCCTCTCCCTCTGCTCCGGCGCAGGTGGTCTCGACCTCGGGCTCACCATCGCTATCCCCGGATATCGTGCTGTGGGCCATGTCGAACGGGAAACCTACGCCGCAGCCACTCTCGTGGCGCGGATGGAAGATGCGTCCCTGGATCAGGCTGTTGTATGGGACGATGTTGCCACCTTCGACGGCCGCCCGTGGCGCGGCGCGGTGGACATCGTCACTGCGGGCTATCCGTGCCAGCCGTTCTCGGTCGCGGGCAAGCGCCGGGGCGCGGACGACCCGCGCCACCTCTGGCCCCATGTCGCCCGCATCATCGGCGAGATCGAGCCGCCCTTCGTGTTCCTCGAGAATGTCGCCCATCATCTCCGCCTCGGCTTCCCCGAAGTCGCCGCAGGACTGGTCGGTATGGGCTACAAGCTTGCGGCAGGCCTCTTCACGGCGGCGGAAGTCGGCGCGCCCCACAAGCGCGAGCGGCTCTTCATCCTCGCCCTCCGCGAAGGAGACGAGCTGGCCGACCCCGCGCGCCTGCTCTGGAACCCGGTCGAGTGGCGGGAACCGGACGGAATTGCTGCGGCTGTGGCCGACGCCCCGCGCCAGCGCCAACGAGAACCGGCAGACGAAGCCGACGCCCTCGCAGGAAGCGGGTCAGCATGGGATGAACCTCGCGACGACGGCCGCGATGTGGCCGACGCCGCAGATCGACAGCTTTCGCAGCCGGGGTGGCGCGCGGAAAGACGAGAAGGGTCTGGACCGCATGGCGCGGGACTGGCCGACGCCGATGGCGAACGACGGCTGCAAGCCGAGCGCGGGCAACCGCCGGACGGCCGATCTGACCCATGCCAGTCAGATGTGGATGACGCCAACAGCACGGGATCACAAGGACGGAGCGACGACGCTGACGAACACACCGGTGAACGGCCTGCTTGGCCGCCAGGTCCTGGCGACGCCGATGGCTGGGAGCGATACCTCCGAGCCGCGCCGGAGCTTGAACCCGCTGTTCGTCGAGGCACTGATGGGTTGGCCCACCGGGTGGACCGGCTTCGGCTCTGTGGCAACGGAGTGGTGCCGCTGGTTGCGGCGCATGCGCTGCGAACTCTGGCGGCTGAACTGCTGGCTGATGGATGAGGCAGCGGCGTGAAGCAGTCCCGCCTCATGTCGCTGGTCGAGTCCGTCGCCAACGTCATCGTGGGCTACGGCGTCGCGGTGGTCACGCAGATCCTGATCTTCCCGGTCTTCGGGCTGCACACGACGCTGGCGCAGAACCTGAAGATGGGCGCCATCTTCACCTTGGTGAGCATCGCACGATCCTTCGCCCTGCGGCGGGTGTTTGAGGCGATCCGGATGCGGAGCGCCAAATGATCGACCGCCGCCCCGGAGGGACGGCGGCCATCAACTTTTCGGGGTCCGGTGCGTCAGGCGGCGGGGAGTCTGTACACGCGCCCGCGCCCCTCGATCTTTTCGGAGGTGACCTCGAGCCCGAGCTTCTTCTTCAGCGCCCCGGACATGGCGCCGCGCACCGTGTGCGACTGCCAGCCTGTTTGGGCGACGATCTCGTCGATGGTCGCGCCGCCCTCTGCGCGGAGCATCTCGATCAGGGTCTCCTGCTTGGTGCCCTTCCGGCGCTTGACTGGGGCGGTCGGCGTTTCGGGCGGCGGCGTCTCGCCCGGTTCGTCCGTGATCCCGAGGGTGCTGTAGGCCAGCGGGGTGGCGCGCAACGTGATCGGGCCGCGCTCCTCGTCGTGCCGCCAAACCGTGTTGAGATCCGTGGCGGCGATTTCCTCGATCAGGCCCAGCTTCAGGAGGCTCTTGCAGACGTTACCGACGGCGCCGCCCTTGAGGCTGGCGGTGACAGGGAAGACTGCCCCGTCCTCGCGCGCGCAGGCGGTGGACAAGATGACGGCTTGGGCGTCGGAAAGCAGAATCTGGGTCATGGGGTCGTCTCCGTATTCGGGCCCGCGACATGCGGCGCCTTTTACGACCCCGAGCCGCGCAGGGCGCGCGGCGGGAGTTCCGGCAGCGCCGGAGATCAGCGGGCGTGCTCGCCCTCGCCGAAGGCGCTGTCGGTGATGCGCTTCAGGAGGCTGGCGTAGTGTTCGAGGGTGCCGACCATCGCCCAGCCCGCCTCGTCGGGGGCGCAGTTGAAATGGTCGTCGCTGAGCGCCTGCAGGCGGGCGAGCATCTCGTCGATCTCGGCCTTCTTGCCGATGAAGGCCGTGAGCGCGGCTTCCTTGTTCCGGCGCGCTTTCTCGGCGCGGGCCTCAAAGCGCGGCGTGGTGATCGGGTTCAGGCGGGTGGTCATCGAGGTGGCTCCTTGGTGAGTTGCATCGTCCTTCTGGAGACACGTTCCCTCTGTCCGCACCGCTTATCAACTCGATAAGTACATGATTCAGAATGATAACCGGAGCCGTCGATGCAGGGCATGAGCGAGCGCCAGTACGCCGCGCATGTCGGGCTGTCGCGCGGCGCGATCCAGAAGGCGAAGACGGCCGAGCGGCTGGTCCTCTATCCTGACGGCAGCATCAATGCGGCCGCCAGTGATGCGCGGCGGGCGGAGACGACGGACCCGTCGAAGACCCGCAAGCCGCCCGCGCCGAAGCTGAAGCCTGTCCCCGAGGCGGCGGTCGCCGCTGTCGGCGACACGCTGCGCGAACAGGGGCTGGCTGTCCCGGCGGTTGGCGGCGGCACGACCTTCCTGCAGGCCAAGACGGCGAACGAGGTACTGAAGGCGCAGGAGCGGCGCATCCGGCTCCAGAAGCTGAAGGGGGAGTTGATCGAGCGGGCCCGCGCGCTGGCGCTGGTGTTCCGGCTGGCGCGGGAAGAACGGGACTCGTGGGTAAACTGGCCTGCGCGCGCGGCGGCGCTGATGGCGGCCGACCTCTCGGCCTCGTGCAGCGAAGTGGCGGGCCAGCAGATCACCGTTGAGCCAGCCGCGATGCAGAAGGTCCTGGAGAAACATGTACGCGCCCACCTCGACGAACTCGCCGAGGTCCGGCCCGACTTCCGGTGAGAGCGGCGATGGCCTGACCGATTTCGACGGCGCGGGCGAGATCCTGCGCGCCTGGGGCAACGGGCTGCGACCCGACCCGGACCTGACCGTCTCGGAATGGGCCGACCGGCACCGCATGCTCTCGGGCCGCGCCTCGGCCGAACCGGGGCGGTATCGCACGGTGCGCACGCCCTACATGCGCGAGATCATGGACCGGCTGTCGCCGGGCGATCCCACGCAGCGGATCGTGTTCATGAAGGCGGCACAGGTCGGCGCGACCGAGGCGGGGAACAACTGGATCGGGTTCGCGATCCACCAGGCGCCGGGTCCGATGCTGGCGGTCCAGCCGACGGTGGAACTGGCCAAGCGCAACTCGCGGCAGCGGATTGACCCGCTGATCGACGAAAGCCCGGAGCTGCGGGAGCGGGTTAAGCCCGCGCGATCCCGCGATGCGGGCAACACCATGCTGTCGAAGGAGTTCGCGGGCGGCATCCTGATCATGACGGGCGCGAACTCGGCGGTCGGGCTCCGATCGACCCCGGCGCGGTACATCTTCCTCGACGAGGTCGACGCCTATCCGGCTTCGGCCGACGAGGAAGGCGATCCGGTCACGCTGGCCGAGGCGCGGTCGCTGACCTTCGCCCACCGGCGCAAGGTGTTCCTGGTGTCGACCCCGACCATCCGTGGGCTGAGCCGGATCGAGCGGGAATACGAGGCGAGCGACCAGCGGCGGTTCTTCGTGCCGTGCCCGCATTGCGGCCACGCGCAATGGCTGAAGTTCGAGCGGCTGCGCTGGCAGAAGGGTCGTCCCGAGACGGCGGAATATCACTGCGAGGGCTGCGAGACAGCAATCGCGGAACACCACAAGACGGCGATGCTGGAGGGCGGTGAGTGGCGGGCGACGGCCGTCGCCGCTGACCCGACCACGGTCGGATATCACCTCTCAGCGCTCTATTCGCCGGTGGGCTGGCTCAGCTGGTCCCGCATTGCCCGTGGCTGGGAGGCGGCCCAAGGGTCGGACGAGGCGATCAAGGCGTTCCGCAACACCATCCTCGGCGAGACATGGGTCGAAAGCGGCGAAGCGCCGGACTGGCAGCAGCTCTACGAGCGGCGCGAGCGCTGGAAATCCGGCACCGTGCCTGCGGGCGGGTTGTTCCTGACTGCCGGGGCCGACGTCCAGAAGGACCGGATCGAGGTCGATGTCTGGGCATGGGGGCGCGGACTTGAGTCCTGGCTCGTAGATCACGTCGTCATCGAGGGCGGCCCTGATCGGCATGATGCGTGGTCGGAGCTGACGGCGCTGCTGGATCGAAGCTGGCCGCATGAACGCAGCGCGCATCTGCGGATCGCGCGGCTGGCCATCGACACGGGCTACGAGGCTCCGGCCGTCTATTCCTGGTCGCGGGCGCAAGGCTTCGCGCAGGTCTCGCCGGTCAAGGGCGTCGAGGGGTTCAATCGTTCCAGCCCGGTCTCGGGCCCGACCTTCGTCGATGCGACCGAGGGCGGCAAACGCCTGCGGCGCGGGGCCCGGCTCTGGACCGTGGCGGTGTCGACCTTCAAGGCCGAGACATACCGCTTCCTGCGGCTGGCACGCCCGACCGAGGAGGACATGGCTGACGGGGCGGCGTTCCCGCCCGGCTCAGTGCATCTGCCGCACTGGATCGAGAACGAATGGCTGAAGCAGTTCGTGGCCGAACAGCTGGTGACTGTGCGCACGAAACGCGGCTTCGCCCGGCTGGAATGGCAGAAGCTCCGCGAGCGCAACGAGGCGCTGGATTGCCGGGTCTATGCCCGCGCCGCCGCCTGGATCGCGGGCGCGGACCGTTGGCCCGACGAGAAATGGCGCGACCTCGAGGATCAGCTCGGGGCCGCCCCCACCGACACCGATCCCGCGGGACAGATCAACCGGCCGGGACAGGCCCCGCAGGGCAAGCGCCGCTCCGACTGGCTTGGACGGCGGGAGGGATGGTTTTGAACATGACGGACTGGACGGAAACCGAGCTCTCGGCGCTGCGCCGCGCTTATGCCAGCGGCACGACGCGGGTGAGCTACGACGGCAAGTCCGTCGACTACGGTTCGGCCGAGGATCTGCTCGCCCGCATCCGGACCATCGAGCGCGCCATCGCGGGCGTCAGCCAACCGCTGCCGATCGCCGGGTTCGCGGGCTTCTCGCGCGGAGACCGGTGATGTCGGCCAACTGGTTCGACAGGGCCATTGCCTCCGTCGCCCCTCGGGCCGCCGCCAGGCGCGTGCTGGCCCGTCAGGCCTTCGAGACCCTGACGCGCGGCTATGACGGGGCCGCGAAAGGGCGACGGACGGACGGCTGGCGCGCGCCGGGATCCTCGGCCGACACCGAGATCGGCGTGGCCGGAGCGCTCTTGCGCGACCGGATGCGGGATCTGGTGCGCAACAACCCGCATGCGGCCAAGGCCGTGGCGGTGCTGGTCAACAACATCATCGGCGCGGGGATCATGCCGCGCGCCGCGAGCGGTGACGACAGGCTGGACCGGAAGGTCGACGCGCTCTTCGAACGCTGGATGGCGGAGTGCGATGCCGACGGTCAGCTCGACTTCTACGGTCTGCAGACGCTGATCTGCCGCGAGATGGTCGAGGCGGGCGAGGTGCTGGTGCGCCGCCGCCTGCGGCGCGCGAGCGACGGTCTGCCGGTGCCGCTGCAATTGCAGGTGCTGGAGGCGGACTTCCTCGACGCCACGAAATCCGGCGCCCTCGGCGCGGGACGGCTGGTGCAGGGGATCGAGTTCGACCCGGTCGGCAAGCGCAGGGCCTACTGGCTGCATGCCGAACATCCCGGCGACGCCTATGGGGCATTGCAGAACGGCCTGCAGAGTCGCCCGGTCCCGGCGGCCGAGATCGCCCATGTCTACGAGAAGCAGCGCACGCAGGCGCGCGGCGTCCCTTGGGGCGCGCCGGTGATCCGGTCTTTGCGGGATCTGGACGACTATGAGGTGGCTGAACTGGTCCGCAAGAAGACCGAGGCCTGCGTCACCGCCATCGTCTTCGGCGACGACGAGGCGCAACAGGGCATCGCGCCCTCCGTGGTCGATGCCGACGGCAACAGGGTCGAGCAGTTCGAGCCGGGGCTCATCGCCTATGCGCGCGGCGGCAAAGACATCCGGTTCAACCAGCCGTCGGCCACCGGCGGCTACGGCGAATACAAGCGGGCCAGCCTGCACACGATCTCGGCCGGGTTCCGGGTGCCCTACGAGCTGCTGACCGGGGACCTGTCCCAAGTGAACTATTCCTCGATCCGGGCGGGGCTCGTGGAGTTCCGCCGCCAGATCGACGCCGTGCAGTGGCAGCTGTTCATTCCGATGCTCTGCGCCCCGGTCTGGCGCTGGTTCACGGAAGCCGCGTGGGCGGCGGGCCAGATCCCGTCGCCGACCGTGCCGGTCGAATGGTCGCCGCCGAAGTTCGAGGCGGTCGATCCGCAGAAGGACGCGATGGCGAACCTGCTGTCGATCCGCTCGGGCACCATGACGTTGGCCGAGGTGATCGCCCGGCAGGGCCGCAACCCCGACGCCGTGCTGGCCGAGATCGCCGCCACCAACGCCAAGCTTGATGCGCTGGGGCTGGTGCTCGACAGCGATCCGCGCCGCGTCACCAAGACCGGCAGCGCGCAGACCAGCGATCCGGCCACCGATCCGGATGCAGACGAACCGGCCGATTACCCCTCCGCCGACGCGGAAACCGAACCGGCGCAGGCCGACCAACAGGACTGACCTTCATGGACACGATGATCGAACTGCCGGCCATGCGCCGGTCGGCGGAGCTTGCGCCGAACACGGCCGATGCCGACAGCCGCACCGTCGAGGTGGTCTGGTCGGCCGGGGCGCGCGTCCGGCGCGCGACTTTCTTCGGCGAGCCCTATGACGAGGAACTGAGTCTCGATCCGGCCCATGTTCGGCTCGACCGGCTGAACGCGGGCGCGCCGTTCCTGAAGGTGCACGAGCTCGACACGCTCGACGCGGTGATCGGTTCGGTCGTGCCGGGCTCGGCGCGGATCGAGAACGGCCGCGGCATCGCCTTGGTGCGGATCAGCGAACGCGCCGACGTCGAGCCGATCTGGCGTGACATCCAGGCCGGGCACATCCGCGCGGTCTCCATTGGCTACCAGGTCCACCGCTTCGAGGTCTCCAAACCCGAAGCCGCCCGCGAACTCTGGCGCGCGGTCGACTGGACGCCGTTCGAGGTCTCCGCCGTCGCGGTCGGCGCCGACCCCGCCGCGGGCTTCCGTGCCCAGCATCCCCTTCACGACTGCGTCCTTCACCGCCGGGACGCCCCCACACCGCAAGGAGCATCCCCGATGACGGACAAGACCCAGACCCCGGCGAGCGACGCCGCAACCCCCACCACCACCCAGCCGACCGCGCCGGTCGAAACCGAGGACACCACCATGACCGAGCCGAAACCGGCTGCGCCCGACCCGAAGGTCGCCGCAGTGGAAACCCGCACCCAGCCGAAGCTTCCGAAAGCCGACGGCCCCGCTGCACCCGACACCGAGACGGTCGCCACCCGCGCCCGCGAGGCCGAGCGCGACCGCGTCTCCACCATTTACGATCTGGCCGGGCGGCTGAACCTCGAGCGCGGTTTCGCCGAAGATCTGGTCAAGCGCGGCGTTAGCGTCGACGAGTCCCGCCGCCTGATCCTCGACCAGGTCGCCGCGAAGTCGGACGAGACCCGGACATTCCCGCATGTCTCTGTCCCCCTCGGCGGCCGGGACGAGCGCATCACCCGCCGTGATGCCGTGGCGAACGCGCTGCTGCATCGCTACAGCCCGACGCTGTTCCAGCTGGAGGACGCCGCGCGCCAGTACCGCGGCATGACGCTGCTGGAACTGGCCCGCGAGAGCCTCGGCAATGCCGGGGTCAACACGCGGGGCCTGTCGCGCGACGAGGTGGCGACGCGAGCGCTACACTCGACCTCGGACTTCCCCGAGATCCTGTCGGCGGTCACCAACAAGACCCTGCGGCAGGCCTACGAGGCCTATCCCCGCACCTTCATGCTGTTCTGCCGCCAGGTGCTCGCCACCGACTTCAAGGCGATGCACCGGGTCCAGCTCGGCGAAGCGCCGCAGCTGCTGGAGGTCGGCGAGAGCGGCGAGTTCAAGCGCGGCACGCTCGGCGAGAGCAAGGAGAGCTACAAGGTCAAGACCTATGGCCGGGTGGTCGCGATCACCCGCCAGACCCTGATCAACGATGATCTCGACGCCTTCACGCGCATCCCGGCGATGTACGGCAACTCCATCGCTCAGCTGGAGAGCGACGTGGTCTGGGGCATCATCACCGCCAACCCGGCGATGGCCGACGGCAACGCCCTGTTCCACACCAGCCACAAGAACCTCGCGGGCACCGGCGCGGCGCTCGATGTGAGCAGCGTGGGCGCGGCTCGGGCGGCGATGGCCAAGCAGACCGGCCTCGACAAGAAGACGGTGCTGAACGTCCGCCCCGCCTTCCTGATCGTGCCCGCCTCTCTGGAACTGAAGGCCGAGCAGCTTGTCGCCCAGAACCTCGTGCCCGCCGCGACGTCCAGCGTGGTGCCGCAGTCGATCCGCACGTTGGCGCCGATCAGCGAGCCGCGGCTCGATGCGGCCAGCGAGACCGCCTGGTATCTGGCGGCCAGCCCGAACCAGATCGACACGATCGAGTACGCCTATCTCGAGGGCCAGCAGGGCGCCTACATCGAGACGCGTAACGGCTTCGACGTCGACGGTGTCGAGATCAAGTGCCGCCTCGACTTCGGCGCCAAGGCCATCGACTGGCGCGGCCTCTACAAGAACCCGGGCGCGTAACCCGCACCCCATGCTGAAGCCTGACATGCCGGCGGTCCAATCGGGCCGCCCTTCGTCTTTCCACGAGGATCCTCCCCATGAAAAATTACGTCCAGCCCGGCAACACCATCGCCCTGACCGCGCCCTATGCCGTCGCCTCGGGCAATGGCCTGCTCGTCGGCTCCATCTTCGGCATCGCCGCCGGCGACGCCGCCCTCGGCGAGAGCGTGGAGACCGCGCTCGTCGGTGTCTTCGACATCACCAAGGTCGGCTCTCAGGCTTGGACCGTCGGCGCCAAGGTCTATTGGGACGACGCCAACAAGCGCTGCACCACGGTCGCGACCGACAACACCCTCATCGGCGTGGCCGTCGAGGCGGTGGCGAGCGGCGCGGGCGACACCATCGGTCGGGTGCGCCTGAACGCGACGTTCTGATGAGCGCCTTCGCCGCCGCGGTCGGCGCTCTCTTTGCGGATCCGAACATCGGCCGGGACGCGGTCTACATCGCCGACGGCGGCGCGCCCATGCTCGTGCGCGTGGTCGCCCGGCGTGCCGATGCGATCACCGACTTCGGCGACGCGCGGCTCTGGTCCGAGACCACCCGGATCGACCTTCGCGTGGCCGAGGTGGCGAACCCGCGTCCCGGCGACCGGATCGAGATCGAGGGCGACGCCTTCCTCATTCAGGGAGAGCCCGTCCGCGACCGCGAGCGGCTGGTCTGGACCGTCGATCTGAGGCCCGCGTGAAACTGAAGCTCGACGTCGTACTCGGTGGCGAAGCCAAAGCCGCCGTGGAACTGCAAGCAGCAATTCGCCGCCTCCCAGCTGGCCTTTGCGGCCAGGTATTTTGCCATGTTCGCCTCGGTCCCGCATGGTTCGCCCGCGTCGAACAGCTGGCAGGCCTGCCAGCGCATCAGGTCGGCCGCCTCGATCTCGATCTTCGCCTCGGCGATCGGGAACGCAACACCCTGGTTCTGGCCGATAGGCCGTCCGAAGACCTGCCTCTCGGCCGCGTAGGCGGTGACCTTGTCGATGAACCAGTGCCCATCGCCGATGCATTCGGCCGCAATCAGCGTCCGCTCGGCGTTCAGCCCGTCCAGGATATAGCGGAAGCCCATGCCTTCCTCGCCGATCAGGTTTTCGACCGGGATCTCGAGATTGTCGAAGAACAGCTCATTGGTCTCGTGATTGACCATGTTGGAGATCGGCTTGACCTCCAGTCCGTTGCCGATCGCCTCCCTGAGGTCGACGAGGAAGATGGACATGCCGCGGGAACGCTTCGTCACCTCGCCAAGCGGCGTGGTCCGCGCCAGCAGGATCATCAGTTCGGAATGCTGCACACGGCTGATCCAGACCTTCTGCCCGTTGACGACGTAGCGATCGCCCTTTCGTTCGGCAAAGGTCTTGATCCGGGTCGTGTTGGTGCCGGCGGTCGGTTCGGTAACGCCCATGGATTGAAGCCGCAGTTCACCCGTGGCGATCCTTGGCAGGTAGGCGCGCTTCTGTTCCGGGGAGCCATGCCTGAGAAGCGTGCCCATATTGTACATCTGGCCATGGCAGGCGCCGGCATTGCCGCCGGCGCGGTTGATCTCCTCCATGATGACGGAAGCTTCCGCCAGGCCGAGCCCCGAGCCGCCGAATTCCTCGGGGATCAGGGCCGCCATCCAGCCCTCTCTGGTCAGCTTGTCGACGAAGGCGTCCGGGTAGCCGCGTTCTTCATCCACCTTGCGGAAATATTCGGGTGGGAACTCGGAACACAGCGCGCGAATGGCGTCGCGCAATTCCTGATGGGAGATTTTCATGATCGCTCGGTTACCTTTGCGTCCGACAACCCGGTCAGTCTTTGCGTTCGGGCGTATGTGGAAACTAACGCCCAGATCGAACTTCGGGAAACCGGAATTCAAGAAGCCTGGTCTTGCTGGCCTGGCGGGTCGCTGAGGCACGCATCCTCAACCGCTCCGGTTGATCGTCCGGCGGCAACTTCGCCGACCTCAGGCTGGTGCCGGAGCTTGAATAGGGTTCCGGGGGATCGTCCTGGCGGCCTGCCAGTAGTGCCACGCCCCCCAATATCCCGGTAAGCTGTACCATGAGAATGGCGAAACCCAGCGATCGTGCGCCGTGGCCGGCGAACATGGTGTCGCTGGCCAGCCCGATCACCGGTGGTCCGACGCCGACGATCTTGAAGACGAACAGGAAGATCGCGGTGGCCATCGGCCGCATGTAGGGTTCCACGCGCGCGTGCAGGAAGGCACAGGTCGGCCCCCAGAACACCGCCGCCAGACTGGCGGAGACCGCGAGGCAAGCGAGCGCCGCCGTCGCCGACGGCAGCAGCAGGAAGCCGGCGAAAAGGGCTTTGCCGCCAGGATCGCGACGATCACGACCCCCACGCGCCAGCGTGGTTCGCCGGCGCCAAGGCGGTCGGCGATGACGCCGCTCGCCAGGTGCCCAGCCCGCCGAGAACGCCGATGGTCAGCGCGAGATAGATGCCCGTCTCGGCCTGGCTGAGACCATGTGCGCGCGGATGATGAAGGCTGCGTTCCAGGCGAGCGCGCCGAAGGTGACGATACCGGTAATCGCCAATCCCCACATGGCGTGGAACAGGCCGCGGTCGTTCCAGATCGTGTTCAGCGTCGCCGCGAAGACCGACCCGCGGCGGTCGGCCTTGCCTGCCGGCCGCTCGGGTTCGGCCACCGTCAGGCGCATCAGAACGGCCAGGGCCAGTCCCGGTATGCCGGCGATGACGAAAGCCCAGCGCCAGCCGAGCGCCTGTCCCGCGATGCCGCCGATCAGAAAGGCCAGCAGGATACCGATATTGGCGCCCATGGCGAAGGTCGCCATGGGCGAGGTGCGCTTATCGGGCGGGTAGAGATCAGATCATCGAATGCGCCGGCGAGTCGGCATCGGCCTCGCCGATGCCGACGCCGAGCCGCGCGAGCGCCAGTTGGGCGAAATTCTGCGCGCCGGCCATGGCGATGGTCAGGGTGCTCCAGATCGCGGTGGCCCGGCGACGATGTTGCGCCTGTTGCCGCGCGCGGCCATGCGTGCGACCGTGAACCCGAAGACGACGTAGACGAACGCGAAAAATGCGCCCGACAACAGGCCAAGCTGCGTGTCGGAGAGCATGAATTTCGTGCCGATCTGGTCGAGCGTGATGCCGAGGATATTGCGGTCGAGTTGGTTGATGGCAAGCACGCAGGTCAGGATCGCCAGGCGTGGCCGGGCGTGTTCTTTGCCATTTCCCCTCGCGCCCGGGCGGCGCGTCCCTTCCAACATTTGCGCCAAGGTTGCCTGCCAGTCGCCCGATTGCAGCTCCTGATCGCGGAAAGTCCTCTCGACACTTGCAGAGCGCGCCCGATCCAGTCCGGATAGACGTCGGTTTCTTTCCAACCGTGCAACGCACGGTCTCGGCGGCCGAACCGTTCGGCGCGTCCGGGCCACGGCACGTCAGTCAGAAAATCTCGGGCAACAGCTTGACCCTCTAGTCGCTATAGATTGCATATGAGGTGTCACATCGAACGAACCGAGGTGACATATGCCGGTCGACTCCAACGTCGCGCTCAAGCTCCGTGTCGAGGGCATGGATTGCGGCGCCTGCGCGCTCAAGATCGAAAACGGGCTGAAGCGCCTGCCCGGCGTCAGCGACATCAGCGTGAATGTCGGGCTGGGGACGCTGTCGCTCGCGCTCGACGAGGACAGGACCGCGCGAAGCGCCGTCGAGGCGCGCATTCGCGCGCTCGGTTACACGCCGTCACCGACGGAGCGCGAACTACCGGATGGACTGGCGGCTGCGCCGCTGCGGCCGAGGGCGGCCACCGATCTCTGGTGGCGGACATCCAAGGGCCGGCTTGTCATCGGCACCGGTGTTCTCCTCGGCCTCGCTTATGGTGTCGCGACGTTGGTGCCGGAATACGCCGCTGCGGCCTATGTGGCGGCAGCGCTCTTCGGGCTGCTGCCAATCCTGCGGCGTGCCGTCGCCGGCACGCGGCATGGTACGCCGTTCGGCATTGAAACGCTGATGTCGGTCGCGGCAATCGGTGCCATCGCCATCGGCGAGAGCGCCGAGGCGGCGGTCGTGGTCTTCCTGTTCGCGGTCGGCGAACTGCTGGAGAACGTCGCCGCCGGCCGCGCCCGTGCCGGCATCGAGGCACTGGTCGATCTGGTCCCGCGCGTGGCGCGGCGCGAGCGCGGCGGCGTTGTGAGCGAGGTTGCGGTCGAGGCACTCGAGATCGGCGATGTGGTGGTGGTCCGGCCGGGCGACCGGGTACCGTCCGACGGCGAGGTGAGCGAGGGCAGTTCCGAGGTAGACGAGGCGCCGGTCACCGGAGAGTCCGTTCCGGTCCTGAAGGAACCGGGTAGCATGGTTCATGCCGGCAGCATCAATGCCAATGGCGTCCTCAAGGTGCGCATCACCCGCACGGCGGCCGACAACACCATCGCCCGCATCATCCACCTGGTCGAGGAGGCGCAGGGCTCGAAAGCGCCGACGGCGCGTTTCATCGATCGTTTCAGCGCGTACTACACACCGGGCGCGATGGTGGTATCCGCATTGGTCATCGTGCTGCCGCCGCTGTTTTTCGGGGCCGAGTGGTGGACATGGGTCTACCGCGGCCTGGCAACCCTGCTGATCGCCTGTCCGTGCGCGCTGGTCATCTCGACACCGGCCGCCATCGCCTCGGGTCTGGCCGCCGGCGCGCGCAACGGGCTGCTGGTCAAGGGCGGCGCGGCGCTGGAGACGCTCGGCAAGGTTCGCACCGTCGCCTTCGACAAGACCGGCACCCTCACGCTCGGTAAGCCGCGAGTTACCGATATCATAGCGCTGGATGGCGATGAGGCCGGGCTGCTGGCAAGGGCGGCCGCGGTCGAGAAGGGCTCAGGCCATCCGCTCGGCACGGCAATCGTCGAGGCGGCCGCGGCCCGCGGCCTTATGCTGCCGGCAAGCTTCGGTGGTGCGGCGGCGATCCCGGGCAAGGCCGTCACGGCCCGGTTGCGCGAAGGTTTCGTCTCGGTCGGCTCGCCGCGCCATGCGGCCGAGCGGGATGCGCTGTCGCCTGAATTCGGCGCACGCCTCGACGCGCTTGAGGGCGCCGGCAGGACAGCGGTCGTCGTCCTGTCCGGCAACCGTGCCATCGGTGCGATCGGCCTGCGCGACGAGCCCCGCGAGGATGCGTCGCAGGGCATTGCCGACCTCAAAGGCCTTGGCATCAGGACCGTCATGCTGACGGGCGACAACCGGCGAACCGCCGATGCAATCGCCGGCGGGCTTGGCCTGGAGGCAACGGCTGAACTCCTGCCTGATGCCAAGCTTGCCGAGATCGCCTCGTTGCGTGCGCACGGAGGCGTCGCCATGGTGGGCGACGGCATCAACGACGCTCCCGCGCTTGCCGCCGCCTCGGTCGGCGTCGCCATGGGCGGCGGCACCGATGTCGCGCTGGAAACGGCCGACGCCGCCCTTTTGAAGAACCGCGTGGCCGGGGTTGCCGAACTGGTCCGACTGTCACGGGCGACCCTCGGCAATATCAGGCAGAACATCGCTATCGCGCTCGGGCTCAAGGGCATCTTCCTGATCACGACGCTGAGCGGCGTGACGACGCTTTGGATGGCGATCCTGGCCGATACCGGCGCCACCGTGCTCGTCACTGCCAACGCCCTGCGCCTGCTGCGTTTCGGCGGCGCCCGCCGCGGACCACGCAAAGCCTGAGCGCAGCCATCTGACACAGGGTGGACATTTTGACGCAGGGCAATCTGCCGCCTTGTCACATGTGGCAGGTTCGCCTTGCCGATCAATGGCTTGACGCTACGTCAGCGCCGCCCAGTGACCTCGATATGCACAGCCGGAGCGTTCCCATGTCGGTCGGGGCGCGGCGATCCCGTGGAAACGGCCCGCAATATCAGGTAATTGTGATGTGACATCTGAAAACAGGCGCGTGAGTCGCTGATAAGGATGTCGGGAGGACCGGAGGATGGCCGTAGCGCTCGTACTCGTTCTCGTTGTCGCCGGCTCGGTACTTTTTCACATGCTGAGCCCTTGGTGGTGGACGCCCATTGCCTCGAACTGGGGCTATATCGACACCACGCTCGTCATCACCTTCTGGATCACAGGTGTTGTCTTCGCGGCGGTCGTGCTGTTCATGGCCTACTGCGTCTACAAGTTCCGGCACCGTGAGGGCCACAAGGCCGATTACGAGCCGGAAAGCCGCAAGCTCGAATCCTGGCTGACCGGTCTGACCGCGCTCGGCGTGGCGGCGATGCTCGCGCCGGGGCTGATCGTCTGGTACCAGTTCGTTACAGTGCCGGAGGACGCGACCGAGATCGAGGTGGTCGCCCAGCAATGGCAGTGGAGCTACCGGCTGCCCGGCGCCGACGGCAAGCTCGGCACGTCGAATGCCAGGCTGATCAACTTCGAAAACCCGCTCGGCGTCGACCCTGAGGACGCCAACGGTCAGGATGACGTCATCATCGAGGCGGGCGACCTGCACCTTCCGATCGACAAGCCGGTCAAGGTGCTGCTGCGCTCGATCGACGTACTGCACGATTTCTACGTGCCCGAATTCCGCGCCAAGATGGACATGGTGCCGGGCATGGTGACCTATTTCTGGTTCACGCCGACGCGCACCGGCACCTTCGACGTTCTGTGTGCCGAGCTGTGCGGGACCGGCCACGGTTACATGCGCGGCATTGTCGTCGTCGACACGGAAGAGGACTATCAGGCCTGGCTCGCGGAGCAGTCGACCTTTGCGCAATTGTCGTCGCCAGAAAAGGTGAGCGCTGCGGAGGATGTCCGTCCGTGAGCGGGGAGGCGACCGCGTAAGCGGATACCGGCGGAGCCCGCATCGGGGGCTGCGCCGGAGGAACGGGAGGTGAAGGAATGGCCGATGTCACACCTCATCAAGCAGACGATGTCATTTCGCCTGCCGAAGTTCCCGACGTCGAGCTCTATCACCCCAAGAGCTGGTGGACGACCTACGTCTTCTCCCAGGACGCCAAGATCATCGCCATCCAGTATTCCGCCACGGCGACGGCGATCGGCCTCGTGGCGCTTGCGCTGTCCTGGCTGATGCGCCTGCAGCTCGGTTTTCCGGGCACGTTCGATTTCATTACGCCGGAAGCCTATTACCAGTTCATCACCATGCACGGCATGATCATGGTGATCTACCTGCTCACGGCGCTCTTCCTCGGCGGTTTCGGCAACTACCTGATCCCGCTGATGGTCGGCGCGCGCGACATGGTCTTTCCCTATGTCAACATGCTGAGCTTCTGGATCTATCTGGTCGCCGTTCTGGTGCTGGTGGTCAGCTTCTTCGCGCCCGGCGGGCCGACCGGCGCCGGATGGACGCTCTATCCGCCGCAGGCGATCCTTGGCGGGACGCCAGGCGGCCAGGACTGGGGCATCATCCTGATGCTGGTGTCGCTGATCCTGTTCATCATCGGCTTCACCATGGGCGGCCTCAACTACGCCGTCACCGTGCTGCAGGGCCGCGCGCGCGGCATGACGCTGATGCGCATGCCGCTCACCGTCTGGGGCATCTTCACCGCCACCGTCATGGCGCTGCTCGCCTTCCCGGCGCTGTTCGTGGCCGCGGTGATGATGCTGTTCGACCGCCTGCTTGGCACCTCCTTCTTCATGCCGGCGCTGGTCGAACTCGGCCAGCAGCTCGAATATGGTGGCGGCAGCCCGATCCTTTTCCAGCACCTGTTCTGGTTCTTCGGCCATCCAGAGGTCTACATCGTCGCTCTGCCCGCCTTCGGCATCGTCTCCGACCTGATCTCGACGCATGCGCGCAAGAACATCTTCGGTTACCGCATGATGGTGTGGGCAATCGTCATCATCGGCGCGCTGTCCTTCATCGTGTGGGCACACCACATGTATGTCTCGGGCATGCATCCCTGGTTCGGCTTCTTCTTCGCCACCACGACGCTGATCATCGCGGTGCCGACCGCCATCAAGGTCTACAACTGGGTGCTGACCCTCTGGCGAGGCGATATCCACCTCACCATCCCGATGCTGTTTGCGCTCGCCTTCATCGTCACCTTCGTCAATGGCGGGCTCACCGGGCTGTTCCTCGGCAATGTCGTGGTCGACGTGCCGCTGTCGGACACCATGTTCGTGGTCGCGCACTTCCACATGGTGATGGGCGTGGCGCCGATTCTGGTCATCTTCGGCGCCATCTATCACTGGTATCCCAAGATGTCGGGCCGGATGCTCAACGAGTGGATGGGCCAGTTCCACTTCTGGGTCACCTTCATCGGCGCCTACGCGATCTTCTTCCCGATGCATTATGTCGGGCTGGTGGGCGTGCCGCGGCGCTATCCCGACATCAGCGGCACATCGTTCATTCCCGAGTCCGTCAATACGCTCAACGCCTTCATCTCGGTCGCGGCCCTGATCGTCGGCTTCGCGCAGATCGTGTTCCTTTTCAATCTGGTCTGGAGCCTGCGCTTCGGCCGCGAGGCGGGCGGCAATCCGTGGCGGGCGACGACGCTCGAGTGGCAGACGCCGACCACGCCGCCGCCACACGGCAACTGGGGCGACAAGCTGCCGATCGTCTATCGCTGGGCCTATGACTACAGCGTGCCCGGCGCGCCGGAGGACTTCATCGCCCAGAACGATCCCGGTCCGGGTGGCAGAGAGGCGCCGGCATGAGCGTCATCCTCGTCTTTTTGATGGTCGTGCTTGGCGTGGCCGGCTGGTGGCTGCTACAGCAGCGCATCACTTCGAAGCCGTGGCTGGAGCAGGGCATTCCGGCGGCGTATCCCGACGGTGACGTCACCCATCAGCCGACGGCCAAGATCGCGCTGGTGGTTTTCCTCGCGGTGGTCGGCGCACTCTTCGCGCTGTTCGCCAGCGCCTATTTCATGCGCATGGAGTATGTCGACTGGCAGGCGCCGCCATTCCCGCGGGTGCTGTGGCTCAATACCGGCATCCTGCTTCTGGCAAGCATCGCCCTGCATCTGGCGGTCATGGCCGCGCGCAAGGGTCATCAGGACACTCTGCGGCTGGCGCTGGTGACGGCGGCGCTTACCACGCTCGCCTTCCTCGTCGGCCAGTTGATGGCGTGGCGCGAGCTGTCGCTGGAGGGCTATCTGCTCGACGGCAACCCGGCCAACAGCTTCTTCTACCTGATCACCGGACTCCACGGGCTACACATCGTCGGTGGCATCGTGGCGCTGTCGCGTACCACGACAAGCGCCTTTCGCGGCGCCCATGACGAGAAGCTGACACTCGGCGTCGAACTTTGCGCCATGTACTGGCATTTCCTGTTCATCGTCTGGCTGGCCATGTTCGTGGTGCTGGCCGGCTGGGCGAGCGATTTCATCGCCGTCTGCCGTCAATTCCTGATCTGAGGGGAAGGGGAATGGCCGATACCGCACATACCGCATCGAACCGCCCCAGCGGATTGAAGGGCATCGCCGCCGATTGGTCGGCCGACCAGCGCGCGTTCAAGAGCGCGAGCTGGGGCAAGTCGATGATGTGGATCTTCCTGTTGTCGGATACCTTCATCTTCGGCTGTTTCCTGCTCTCCTACATGACGGCGCGCATGTCGACGACGGTGCCGTGGCCGAATGCCAGCGAGGTGTTCGGGCTGCATGTCGGCGGCGTCAGCGTGCCGCTGCTCCTGATCGCGATCATGACCTTCGTCCTGATCTCGTCGAGCGGCACCATGGCCATGGCCGTCAACGCGGCCTACCGGCGCGACAAGAAATGGACCGTGATCCTGATCCTGTTCACCGCACTGATGGGCGCGACCTTCGTCGGCATGCAGGCCTTCGAGTGGTCGAAGCTGATCTCGGAAGGCGTCAGGCCCTGGGGCAATCCATGGGGTGCGGCGCAGTTCGGTTCGACTTTCTTCATGATCACCGGCTTTCACGGCACCCATGTCACCATCGGGGTCATCTTCCTTTTGATCGTGGCGCGAAAGGTATGGCGCGGCGAATATGACCGCGGCGACAAGGGCTTCTTCACCAGCAGGCCCGGCGACTATGAGCATGTCGAGATCATGGGTCTCTACTGGCACTTCGTCGACCTGGTCTGGGTCTTCATCTTCGCGTTCTTCTACCTGTGGTGAGGCACACATGACGGCATCATCCGGTCACGGCCATGAACATGCGGCGAAGGCCGCCACCGCCGGCTCGCACGCCGAAGGCCAGCAGCACCCTATCCGCATCTATCTGGTGGTCTGGTTCTGGCTGTTCGTGCTCAGCGCCTGCTCCTACTTCGTGGATTACATCCATCTCGAAGGGCTGCTGCGCTGGAGCCTGATCCTGATCTTCATGGTGCTGAAGGCCGGGCTGATCGTCGCCGTCTTCATGCACATGGTATGGGAGCGTCCGGCCCTTTCCTGGGCAATCCTGCTGCCGCCGGTGGCCGTGCTGGTGTTCGTCGCGATCATGGTGATCGAATCCGACTACACCGCACTGACCAGAACCGTGTTCTTCTCCGGTGGCGGGTAAGCTTCGATCTTTCGGTGAAGGAGCGGCTCCTTGCCGGCGCCGCTCCGTTGGCGAAGCGCCGCTATTTCCTGGCGGCGGCCTTGCTCTTGCGCGCCGGCTTGCCGGTCGAAACGATCGCTTTGCGATAGAGATGCCAGGTCGAGTGGCCGAGGACCGGGATGACGACGGCGAGGCCGGCAAGAAGCGGCAGCGAACCGACCACCAGCGCCACGGCCACGATCAGCCCCCAGAACAGCATTGGCACCGGGTTGGCGAGCACGGCGCGGGCCGAGGTCTCGATCGCCGCATAGGCGCCGACGTCGCGGTCGAGCAGCAGCGGGAAGGCGATCACGGTCGTAGCAAGCACCACCAGCGCGAACAGGAAGCCGACCACGTTGCCGACGATGATCAGGGTCCAGCCTTGCTGCGTGGTGAACAAATTGCTCAGGAAGGCACCGATCGATTGCGGCTGGCCGGTGCCGAAGAGCCATGCGTAGAGGGCCTGTGCGGAATAGAGCCAGACCAGGAACAGCACCACCAGCAGCGCTCCCACCGCGACGATCGACGGGATCGCCGGCGACTTGCGCACCTCGAGCGCATGCGTCCACGAGGTGTCGAGGTCGAGTTCGCGCCTGCGGCTCATCTCGTAAAGCCCGATAGCGGCGAAGGGGCCGAGCAGCGCGAAGCCGGACATCAGCGGGAACAGCAATTGCAGCGCGTTGCCGCCGGAAGCCCAGGTCAGAAGCACGATGCCGACGATCGGATAGATCAGGCACAGGAACACGTAGTGCGAGGGTTTTTCCCAGAAATCCTCGAAACCGAGCCGAAGGGCGTCGATGACGTCCTGGATTCCGATCTGCCGCACCTTGGGATGCGCGATCGTCTTCTGGGCTCCTGCAAATACGTGAAAGCTCGCCATGACCACTCCTCCTGGATCAAGTCCGGTATGGTCGCGGTTCACGGTGTCGCCCTGGCGGCGGTTGAGGCCACGCAAACCGCGACCTTGCACAAACCACCATACATTCAAGTGGGCAATTTGTCGCTCCTTTTCGAAGGCCGCGGCGGGCGCTACGCGCTGGCGCGGTCTCATGTTCTTGGTTAGCGTGCCCATGGCGGCGCGCGCTCGGGAGGTCTGGAAATGGACCAGAGAATGCTGCTGCTGGTGGGTGTAGGCCTGTTGGTCCTGCTCCTGATCGGGTTTGGCGCGGCCCAGATGTGACCGGTGCCCCGGCCGATCCGTCGGTCGGGACGCGACACGATGCCGAACCGGTAGCCGGCTTGTGGCCGGCCGGGTACGTGGCCGCCAGGAAGGCGGTCAGACGACAATCGTTAGGAGGACTTCTGTCATGAAATCGATCAGCCTTTCTGCCTGGACCTGCCTCGCCCTCGCGGTCGCCGCGCCGCCCGCGTTGGCCGAAGGTGACGCTGTCGAAGGCAAGAAGGTGTTCAACAAGTGCCGCGCCTGCCACGACGCCGAGGCCGAGAAGAACAAGGTCGGGCCGCACCTGGTCGGCGTCTTTGGCCGTGTGGCGGGGTCGCTGGAGGATTTCCAGCCACGCTATTCGCCCAACATCAAGGAAGCCGGCGCGGATGGCCTTGTCTGGAACGACGAGACGCTGACGGAATATCTGCGCGATCCCAAGTCGGTTATCCCGAAAGGCAGGATGGCGTTTCCGGGGCTCAAGGACGATGCCGATCTCGCCAATGTGATCGCCTATCTCAAGGCTGATCCGAAGCCCTAATTGCCTCGGCTGGCCCCATTCGAGGAGACTGGGGGGCGTGCCGTGCCGGCGGCGAGGCTTGCGATGCAAGCGACCCGCTGACGGCTTGACGGATCGTACCAGGGGAAAAAATGGCCGGATCTTTCGATCCGGCCAGAAATTGGAAGTGCCCGTCAGGGCCAAACCTCCAGAGGGGAACACTTTCCGGGCAGAAATGGGAGGAGAATGCCCGGAAAGGTGGTTCATCTTTGAGCTATTCGCGGCGAAGGACAAGGGCTGCAACCGCAAGATCGACTGGTCCAGAAGCTAACAGCCGTTCACCAACAGGAACTGATCGACGTACTGCAGTGCCGAGCGCGCGATCCTTCGCAGGGCCGCCAACCGTCGTGGTGAAGGCGTGCGGACACCTTGGCATGATTGACCATGAGCGGCGACCGGCGCAGTCTGGTCGGATGAGTAACCTCTTTGAGGACACGCGCGATCATGCCTTCGAGGCCGATGGCGCGACGATTTTCGCCCGTATCGGTGGCAACGGTCCGCCGCTCCTGCTTTTGCACGGCTTCCCGCAGACGCATGCCATGTGGCACGCGGTCTATCCCGAGCTTTCCCGGCGCTACACCTGCGTCATGCCCGATCTCAGGGGTTACGGGCGCTCGTCCTGTCCGGCCAATGATGCCGGCAACATGGCCTATTCGAAACGGACGATGGCGGCCGACATGGTCGGGCTCATGACCTCGCTCGGGCATCACCGCTTCGTCGTTGCCGGTCACGACCGCGGCGGCCGCGTCGCCTACCGGATGGCGTTCGATCATCCCGACGCCGTGATCGCCATCGCCGTGTTCGACATCGTGCCGACCGCCGCGATGTGGCGGCAGATGGATACCGCGCTCGGCATGAAGACCTACCACTGGTTCATGCTCGCCCAGCCCGAGCCGCTGCCGGAGATGCTGCTCGGGGGATCGCCGGAAAAATATCTCGACTACACCATCGCCTCCTGGACCAGGGCGAGGGACCTTTCCGCCTTCGATCCGCGCGCCATGGCGGTCTACCGGGAAAGCTTCGCCCGGCCGGACTATTTCCATGCCGCCTGCAACGACTACCGCGCAGGCGCCACCATCGACCGCGAAATCGACGAAGCGGATATTGCCGCCGGCCGCAGAATCGCGGCGCCGCTTCTGGCGCTGTGGGGCGACGCCGGTATTCCGTCCGCGACCTCCGGCCCGCTCGACACCTGGCGGCAGTGGGCCGACAATGTCGAAGGGCAGGGCATCGATGCCGGTCATTTCATCGCCGAGGAGAACCCGGCCGCGACGCTTGCCGCGCTGATGCCGTTTCTGGCGAGGCACGCGGTTTAAACCACCGCCATTCGGCGAGGCGCGACCGGTTTCGGGCAATCCCCCTTTACAGCCGCGCAGCGCTGTGGATTGCTCGGCCGATCGACCATTGGAGAACGCGCATGGCCATCGAGACCTGGCTCGCCTTTGCCGCCGCTTCGGCGGTGCTCCTGATCATCCCCGGGCCAACGATCCTTCTCGTGGTTTCATATGCCCTTGGCCAGGGCTGGCGCGCCGCGCTGCCGATGTCGATCGGCGTGGCGCTCGGCGATTTCACCGCGATGACGCTTTCGATGCTCGGCATCGGCGCGCTGCTGGCGACATCGGCCACGGTGTTCACTGCGCTGAAATGGATCGGCGCGGCCTATCTGGTCTATCTCGGCATCAAGCTTTTCCGAGCCGGCGGTTCGCTCGACGCGGCGCCGCGCACCGACGCGGTGGCCGCGGGCCGGATGATGGGCCACGCCTGGCTGGTGACGGCGCTCAATCCTAAAAGCATCACCTTCTTCGTTGCCTTCCTGCCGCAGTTCCTCGACCGGCATGGTGATTTCTTGACACAGATGGCAGTGTTCGAGGCCACCTTCCTGGCGCTCGCCTTTGCCAATGCGTTCGGTTACGCGCTGGTCGCTTCGCGGGCGCGAGCAGCGGTAAAGAACCCTCGCGTCGTCTCGGTCTTCAACCGGGCGGGCGGCACGCTGCTGGTCGGGGCCGGGCTGGCGACAGCCGCGGTCAGGTCCGGCAATTGACGAGAGCGGACCAATGACGGTCCACGACCGGCTCGGATTTACCCTTTCGGGCGCCAGCGCCGACAGTGCCGAGGCCTATGAGGAGGGCCTCGTCGCGCTGCAACGTTTCGCCGGCGATCCGATTGGTGCCGTCCATCGCGCCATCGCGTTGCGGCCCGATTTCGTGATGGGGCATGTGCTCAAGGGCTGGCTCTACGGCCTCGCCACAGAGCCGGCGGCCACCAGGGTTGCGCGGGAATGCTTCGAGGCCGCCGACGCGCTGCCGAAGGCGGCGCGCGAAGCCGGCCATGTCGCTGCGCTTGGCGCCCTGACAGCAGGCCGCTGGCACGAGGCCGGCGCGATTCTGGAGGAGCTGACCATCGAAGAGCCGCGCGATGCCCTGGCGCTGCAGGCGGGCCACCAGATCGATTTCTTCACCGGCAATGCGCGCATGTTGCGCGACCGCATCGCCCGCGCGCTGCCGGCCTGGGACGACGCCATGCCGGGTTACCACGCGATCCTGAGCGCCCACGCCTTCGGGCTCGAAGAAACCGCCGACTACGCAGCCGCCGAGGCGACCGGGCGGCGGGCGGTCGAACTGGAGCCGCGCGACGGCTGGGGCCAGCACGCGGTGGCGCATGTCATGGAGATGCAGAGCCGGCAGGCCGACGGCATCGCCTGGATGCGTGCGAGCCCCGAAAACTGGACGCGTGAAAGCTTTCTGCAGGTCCACAATTGGTGGCACCTGGCGCTGTTCCACTACGATCTCGGCGAAATCGACGAGATCTTCGCGCTGTATGACGGCCCGATCCAGGGCGGGCAGTCGGCGATTGCGCTGAACATGGTCGATGCTTCCGCCATCCTCTGGCGACTGCATCTGCGCGGCATCGACGCCGGTGGCCGCTGGGCGCCGCTTGCCGAATTGTGGGCGCCGTTCGTCAACGCCGCCAACTACGCCTTCAACGATGCCCATGCGATGATGGCCTTCGTCGGAGCGGGTCGCACACAACTTGCCGAGATGCTAGTCGAGGCGCAGCGCGCGGCGATCGAGGGCGATGGCGACAATGCCGCCTTCACCCGCGATGTCGGCCATCCGGCAACGCTGGCGATCCGCGCCTTCGGCGACGGCGATTACGCCGAGGCGGTCCGGCTCCTGAAGCCGCTGCGGGCCATCGCGCATCGTTTCGGCGGCAGCCACGCGCAGCGCGATGTGCTCGACCTGACCCTGATCGAGGCGGCGCTGCGTTCCGGCAACCGCGCGCTTGCGGGCGCGCTCGCTGCCGAACGCCATGCCCTGCGGCCGGCCAGTCCGCTTTCGGAACTGTTCGTGCGGCGTGCGAAGCAGATGGACGTCGACCTGTCCTGAACGGAGGGCGAGCTCAGTCGCCCCGGCGCCGCTTGCGCACATCCGCCTTGGCGCGAAAGATGCGCATCGCGTCCTCCAGCCGCGCCTCCTCGCTCTGTTCCGGCCAGGCGGCCAGTCGCTCGGCCGAGCGCTCGGCCCACTCGTCGGTCAGTTCGGCGAACGAGACCAGGAAGTCGTAGACCATCGAGCGGGTCAGGACGTGCTTCTGGAAGGGCGCGCTGCCCGTCAGATATTCGCCGCCGACCCGTTCGGCGGCATCGAACATGTCGGTAATGTTCGCCCGCACCTGCAGCAGCGCCTCGGCGAGATCGGCGTCCTTCCCCAGAGGCGACAGGAAGACGCGCAGCAGCGCCTCGAATTCAAGCAGCGGTCCCTTGGCGGCGGCCGGCTCTGCAAGCCATCGCGAGAGTTCGGCGCGGCCGGCCTCGGTGATCGAATAGACGGTGCGGGCACGCTTGCCCGTCATCTCCTTCTCGGCGCTGGCCAGCCCCAGCGCCACGAGGCGCTTTGGTTCGGCGTAGACCTGGCTTTCGGCGCGCGGGAAGAAATAGTGGACGTTGCTGCGCATCTGCTGGGCGAGGTCGTACATCGTCCATGGTTGCAGCGCGAGGTGGCCGAGAATGGCGTAGGATGTCGTCGTGAGGGTCATGGCGAATCCTGTTTACTCCAGATCAGAGTAAACATATACTCCGGATCGGAGTAAATTCGATCACTGTGGAGGAACCCGGAATGACGGACGCGCCAACCTTCCTTCTCGTACACGGATCCTGGCACGGACCCTGGTGCTGGGACGATTTGCGGGCCGCCCTGTCGCGGCGCGGGCTGGCGTCGGCTGCGGTCGCTTTGCCCAGCTGCGGCCACGACCCCGCGGCTCTCGGCGGCCTTGCCGAAGACGCTGCCGCCGTCGGCGCGGCAGCAGCCGCCATCGCTGGCGACGTCGTCGTGGTCGGCCATTCCTATGGTGGCGCGGCGATCAGCGAGGCCGAATACGGCCCCAACGTGAAACGCCTGGTCTATGTCGCCGCGTTCATGCCGGATGCCGGCCGTTCCAGCGTCTCCTACCTGCCGCCAGGGCCGATGGCGCCCTATATCGGGCTGCGCGACGACGGCACGATGGAAGTGCCTGCAGGTCAGGCGGTGCCGTCCTTCTACCACGACTGCACGCCTGAGGTGGCGGCGGCGGCCGAGGCGCAACTCTGCCTCCAGTCGCAGGCGGTGCTCGGCCCGGATTCGACCCGCGCGGCGTGGCGCAGCCTCCCGTCGACCTATATCGTGACCACTGATGACCGCGCGCTGCCGGCCGATTTCCAGCGCATGTTCGCCGCCCAGGCAAGCGAAACGCGCGACTTCGCCAGTTCGCATTCGCCGTTCCTATCACGCCCGGACGATTTCGCCGACCTCCTGGCGGAAGTCGCCGGCGGCCGCTGATCAAGGGCCGGGACGCGGGCGGGTTCGCCACCGTTCGCGCTACCGTTGGACGCGGTGTCCGGCCGGTCATCCTTGCGCCTGATTGCTTGGCCCGTGAATGTCCTCCCTTCCGAAAACACTTGATTTTTTCCGAGACACGAAAAAAATAGCAGGATCGGCTGCCGCAGCGGTTTCCATCGTGATCCGCTTCGGATAAGACTGCTTCTGCCATCTGGTCCGACCAGATGGCTACAAGGATTGGCGCGCCGGTCAAGGCGCGTCCGGGAGGAACCGTCATGTATCTCGGGCTCGACCTCGGCACGTCGGGGGTCAAGGCGCTGTTGATCGACCCGGATCAGCGGGTCGTCGCTTCGGCGACGGGCGACCTCGACGTGTCGCGGCCCAGGCCGGGCTGGTCGGAGCAGGCGCCGGCCGACTGGATTGCGGCGACAGAGACCGCCATCGGGAAATTGCAGCGTTCGCACGGGCGTGAACTCGCCGCCGTGCGCGGCATCGGGCTTTCCGGACAGATGCATGGCGCGACGGTGCTGGGCGAGGATGACCGGCCGCTCAGGCCCTGCATCCTGTGGAACGACACCCGCAGCCACGAACAGGCGGCTCAACTCGACGCCGACCCACGCTTCCGCCGGATCACCGGCAACATCGTCTTTCCGGGCTTCACGGCGCCAAAGATCGCCTGGATGCGCGACAACGAACCCGACCTTTTCGCCCGCCTGCGCAAGGTGCTCTTGCCAAAGGACTATCTAAGGCTGTGGCTGAGCGGCGGGCATTTTTCGGAAATGTCGGACGCGGCCGGCACCTCGTGGTTGGATGTCGAGAACAGATCATGGTCAGGCGATTTGCTGGCCGCGACCAGTCTGTCGGAAGAGAACATGCCGGCGCTGGTCGAGGGAACCCAGCCAGCCGGTGCGCTTCGCCCGGACCTCGCCCGGCAATGGGGCATGGCCGAAGGTGTTGTCATCGCCGGCGGGGCCGGCGACAACGCGGCCTCGGCCTGCGGCATGGGCGCGGTGAGGCCCGGCCAGGCCTTCGTGTCGCTCGGCACGTCCGGCGTCCTGTTCGCCGCCAATGACAGCTATCTGCCCAACCCGGAAAGCGCGGTCCATACCTTCTGCCACGCCCTGCCCGGGGCCTGGCACCAGATGGGCGTGATCCTGTCGGCGACGGATTCGCTCAACTGGCTCTCCGGCGTCACCGGCCGCTCCGCCGGCGAACTCACCGCCGAACTCGGCGACGATCTCAAGGCGCCGGGCAGCGTCACCTTCCTGCCCTACCTCTCCGGCGAGCGCACGCCGCACAACGATGCCGCCATCCGCGGTGCCTATGCCGGCCTCGGGCACGAGAGCGACAGGACGAGCCTCACCAGGGCCGTGCTCGAAGGCGTCGCCTTCGCGTTGCGCGACAATCTGGAGGCGCTGAAGGCAGCCGGAACACGCCTCGAACGGGTGACGGCGATCGGCGGCGGCTCACGCTCGCGCTACTGGCAGAAGGCGATCGCGACGGCGCTCGGCATCGCCGTCGACATACCGGCCGACGGCGATTTCGGCGCCGCCTTCGGCGCGGCGCGGCTCGGCCTGATCGCTGCCGAGGGCGCTGACCCGCTTTCTGTCTGTACTGCGCCGGCGACAGCGGCGACGGTCAAACCCGACACCGCGCTCGCCGGAGCCTTTGAAGAGGCCTATCAACGCTACCGGGCGCTCTATCCGGCGATCAGGGGGACGATGTGACGGTGACCCGCCCGGCCGATGCGTCAGGCCTGTTGCGCCGGTACCTTGTCGAGGAAGCCGGTCACGCGCGCCAGGCGTCCGTCCTCGATGACGCAGATGTCGGTTCCCTCGACCGGCGCTTCCTCACCGTCGGGGCCGAGGCTCCAGGAGAAGCGGATCATTTCGGCAAAGCCGTCCGGCTCCCCCTTGAGCGTGAAGCGGAAGCCGGGGAAGCGCTCCTGCACGCCGGCGATCAGCGCGGCGATGCCGTCATGGCCGTCGCCCGCCATCAGCGGGTCGCGATAGCTGGCCGTCTCGGTGAAGGCGGCAGCAATGCGCGTCGCCCGTTCGGCAGGGTCGACCGCGTTCCACGCGGCGATATAGGCGTTCGCGATATTTCTCAGTTCGGCCATCGGTCGGGTCCTTCCGTTGCGATATCGATGCGCAACGGTGTGGAACGGCCGGCGAATGAAACCAATTACCCGGCGGGTCATGGTGGCCCGGCGCCGCGGCCGCATCACCCTGCCGCCGCGGTTTCCAGAGGAGCAACGACATGAGCACCGGATTCTTCGGCGATATCGGCAAGGTCAGGTTCGAGGGGCCGGACAGCGCCAACCCGCTCGCCTTCCGTTTCTACGATCCCGACGAGAAGGTCATGGGCAAGAGGCTCGAGGATCATCTGCGCTTCGCGGTCTGCTACTGGCACAATTTCGTATGGCCGGGGAACGATCCTTTCGGCGGCGAAACCTTCGAGCGGCCGTGGTTCCCCGCCGACACGATGGACCTTGCGCGGAAGAAGGCGGATGTGGCCTTCGAGATGTTCTCGATCCTCGGCGCGCCCTATTTCTGCTTCCACGATCACGATGTGCGGCCGGAAGGTGCGACGCTCGCCGAAAGCGTGTCGCGCCTCGACGAGATCACCGACTATTTCGCCGGCAAAATGAACGAGACCGGCGTCAAGCTGCTCTGGGGTACGGCCAACCTGTTTTCCAACCGCCGCTACATGGGCGGTGCGGCGACAAATCCCGACCCGGATGTGTTTGCCTACGCGGCGGCGACCGTGAAGGCCTGCATCGATGCGACGAAGAAGCTCGGCGGCGAGAACTATGTGCTGTGGGGAGGCCGCGAGGGTTACGAGACGCTGCTCAACACCGACATGAAACGCGAGCTCGACCAGCTCGGGCGCTTCCTGTCGATGGTGGTCGACTACAAGCACAAGATCGGTTTTTCCGGCACCATCCTGATCGAGCCCAAGCCGCAGGAGCCGACCAAGCACCAGTATGATTCCGACGTCGCCACCGTCTACGGCTTCCTCAAGCGCTACGGGCTCGAAAACGAGGTCAGGGTCAACATCGAGCAGGGCCATGCGATCCTCGCCGGCCACTCCTTCGAGCACGAACTGGCGCTTGCCAACGCGCTCGGCATTTTCGGTTCCATCGACATGAACCGCAACGACTACCAGTCGGGCTGGGACACCGACCAGTTCCCCAACAACGTGCCGGAGATGGCGCTCGCCTACTACCAGATCCTGTCGGGCGGCGGCTTCACCACGGGCGGCACCAATTTCGATGCCAAGCTGCGGCGCCAGTCGCTCGATCCGGAAGACCTGCTTCATGCCCATATCGGCGGCATGGATTGCTGCGCGCGCGGCTTGAAGGCGGCGGCGAAGATGATCGAGGACAAGGCGCTGAGCGGGCCGCTCAAGGAGCGTTACGCCGGCTGGAACGGCGCCGAAGCCAAGGCCATGCTCGCCGGCGAACGGGGCTTGGAGCAAATCTCGGAGCGGATGCTGAAGGACGACGTCGAGCCTCGACCGCGTTCCGGCCGGCAGGAATATCTGGAGAACATCGTCAACCGCTACGTCTGACGGGCGCCCGGCCGGCCGCCACAGGCCGTTCGGCTATCCGGCACAGCGTTGCGAGAAACACCGGGCGTGAAGGCCGTCCTGCCTGGGGTGGTACTGCCTCGCCAGCGCATCGCCGCCTCCGTTTGCTTCCCATCGGCGTCGGAACCGGACTACACTTTCCGCGGATCCCCGATGGAGGGTGTCGTGATCCGCTTTGCCGCCTGCGTCACGATTGTCGCCGCGCTCCTGTGCAGCCTTGTCCTTGGGGCTGCCACGCAGGATTTCGTCGAACTGGACAGCGCGGCGACCGAAGCGTTCGAACTGCGCCGCTTCGCCGAAGCCGGGCGCCTTGCCGCGCAGGCGCTTGCCGCTGCCGACGCCGAGGGTCTTGCCGACACCGATCCAAGGCGGCTCGATGCGCTGGGCGTCCTGGCGGGAACCGCGCAATGGTTCGGCGATCTCGACGCCGAGGAAGGGCATCTGCACGCCATTCTTGCGGTGATGAAGGCCAATTTCGGCGGCCCCGGCAACATCAATTCCGCCTTCGCGATGGAGGCGCTCTCCTATCTTCACGCGCGCGCCGGGCGCCCCGACGCCGCGGAGGCGATGCTTGCCGAGGTCGTCGCCTTGCGCGAGCCGTTCATCATCGACGGCAACGATCCCTTCGAGACGGTGCACCTCGCCATCCGGGCCAGGATCGCGCTTGAACGCGGCGACTGGGCCAACGCCTATGACGGCTTCACGCAGGTGGTCGATCGGATCGCGGCGGCCGGTGCGGTCCCGCAGCGCGACATGCGCGGCTTTGTCTTCGAGACCGACAGCTGGACCTTTCTCGGCTTGGTGCGGGCGGCCTGGGGGCTGACCGGCGGCGCTGAGGGCGATGGTGCCGGCCCGGCCGATGAGGCCTTTCGCGCCATGCAGTGGAAATGGCGCACCTCGGCCGCTTCGGCCCTGCTGCGCGCTGCGGCGCGGCCCTATGCCGAGGACGAAGCACGCACCGAAGCGCAGCGCGAACTGGAGGCCAAGAGGGCCGAGCTCGACGACCTCGTCGAGCGGCATGCCAATTTTCCGCAGACGAGGGCGAAGACGCCGGAGCAGCTCGCGCTGGAACAGGAACTCGAACAGGCGCTGGCGCGGCAGGACACCGGCGCGCAGGTGCGGGCCATGCAGCGCAGCCTGGAGCTGACCCAGAAGCTGGTCCAGTTGATGCAGGCGTGCCCGACCGGCTGTGAGGCCGAGATGGCAAGACTGCAAGCCGACATCGCGCAAGCGGCAAACCCGGACCAGGACGCCGGCACGGAGATCGCCGAGCTCCAGCGCCAGCTCGAGCAGGCGACCGACCCCGCGGAGGATGCCGCCTTTCATGAGGAGTGGAACCGCCTCGGCGCTGAAATGCGACGCAAGCAGGCCGCGTTCGAAAAACTGCAACGCGCGTTCGACGAGCGCTACGTCAAGGTCGGGGACGGCCCTGACCGGTCGGCGGCCTTTCTGGCCGAACCCGATCCGATCGGCATTGCCGAAGCGCAGGCGCTGCTGGGGCCGGACGACGCATTGCTCGCCTACCTCGTGGCGGACGAGATGTCGTTCGTCTGGGCGATCTCGGCGGAAAGCATTTCGTGGGCGCCGGTGCCGGTGGCCGCGCACGAATTGCTGTCGCGCGTTTCGCTGCTGGTCCATGGCGCCGATCCAAACGGCTCGGTGCGCGGCGCGCGAGCGCTGACGACACCGGAAGCCGGCTTCGATCTTGACGAGGCGCACGCGCTTTTCCGGCTGCTGGTCGGTCCCGTCGACAAAGCGCTCGCCGGCAAGGGCCATGTCTATCTGGTGCCGACGGGTCCGCTCACGGCGCTTCCCTTCCATGCGCTCGTCACCGAGCCGCCCGATCCGGCGCTCAAGGGCGCCGAAGCGCTGCACGGCGCGGCGTGGCTCGCACGCCGCCATGCCGTCACCGTGCTGCCTTCCGTCGTCAGCCTGCGCGCTGTCGGTGCCTTTGCCGAAAAGAGGCGCGCTCCCGACCCGTTCGTCGGCTTCGGCGACCCCCTGCTCGACGGCGACGGTGACGACGGCAGGCGGGGCCTTTCGCAATTCTTCGACGGAGCGCGCGCGGACCTCGCCCAGTTGCGGAGGCTGGCGCCGCTGCCCGACACCGCGGAGGAGTTGCATGCGGTCGCGCAAGCGGTCGGGGCCGGCGCCGAGGCCGTGCTCCTCGGCGAGCGCGCGACGGAGGCGTCGGTGAAGAACATGGCGGTAGGCAACTACCGCGTCGTGCATTTCGCCACCCACGGGCTGGTTGCCGGCGAACTGCGCGGCCTGGCCGAGCCGGCGATTGTGCTGTCGCCGCCAGACCGGCCAACGGTCGAGGATGACGGGTTGCTGACTGCGGGCGAGATCGCCGCTCTGGCGCTCAATGCCGACTGGGTGGTGCTTTCGGCCTGCAATACGGCCGCCGCGAGCGCTGCCGGGGCGGAAGCGTTTTCGGGCCTCGCCCGTGCCTTCTTCCACGCCGGCGCGCGGTCGCTCCTGGTCTCCTATTGGCCGGTCTATTCGCGCGCTGCGGTGACACTGACCACGGGCGCCTTCGACGCGCTTGCTGACGATCCGGGCATCGGCCGAGCCGAGGCGCTGCGCCGTTCGATGCTGGCGCTCATCGAGAGCGGCCAGCCGGCGCAGCTCGAGCCGCGTTATTGGGCGCCATTCGTCGTCATGGGGGAGGGCGCGCCGCGCCGGCGGTGACCCTCAGGCCGGGCAGTCAAGCTCGAAGGCGGCTTCGGCAAGCACCTTGCCATTGACCATCAATTCGACGCGGTGGCGGCCGGGATGGTGCGTGCGCGTGGTGAAATCACGAATGGTCTGCGAGATGGCAAGCTCGCAGGCCGCGCCCGGCCCGAGATCGAATTCCTTGAGCTTGAAGACCTTGCGCGAGGTATCGCCCTTCTTCTTGACGTAGTGGATCGCGTAGTCGGCCACCAGGCGCTGCGCGTCTTTTGCGGCCGAGGTCACGCGCGCTGCGATCGTGATGCGCTCGCCGAGCGCGACACTGGCAGGGGTGACTGCAAAACCGTCGATCGTCACCCTGGCCGCCTCGCCGGCGCCGATCAACTCCAGCGCTTGCGGGTCGCCGTTCTTGATCAGCGTCCGCAGGGCGCGCTTTGCGACCCACGCCGTGCGGGGGTCGTCGAGCGGCCAGTTGCGCAGCTTGCCGATCACCCAGCCGGGATGGTCCTTGGTGATGTCGTTCAGATGATTGGCGACAGACTTGCGGACATAGAGGCTCGGGTCGCGCTTCAGTGCGTCGAGGATCGGCGCCACCGGCTCCGGGTTGGCGACGAGGTCCTTGAGTTGAAACGACCAGGGCAGGCGCGGGCGGCAGCCTTCACTCGCCAGCCGGCGCACATGTTCGTTGTCGTCCTCGGCCCATGTCCGCATGATGGCGAGCGAGCGCGCCGTGTTGCGGGCGATAAACGGCCTGACGGCGAACTCCGACGAGCCGTGGCGAGTCAGGTCGGCCAGCGCCTGCATGGAAAGCTCAAAATGCTCTTGGCCATAAAGTGCGACATATTCCGACAGAGCGATCGCCGCGAAGGAATGGTCGAGCCGCGGCGCCAGCTCGCGCAGGATGTCGATATTGGCCGCGAAGCCGCCGGGCAAGGTGGCGTGCAGGCTGGTCGCCACCTGCCGCATGCGCTGCATGATGCCAAGCCCGTCGAGGTCCTTGCCCGCATGTCGAAGGAACGCTTCGCTGTCGAAGCCGGGACAGACGGCCGCTGCCTCGCGGGCAATGTGCCGGAGGCGCTCATCGTTGAAGATTTCCTTCAGAAGCGGTGAAGTCGCGTCGGCCATTGGCGAAATTCCTCGTTGCAATGTCCGCCATAGCACGGCCTCATGCCAGCGAGCTGTCAGGATGGTGAGTTCACGCCGCGATGGCGCTGACTTTCCGCTTGAAAGCGTCGTTTAACTGGGATACTAGAATCCAAATTCTTCGGGAGGAAGAATGCGTCAAGGCTGGCGGTGGTTTGGGCCTCAGGACAAGGTAACGCTGGCCGACGCGCGGCAGGCGGGCGTCGAATGCGTCGTCACGGCACTCCATCACGTCCCCACAGGCGAGATCTGGCGACCGGAGGAGATCGAGAAGCGCCAGCGCGAGGTGGCCTTTCATCCCGACGGCGCGATGACGCATCTCGCGTGGGACGTGGTGGAGAGCCTGCCGGTCTCGGAGGCGATCAAGACCCAGTCCGGTGACTGGCGCGCCCACATCGTCCACTATCGGCGGAGCCTGGAAAATCTTGCGCGGGCCGGCATCTCCACCATCTGCTACAATTTCATGCCGGTTCTCGACTGGACACGTACCGACCTCGCCTGGCGGGTACCGCACGGCGGCACCGCGATGCGTTTCGACCTCGCCGATTTTGCCGCCTTCGATATCCACATCCTGAAACGCAAGGGCGCGGCCGAGGGCTATCCCGAGACGGTCCTTGCCGAGGCTGACAAGCGTTTCGCCCGCATGGACGACGACGCGCAAAGGCGGCTCGCCGCCAACGTGGTCGCCGGGTTGCCGGGTGCGGTCGAGAGCTGGACCCTGGAATCGCTCGCTGCGCAACTCGAGACCTATCGCGGCATCGGCCCCGACCGCCTGCGCCGCAACCTCATCGACTTCCTCTCCGATATCGTGCCGGACGCGCAGCGGCTGGGCATGCGTCTGGCCTGCCATCCCGACGATCCGCCGTTCCCGCTGCTCGGGCTGCCGCGCGTGATGTCGACCGAGGCGGATTACCGCGCCGTCCTCGACGCCGTCGCAAGCCCTGCCAACGGCGTCACACTGTGCACCGGCTCGCTCGGCGCGCGTCCCGACAACGATCTGCCGGGCATGGCGGCGCGGTTGGCGCCGCAGGTCCATTTCGTCCATCTGCGCAATGTTCGCCGGGACGACGAGGCGGTGCCGTGTTCGTTTTTCGAGGACGAGCATCTGGCCGGACAGACCGACATGGTCGCGGTGGTGGCGGCGCTTCTGGGCGAGGAACGCCGGCGCCGGTCCGAGGGCCGCGCCGATGCCGAAATCGTCATGCGGCCGGACCATGGCCAGGACATTCTCGACGATCTGAAACGCGGCGCCCAGCCGGGCTATCCCGCGATCGGCCGGCTGAAGGGCCTGGCCGAGCTGCGTGGTGTCATGGCGGCGCTGAACCATGCCGGCTCCTCTTCATGACGGCGCGGCTCGTCAGTCTCGACAGCCTGCCGCCGTCGGTGCAGCGGCCGGTCTATGCCCGCGACGGCCTCGGATGCGGCATCGTGCATCTCGGCCTCGGCGCCTTTCACAAGGCCCATCAGGCGGTCTACACCGACGATGCCATCGCCGAAGCCGGCGGCGACTGGATGACGGTCGGCGTCAGCCTGCGTTCGCCGGACGTCGCCGACGCGCTGAACCCTCAGGACGGGCTCTACACGCTGCTCGTCCGAGGCGCCGGGGGCACGTCGGCGCGGGTGATCGGCTCGGTCCGCCGGGTCCTCGTCGCGCCGCGCGAGCCGGAAGCGGTGCTGGGCGCAATCGCCGCGCCGGAGGCCCGCATCGTCAGCCTCACGATCACCGAAAAGGGCTATGGGCTCGATCCGGCAACCGGCGGTCTCGATCGCGGCAACCCGGCCATTGCCGCCGACCTCGAAGGCTCCGCCCCGCCGCGCAGCGCAGTCGGCCTGCTGGTGGAAGCAATGCGCCGGCGCATGACGGCTGGGCTTGCCGGCGTCACCGTGCTTTGCTGCGACAACCTGCCGGGCAACGGCCGCATCGTTCGGCGGCTGGTGGGCGAATTCGCTGCGGCCAAAGATCAGCGGCTTGCAGACTGGATCGCTGAGAAGGTGCGTTTTCCGGCGACCATGGTCGACCGCATTACGCCGGCAAGCACGGCCGAGACCCTGGACGAAGTGCGCCGCCTGACCGGCCATGCGGACGAGGCCGCCGTCGAGACGGAATCCTTCTCGCAATGGATCATCGAGGACGATTTCGTCGCCGGCCGGCCGGCCTGGGAGGCGGGCGGTGCGCTCTTCGTGCGCGACGTCGCGGCATACGAGAAAATGAAGCTGCGCATGCTCAACGGCGCCCATTCCATGCTCGCCTATGCCGGCCATCTCGCCGGCCATGCCTTCGTGCGCGACGTCATGGGTGACACCGATCTTGCGCTGCTTGTCGAGCGCCACATGCAAGACGCGGCGAGGACGCTCGACCCTGTGCCGGGGATCGATCTTGCCCGCTACGCCAGTGAATTGCGCGACCGTTTCACCAATCCGGCGATCGCGCATCGCACCTACCAGATTGCCATGGACGGCACCCAGAAGCTGCCGCAGCGCCTGCTCGAACCGGCGGCGTCGGCGCTCGAGCGCGGCTGGCCGCTCGATGCCTACGCTTTCGCAGTCGCGGCCTGGATGCGCTACGCCACGGGCCGCGACGAACGCGGCAAGAGCTATGCGTTGCGCGATCCGCGCGAAGCCGAGATCGCGGCCGTTGTGGAAAGGTCCGGCGATGAGCCGGCCTTGCTTGCCGATGGCCTCCTCAATCTGCCCGGCCTGTTTCCGCAAGGCTTGCGCCTGTCGCAGCCCTGGCGCGACAAGGTCAGTTCGAAGCTGGCCTGCATGCTGGAGCAAGGGATGCGGGCAGCCATCGAGCGTGAGGTAAGCCTGTGCCGCGCGTGAAGCGTATCCCGGAGGGGTTCGACCTCGCCGCGGCGCTCGCGGGTGTCAGGATCGACCGCAGCCGGGCGATCGCGCCGCAGCTTTACCAAGCCCTGCGTCAGCGGATCATCGATTGCCGTTTGCCGGCCGGCACGCCGATCCACGAAAGCGACATCGCCGCGCTTTGCCAGGTGTCGCGCACGCCGCTCAGGGCGGCGCTGCAACAAATGGTCAATGAAGGGCTGGTCGTTACCCGCCCGCAGGTCGGATCGATCGTCGCCGAGCGCGACCACGCGCGTTTTCTGGAGGCGCTGTTCATCCGCTCGGCGATCGAGAGCCAGGTCGTGCGCCGCCTGGCCGTCACGGGCATCGACGAAAAGGCGCTGGCGCCGATCATGATGCGGCAGGAAAGGTCGGCAAAAATCGACGATTACGCGGCGTTTTTTGAAGACGATGAGGCTTTTCACGAATTTCTGGCCGAGATGGCGGGCGTCCCGGGCGCCTGGCAGCTCGCCCAGTCGGTCAAGGCGCATGTCGACCGCGAGCGGTTCATCCTGATGTCATCGATCCATGGTCGATCGGAACGCGCCTATCGCGATCATCTGCGCATCCTGGACGCCATCAGGGCCGGAAACCCGGACCGCGCGGCATCCGAGATGGTGGCACATATCGAGACGGTTCTGAATGTTTCGGAACCTTGACAGCGGGGCGAAGAAGGTGCTCGAAATTGACTCTTATATAAGATATAAGATAGCAATTTCGCGCACCACGGCATGCGGCTTCGTCCGTTCAACCGGGCATGCATCGAACAGGGAGGAATTCATGACATCGAGACAGCTTCTTTCCGGCATCGCGTTTGCGGCCATCGTGGCGGCAACGCCCGTCTCCGCCGCAGAGCTGCGTTTCGCCTGCTATCAGGACGGCGTCGAATGCGACGCCTGGGCGGAGCAGTTCAAGGCGTTCGAGGCCGAAAATCCCGGCACCACCGTCGCCGTCGACGTGGTGCCCTACAAGTCGATCGTCGAGAGCCTGCCGCTGCAGCTCGCCTCCGGCGAAGGGCCCGACCTTGCCCGCGTGACCGACCTGGGTGGGCTCGCGCAATACATGCTCGACGTTACCCCGCATGTCTCTGACCCGGCCAAGATCGAGGAACAGTACGGCAAGACGCTCGCCTGGACCCGCGTCAACGGTCCCGACGACAAGGGCATCTATGCCATCATGGACCAGCAGACGGCGACGGGTCCCTTCGTCAACAAGACCCTGTTCGACCAGGCCGGCGTGGAAATGCCGGGCAAAGGCGCGACCTATGAGGAGTGGGCGGCGGCCGCGAAGGAAGTGGCCGAGAAGACCCAGACGCCCTATCCGATGGCGCTCGACCGTTCCGGCCACCGCTTCGCCGGCCCGGCGATCTCCTATGGCGCGGCGCTGTTCGACGCGGACGGCAATCCGATCACGGTCGATGACGGTTTCCGGGCCTTTGCCGAGCAGTTCGTCGAATGGAACAATGACGGCACGATGGCCAAGGAAGTGTGGGCCGGCGCCGGCGGCGCCACCTACCAGGACGCGGCGGCGGAATTCACCAACGGCACGCTGGTGATGTATCTCTCCGGGTCGTGGCAGATCGGCCGTTTCGGTCGCGACATCGGCGACGCGTTCGACTGGGTCGCGGTTCCTGCCCCTTGCGGGCCGGGCGGCTGCACCGGCATTCCGGGTGGTGCCGCGATCGCGGCCTTCAAGCACACCGCGGCGCCGGAGGAACTCGGCAAGCTGATCGAGTTCATCTCGCGTGAGGACGTGCAGGCGAAGGTGCTGGCCAAGACCAAGAACATCCCCGCCAACCAGGCGCTGCAGGTGAAGGGCATCGAGTACGAGAACGCGTCCGACGCGGAAAAGGCCGCGCTGACCGCGTTCGGCAACGCGCTTGCCGGCTTCTCGCCCGTCGCCTTCCAGTTCCAGGGCTACAAGAACAACCGCGCCATCATGAACGCCACGGTGACCCGCATCACCCAGGCGATCGTCGGCGAATCCTCGCTCGACGAGGCACTCGAGCGCATCGACGCCGACGTCAAGGAAGCGGTCGCGGCGGCGCAGTAGCAGCCGGCGCAACGGTCGGCGTGAAGCCGATCCTCCACTGAAAGGCAGGTGGGCCCCGGGGGCCCGCCTGCCGACCAGCGCCCGCGTCGGTGCCCTCGGGCGTCCCACCGGGCATTTCAGGCGTCGCCCGAGCCTGCAAGGCGCGGTGAAGGCGATAGCGGCGGAACGAGCCATGCTGTCAACGCTCACGGGTGTCGCATCGCTGGCCTATCGCGGCGCGTTCGAGATCTTCGAACGGCCGATGCTCGCCATCCAGAAGATGACTGGCGCGCAGAAGATCGCCTGGGTTTTCTTGCTGCCCAACCTCGTCATCTTCGGGCTCTTCACCTTCCTGCCGATCTTCCTCAACTTCTTCTACGCGACCAGCGGCAGCGACCGCATCCTGCTTTCGCAGCGGCCCTATGTCGGCATGGAGAATTTCTCCTCGCTGCTCGCCTGCCAGAACTATCTCGATCCCAATTCCTGCCAGCGCGACATCTTCTGGCGCGCGGTCCACAACACCGGCTGGTTCGTGGTGCTGCAGGTTGGCTTCATGATCCTGTTCTCGCTGGTCACGGCGCTGGTTCTCAACCGCAACATTCCGCTGCGCGGCTTCTTCCGTAGCGTGTTCTTCTATCCGGTGCTGCTGTCGCCCGTGGTCGTGGCCCTGATCTGGAAGTGGGTGCTGCAACGCTATGGCGTGCTCAACGCCGTGCTCGAAGGGCAGGGGCTGCCGATCACCAACTGGCTGGTCGAGGCGGACTGGGCCTTCTTCTGGATCGTCTTCGTGTCGATCTGGGCCCATATGGGCTTCTACACGCTGATCCTGCTCGCCGGGCTGCAGGCGATCCCGTCCGACGTCTACGAGGCGGCCGAGATGGATGGCGCCTCGAAATGGCGGGTGTTTTCGAAGATCACCATGCCGCTTCTGATGCCGACCATGGCCGTGGTGCTGGTGCTGTCGCTGATCCGCGCCGTCCAGGCCTTCGACGAGATCTTCGTTTTGACCGGCGGCGGGCCCGGCTCGGCCACGCTGCTCATCCTGCAGTTCATCTACGAGACCGGCTTCGCCTTCCGTCCGCAGCTCTACGGGCTGGCCTCTGCCGCCTCGCTGCTGATGGCCGCGGTGCTGATGGTGCTGACGCTCCTGCAATTGCGGGTGGCGCGCGGGCGCGGGGAGGACTGAGCCATGGTCTGGAGGTTTTTGACGCGTACCCGCGGCCGTGGCCGGCTCGACCTCACCGACTGGCTGACCTTCGGCTATCTCGCGTTGGCCGTGGTGCTGATGTTCGGCCCGGTGGCATGGATGGCGCTCTCATCCTTCAAGACCGAATCGGCGCTGCAGGAATATCCGCCGTCGATGCTGCCGCTGGCGCCGGTCACGGTCAGCGTCGAGGGTTACGAGCAACCGTTGCAGCTCTTCCGCATCACCGGCGGTGAGCACGAGGGCAAGACGCTGGCCCAGATCCGCCGCATCGGGCTGGTCAGCCAGATGGTCGATCCCGACAACCCGGGCGAAAGGCTGAGCGTCAACATCAACGACCGCGAGCCGGTGCGTGAGTTTGCGCTGGCACTGGGCAATTACAGCGAGCTGTTCCAGCGTTTCAATTTCGCGCTCTATTTCTGGAACTCGGTCTTCATTACCGTGATCGCGACCATCATCACCGTGCTGTTCAACTCGATGGCGGCGTTCGCGCTTTCCAAATACCGGTTCCGGGGGCGAACCGTGGTGTTCCTGCTGATCATCGCCACGCTGATGGTGCCGCCGACCATTAACCTCGTGCCGATCTATCTTGTCGTCTCCGAGCTCAACCTGGTCAATTCGCCCTGGGGCGTGATCTGGCCGGCGGTGGCGACGCCGACCGGCGTCTTCCTGCTCAGGCAATACATGCTGACCATTCCCGACGACCTTCTTGACGCGGCGCGCATGGACCACGCCTCGGAATGGCGGGTCTACTGGCGCATCGTGCTGCCGCTGGCTGCACCGGCGCTGGCGGTGCTGGTGATCTTCTCGGTGATGTGGCGCTGGAACGATTTCCTGTGGCCGCTGATCGTGCTGACCCGTTCGGAACAGTTCACGCTGCAGCTGGCGCTGAACTCCTTCCAGGGCGACCTGCAGACGAGCTGGTCCAACCTTCTGGCGATGACGGTTCTGACGCTGCTGCCGATCACCATCGTGTTTGCGTTCCTGCAGAAATACATCACCACCGGCATCGCCCAGACCGGGGTCAAGTGATGACGGCGTTGGCGAGGAGGGTCTGAGGCGATGGCGGTTCTCGAACTCGACGGGCTGGTCAAGGACTATGGCGAGGTGCGCGCCATCCACGGCATCGACCTCACCATCGACAATGGCGAGTTTTGCGTCTTCGTCGGGCCCTCGGGCTGCGGGAAGTCGACCCTGCTGCGCATGATTGCGGGACTGGAGGACATCACCGGCGGCGAACTGAGGATCGACGGCGAACGCGTCAACGAGCAGCGCGCGTCCGAACGCGGACTGGCAATGGTGTTCCAGACCTACGCGCTCTACCCGCACATGACCGTGCGCCAGAACCTCGCCTTTGGGCTCGAAAACATCCGCACGCCGAAGGACGAGATCGCGCGCCGCGTCGGCGAGGCTGCACGCATGCTGCAGATCGAGGCCTATCTGGAGCGGCGGCCGAAGCAGCTTTCCGGCGGCCAGCGCCAGCGCGTCGCCATCGGCCGCGCGGTGGTGCGCGAGCCGCGCGTCTTCCTGTTCGACGAACCCCTGTCCAACCTCGACGCTGAGTTGCGTGTGACCATGCGCGGCGAGATCGCCTCGCTCCACCGCCGGCTCGGCAACACCATGATCTACGTCACCCACGACCAGATCGAGGCGATGACCATGGCCGACAAGATCGTGGTGCTGCGCGACGGGCGGATCGAGCAGTCGGGTTCGCCGCTCGACCTCTACAACCAGCCGCAGAACCGCTTCGTTGCCGGCTTCATCGGCTCGCCGCGCATGAACTTCATCGAGGTGACGGTGAAGGAGATCGGCGCCGACGGCGTCACGGTGACAGACGCGGCCGGCAACGATTTCAGGGCGGCGGTCACGGGTGAAGGGCTGACAGCGGGCGAGGCGGCGGAACTCGGCATCAGGCCCGACCATCTCCAGGTCGGGGAGGGCAGCGGCCATGCCGTGACCGTGCATTCGGTGGAGCAACTGGGCGGCGAGTCCTATCTCTATTGCGAAACCGCCGACAAGACGGCGCTGACCGTGCATCTGGCCGGCCAGACCGCGATCGGCCGCGGCGAGACGGCACATGTCCTGTTCCGGCCGGAATTCACCCACCTCTTCCGCAAGTCGGATGGCAGGGCGCAAAGGCGCCTGGTGATCGGGGAGGCGGTGTAGCCTCTCGCACGCGCAATGCAGGTCAGATAATGTCCTTTCTCACGATCTCCGGTTCCCTTGAGGAGACGGCGACCGGCGCGACCGCGCCGCTGTCGGGTGGATTCTCGCTGCGGGTGGAAGCGCTTGCCGACTGGCTGCTGCGCATCGCCGTCGTTCCCGATGGCGGCTTCACGGTGGATCGCACCTGGATGATCGCGCCCGGGGATGATGTGCCCTGGCCCGGGCGCGACAGGCTGTCGACGGAAGGTTTCCAGTCGCCTCTGCCCGCGTCAGTCAACCAGACCGGCGGCGCGGGAACGATCGTCACGCTGGGCGACGATTGGTGTGTCCATGTGCAGTCGGTGCCGCTCGCGCTGACCATTCAGCGCCGCGACGCGGGCAGTTGGCGCACGGTGGTGGCCGACCGCACCACCGGCGCCTATCAGTGGTTCGCCGGTCGCGGCATCTTCCGCCACTTCCAGATGCGCGGCCTCGACGACCGGCACTACGGGCTTGGCGACAAGACCGGTCCGCTCGACCGCACCGGGCGCCGGCTGCGCTGCCTGCAGACCGACTCGCTCGGCTACAATGCCCAGACTGCCGATCCGCTCTACAAGCACGCGCCCTGGGTGATCGCGGAGATGGCGGACGGCTGGGCCACCGGCCTTTTCTACGATACGCTTTCGGAAACCACCTTCGATCTGGGCGCGGAACATTCCAACTATCACCCGCACTACCGGCACGTGGATATCCAGGAAGCGGGCATGGTGCTTTACGTGGTCGCCGGGCCGAAGCTGCGCGACATCGTTCCGCGGCTGATGCAACTGACCGGCAGGCCGCATTTTCCGCCGCGCTGGTCGATGGGTTTCGCCTTCACCACCATGCACCATGCCGACGCGCCCGACGCGCAGCGGGTCATGACCGGCTTCGCCGAACGCTGCCGGACCGAAAGGATCCCGATCAGCGCCATCCATTCCGGCTCCGGCTACACCACCAGGGATGACGGGCGGCGCTATGTCTTCACCTGGAACGACAAGAAGTTCCCCGACCGCGCCGGCTTCTTCCGGCACCTCGCCGAACTCGGCTTCCGCACCGCCGCCAACGTCAAGCCGGTGCTTCTGACCGAACATCCCGACTACCCGCAAGCCGCGGCCGAAGGCTGGTTCGTGCGCCGGCAGGACGGCAAGCCGGCGGTGGAGATGTTCTGGGGCGGCAACGGCTCCAGCCTCGACTTCACCAATGCCGCCACCGTCGACTGGTGGAAACAAGGCATTTCCGCGCAGGTGCTGGAAGCCGGCTTCACCGCGGCGTGGAACGACAACAACGAATGCGAGCTCTGGGACGAGACCGCGACCATCGACGGTTTCGGCAAGCCGCTGCCAGCGATCGACATGCGGCCGGTGCACGCGCTGCTGATGACCCGCGCCACCTACGAGGCGACACTCGCGCGCCGGCCCGACGAACGGCCCTACACGATCAGCCGCGCCGGGCCGATCGGCATTTCACGCTACGGCGAGACCTGGTCGGGCGACAACCGCACCAGCTGGCACACGCTGAAATGGAATTTGCGCCAGGGGCTGTCGATGAGCCTTTCCGGCATGCAGTTCACCGGCCACGACATCGGCGGCTTCGACGGGCCGAAGGCGGAGCCGGAACTCTTCGTGCGCTGGGTCGAGATGATGTCGCTGCACCCGCGCGCGGTGATGAATTCATGGAAACCGCAGCTCGACGACCCGACCAACCTGCCATGGATGCATTCCGAGGCGACCGATAACGTGCGCGCGGCACTCGCCCTGCGTTACCGGTTCCTGCCCCATCTCTATCATCTGGCCTATTTGGCGCATCGCGACGGGTCGCCGCTGATCGCGCCGCTTTTCTATCATTTCGACGATCCCGAATGCCGGGCGGACATGGACGCCTTCATGCTCGGCCCGGACGTGCTGGTGGCGCCGGCGGTCGAGGCGGGGGCGACGCGCGTCGAGGTCTTCCTGCCGCGGGTCGAGGGCGGCTGGCACGATTTCCATTCCGGCGCCATCCACGAAGGCGGGCAGGCCGTTACGGTCGACGCGCCGCTCGGGCGATTGCCGGTGTTGGTGCGGTCGGGGGCGATCCTGCCGCTCGCCACCCGATGGCCGGACACAACGCCGCACGATTTTGCCGAGGTCGAGCTGACGCTTTTTGCCGGTGAAGGGTCGGGAGAGACACGGCGCGAGGCGTTTTTCGACGATGGTCTGGGCTGGGGTTATCGCGACGGGGAGGCGTCGCTGGTCGCCTGCGAGGCTGATTGGGATGAAAAGTCGGTCCGGCTTGAAGCGTGCGAGAGATGGAGCGGCCGCGGCCGGCCGCAACTGACGCTCGCCTGCCGCGGGCTGGCAGGGCGGAACTTCGAGGCGGACACCCGCTGGTAGGCCGTCAAATGCGGATCATGGCCGTCGGCGAAAAATCGTCTCGGCTTGCCGCGGCCGCGCGCTCGCGCATGCCTGCGTCGGCGATCAGTCGCATCGGCGTGGTGTCGGCGTACACGCGTTCCTCGAAAATCTTGCCGTCGCGCATCAGGAAGCGGTCCATGCCGGTCCACTCCACGGGAATGCCGGCCAGGGTCTGCGTCACGCGCCACTCGACATAGACAGTTTCGCCGCGCACCGCCCAGTCGACGAGGTGCCAGGCAAGATCGGGAATCATGCGGGTCTGGGCAGCGAGGAGCGCGGGCAGTTCGTGCGGCGACACCGGACGGTCGACGATCGGCGTGAACAGCCTGCCGTCGGGTTGCCACAGGGCCTGCATGGCGTGGCCATCATGGTTCGCCCACGCCGCCTCGAAGCTGCGGACGAAGGTTTCGGCTTCCTGGTCGGTCATGGAAATGCTCCTTGCTGCGGCGACCGTGCAGGAAGCATCGTGAACCATTGTCGGCCACCCGAAAGCCGCCGACGGCCCGGTCTCCTGACACCTTATGGCAAGTGGCTTTCGCCGCCGGCTCACTGCGCGACGAAAAAGTGCTCGATCCGTGTCGCCGTCTCGCGCAGCACCGGCAGCACGTCGCCGGTCATCTGCCTGGCCGAAAGCCGTGCCGATTGTGTGGAGACGTTGATCGCGGCGACGATCGCGCCGGAACGGTCGCGTACCGGAACGGCGATCGAGCGCAGGCCGGGCTCCAGCTCCTCGTCGACCAGCGCATGGCCGTCGCGCGCGGCGGCAAGGATGGCGCTCCTCAGAGCGGCGCGGCTGGTGAGGGTTTTCGGCGTCAGACTGCGGATGTCGGCTTTGGCCAGAAAGCGGTCCAGTTCCGGCGCGGAGAGCCCCGACAGCAGCACCCGCCCCATCGAGGTGCAGAAGGCCGGCAGGCGGGTACCGACATTGAGACCGATGCTGACGATGTGGCGGCCTGGCACGCGGGCGACGTAGACGACGTCCTCGCCGGAGAGTTCGGCCGCCGAGCACGCCTCGCCGAAACGCTCCGAGACCGCGCGCATGAACGGTTCGGCGAAGGTCCACAGCGAGGCGCCCCCGAGCCAGGTGCGCGCCACGGCAAGGAGCCGCGACGACAGCCGGAAGGTGCGGCCATCCTGGACGGCGTAACCCGACGCGACCAGGGTCAGCAGGAAGCGCCGGGCACCGGCACGGGTCAGCCCCGCCTCGGCTGCCATTTCGGTCAGCGTGAGACCGGCAGGATGCGCGGCGAGGATTTCCATGACGGCCAGCCCGCGCTCCAGCGAGCCGACAAGATCGCGCGCGACGGCGTCGGCACGCGTTGACTCTGGCGTCGGTTCCATGTATCGAGTTTCGCATAGAAAACAATTGTTCGCAATACGAACTTCGTAATGTGCTGCGGGAATGGTGGTGGCGGGATCGAGCGACGATGAACAAGATCTATCCAGGCCTCGAAGAGGCGCTCGACGCGGTCGAGGACGGCATGGCGGTGATGATCGGCGGCTTCGGCGGTGCCGGCGCGCCGATCGAGCTGATCCATGCGCTGGTCGAGCGCTACAAGCGCACCGGCTCGCCGGGCAATCTCACCGTCATCAACAACAATGCGGGTAACGGCGCGGTCGGCATCGCGGCGATGATTTACGCCGGCATGGTGGCGAAGATGGTGTGCTCGTTCCCGCGCTCCTCCGACCCAAAGGCCTTCACCGACAAATATCTTGCCGGCGAGATCGGGCTGGAACTGGTGCCGCAGGGCACGCTTGCCGAGCGCATCCGCGCCGGCGGCGCGGGCATTCCCGCCTTCTATACGCCGACAAGCTACGGCACCCAGCTCGCCGAGGGCAAGCCGTTGGCCGAGTTCGACGGTCGGCAATATGTCCAGGAGCGCTGGCTCAAGGCCGACGTGGCGCTGATCAAGGCGGAACTCGCCGACCGCAAGGGCAACCTCACCTACCGCAAGGCGGCGCGCAATTTCTCGCCGCTGATGGCGATGGCGGCGACCACCACCATCGTCCAGGCGAGCCGGGTCGTCGAACCGGGCGAGATCGACCCGGAACATGTGGTGACGCCCGGCATCTTCGTCGACAGGATCGTCGAGGTCGCCGACCCGAAACAGGAAGAGGCCCTGCTGCGCGAGGGAGCCGCATGATGGCAACGAAGCTCACCAACGCACAGATCGCCTGGCGCGCGGCGCAGGACCTGCCCGACGGCGCCTATGTCAATCTCGGAATCGGCTTTCCGGAGATGATTGCCAAATTCAAGCCGAAGGGCCGCGAGGTCACTTACCACACCGAGAATGGCATCCTCGATTTCGGCGAGGCGCCGCCGGCGGGCGAGGAGGACTGGGACCTGATCAATGCCGGCAAGAAGGCGGTGACGCTCAATCCGGGCGCGGCCTTTTTCCACCATGCCGATTCCTTCGCCATGGTGCGCGGCGGCCATCTCGACGTGGCCGTGCTCGGCGCCTACCAGGTGGCCGAGAATGGCGACCTGGCCAACTGGAGCACCGGCGCCGGTTCGGTGCCGGCGGTCGGCGGCGCGATGGACCTGGTTCACGGCGCCAGGCAGGTCTGGGTGGTCACCGACCACGTGACCAAGAAGGGCGAGCCGAAGCTTCTGGAGACCTGCACCCTGCCGCTCACCGGCGTCGGCTGCATCACCACCGTCTATACCAGCCTTGCCGTGATCGACATTGTCGACAAACGCTTCGTCCTGCGCGAAAAGCTGCCGTCGATCAGCCTCGACGAATTGCAGGCCGTCACCGGCGCGCGGCTCGTGACCGGCGACACGATCGGCGAACTCAACGTACCGGAGCTCTGAGTCCCATGCCCGAAGCCTTCATCTGCGATTATGTCCGCACGCCCATCGGCCGCTTCGGCGGGTCGCTGTCTGCGGTGCGCGCCGACGATCTCGGCGCCGTGCCGATCCGCACGCTGATGGAGCGCAATGCCCAGGTCGACTGGGCGGCGATCGACGATGTCGTCTATGGCTGTGCCAACCAGGCCGGCGAGGACAACCGCAACGTCGCGCGCATGGCGCTGCTTCTGGCGGGCCTGCCGACCGAGGTGCCGGGCTCGACGGTCAACCGGCTCTGCGGCTCCGGCATGGACGCCGCCACTATCGCCGCGCGCGCCATCAAGGCCGGCGAGGCCGAGATCATGATCGCCGGCGGCGTGGAATCGATGAGCCGTGCGCCGTTCGTCATGCCCAAGGCCGACAGCGCGTTTTCGCGCAAGGCGGAAATCTACGACACCACTATCGGCTGGCGTTTCGTCAACCCGCTGATGAAGAAGCAATACGGCATCGATTCCATGCCCGAGACCGGCGAGAACGTCGCCGAGGAGTTCCAGGTGAGCCGCGCCGACCAGGACGCATTTGCCGTGCGCAGCCAGTCCAAGGCGGTTGCGGCGCAGGAAAACGGCCGGCTGGGCAAGGAAATCGTCGCGGTGACCATCCCGCAGCGCAAGGGCGACCCGGTGGTGGTCGACAAGGACGAACACCCGCGCGCCGGAACCACGGTCGAAACACTCGCCAAGCTGCCAACGCCGTTCAAGAAGGAGGGCGGCACGGTGACGGCCGGCAATGCGTCGGGCGTCAATGACGGCGCCGCGGCGATGATCATCGCCTCCGAGGCTGCGGCCCGTAAGTATGGACTTACGCCGATCGCGCGTATGCTGGGCGGGGCCGCCGCCGGGGTGCCGCCGCGCATCATGGGCATCGGCCCGGCGCCGGCAACCAGGAAGCTCTGCGCGCGCCTCGGCATCAAGCCGTCCGATTTCGGTGTCATCGAGCTCAACGAAGCCTTTGCCTCCCAGGGCATCGCCGTGCTCCGCGATCTCGGCCTGCCCGAGGACGCGGAGCACGTGAACCCGAATGGCGGCGCCATCGCGCTCGGCCATCCGCTCGGCATGTCGGGCGCCCGCATCACCGGCACGGCGGCGCTGGAACTTCACGAGCGTCAGGCGAAGCTGGCGCTGGCGACGATGTGCATTGGCGTTGGCCAGGGCATCGCGATCGCGCTGGAACGGGTGTAGCGACCAAGCGGAGCAACGAGTTTGAGCCTGTTGGTCGAACCGGCGGCGCGCACGGACTCCCTGCGGCTTGCCGATGACCGTCGCCTGGCCTGGAGCGAGTGGGGGCCGCGCGAGGGCCTTCCAGTCCTGTTCTGCACCGGCGCCGGCATGAGCGGCTCGCTCGGTTTCGGCGCCGAATGCCTGGAGCGTGAGCATGTCCGTCTGATCGGCATCGACCGGCCGGGGCTCGGCGCATCGGGTGTCGACGCGGCGAAATCGTTCGAGAGCTGGACCCGGGATGTCGGCGAACTGATCGGCGCCAGGAACCTGACGAGACCGTGCGCCGTCGGCTTCTCGCAGGGTGGCCCCTTCGCCCTGGCGCTGGCGGCTGGCGGTCTCGTGAGCGCCGTCGCCATTGTCGCCGGACAGGACGATCTCGGTTGCGCGGACCTGCAAGACCGGCTCGATCCGATTGTGGCCGCCATGATCGCGGCCGCAAGGGCGGATCCGACGGCGTTCGAGCAGCAGATTGCCGCCACGGCGTCCGCGGAATGGCTATGGCAGATGGTCGTTTCGATGAGCGCGCCGCAGGACCGGCAGGTCTATGAGGACGGAGCCTTTGGCCGGCTCTACCGCACCTGCCTGGCGGAAGGTTTTTCGCAGGGCGCGGGCGGCTATGCGCGCGACCTCGTCAATGCCGTGAACGAATGGCCGTTCGCCCTCGAGGAGATCGCGGTGCCGGTCCGCCTTTGGTATGGCCGCCTGGATGCGAGCCCTGTCCATTCGCCGGATTTCGGCGTCACGCTGGCGCGGCGCCTGCCGAATGCTAAGCTGACGGTCGATGACGATGCCGGCGGTTCGATCCTGTGGACCCGGTCCGGCGACATCCTGAGGGATCTCATCGAAACCGTGGCGGCGCCTGCCGCACCGGGAGCGGCCGACGGCAATGCAGGCCGTCGGTCCCATGTCTCGAACGCCGGTTAACCCGAACCGGGCCGCTCTTGCTGGTGGCTACTCACGTGTCCAGTCCTCGAAAGTCAGGCCCCGGCACGTGCCTGAAGGTCGGTCGGACGAGACCGGCACGTGGTTCAACGCTCAGCTCTTCCGCATCCGTGCCGGCGGCTGGCCGAAGGTTCGGGAGAAAGCGCGGCTGAAGGCAGCGGCGCTTGAAAAACCGGTGCGCGCGGCGATGTCGGCCATCGGCTCGGCCGTGTCGAGCACCAGGCGGCGCGCCGCATTCAGGCGCAGGCGCAGATAGTAGGCGCCGGGCGTCTCGCCGATCGCGGCGGCGAAAATCGTCTCCAGCGTTCTGGCCGTAACGCCGCAGCGGCGGGCGATCGCCGAGACCGGCAAGGGCCGGTCGACATGGCTCTCCATCAGCCGGATCGCCTGCGCCAATCGCGGATCGTAGCCGTCGAGCCGGCCCAGCGACACCAGCGGCTGGGCGTCGGTCGCCGCGCGCGTCTGGTCGTAGATGAACACCGAGGCGACATCGAGCGCCACCGCCATGCCGAGGCGCTCGCGCACCAGATGCAGCATCAGGTCGAAGGTCGGCGATGCGCCGCCCGTGGTGAACACCGGGCCGTCGATCACATAGCGGTCGGGCCTGACGTCGCAGCCCGGGAAGGCGGCGGCGAAATCCTCCAGATCCTCCCAGTGCGTGGTCGCGGCGCGTCCGTCGAGCAGTCCCGCCTGACCCAGCAGCCAGGTGCCGGCCTCGATGCCGCCGACGGCGCGGGCCTGCCGGCTGGCGCGGCGGAAGGCCGCGACAAGCGGCGGCGCCGATTGCAGCCGCGTGCCGAAGCCGCCGACCGCAACCAGCACCTCGCTCGGCCGCCGGGCGTCGAACGCGCCGGCCACCGCGACCGGCAGGCCGGACGTGGTCATCGCCGGTTGGCCGTCGGGCGAGACGATGGTCCATTCGAAGACCTTGTGGCCGGCGATGCGGTTGGCTGCGCGCAGCGGGTCGATCGCCGAGGCGACGCACATGATGGACGTGCCGGAAAAGACGAGAAAGGTGACGGAAAGCAGGTCCCGCTCGGGCCGGAAGATCGTTCGGCTTTCGCTTTTCATCAATTCTGTTTGGTAAAGTGCAAATCATGGCAGTGCAAGACGCGACATCATTCCCTCCGAGCCAAGGGAGGATGCCGATGCCGCTTGCCATGAACCGCGAGGTCTTCATCACCTGCGCCGTCACCGGCTCGGGCGGCACCCAGGACCGCTCTCCCCATGTGCCCCGTTCGCCGAAGGCGATCGCCGATGCGGCCATCGAAGCGGCGAAGGCGGGCGCTGCGATCGTCCATTGCCATGTCCGCGACCCCGAGACCGGCGCCCCGCGCCGCGACATCGCGCTCTACCGTGAGGTGACCGAGCGCATCCGCGATGCCGAGGTCGACGTGGTGCTGAACCTCACCGCCGGCATGGGCGGCGACATGGTGTTCGGTTCGGCCGAAAAGCCGCTGCCGCTCAACGACAAGGGCACCGACATGGCGGGTGCCGCCGAACGCGTCGAGCATGTGCGCCAGTGCCTGCCGGAAATCTGCACCCTCGATTGCGGCACAATGAACTTCGCCGAGGCCGACTACGTCATGACCAACACGCCCGGCATGCTGCGCGCCATGGGCGGCATGATGACGGAGATGGGCGTGAGGCCGGAGATCGAGGCTTTCGACACCGGCCATCTCTGGTTCGCGAAGGAACTGGTGAAGGAAGGTGTCCTGCAGGCGAAGCCCGAAGTGGGCGGCGCGCTGGTGCAGCTCTGCATGGGAGTGCCCTGGGGCGCGCCCGACGATCTGAACACCTTCATGGCGATGGTCAACAACGTGCCGGACGACTGGACTTTCTCGGCCTTCGCGCTCGGCCGCAACCAGATGGCCTATGTCGCGGCCACGGTGCTCGCCGGCGGCAATGTGCGGGTCGGGCTGGAGGACAATCTGTGGCTCGGCAAGGGCGAACTCGCCACCAACGCGCAGCTGGTCGAGCGCGCGGTGACGATCGTGCAGAACATGGGCGCGCGCGTGATCGGCCCGGAGGAAGTGCGCAAGAAGCTGGGATTGGTGAAGCGAGCGCCGGTGGCGGCACCGTAGAGAGACTCGAGAAGATGAGTTCGCCTCACGCCCCCCTCTGGCCTGCCGGCCATCTCCCCCACAAGGGGGGAGATCGACGGATGCGATCCTCCTGCGATTTCGGAGATGCCGGCGGGCGCTGCAACGGTGACGACTGGCGAAAGCTCAATGGAAGGCTAATCTCCCCCCTTGTGGGGGAGATGGCCGGCAGGCCAGAGGGGGGCAACGTAGAGCGTAGCCTCCACGACACGGAGGCATTCGCATGACCATCACCAGGGCAGCCTGCGTCGGCGGCGGCGTGATCGGCGCCGGCTGGGTGGCGCGGCTGGCGCTCAACGGCATCGACGTTTCGATTTTCGACCCCGATCCGGAGGCAAAACGCAAGGTCGGCGAGGTGATGAAGGGCGCGCGCCGCGCTTACAGGCGCATGGCCACGAACGGCCTGCCCAGGGAAGGCAGGATCACCTATGCAAAATCCATTGCAGAGGCGGTCGAAGGAGCAGACCTGATCCAGGAGAGCGTGCCGGAGCGGCTCGACCTGAAGCACAAGGTGCTGGCCGAGATCGACGCCCATGCGCAGAGGGACGCCATCATCGGCTCCTCGACCTCCGGCATCAAGCCGACCGACATGCAAAGCGCCATGAAGCGGCCGCAGCGGCTGGTCGTCGCGCATCCGTTCAATCCGGTCTACCTGTTGCCGCTGGTCGAGATCGTCGGCGGCGAGAAGACAAAGAAAAAACATGTCGAGCGGGCGCGCGAACTCTACGCCTCGATCGGCATGAAACCGGTCGTGATCCGCAAGGAGATCGAGGCCTTCGTCGGCGACCGGCTGCTCGAGGCGATGTGGCGCGAGGCGCTGTGGCTGATCAAGGACGGCATCTGCACGGTCGAGGAACTCGACGACATCATGCGTTATTCCTTCGGCTTGCGCTGGGCGCAGATGGGCATGTTCCAGGTCTACCGCATCGCCGGCGGCGAGGCCGGCATGCGCCACTTCATGGCCCAGTTCGGACCGTGCCTGTCATGGCCGTGGACCAAGCTGATGGATGTGCCGGAATTCAACGACGAACTGGTCGACCTGATCGCGACCCAGTCGGACGCGCAGTCGGGCCAGTGGTCGATCCGCGAATTGGAAAAGATCCGCGACGACAATCTGGTCGCGATGATGGAGGCGCTGGCCAGGGGCGACGGCGGCAAGGGCTGGGGCGCCGGAGAGTTGCACAAGGATTACGTGAAGCAGTTGGGCAAGGCGGCGAAGGGTTCGAAGGCGGCGCGGAAGAGGAAGGCGGAAAGCCCGGCCAACACTCTCGAGCCGAAGAGCGGGAAGGGGTGATGGTCGTCCCGTCCACCCCCCTCTGTCGGCTTCGCCGACATCTCCCCCTCAAGGGGGGAGATCGGCTTTCATCGATGGCTTCGCCAGGTGCCAACGCCCACGTGCCTTCATCTCCGCAGGTGATCTCCCCCCTTGAGGGGGAGATGGCCGGAAGGCCAGAGGGGGGTATCTTGTGTAGCGGGATGCCATCATGAATTTCGGCCTCACCGAAGAGCAGAAGCTGATCGTCGAGACGACGCGCGCCTTCGTCGAGAACGAGCTTTATCCGCACGAGCAGGTGGTCGAGCGTTCCGGCCGGCTGGAGCTGGACCTGATCCGCGAGTTGCAGCAAAAGGCGATCGCCGCAGGGCTCTACGCCGCGAACATGCCCGAGGATGTCGGCGGCGCCGGGCTCGATACGCTGACCTGGCTGCTCTACGAGAAGGAACTCGGCCGCGCCAACTACGCGCTGCACTGGACCTGCGTGGCGCGGCCTTCGAACATCCTGCTCGCCGGCACCGATGAGCAGAAAGAGAAATATCTCTACCCCTGCATCCGCGGCGAGACCTGGGATTGCCTGGCGATGACCGAGCCCGGCGCCGGCTCCGATCTGCGCGGCATGAAGGCCACCGCCCGGCAGGATGGCGACGACTGGGTGCTGAACGGCACCAAGCATTTCATCAGCCATGCCGACATTGCCGGCTTTGCCATCGTGTTCATGGCGACCGGCGAGGAGGAAACCTCCAGGGGCAGGCGCAAGAAGATCACCGCCTTCTTCGTCGACAAGGGTACGCCCGGCTTCACCGTGCGCGACGGCTACCGCAACGTCTCGCATCGCGGCTACACCAATGCGGTGCTGGAGTTCGACGATTGCCGGCTGCCGAAGGAACAGGTGCTGGGCGAGGTGCATCGCGGCTTCGAGGTCGCCAATTCTTGGCTCGGCGCGACCCGCCTGCAGGTGGCGGCGACCTGCCTCGGCCGCGCCGAGCGGGCGCTCGGCCATGCGATCGACTATGCGGCCAGCCGCGAGCAGTTCGGCCAGCAGATCGGAAAGTTCCAGGGCGTTTCGTTCAAGCTCGCCGACATGGCGACGGAGTTGAAGGCGGCGGAACTGATGGTCATGGAAGCCGGCTGGAAATATGACGAGGGCACCGTCACCGACCACGACATGGCGATGGCCAAGCTCAAGGCGAGCGAGATGTTGGCATTCGTCGCCGACGAGGCGATCCAGATCCATGGCGGCATGGGGCTGATGGACGACCTGCCCTTGGAGCGCATCTGGCGCGACGCCCGCGTCGAGCGCATCTGGGAAGGCACCAGCGAGATCCAGCGCCACATCATCTCGCGGGCGCTTCTGCGCGCGGTGGGCGGCTAGGGAAGGCGGCTATGCCTAGGCAAGCCATCAGGGAGACGGATCTTTATCAGCCCGTGAAGCGGTTGCTCGAAGGGCAGGGCTATGCGGTCAAGGGCGAGATCGGGGCGGCCGACATGGTTGCGGTGCGCGGCGACGAGGACCCGGTGATCGTCGAACTGAAAACTGCGTTCTCGCTGTCGCTGTTCCACCAGGCCATCGACCGGCAGGCCTTTTCCGACACGGTCTACGTCGCGGTGCCGCGTGGCAAGGGTCGCGCCTTCCTGAAGGCGCTTGTCGCCAACACCAGGCTTTGCCGCCGGCTCGGGCTGGGTCTGATCACGGTCCGCCTCGACGACGGTTTCGTCGAAATCCACTGCGACCCGGCACCCTACAAGCCGCGGCAATCGAAGCCGAAACGCGCCCGGCTGCTGCGCGAATATCACCGCCGCGTCGGCGACCCCAACAGCGGCGGCGCGACCCGCCGCCAGCATCTCGTCACCGCCTACCGCCAGGATGCGTTGCGTTGTCTGGTCTTGCTCGACGAGAACGGCCCGACCAAGGCGGCGGAGGTCGCAAGGCTGACCGGCGTGGCGCAGGCGCGCCGGCTGATGGCGGACGACCACTATGGCTGGTTCGAGCGCGTGGCGACCGGCATCTACGGGCCGAGCCCGAGGGGCGTCGAGGCGGTCGCCGCCTACGCCGCCGAGATCGAGCGCATTCGCGCCGCTTCGACCGCCGGCGACACGGCGGACGGGGAGAATGCGCACCCATGAGCGCGCGCCGCGACCTCTCGCGCCTGCTGCGGCCACGCTCGATCGCCGTGGTTGGCGGCGGTTTCTTCGGCACCAATGTCGTGCGCCAGTGCGTCAAGATGGATTTCGCCGGCGACATCTGGCCGGTGCATCCGACGCGGGATGCCGTGGAGGGCTTGCCTGCCTTTCGCTCGATTGCCGAACTGCCCGAGGCGCCCGACGCGGTCTTCGTCGGCGTCAACCGGCACCTCACGGTCGATATCGTGCGTGACTTGCGGCTGCGCGGCGCCGGCGGCGCGGTATGTTTCGCCTCCGGTTTCCTCGAGGCGGGCCAGGACGATGCCGACGGCGCGCGGCTTCAGCAAGCGCTGCTGGAGGCGGCCGGCGACATGCCGGTCATCGGACCCAATTGTTACGGGCTGATCAACTATTGCGACGGCGCATTGCTGTGGCCGGACCAGCATGGCGGTGTGCGGCTGGCCGAGGGCGAACGCGGCGCGGCGATCGTCACCCAGTCATCGAACATCGCCATCAATCTGACCATGCAGCGGCGCGGCCTGCCGCTCGCCTATGTCATGACGGCGGGCAACCAGGCCCAGACCGGGCTGTCGGAGATCGCGCTCGGGCTGATCGAGGACGAGCGGGTGTCCGTGCTCGGCCTGCATATCGAAGGTTTCGATTCCGTCGCCGGCTTCGAGCGCCTTGCCGCACGCGCCCGCGAACTGAGGAAGCCGGTGGTCGCCATGAAGGTCGGCCGGTCGGAGCAGGCCCGTGCCGGAACCGTGTCGCATACCGCCTCGCTTGCCGGTTCCGACGCCGCGTCCAACGCTTTTCTTCGCCGGCTCGGCATCGCCCGCGTCGATGCGATCCCGTCCTTCCTTGAAACGCTGAAGCTGCTGCATGCGGTCGGCCCGCTCGGCGGCTCGCGGCTGTCGTCGATGAGCTGTTCCGGTGGCGAGGCGGCGCTGATGGCGGACAGTGCGGATGGTCGCCGCGTGCACTTTCCGAGGCTGATGGACGAGCACCGCGCGCGTGTGAAGGCGACGCTGGGGCCGCTGGTCGCGGTCGCCAACCCGCTCGACTACCACACCTTCATCTGGAACGACGAGCCGGCGATGATGGCGACGTTTTCGGCCATGGTTTCCGGCGGCTTCGACCTCAATCTGCTGGTGCTCGACTTCCCGCGCCACGATCGCTGCTCGGATGCAGACTGGCGGCCGACCGTGGACGCGTTCGCGGCCGCTCTTGAGGCCAACGGTGCGAGGGGCGCCGTCGTCGCCTCGATGCCGGAGAACCTGCCGGAGGATTATTGCGCCCAGCTCCTGGCGCGCGGCATCGCCCCGCTTTGCGGCATCACCGAAGCGCTCGATGCGGCTGAGGCGGCGGTGAAGCTGGCGGAGGCATGGAACGCGGCGGCTGCCTCCCCCTTGAGGGGAGGGTGGTCGGCAGAAGGCCGGCCGGGTGGGGACCCCTCCCCTGGCACGCCCTCTTTTCAATATGCCTCGAGCCCGTCGCCGGCGACCCCGCCCGGCCCTTCGGGCCTCCCTCCCGTCAAGGGGGAGGGAACGCACCCCGACGAGGCCGCGGCCAAGGCACTGCTTGCCGCCCACGGCCTGCCGGTGCCGGACGGCAAGGTTGCCGTGACCGCTGAGGAGGCGACCTTTGCCGCCACGGAAATCGGCTTTCCGGTCGCCCTCAAGGCGCTGGGCATCGCCCACAAATCCGAGGCGGGTGCGGTGCGCCTCGGCCTTGCCGACGGTGCGGCGGTCTACGCGGCGGCCGGCGAATTGCTCCAGCTCTCGAACCGCATCTATGTCGAAGCGATGATCGAGGGCGCCGTTGCCGAACTGATCGTCGGCGTCACCCGCGATCCCGCTTTCGGGCCGGTCATGACCGTCGGCTCCGGAGGCGTCCTGGTCGAATTGTTGCAGGACACCGCGACGCTGCTCCTGCCTGCCACGCGCGACGAGGTCGATCGCGCCTTGCGGTCGCTGAAACTCTTCCCGTTGCTCGACGGGTTTCGCGGCCGGCCCCGCGCCGACCTTTCCGCGGCGATCGTTGCCATTCTCGGCATTGGCGATTTCGCCATCGCCCACGCCGATAGCCTCGATGAACTCGACATCAACCCGCTGATCGTCTGCGAGCGCGGCGCATGGGTCGCCGACGCGCTGATCGTGTTTGGGCCACTCGCCTCGCTGCGGGAAGGCGAAACCGATCTGCCGGTCGGCGCCATCGTTCCCGGCGGCAAGCGCGCAACGGCCGAGCGTATGCCCCCAACCCTCACCCCGACCGGTGTTGCCGGTCGACCTTCCCCTCACGGGCGGGGATAGAGCAGGAGCACGCCATGTCCGTCATCACCACGCGCCGCGAAGGCGCGATCCTGGAAGTCACGCTCGACCGGCCGAAGGCCAACGCCATCGATCTGGCGACCTCGCGCCTGATGGGCGAGACGTTCCGAGACTTTCGCGACGATCCCGACCTGCGCGTCGCGATCGTCAGGACGGCGGGCGAGAAGTTTTTCTCGGCCGGCTGGGACCTGAAGGCGGCCGCGTCCGGCGACGCGGTCGACGGCGACTACGGCGTCGGCGGGTTCGGCGGTCTGCAGGAACTGATCGGCATGAACAAGCCGGTCATTGCCTGCGTCAACGGCATGGCGGTGGGCGGCGGCTTCGAGCTGGCGCTTTCCTGCGACCTGATCTACGCCTCCGAACATTCCTCATTCGCGCTGCCCGAGATCAGGGCCGGCACGCTCGCCGATGCCGCGACGATCAAGCTGCCCAAGCGCATGCCCTATCATGTCGCGATGGACCTGCTCCTCACCGGCCGCTGGATGGACGTCGCCGAGGCGCATCGCTGGGGGCTCGTCAACGAGGTGCTGCCCGCCGATCGCCTGGAAGAGCGGGTCTGGGAGGTCGCCCGGCTGCTCGCCTCCGGCCCGCCGCTGGTCTTCGCCGCGATCAAGGAGGTGGCGCGCGAGGCGGAGGCGATGGGGTTCCAGGACGCGATGAACTGGATCACCAAGCGCAAGTTCCCGACCGTCGACACGCTCTACGCTTCGGACGACAATATGGAAGGTTTTCGCGCCTTCGCCGAAAAGCGCGATCCGGTCTGGAAGGGCAAATGACCGACTATTCAAGACTCATCGACGCCGAGACCTGGGCTTTCATCGAGCGGACGAATTCGTTCTATCCGCCCGACACCATCGACTACACGATCGACCAGCAGCGCGCGCTCTACGACCGCATGTGCCGCGAATTCCACTCCGGCTATCCCGACGCGGTCAGCGCCAAGACGGGCGCGATCGAGACCGCAGATCACGCGATCCCGATCCGCACCTATCGCCGTGCCGACCCGGATCGCTCGGCGCTTGTGCTTTATTACCATGGCGGCGGTTTCATCCTCGGCGGGCTGGAAAGCCATGACGATGTCTGCGCAGAGCTTAACGGGCGCACCGGCTACGAGGTGGTCGCGGTCGACTACCGGCTGGTGCCGGAGCATGTGCATCCGGCCGCCTTCGACGATGCCATGAGCGCCTTCGAATGGGCGGCGGGTTCCGATGACCGGCCGATCCTCTTGTGCGGGGATTCGGCCGGCGGCAACCTTGCCGCAGCGGTCGCCCATGCGACGCGTGGACATCCGCGCGCCCCGATAGGCCAGGTGCTGATCTATCCGGGGCTCGGCGGCGACGTCACCAGGGGCTCCTACGTCACCCACGCCGAAGCGCCGATGCTGGCCATGCGCGACCTGCAGTTCTACGGCAACCGCCGCGCCGGCGGGGCCGATCTGGCGGCCGATCCGACCTATGCGCCACTGGCCGACACCGACTTTTCCGGCCTGGCGCCGACCGTGGTCATCACCGCCGAATGCGATCCGCTTTCCTCGGACGGAGAGGCGTATCGCGATGCCATCCTCGCCGCCGGCGGCAAGGCCCACTGGCGCGAGGAAGAGGGGCTGGTGCACGGTTATCTGCGCGGCAGACACACGGTGGGCCGGGCGCGCGACAGCTTCACCCGCATCGTCGACGCGGTGAAGGCGCTTGGAAAGGGCGAGTGGCCGTATTAGACCTCGGCCATGACCACGTGATCGAACCCGTCACGCCTGATGCCCAAGCCGGCATCCTCGATCTCAACAATCGCCATGCGGTCGAGCTTTCCTGGCTGGAGCCGCAACGCTTGGCGGCGCTGGTCGGCGAGGCCTTCCATGCACGCCGGGTCGGAGAGGCGGAGGCCTTCCTGATGGCTTTCGACCAGGACGCCGACTATGACAGCCCCAACTTCGCCTGGTTCCGCGAGCGCTATCCGCGGTTCGTCTATGTCGACAGGGTCGTGGTCGATCCGGCGGCGCGCGGCCGCGGCCATGCCCGTGCGCTCTATCTCGACCTGTTCGAGAAGGCCGCGCAGGCGGGCCACACGGTCGTCACCTGCGAGGTCAATGCGGAGCCGCCCAATCCCGCCTCCGACGCCTTCCACGCCGCGATGGACTTCGAGCAGGTCGGCTCGGCCGCCCTTCATGGCGGTGAAAAGAAGGTGCGCTATTTCGCGAAACGGCTGTAGCGTTTCCCGGGTGAGCGAACTGCCTATGCCAGGAAGGGCTTCGCCTTCATCGTATCAGGCACCGGCACGCCGAGGCGGTTGAGGATGGTCGGCGCCAGCTGGAGCTGGTCGAGAAGCGTATCGTCCTTGGGCCCCTTCGCCGGCCCGAAATAATAAAGCGCGAAATCCTGTTGCAGGTCCTCGCGGCCGCCATGATGGCCGCGGTCGGTCTGGCCGTGATCGGCGGTCACAAAGACCTCGTAGCCGGCCTCCCGCCATTTCGGCAGGAAAGCCGCCAGCATACCGTCCATCACCGCGCAGGCGTGGTCCATCGGCGTGTTGTCATGGCCGAAGCGGTGCCCCATCGAATCCAGCGTACAGGTGTGCAGGATGCCGTAGTCGATGCCGTGGCGGGCGCAAAGCATGGTGAGCGTGGCGAACAGGTCGACATCCGACGGCGTCATCTGGTTGTCGTGGCCGTAGCCGGTCATGGTGTGGAAGCGGCCATGGCTGATCGGCCCGCCCGGTTCGTCATATTCGATGTCGCGCACGAAATCGAAGGGATGGCGGTTGAAGAATTCCGACCAGTAGGAGTGCGTTACCGCGCCTGTCCGACCGCCGGCCTTCGTCACCTCGGAGAAGATGTCGGGCTGGGCGACGCGGAAGCGCACCTCGTTGGAGAGGATGCCGTGGATCTGCGGCGGCACGCCGGTATGGATCGAGGCGTAGCAGCAGGCCGATGTCGACGGCAGCACCGACCGCATTTTCCACACCCGCGCCTCGCCCGACTGCACCCAGCCTTCGAGGTTGCCGAACAGCCGGCGCCAATTGCGCCACGGTACGCCGTCAAGGACGATCAGAAGGAGTTTTGAGGAGAGGGGCATGGCGTGACGCGGTGAGGCCTCAGTTCCCGGCGCTTTCCATCTTGCGTCCGGCGATTGCCTTTTCCAGCCAGCCGATCTCCATCTCCGGCACCGACGACAGCAGCAGGTCGGTATAGTCGTCGAAGGGCGGCGCCAGCACCTCGCTCTTGGGGCCGTAACGCACCACGGCGCCGCGATACATGACGGCGATGGCGTCGGCGATCGACTTCACCGTGGCGAGGTCGTGGGTGATGAACAGATAGGCGACCTGTTCTTCTTCCTGCAGTTCGAGCAGCAGCCGCAGGATGCCGTTGGCAACCAGCGGGTCGAGCGCGCTGGTCACCTCGTCGCAGATGATCAGCTTCGGGCTCGCGGCGAGCGCGCGGGCGATGCAGACGCGCTGCTTCTGGCCGCCGGAGAGCTCGGCGGGGTAGCGGTCGACAAACCCGTCGCCCATCTCGATCTTGTCGAGCAGTTCGGAGACCTTCCGGTCGCGCTCGCGGCCCCTGAGGCCGAAATAGAATTCCAGCGGCCGGCCGATGATGGTGCCGACGGTCTGGCGCGGGTTCATGGCGACGTCGGCCATCTGGTAGATCATCTGCAGTTCACGCAGATCGTCCCGCGTCCGGTCCGCCAGTCTTGCCGGCAGGGTGCGGCCATCGAAATGGATTGCGCCTTCGCGTGGCGGCAAGAGCCCGGTGATGGCGCGCGCCAGCGTCGACTTGCCGGAGCCGGATTCGCCGACCACCGCGAGGGTCTGGCCAGGCCTGATTTCGACCGACACGTTCTTCAGAACGTCGATCGCCGTGCCGCCATAGGCGGCAGTGACGCCTTCCACCTTCAGCACCGGTTCGCCGACCGGCTCCTTCTCCTTGTGCTCGATCTCGTGCACGGAAACGAGCTGGTTGGTGTATTCGCGGCGCGGTTTGGTAATGATCTGCTGGGTATCGCCCCATTCGACCAGCTTGCCATGGCGCAGCACCATGATCTCGTCGGACACCTGGGCGACCACGGCCAGGTCGTGCGTGATGTAGAGGGCCGCGACGCCGGTGTCCCGGATCGCGTCCTTGATCGCAGCCAGCACGTCGATCTGAGTGGTGACGTCGAGCGCCGTCGTCGGCTCGTCGAAGACGATCAGGTCGGGCTCCGGGCACAGTGCCATCGCCGTCATGACGCGCTGCAGCTGACCGCCCGAAACCTGGTGCGGGTAGCGGCGGCCGATATTGTCCGGGTCGGGCAGGCTGAGCTTGCGGAACAGCCGCACGGCGCGCTTTTCCGCTTCGGCGCGACCGGCGACGCCGTGTTCCAGCGCCGCCTCCACCACCTGGTCCATGAGCTGGTGGGCGGGATTGAAGGCCGCTGCCGCGGACTGCGCGACGTAGCAGACCTCGCGGCCACGCAACTGGCGCAGGCCGCCGATGCCGGCCTTGCGGATGTCGCGGCCGTTGAGAAAGATCTCGCCGCCGGTGATGCGGACGCCGCCGCGGCCATAGGCCATCGAGGACAAGCCGATGGTCGACTTGCCGGCACCGGACTCGCCGATCAGGCCGAGCACCTTGCCTTTCTGTAGCGACAGGGACACGTCGTCGACGATGACGATGTTTTGCGGATCTTCGCCGGGCGGATAGACGGTCGCCTCGATCCTGAGGTTGCGGATGTCGAGCAGCGGCGGCTCTGCGCCGTTGCCGCCCGGCTGCGTAGGTGCGTCAGCCACCGCGGCCTCCCTTCAGGCTTGTCGTGCGATTGAGAATCCAGTCGGCGACGAGGTTCACGGAGATGGCGAGTGCGGCGATCGCCGCCGCCGGGATCAGCGCGGCCGGGATGCCGAACACGATGCCGTCCTTATTCTCCTTGACCATCCCGCCCCAGTCGGCCTCGGGCGGCTGCACGCCGAGGCCCAGGAAGGACAGCGCCGACAGGAACAGCACCGCGAAGATGAAGCGGAGGCCGAGTTCGGAGACGAGCGGCGAAAGGGCGTTGGGCAGGATCTCGCGGAAGATGATCCAGCCCATGCCCTCGCCGCGCAGTTTGGCCGCTTCGACGAAGTCCATCACGTTGATGTCGACGGCGACCGCGCGCGACAGCCGGTAGACACGGGTCGAGTCGAGGATGCCCATCACGAGGATCAGGGTGAGGATGGTGGAAGGCAATACCGAAAGGACGACGAGGCCGAAGATCAGTGTCGGGATCGACATCAGGAGGTCGACGAAGCGGGACATGATCGTATCGAACCAGCCGCCCACCACGGCCGCGGTGAAGCCGAGGATGGCGCCGAGCGAGAAGGACAGCGCCGTGGCCATGGCGGCGATGAAGATCGTGGTGCGGGCGCCGTAGATCATGCGCGAGAGCAGGTCGCGGCCGAGATTGTCCGTTCCCAGCCAATGCTCGGCAGAGGCGGGTTCCCAGACATCGCCGACGATCGAACTCATCGGGTGCGGTGCGATCAGAGGCGCGAAGACTGCCGCGATCAGAAACAGCGCTGTGAAAAAGAGACCCAGCAGGGCTCCAAGGGGGATGCGTCGCAGATTCATGTCCCGCCGCCCCTATTTCGGATGTCTGAGCCGCGGATTCGCGACGATCGCAGCGATGTCGGCAACGATGTTGAGGCTGATGTAGACCGTCGCGAAGATCAACCCCACCGCCTGCACCACCGGAACGTCACGTTTGGAGACGTGATCGACGAGATACTGGCCCATGCCCGGATAGACGAAGATCACCTCGATGACGACGACGCCCACGACGAGGAAGGCAAGATTGAGCATCACCACGTTGACGATCGGGGCGATGGCGTTCGGAAAGGCATGCCGGCGGATGATGTCGAGTGCCGAAAGCCCCTTGAGCTCGGCGGTTTCGATGTAGGCCGACTGCATGACGTTGAGGATCGCGGCGCGCGTCATGCGCATCATGTGCGCCAGCACGACGAGCACCAGCGCCGTCGCCGGCAGAACGATGGCGCGCAGCTTGTCGAGGAACGGCATGCCGTCATAGACGGTCGAGATCGACGGGAACCACTGCAGCTTCACCGCAAAGAAATAGATCAGCAGGTAGCCGATGAAGAACTCGGGCAAGGAGGTCGAGGCCAGCGCGAAGCCTGAAATGGACTTGTCAATCGGTCCGTTGCGGTAGCGCACGGCAAGAAGGCCGAGCAGGATGGCGAGCGGCACGGAAACGACGGCTGCCCAGAAGGCAAGGAACAGGGTGTTCCACAGGCGCGGCATGAGGGTTGTCGTGATTTCCTGACGGCTGGTCAGCGCGGTGCCGAGATCCCCCGTCATGACGCCGCCGAGCCAGCTGAAATAGCGGACGACGGCCGGCTCGTTGAGGCCAAGTTCCTTGCGCAGGTTGGCGAGCGCCTCCGGGGTCGCGGATTGCCCGAGGATCGACTGGGCCACGTCACCAGGCAGGATCTGCGTCCCGGTGAAGATCAGCACGGAAACCGCGAAGAGGAGAAGAACGCCCAGCGCAATGCGCTGGGCGATCAACTTGAGGATCGGAGAACTCATCGAGGATACGGCCGCGTCAGGCGGTGAGCCAGCACTTGGCCAGCGCGTATCCGTCCATCAGTTCGTGGTTCACGCCGCCGCCGTAACCGGCGACCTTGTCGGAAACGGCATCGATGTACTGGTTGAACATCGGGCAGATCAGACCACCCTCGTCGCGTACGATCAGCGCCATCTCGCGGTAGAGTTCCTTGCGCTTGGTCTGGTCGAGCTCGGCACGCGCTTCGAGGAGCAGCTTGTCGAAACGCTCGTTGAAGAAGCGCGTGTCGTTCCAGTCGGCCGTGGAGAGGTAGGCCGTGGAGTACATCTGGTCCTGCGTCGGCCGCCCGCCCCAGTAGGACGTCGAGAAGGGCTGCTTGTTCCAGACCTCCGACCAGTATCCGTCGCCCGGCTCGCGCTTGATCTCGATGGTGATGCCGGCCTGCGCGCAGCTCTGCTGGTAGAGCTGAGCGGCATCCACCGCCCCCGGGAAGGCGACGTCGGAAGTGCGCAGGAGCACCGGCCCGTCATGGCCGGACTTCTGGAAGTGGAACTTGGCCTTGTCGGGATCGAAGGTCCTCTGCTCGATGTCGTCGGCAAACAGCGGATAGGAGGCATTGATCGGAAAATCATTGCCGGCCGTGCCGTAGCCCCGGAGGATCTTGTCGACCATCTCCTGGCGGTTCATCGCCAGCTTCAGCGCCATGCGCAGGTCGTTGTTGTCGAAAGGAGCGGTATTGCAATGCATGATGAAGACGTAGTGTCCGGGACCGGAAAGCGTCTTGATCTCGACATTGGGAACCCGCTTGACCAGATCGACGATCTTGGGCTCGACGCGGTTGATCATGTGCACCTGGCCGCCCTGGAGCGCCGACACGCGGGCCGTGGCGTCGTTGATGACGATGATCTCCACCTGGTCGGCATGCCCCATCTGGTCTGCCTGCCAGAAGTTCGCGAACCGCTCGCCGACATGGCGCACGCCAGGCTCGTCCACAGCCACCTTGTAGGGGCCGGCGCTGATGCCAGCTGCCGGGTTGTCCTTGCCGCCATCGGGCTGGATGATCAGGTGATAGTCGGCCAGCAGGTAGGGCAGGTCGGCGTTCGGCTCCTTGAGGGTGATCACGACATCGCGCCCATCCGCCTTGAGGCCTTCGATGCCGCGCATGATGCCGAGGGCGCCGGACTTGGAGTCCTCGTTGGAATGGCGCTCGAGCGTCGCCACCACATCCTCGGCGGTGACGGTCTTGCCGTTGTGGAACTCGACGTCCTGCCGGATCTTGAAGGTCCAGACCTTGGCGTCGTCGGATGCGCCATATTCTTCGGCAAGCCGGTTTTCCAGGCCGTCCTCGGCCAGTGCCACCAGATATTCGCCCCAGCATTTGCCGAAGTTGAACGGAACCTGGCTCAGGAACGTCGCGGGGTCGAGGCTGTTGGTCGCTTCGCCGCCCTGGATGCCCGCCTTGAGGATACCGCCCTTGACCGGCTCCTGGGCGCTCGCCGCGGTCGAAAGCAGCGTGTTGGCGAACGGCGCGGTGATGCCCAGCGCCGCCGCGCGCCCCAGGAAATCACGCCGGCTCAGCTTGCCGGCAGCCACCCTGCGGCTCAGATATTCGAGTTCTTTCGACATTGACAGCTCCTCACTCTGTTAGGTTGCCCCTGGGGCCGATCATGCGGCCTCTCTTTGTCAGGAATATTGGGGCCAACGATGCCCGGACCGCAAGACGGAAAGCGACATTCCCTGGCGTAAACGGTTCCAACCAGCGCGCGGACGGCCTGCCCGCGCCTCTCATTGACCGTTGATTTCACTCTTAAAACGCGGTCGGCCTGTCGCCGGCGCAAGACTGGTTGGCAGCCGGTCCTGACATTCCGTCGTCTCCGGCGGGCGCTCCGGACTAGACGCCATGACGCGGGATCCTGTCGTGGAACCGGCGTTCGAACACCAGGCGGTCGTCCTCATAGGCCTCGATCCGGGCCGTGAGTTCGAAATGGCCGGCGTCCGACGACATCACGATCGAGGTCTCGGTGCGGGCCGACCAGTCGTCGCGGTCGAAGGTCTGCGTCCACTCGGCGGTGCCACGCGCCGAAAGCGGGTCGTCGGGATGGATGGTCCAGCTTTCGCGCGCCAGCGAGCCGTGGGCGAGCCCATGGTCGAGGTCGCGCTTCTCGCCGAAATCGTCGCGGATCGAAAGCGTCACCGCGCCGGTCGCGGGATCATGCTCGACGTTACGGCTGTTGGAGGCCGCGCGCAGCGTCTCGGTTCGCCACGGCGTTGCCCCTTCCGGTTCCTCGAAAGCCCATTCGGGCTCCTTCGCCGGCGGCCGCAGCGGCAGGGCCAGCTCGCCGCCATGCACCATCAGCGTCACCTTCTCCGGCGAGGGCCACACCAGCGGCCAGCATGCCGACGAAACGGCCAGCCGCAGGGTGTGCCCGGCCGGCACCCGGTAGGCGATGTCGTCGAGGCGGAGGGCGATTTCCATCTCCTCGCCCGGCTCGATGGCGACTGGCGTTTCGTGCCCGTTGCGGTGCGTGAGGTTGAGCACGCCATAGGTGATGCGGGTCGATGCGCCGTCGGGATGGACGTCGCACAACCTGATGGCCACCATTGCCGCCGGCCTGTCGGCAACGAGCCGCAGCGTGGCGACCGGACCGCCGACGATCTCCATGTCCTCGGCCACCGGCATCTCGAAACACAGAGACTTCCGGTCGTCCTCACGCTGGTCGCCCGGCAGCTCCGGGCCGAGCCAGATCGCGCAATATTCGCCGCCCGCCATGCCGGTGTCCTGCGGCGAGCAGATCGCGGCGGGCAATGCCTGCGCGCAGGTGAGTTCGGACCCGAGCGCCAGCCTGCGCTCCGGGATCGCCGGCGATGGCCACTTGCGCTCGGCGATCCAGCGACCGTCACGCACTTCGTACCATTCCTTCGGCGGCGCGGAGTCCATCACGTAGAGCCGCATCGCCGGGTCATGTTCGACGCCGGTGTCGATATCCTTCAGCCAGCGGTCCCACCAGCGTCGCGCTTCCTGCAGGAAACCGATTGCCGGCTGCGGCACGGCGAAATGCGGGTATTTGTGGATCCATGGGCCAACGATGCCTTTTGCCGGCGCATGGGTGATGCCGCTGACCAGCCGCCCGACGGCGTTCTTGTAGGCGTCGCCCCAGCCGCCGATCGCCAGGGTCGCCGCCCTGATCGCCGAAAAGTCCTCGCAGACCGAGCCGCGTTTCCAGTAGCCATCGCGGGCCTGGTGGCGCAGCCATGTCGCGGTGAGCAGCGGCTGGTTGTCGAGCCGCTCGAGCCACATCTCGCGCCATCGCTCGCCGACCAGCGCCGGGTCCGGCGGCCGCGAGGAATAGGACAGCATGGTCGCGCCCCAGCCCATGTTCTCGTTGAGCAGCAGGCCACCCTTGTAGTGGATGTCGTCGGCGTAGCGGTCGTCGGTCGAGCACAGCGTGATGATCGCCTTCAGCGCCGGCGGCTGCTTGGCCGCTACCTGCAACGCGTTGAAGCCGCCCCAGGAAATGCCCATCATGCCGACATTGCCGTTGCACCAGGGCTGGGCGGCGGCCCAGGCGATGACGTCGCAGGCGTCCTGCAGTTCCTGCTCGGTGTATTCGTCCTCCATCAGCCCTTCGGAATCGCCGTTGCCGCGCATGTCGACCCTGAGGCAGGCATAGCCGTGGCCGGCGAACCAGGGATGGGTGAGGCAGTCGCGCGCCGTCGTGCCGTCGCGCTTGCGGTAGGGCAGGTGCTCGACAATCGCGGGGACGGGATCGGCCTCGGCGTCCTCGGGCATCCAGACACGCACCGACAGCCGGCAGCCGTCCGGCATGACGATGCCAAGATCAGGATGTTCGACGACCTGGCGCGGGAAATCGGTGATGGTCTTCATGGGATTGCCTAGCGCCAAGGAGGCACAGCCCCGTCGGCGACGCAACCCCGCCGGCGACCTGCGCCGACGATTTCAGGCCAGGTCCACAAGCAGGCCCGTCCCGCCGGTGAACGTCGTATCAGTTCAGCGGGATGGCGTTGTCGGCCTTGCCGTCCTGATATTCGGCCGACAGCGCATCGTATTGCCGGCCGATCGCTGCGATGCGAGCATCCAGCCGGGAACGGTCCGCCTCCGGCAACGCCGTGACCAGCCGGCGGATCGAATGGCCGGTCCAATAGGCGTTTGTCATGTTGTAGCCGCCGGGATCTAGCGTGAAGACCTCCTTGAGGATCTTCAGGTCGTGCGGAATGGCGAAGGAATCGCGCGAATCCTCGTGGCTGAACAGGAAATGGAAATTGTCGAAGCCGGTCCAGGTGATCGCCGACAGGCACAGCGAGCAGGGTTCGTGGGTGGCGACGAAGACGCAGTCGCGGGTGTCGGGGCGGGACGACGCCGGCAGTTCGTAAAAGCGTTTCAGCGCATGCACCTCGCCGTGCCAGAGCGGGTTTTCCATCTCGTTGTTGGTTTCGGCGATGACGACCGAGAGGTCGGACTTTTTCAGGATCGCTGCACCGAAGAGCTTGTTGCCGGCGTCGACGCCGGCTGCGGTCTTCGGCACGATGTCGTTCTCGATCACGTCGAGCAGGCGTTCGATGAACTTGGCGTCGGTCATGCGGCCTCCGGCAATTGCACCAGCCATGGCTTCTCGAAGAAGAACTCTTCCAGGTTCGACCCCTCGCCGCCGCGGTCGACGACCAGGAAATCCTGCGGCGCGCCGATCGGGGTCAGGACGGCGTGCCAGGTCTTGCGCCGGTAGCTGACGCCCTGACCGGGCGCGGTCACGAAGGCCCGGGGTTCGCCCGGTTCGCCGTTGCCATCCGGGCAGACCACGACCAGGAACGGCGCCGGCGACAGCGGCATGAAGGCCTGGCTTCCGAGCGGGTGGCGTTCGACCATGCCAAGCTTGAGCGGCATCTCGTAAGGCGTGCCCTTGAAGATCGAGATCAGCACCCGGGCCGCGGGGCCTTCGGCTTCGACCGCGGCAAGGTCGTGGTAACGCTCGCACTTGCCGTTGTTGATCGCAAAGTGATTTGGCCAGTCCGTATCGAGTACGTCGCCGAAGGGCGCGAAGGCTTCGCGGGTGAGGGGCCGGGCGGTTAGCGTCCGGGTCATGAGGCCGACATCGCTGCAATGGATTCTGGAGGCACCGGCATTTCCGTCACTCTAAAGGCCTTTCGCCCGACCCAGCTTCATGTGCCGGTTCACGTCCTTGTAGAGCAGATAGCGGAACTGGCCCGGACCGCCGGCATAGCAGGCCTGCGGGCAGAAGGCGCGCAGCCACATATAGTCGCCGGCCTCGACCTCGACCCAGTCCTGGTTGAGCCGGTAGACGGCCTTGCCTTCGAGCACGTAAAGCCCGTGCTCCATGACATGGGTCTCGGCGAACGGGATCACCGCGCCGGGCTCGAAGGTCACCACGGTGACATGCATGTCGTGGCGCATGTCGGCCGGGTCGACGAAGCGGGTGGTCGCCCATTTGCCGTCGGTGCCGGGCATCGGGTTCGGCGCAACATCGGCCTCGTCGACGAAGATCGGCTCGGGCGCGTCGATGCCGTCGACGCGCTCGTAGGCCTTGCGGATCCAGTGGAAACGCGCCGGCACGGCGCCGAGATTGCGCACCTGCCAGTCGCTCGCCGGCGGAATGAAGCCGTACCAGCCCGGCTTCAGCCGGCGTGCCTCGCCGTCCAGCGTCACGGTCAGTTCGCCCTCGACCACGAACAGCACGCCCTCGGCCTCAGGGTCCGGTTCGGGCCGGTCGCTGCCGCCGCCGGGGCCGACCTCCATGATGTATTGCGAGAACGTCTCGGCGAAACCCGAAAGCGGCCGCGACAGCACCCAGCAGCGGGTCTCTTCCCAGAACGGCAGGCAGCTGGTGACGATGTCGCTCATCACCCCCTTGGGAATCACGGCATAGGCGTCGGTGAAGACGGCGCGGTCGGTGAGCAGTTGCGTCTGCGGCGGCAGCCCGCCCTGCGGCGCGTAATAGCTGCGGCCGGTGATCGTGGTATCCCTCATGACGGCAGCAGGTCCCTGAGCCTCAGAAGCGCGATGCGTTCGACCTGCCGGCAGGCGGTGTCGAACTCGGTTTGGCGGTCGTTGTCGATGCGTTGTTCGAAGGCGGCAAGGATCTGGTCCTTGTTCAGGCCCTTGACGGCGATGATGAATGGGAAGCCGAACTTTTCGACATAGGCGGTGTTCAATTCGGTGAAGCGCGTCCGCTCGGCGTCGGTCAGCGCGTCGAGCCCGGCCGAGGCCTGCTCCTTGCTCGATTCCGCCGTCAGCCTCTTTGCCTGCGCGAGCTTGCCGGCAAGATCCGGGTGCGCGGTCAGGACGCCGAGCCGTTCCTCCTCGCTGGCCGAGCGGAAGGCGCGGCAAAGCGCGTTGTGCAGCCCGCCGGCGGAATCGTGCGCCGGGCCGAGTTCCATCTCCCAGGCGCCTTCGGCGATCCAGGGCGAATGCTCGAAGATCGAGCCAAAACGCTCGACGAACTCGGCGCCTTCCATGCGCGAGGGCCGCAACTTTGGCGCCTGGTAAGGATGATGTTCCATCCAGTGCCGCGCGATGTCGATGCGCCGGGCGAGCCACACCTTGTCGTGGCTCTTGACGTAGTCGATGAAGCGCCTCAGCGCCGCCGCTCGGCCGGGGCGCCCGACGAGGCGGCAATGCAGGCCGACATTCATCATCGCCGGCCGGCCGTTCTTGCCTTCCTCGTAGAGTGTGTCGAAGGCGTCCTTCAGATAGGCGAAGAACTGGTCGCCCGAATTGAAACCCTGTGCGGTGGCAAAACGCATGTCGTTGGCGTCGAGCGTGTAGGGGATGACGAGTTGCGGCGCGATCGCGTTGCCCTGGCCGTCATGGTCGAGCCAGTAGGGCAGGTCGTCGTCATAGGTGTCGGAGATCCAGGTGAAGCCGCCTTCCTCGCAGGCGAGCTTGACCGAATTGACCGAGGTGCGGCCGACATAGAGCCCGGCCGGGCGTTCGCCGACCACTTCCTCGTGCAGGCGCACGGCTTCTGCGAGGTCGCGGCGTTCATCGTCGATCGAGTGGTCGCGGTAGTCGATCCAGCGCAGGCCGTGCGAGGCGATCTCCCAGCCGGCGTTTTTCATGGCGGCGACCTGGTCCGGCGAACGGGCAAGCGCGGAGGCGACGCCATAGACCGTGACCGGGACCTCTGCCTCGGTGAACATTCGATGCAGACGCCAGAAGCCGGCGCGGGCGCCGTATTCGTAGATCGATTCCATGTTCCAGTGGCGCTTGCCGGGCCAGGGTGCGGCGCCGACGATCTCGGACAGGAACGCCTCGGAGGCCGCGTCGCCATGCAGGACATTGTTTTCGCCGCCTTCCTCGTAGTTGACGACGAACTGCACGCAGACATGCGCGCCGCCCGGCCATTTCGGATCGGGCGGGTTCGCGCCATAGCCGCGCATGTCGCGTGGATATCGTGTCGCCTGCATGGATCTCTCCGCCGGTTCGCGCCGGCTTTTTGCGGATCAAGATTATCAAGGGCGAATAGGCGTACTCCCCTAAAAATATTTGAAAGTCTTTTCGTCCCCATTCCGGCCGACAAGCCTTATGCATTTCAACGATTTGCGGCACTATCCGCGGGCTTAAGCAGTTCGCGGCGAAGGAGAGGACGGCGACGAATGGCGGCTGGTGAAGGACGACTGACCACACACGTGCTCGACACGGCTTCCGGCAAGCCGGCGGCGGGGCTGAAGATATCGCTCTACCGGGTGAGCGGCAATTCGCACACCAAGGTCAAGGACGTGACCACCAATGCCGACGGGCGCTGCGACGCGCCGCTGCTGGAAGGCACGGACTTCAAGCCCGGCCAGTATGAACTGATCTTCTTTGCCGGCGACTATCTGCGGGCCTCGGGCACCACGCTGCCGGAGCCGGCCTTCCTCGACCAGGTGCCGATCCGCTTCGGCATCGCCGAAGATGCGCATTATCACGTGCCGTTGCTGCTGTCGCCCTACGGCTATTCGACCTACAGGGGGAGTTGATCGTGGCCGCCAGCAACCGGATCCGTTTTCTGCTCAACGATGCCGAGGTCGCGCTCTCGGACCTGCGTCCCGACGAGACGCTGCTCGACTATCTGAGGCTGCGCCGCTCGCTCAGGGGCACCAAGGAAGGCTGTGCGGAAGGCGATTGCGGCGCCTGCACGGTGCTGGTCGGACGGCTGACCGGCGACGGCCTCGTCTATGAGAGCGTCAATGCCTGCATCCGCTTCCTGGGGTCGCTGCATGGCTGCCACGTCGTCACCATCGAGCATCTGAGGGGCGCGGAGGGCGGGCTGCACCCGGTACAGCAGGCGATGGTCGATTTCCACGGGTCGCAATGCGGCTTCTGCACGCCGGGCTTCGTCATGTCGCTCTACGCGCTGTGGATGCGCCGGGCCGAGCCGAGCGACGCCGAGATCGAGAAGGCCCTGCAGGGCAATCTCTGCCGCTGCACCGGCTACGAGGCTATCGTCAAGGCCGCGCGCGCCATCTCAACCTACGGCGCGGTCGCGGGTGACGCGCTGGCAACGGAGCGTGCGGCGATCGAAGGCAATCTCAGGGCGATGAACGACGGCAGGCGCGTGGAAATCGGTTCGGGCAAGGACCGCTTCGTCATCCCCGCCGACGTCGACGACCTCGCCGCCGTGCTGGAAGCCGAGCCGCAGGCGACGATCGTCGCCGGCGCCACCGATGTCGGCCTGTGGGTGACCAAGTTCATGCGCGAGATCGCGCCGGTCGTGTTCATCTCGCACCTGAACGAGCTGCACCAGATCGAGGAACGCGACGGCGTCATCTCGATCGGCGCCTGCGTTTCCTACACCGAGGCCTTCGAGGCGCTTGCCGGCCGCATCCCGGCCTTCGGGCCGCTGATCGACCGTATCGGCGGCGAGCAGGTGCGCAACATGGGAACGATCGGCGGCAACATCGCCAACGGTTCGCCGATCGGCGACACGCCGCCGCCGCTGATCGCGCTCGGCGCTCGCCTCACCCTGCGCAAGGGGTCGGAACGGCGCACGATCGCGTTGGAGGAGTTTTTCATCGACTACGGCAAGCAGGACCGCGCGCCGGGCGAGTTCGTCGAACGCGTCGAGGTGCCGGTGCCGGCGGCCGGCGCGCATTTCGCGGCCTACAAGATCTCCAAGCGCCGCGACGAGGACATCACCGCCGCGCTCGGCGCTTTCCACATGACGCTCGACGGCGACGGCAACGTCGCCGACATCCGCATCGCCTATGGCGGCATGGCGGCGACGCCGAAGCGGGCGGCCAATGTCGAGGCTGCTCTGCGCGGCAAGCCATGGAAGACCGAGACGGTGGAAGCGGCGATCGCCGCCTATAAGCGGGATTTCAGCCCGATCAGCGACATGCGCGCCTCGGCCGATTACCGCATGCTGGCGGCGCAGAACCTGCTCCGGCGTTTCCTGATCGAGACGAGCGGCACGACAAGGCCGTTCCAGGTCGCGCGCCACGAGGCCGCGTGAGGAGGACAAGATGAACAAGCACGCCTCCGCCGAAATCAAGGCCGCCCGCATCCAGGGCGGGGTGGCGACCGACCAGCGCCACGATTCGGCGCACAAGCACGTCACAGGCACCGCGATCTATATCGACGACATGCCCGAGCCCGCCGGCTTGCTCCATGGCTGTCTCGGTCTGTCGACCGTGGCGCACGGGACGATCCGCGACATGGATCTTTCGGGCGTGCGCGCCGCCCCTGGGGTCGTCGATGTTCTGACCGGCGCGGACATGCCGGCCTCCAACGACATCAGCCCGACCGGACGCCACGACGAGCCGGTGCTGGCAGAAGGCAAGGTCGAGTTCTTCGGCCAGCCGATCTTCGCCGTCATTGCCGAAACCCGCGAGCAGGCGCGGCGCGCCTGCCGGCTGGCCAGGGTCGTTTATGATGAGGAACCCTTCATCATCGACGTCTGGGACATCGACCGCCGCGCCGGCAAGGTCGTCACCCCGCCGCTGACCCTGAAGCGCGGCGATGCCGCGGCCGCAATCGCGGCCGCACCGCGCCGCCTCAAGGGGTCGATGCGCATGGGCGGCCAGGACCATTTCTACCTCGAAGGGCACATCGCGCTGGCGATCCCCGGCGAGGACAAGGACGTCACCGTCATCTCTTCAACCCAGCATCCGAGCGAGGTCCAGCACATGGTGGCGCATGTGCTCGGCGTGCCCTCGCACGCGGTCACCGTCGAGGTGCGGCGCATGGGCGGCGGCTTCGGCGGCAAGGAGACGCAGGGCAACCAGTTCGCCGCGATCGCGGCGGTGGCGGCCAAGAAGCTAGGCCGCGCCGTCAAGATCAGGCCCGACCGCGACGACGACATGACCGCGACCGGCAAGCGTCACGATTTCGTCGTCGACTACGAGGTCGGCTTCGACGACGACGGCAACATCCTCGGCGTCGACTATCTCTACGCCGCGCGCTGCGGCTTTTCCTCGGACCTTTCGGGGCCGGTCACCGACCGGGCGCTGTTCCACTGCGACAACACCTATTATTATCCGGCGGTCCAGGCGCAGTCGGCGCCGCTCTACACCAACACGGTGTCGAACACGGCCTTCCGAGGTTTCGGCGGCCCGCAAGGCATGGTCGGCTGCGAGCGGGTGATCGACGAGGTCGCCTTCGCGGTCGGCAAGGATCCTCTCGAGATCCGCAAGCTGAACTTCTACGGCACGACGGACCGCAACGTGACGCCCTACCACCAGAAGGTGGAGGACAACATCGTCCACCGCATCGTCGCCGAACTGGAAGAGAGTTCGGAATATGCCAGGCGACGGCGCGAGATTGCCGCCTTCAACGCCAGTTCCCCGGTGATCAAGCGCGGTCTGGCGCTGACGCCGCTGAAGTTCGGCATTTCCTTCACCGCCACCCATTTCAACCAGGCCGGCGCGCTGGTGCATGTCTATGCCGATGGCTCGGTGCACCTCAACCACGGCGGCACCGAGATGGGACAGGGGCTCTACGTCAAGGTCGCGCAGGTGGTGGCGGAGGAATTCCAGATCGACATCGATCAGGTGAAGATCACCGCGACGACGACCGGCAAGGTGCCCAACACCTCGGCGACCGCCGCCTCGTCGGGCTCCGACCTCAACGGCATGGCCGCCCAGGCGGCGGCGCGCGCCATCCGCGACCGGCTGCGTGACTTCGCGGCCGAGAAATATGGCGTGCCGCTCGAGCAGATCGAGTTCCTGCCCAACCGGGTGCGCGTCGGCAACCAGGAAATCCCGTTCGGCGAACTGACTCAGCAGGCCTACATGGCCCGCGTGCAGCTCTCGGCGACGGGCTTCTACAAGACGCCGAAGGTGCGCTGGGACCGCGACAAGGGCGAGGGCCACCCCTTCTATTATTTCGCCTATGGCGCTGCCTGCGCGGAGGTCTCGATCGACACGCTGACCGGCGAATACATGGTCGAGCGCGTCGACATCCTGCACGAGACCGGGCGTTCCCTGAACCGGGCGATCGATCTCGGGCAGATCGAGGGCGGTTTCATCCAGGGCATGGGCTGGCTGACGACCGAAGAGCTGGTCTGGGACGACAAGGGCCGGCTCCGCACCCACGCGCCGTCGACCTACAAGATCCCGCTCGCCTCGGACCGGCCGAAGGTCTTCAACGTGACGCTCGCCGACTGGCCGGAAAACCACGAGCCGACCATCCACCGCTCCAAGGCGGTGGGCGAGCCGCCCTTCATGCTGGCGATGTCTGTGCTGCACGCGTTGTCGGATGCGGTGGCGAGCGTCGCCGACCACAGGGTCTGCCCGCGCCTCGACGCGCCGGCGACGCCGGAGCGGGTGCTGATGGCGGTCGAGCGACTCCGGCGTGAGGCCGCCAACTAGAGCGGCGTGCGTCGGGCGGCGGGATGAACTACATTTCGGCCATGCCGGTGTTTTCTCGCGCCCTCCTCTGGCTGTCCTGATGGCGTCGACGCTCTCTGCCCTGCGCGCTTTCCTCGCCGATCACCCGGCCCTGGCCAGGGTCGAGGTGCGAGAGGCGAAAGGCTCGACCCCGCGCGAGGAAGGCACCTGGATGCTGGTCGCGCCTGAGGCCATCTTCGGCACCATCGGCGGCGGCCAGCTCGAATTCATGGCGATCGACAAGGCGCGCGAGATGCTTGCCGCGAAGCGGTCGGAGACGGGTCGTGATGCAGGCGCGCGGCTCGACATCCCGCTCGGACCCGACATCGGCCAGTGCTGCGGCGGCCGAGTCGAACTGGCGATCGAACCCGTCGACAAGGCACTGCGAGCCGAACTGGAAAGCCGGGCGAAAAGCGACGATGACAGGCTGCCGCAGGTGCTGCTGTTCGGCGGCGGTCATGTCGGCCACGCGCTGGCGCAGGCGTTGGCGCTGCTGCCGGTGCGGCCATTGGTCGTGGAAACCCGCGCCGAGGCCATCGCCGGCTTCCCGGCCGAGATCGAGACGCATCTGACGGCGGTGCCGGAGGAGTTCGTGCGCGATGCGCCGCCCGGCGCGGCCTTCGTCGTTCTCACCCACGACCATGCGCTCGACTTCCTGATCGTCGCCGAAGCGCTCAAGCGGGGCGATGCCGCCTATGTCGGGATGATCGGCTCGGCCACCAAGAAGGCGACGTTCAAGAGCTGGTACCTGAAGACCGCCGGCGGCAACGAGGCCGATTTTGCCCGCCTGGTGACCCCCATCGGCGGGGCGGCGCTGCGCGACAAGCGGCCGGCGGTGATCGCAGCACTCGCGGCAGCCGAGATCATGACGGCTCTTGCGGCGGCTGTTCCTCGCGCTTCTTCCGCCTGAGGCTCAGGAGCAGCGACACGAAAAAGAACAGCATGAAGCCCGGAATGACCGAGGCGATCGCCGAGGTCGCCGCGCCCATCTCGCAGCCGCCGGAATCGCCCGGCGTGCCGCAGCGCGGGTCGAAGGCGTAGCCGAGGATCAGGACGCCGAAGAAGACAACAACGGGTACGGCGACAAGGCCAGCCACGCCGAGCAGCGCCGCCTTGGCGATGATGCGAAACATGAAGGCAGCTCCTTTGTTCAGTTGCGGCCCAGAATATCGCGGATCATGCGCTGGCAGCGCTCGGCCATGAAATCGAGCAGCAGGCGTACCTTCGGGTCCTGGAACTTCTTGTGCGGGAACACCGCGGCCAGCTGCACCGGGATCGGCGGGGTATCGGTGAGGATGACCTTCAGGCGCCAGTCGCGCAGGAAGGGTTCGACCTCGAAGCGCGGCTTCATGATGATGCCGTGACCGGCGAGTGCCCAGCCGGTCAGGACGTCGCCATCGTCGGAATCGTAGGGGCCGCGCACGTCGAGCTTGCGCGGCCCGGCCTCGGTCTTCAGCGTCCAGAAATGCTCGCGCGCGCCCGGATAACGCAGCATCAGGCAGTCGTGCGAAAGGAGGTCGTCGGCGGTTTGCGGCTCGCCGCGCTTCTCCAGATAGGCAGGCGCGGCGACGATGACGCGCTCGCATTCCATGATGCCGCGCATCCTGAGGCTGGAATCCTCCAGAAGTCCGAGCCGGAAGGCGACGTCGATGCCCTCGCGCATGATGTCGACATCGTGGTCGGAAAGCCTGAGCCTGACCTCGATGTCGGGATAGCGTTCGCGGAATTCGGGAATGCCGGAGGCGATCAGTCGGCGGCCAAGGCCGAGCGGCGCGGTGACGCGGATGGTGCCGCGCGGCTGGCCCGACAGCGCGCTGACGGCTGCCTCGGCGTCGCCGACCGCTTCAAGCACCTTCTTGGCGCCGTCGTAAAAGACGCGGCCGTGCTCGGTGGGAGTCAGCTGGCGCGTCGTGCGGTTGAACAGGCGCACGCCTAGATGCTTTTCAAGTTCCTTGATGCGGTTGGAGGCCACCGCCGGCGAAATGCGCATGTCGCGCCCTGCGGCGGAGAGGTTGCCGAGTTCGACGACGCGGACGAAAACGGCGATGTTGTCGAGATAGGCCATCCCGGCGTCCCGATGTTTTTGGCTTCTGGCTGGCAGCAACCTATTATTTTCGCGATTTTTTTGAAAGTGCTCGGTGAGCGGCCCCCTTTTCGTTTGCCGTCGAGCCCGTAAAGTCGCGGGATCGAAGAGGGCAGGCACCGATGTACGATTTCGCGATTTTCTGGGACTGGCTGAGCTTTGCGGTGCGCTGGCTGCACGTCATCACCGGCATCGCCTGGATCGGCTCGTCCTTCTATTTCGTCGCGCTCGACCTCGGCCTGCGCCAGCGTCCCGGCCTGCCCGAAGGGGCCTATGGCGAGGAATGGCAGGTGCATGGCGGTGGCTTCTACCATGTCCAGAAATATCTGGTGGCGCCAGCCGAGATGCCCGAGCACCTGACCTGGTTCAAATGGGAGGCCTACGCCACCTGGCTGACCGGCTTCGCCATGCTCGCCATCGTCTATTATGTCGGCGCCGACCTCTATCTGGTCGACCGCAACGTGCTCGACGTTTCGGCCGGGACCGCGATCCTGATCTCGCTCGCCTCGCTGGCGGTCGGCTGGATCGTCTACGACCAGCTCTGCAAATCGCCGCTCGGCAACAACGATACGACGCTGATGCTGGTCCTGTTCGCGGTGCTGGTCTTCATGGCCTGGGGCTATACCCAGGTCTTCACCGGGCGCGCTGCCCTTCTGCATCTCGGCGCCTTCACGGCCACGATCATGTCGGCCAATGTGTTCATGATCATCATCCCGAACCAGAAGGTGGTGGTCGCCGACCTGATCGCCGGGCGCAAGCCGGACCCGAAATACGGCCGCATCGCCAAGACCCGCTCGCTGCACAACAACTATCTGACGCTGCCGGTCCTGTTCCTGATGCTGTCGAACCACTACCCGCTGGCGTTTGCCACCAAGTTCAACTGGGTGATCGCGCTCCTGGTGTTCCTGATCGGCGTCCTGATCCGGCACTATTTCAACACGGTGCATGCCCGCAAGGGCAACCCGACCTGGACCTGGGCGCTGGCCGCGATCCTGTTCGTCGTCATCATGTGGCTGTCGACGGTGCCGACGGTGCTGACCGGCGAGGATCGTACGGCCCAGGCGGCCGAGCCCTATGTCGCCTCGGCGCATTTTCCCGCGGTGCGCGACACCGTGCTCGGCCGCTGTTCCATGTGCCACACCGCCGAACCCGTCTATGAAGGCGTCTACATCACGCCGAAGAATGTGCGCCTCGACAGCGATGCCGCGATCGCCAACCGCGCCGAACAGATCTACCTGCAGTCGGGCCGCAGCCATGCCATGCCGCCCGGCAACGTCACCTACATGACCGAGGAGGAGCGCGACCTCATCGTCTCCTGGTTCGAGGAAGCGCGGGCTCGGAACTGATCATGACCTCACTCCTCATCCGGGGCCGCGTGCTCTCCTTCCTGCGCGAGCCGGTGGCGGCCGACGATCTCGACGCCTGCCGCTACGAGGAGGACGGCGCCGTCTTCGTGCGCCGCGGCAAGATCGTCGCGGTCGGCGACTTCGCCACGGTCTCGGCGATCGCCGGCGACGTTCCGCTCGCCGACCACCGGCCGCACCTGATCCTGCCCGGCTTCATCGACGCTCACGCGCATTTTCCGCAGATGCAGGTGATCGCCTCCTACGGCGCCGAACTGCTTGACTGGCTCAACAACTACACCTTCCCGGAAGAGACCCGGTTTTCCGACGCCCAGCACGGCCGGCGCATCGCGCGGCTGTTCTTCGACGAACTGGTCCGCCATGGCACCACGACGGTCGCGGCTTACTGCTCGGTGCACAAGGCGTCGGCGGAGGCGTTCTTTGCCGAAAGCCACGCCCGCAACATGCTCAACATCGCCGGCAAGGTGATGATGGACCGCAATGCGCCCGACGGGCTCACCGACACGCCGCAATCGGGCTATGACGACAGCAAGGCGCTGATCGGGGAATGGCACGGTAAGGGACGCCAGCTCTACGCGATCACGCCGCGCTTCGCGATCACCTCGACGCCCGACCAGATGGAGATGGCGCAGGCGCTCGCCGCCGAACATCCGGACTGCCACATCCAGACCCACCTCTCGGAAAACCACGCCGAAATCCGCTGGACCGAGGAACTCTACCCGCAAGCGAAGGACTATACCGACGTCTATGCGCAATACGGCCTGCTCGGCCGCAAGAGCCTGCTCGGCCACTGCATCCATCTGTCCGACCGCGAGGCCGACGCGATGTCGGAAAGCGGCGCCGTCGCGGTCTTTTGCCCGACCTCGAACCTTTTCCTCGGCTCGGGCCTGTTCGACTACCAGCGCTACCGCAGGCGGCCCAACCCGCTCACCGTGGCGGCGGCGACCGATGTCGGCGGCGGCACCAACTATTCCATGCTGCGGACCATGGACGAGGGTTACAAGGTGATCGCGCTGCAGGGCGAGAAGCTGAACCCGCTGGCCTCGTTCTGGCAGATCACGCGCGGCAATGCCGAAGCCCTGTCGATCGCTGACCGCGCCGGCACGCTGGACGAAGGCACCGATGCCGACATCATCGTGCTCGACGCGCGGGCGACGCCCGGCATGCGGCTCAGGATGGAGACAGTGAGCGCGCTGTCGGAGGAACTGTTCCTGTTGCAGACGCTTGGCGACGACCGCGCCGTGCGTGAGGTCTATATCGCAGGGGCGGCGGCCAAGAGCACATTGTCGGCGGCCTGACGCCGTCACGGCCATTGCGGATGATCACTTGGCGAGACGTTGACGGCCATGTTGTTTGCGGCTTTCGCAGGCCGTAGATGAGCCGGCAAGTCGGATCAGGAGCAACGATGCCCAAGCTGGCCGCCAACCTTTCCATGCTGTTCACAAAAGCCCCGTTCATGGAGCGTTTTGCGCTTGCGGCGGCTGCCGGGTTCCACGCGGTCGAGTTCCTGTTTCCCTACGAACACGATGCGCGTGCCATCGCCGCCGAGCTGGAACGGCACCGGCTCGAACTGGCGCTCTTCAACACGCCGCCGGGTGACTGGGACAAGGGCGAGCGCGGGCTGGCAGCGCTTCCCGGGCATCGGGAACGGTTTCGCGAAAGCCTGTCGCAAACGCTCGACTACGCCCGTGTGCTCAAGCCGCGCAACATTCACTGCATGGCCGGCATCGTTCCCGAGGGCGCTGACCGCGCGATGCTGGAAGAGACCTTCATCGACAATCTGTGCTTCGCGGCGGACGCGGCGGCCGGGCTCGGCGTACGCGTCCTGATCGAACCGCTCAATCCCTTCGACATGCCTGGCTATTTTCTGGGATCGATGGAACAGGCGGCCGCCATCCTTGATCGCGCCGGGCATGACAATCTCGGGCTGCAATACGACATCTACCACCAGAGTCGCACGCGCGGCGAGATCGTCGCCACCTTCGACCGTTACAAGGATCGCATCGCCCATATCCAGATTGCCGGCAATCCGGGCCGCCACGAGCCCGACCGCGGCGAGGTCGCCTATCGTTTCGTGCTCGGCGAATTCGACGCGCGCGGCTATGGCGGGTTCGTCGGCTGCGAATACCGGCCGCAAGGCCTGACCGAGGAGGGGCTCGGCTGGGCGCGGGAGTATCTAGGGCAGGGCTGAGCCGTTAGCTGCGTTCGGCGGGTCAGCCGGCGATGTCGATCACGCCGCAATCGCCGGCTTCGGAGCCGAAGGCAATGCGCCGTCCTTCCGCATCCCAGGCCATGGAGGTGATCGCGCCGTTGCCGGCGCGGCGCAGCAGCACCTCCTTCTGGTCGGCGATGCGGGCGGCGAGCACCATGCCGTCGGCATAGCCGATCGCCACGAACTCGTCGGTCGGGTGGCAGGCGACCGACGTCACCATGGTATTGCCGCGTGTGCCCAGTTCCACCGGGGCCTTGCCCATCGGGCCGTCCTTGCCGGTGAACGGCCACACGATTGCGGCCGGCGCGCCTGAGGTGGCGAGCCAGCGGCCTTTGGCGGCCCACGACCACGACTTCACCTTGGCCGGATAGCCGCTCATGCGCATATGCTTGCCGTCGGCGAGCTTCCAGCCGTGCAGTGCGTTCTCCTGCATGGTGGTGACGACGAAATTGCCGTCCGGCGAAAAGGAGATGCCGGTATGGGCGCCGTCCCAGGTGAGTTCGACCGGCTTGCCGTCGGTCGCCGGGAAATGCAGCGTCGCGCCGTTGTAGCGCGCCACGCCGATCCGCATGCCCTTGGGCGCAAAGGCGAGGCCTTCGACCGAGCGCGGATGCGCCAGTTCCTTCAGCCGGCCGTCGGCGAAGCGCACATAGGCCGTGCGTCCGGAGGCGAAGGCGACGGCGCCCTGCGGCCCGCTGGCGACCGCGGTCACCCATTTGCGGCCGATCGATGCCAGTTCGGTGAAACTGCCGTCGGGCGCAAGCGATGCGACGCGCCCGTCCTCGCCGCCGGTGAGCAGCACCTTGCCGTCGGCGGCAAGAGAAGCCGCGAGCAGCCCGTCATGGGCCTCGACGTGCTTGTGGCCGTTGTCGAGCCGGTGGACGACGCCGTCGGCCAGCGCGAAATGCGGAACGTTCGCCACCCAGCAGGCGGCGACGCAATGGCCTTCAAGATCGAGCGGAGCGACGGTGGGCATTAATTCACGAACTTTCCGCGATATCGTTCCGATTGGGCGGCGAAGCGTACGCTGTACATCACCATGCAGAATGTCTTCCAGTGATCCTTGGGGTCAAAAAACCATAACATTCGGCAATCCGGATCAATGTCGAAATAGGCCCAAGAGACAGTCAGCGTTTGGCTTGGCAACCGGACGCCAGGACATATCTCGTTCATGGAGAAAGTCCGACCGCAATCGCGAGAAAAAAGATCCAGGAGGAAAGGGGTGTAGTCCGGATGACTGGCGAAATCAGCACAAAAGTCCGGCCGCCTTGGTTTCCTGTACATTTGTTCGCCGAGACGACCCGGCATCTGTTGCGTGGTGCATGTTCACGACTTCACGTCGTGAAAGCTTTGTCAAACGCGTGACCCCGAAGTGACGTCGCGCCCGGCAGAGGCGACCCCACCCGGCGGCTTCGCCCCCTTCGAGGGGGAGAGACGTCCTGGCGTACCTCATCAAGCCTGGCATGCCTCGAAGGTGCGCTTCAGGCGCTCGGCGTCGAGTTCGCGGCCGATGAAGACCAGCCTGCTCTCGCGTTTTTCGTCCTCGCGCCAGGGGCGCTGGTGGTCGCCTTCCACGATCATGTGCACGCCCTGCACGACATAGCGGTCGTCGTCGCCGTCGAGCGCGATGATGCCTTTCAGCCGCAGGATGTTGGGGCCGTCCATCTGCGTCGTCTTCTCGATCCAGGGAAAGAACTTCTTCGGGTCCATCGGCCCGGCGCGCAGCGACACCGACTGCACCGTCACGTCGTGGATCGGCGCCGGCCCGTGGTGGTGATGGCCGTGATCATGGTGATGGTCGTGACCCTCGCCATGGTGGTGGTCATGGCCATGATGATCGTGGTCGCAGTCCGGACCGCAGACATGGTCGGGATGGTCGTGGTCGAGGAAATGCGGGTCGTTCTCGACCGCCCGTTTCAGGTCGAAGGCGCCGCGGTCGAGCACTTCGGTCAAGGGCAGGCCGGCGCGGGTGGCGTGGTGGATGCGGGCCGCCGGGTTGATGGCACGCACGGTCGCCTCGACGGCGGCCAGCTCTTCAGCGCTGACAAGGTCGGTCTTATTGATGACGACCACGTCGGCGAAGGCGATCTGGTCCTCGGCCTCGCGGCTGTCCTTCAGCCTGAGCGGCAGATGCTTGGCGTCGACCAGCGCCACCACGGCGTCGAGCTGCGTCTTGGCGCGCACGTCGTCGTCCATGAAGAAGGTCTGCGCCACCGGCGCCGGGTCGGCCAGCCCCGTCGTCTCGACCACGATAGCGTCGAAGCGGCCGGGGCGGCGCATCAGCCCTTCGACGACGCGGATCAGGTCGCCGCGCACGGTGCAGCACACGCAACCATTGTTCATCTCGTAGATTTCCTCGTCGGATTCCACGATCAGGTCGTTGTCGATGCCGATCTCGCCGAACTCGTTGACGATGACGGCATAGCGGCGGCCGTGGTTTTCCGAAAGGATGCGGTTCAACAGCGTGGTCTTGCCGGAGCCGAGATAGCCGGTAAGCACGGTGACGGGGATCTGCTGGACGTCGGACATGGAGGCTTTCCGAAACGCGTTGCGGGGTCGGCTCCCATATAGGACGACCGGCCCGGCAATGCACGTCTTGCATGCGCCGGAATTGCATACCATCGTTGCTTGACTGCAACAGCGGTTTATGTGCACATTTGATGCGCACAAGTGTGGACTTCACTATGCCTGCCTCATTTTCGGCGAACCGCAGTCGCCGGCCAGCTAACCTATCGATCGACGCCGATCTAATGGCGGAAGCCAAGGCGTTGGATATCAATGTCTCGCGCGCCGCCGAGACCGGTATTGCTCGCGCGGTAGCCGAGGAGAAGGGGCGTCGCTGGAAGGCTGAGAATGCCGAAGCACTCCGAGGCTGGAACGAGTGGGTTCGCAAGAACGGGCTGCCACTCGAGCCTCATTGGCCTTTCTGATGGCACGATACGACGTTTATCGTTTCCAAGACACAAGCCGGCTCCTCCTGGATGTGCAAACCGACCTGCTCGATGACCTGGACACACGGGCCGTTGTTCCGCTTGTTTCGGAGAAACAGATGCCGCCCATCGCCAATCGCTTGAATCCCGTCTTCCAGATCGAAGGCGGCGGATATGTGATGGCGACCCAGTTCATAGGCGTCGTGCCGGCCGTTGGATTAAAGGAGCCCGTCGCGCATTTGGCCGAAGCGCATGACGAGATCGTTGCCGCTCTGGACATGCTTTTTCACGGCTTCTAGGCGCAGCTGACAGCGCAATTCTTACCAAGAGTTCATTAGGCTGCCGGCGCTGTCGCGGCTAGCCTGTCTCCATGACGCATGAACGGGACCGACCGCCGCGCAACGCCGGCACGCCCAAAGGCCGCATCAGCAGGCGCGGAGCGCTGGCCGGCCTCGCCGTCACCGTCGGCGGCGGGCTGATGCTGGCGCGTCATTCGCTGCCGGCGCGGGCCGCGGCCAACCTCATCACCGGTGCCGACGTCTGCACCATCATGCCGGAAACGACGGCTGGACCGTTCTATTTCGATCCCGAGCTTGAGCGGCGCGACATCGCCGAGGACCGGGACGGACTGCCGCTGGCAATGCATATCCAGGTGGTCGACAGCGGCTGCGTGCCTGTCGCCGGCGCCCGCGTCGACGTCTGGCATTGCGACGCCCAAGGCGTCTATTCCGGCTATCGCGGCCAGCCGGGCGGGCTCGACACGCGCGGGGAGACTTTCCTGCGCGGCACCCAGTTTGCCGACGAAGCCGGCGTCGTTTCCTTCGCCACCATCTATCCGGGCTGGTATCCGGGCCGCACCCCGCATGTGCATTTCAGGGTCTTCCTGCCGGGCGATCGCACCCTGACCGGCCAGATGTTCTTTCCCGACGCGATCAGCCGCGCGCTCTACGAAAGCCACGCGCCTTACGACGACCGCCCGCTCGACGGCGCGACGTTCAACGATCGCGACTGGATCGCGCGCCGCGCGGGCGAGGCGGCGCTTGCCGAACTCACACGCAGCGGAGAGAGTGCTGAGGCCGCGCTGGTGATCGCCGCCGGCGCCTAGCAAACATCGCCTCAGTCGAGGCCTGCGACATCGAAGCGGTCGACATCGGCGAGAAGTTCCAGGAACCCCGTCACCGCGTGGTCGAGCAATGCCTGGCCTGCTTCGGCGCTTGCCGCCGCGGCGTTGCCGACGACACCGGTCTTCGACAGGTCGCGCATCTTCCAGCCGAAGGCGTGCGGGCCGTAGGCGCGCAGATGGGTAAACTCGGTCGCGAAGCGCTGCTGCGCGGAGACAAAGTCCGCCGCTTTGGCCATGTCGACGAGATCGGGCCGCAGCGCCAGCATCACCGACGTCTCGACGAAGCCGCCATGGATGCCGAACGCCCTTTCCTCCTCGGAAACGAGCCCTTCGGGGTAGCCGAACCGGGTCCAGCTCGTCGCCACGGCCAGCATGGCGTGGCGGACGCGCAGTTCCGTCGCCACGACCGTCATCAAGGGCGAGTTGCCGCCATGGGCGTTGAGCATGACGAGTTTGCGCACCCCTTTGCCGGCAAGGTCGGCGCCGATGCCGATCCAGCGCTCCACCGCCTCGTCATAGGCAAGGCTTTGCGTGGCGCCGAGGTCGAGATGTTCGGGCGAGTAGCCGACCGGCTCGGCCGGCAGGAAACGGACATCGAGCGTCTCGCCAAGCCGCGCCGCCGCCAGCCGCGCCACACCCTCGGCGATGATGGTGTCGGTCTCGGGCGGCAAGTGCGGGCCGTGCTGCTCGGTCGCGCCGAGCGACAGCACGGCGATCGTCCCGCCGGCTGCGCGCTCCTTTTGCCGGGATGAATCCGCCTCTCCGATTGTCATTGAACTGAAATCTGCCTCTGCCATATGTTCGTCGGCGAATTAGCCGGCGGGTCTCGCGCGGGCTGTGTACCGGTATCCGAATTGACCAGAGGCCGATCGAGCTCGCAATGTCGGGCGAGACTAGATCGATCCGGCCCGACTTTGGAGAGGGCTCATGGCGAAAGCGGAAAAAGGCGCGGCGATCAACCGGCTGCAATCGACGGCGCGGCTGTTGCGCACGTCGCTGGCGTCGCGTCTTCTCAACCACGGCTTCTACGCCGGGCAGGACCAGATCATGCTGGCGCTGGCCAGCGAGGACGGCCAGACGCCGGGGCAGCTCGCTGGCCGTCTCGGCGTCAGGCCGCCGACCATCACCAAGACCATCAACCGCCTGCAGGCGCAGGAATTTCTGACCAAGCGCGCGTCCGAGAACGATGCCCGCCAGGCGCACATCTTCCTCACCGACAGCGGCCGCGAGGCGATCAAGGCGATCGAGAAATCGGTGCGCAAGACCGAAAAGATCGCGCTCAAGGGGCTCGACAAGAAGGAACAGAAGGCGTTCCTGAAAGTGTTGGCCCGCATCGAGCACAACATCTCCGGCAACGGCCAGGTCGATGCCGCCGGCGAACTCGCCGACGACGATTAGGCTTCTTCGCAGCCCATCGTTTGCCGGGAATTCGCTTGCGTGCCGGCCGGTGATGATGGCAAGCCGTCCAGTGTGACCCTCGCAGACCGCATCAAGCCTTGAACGAACCCCGCCAGAGCGAAGACACGGCGACGCCCGTCGCGGCGATCCTTCTCGTGTTCGGCGCGGGCGTGATCTTCTCCTTTCTTGACACCAGCGCCAAATATCTCGGCGCGGCCGGCTTCGCGCCGCCCTTCATCGCCTGGACGCGGTTTGCCGTGCATGTCGCGCTGGCGGTCTTCATCCTGCAGCCGTGGAAACATCGCGCCGCATTCCGCGTGGCGAGCCTGCCCAAGCAGGTGCTGCGCGGCATGTTCCTGTTCGGCGCCACCTTCTTCAACTTCCTCGGGCTGAAGACGCTGCAACTCGCCGAGGCGGTGTCGATCTTTTTCTTCGCCCCGATGGTGATCACCGCGCTTGCCGGCCCCTTCCTCGGCGAGTGGGCGGGCTGGCGGCGCTGGGCGGCGATCATCGTCGGCTTGGCCGGCGTGCTGGTCATCACGCGGCCGGGCTTCGGCGTCTTCGAGATCGGCCATCTCTATGTGATCGGCGCCATGCTCAGCTATTCGTCCTACGTGATCATGACCCGGCAGATGAGCGCGACGGAGACGCCGGAAAGCCTGATCTTCTACTCCGCGCTGACCCCGGTGATCCTGATGGCGCCGGCCGTTCCGCTTTACGGTTCGCTGCCGCAGCAGCCGGTCGAATGGATCGTGCTTTTGTCGCTCGGCTTTTACGGCGGCTTCGGCCACTGGCTGCTGATCAAGGCCTATCGCCAGGCGACCACCGGCGCGCTGGCGCCCTATCCCTATCTGCAGATGGTGTGGATGATCGTGCTCGGCTACCTGGTCTTCGGCGATCTGCCGGACCGCTACACGGTGGCGGGCGCGGCAATCATCGTCGCCAGCGGCCTCTACATCGTCCACCGCGAGCGCCGGCTCAGGCTGAAGGCCACGGCCGCGCCCAACGCCGAGACGGAAAACCTGTCGAAAAAGCTTTGAATCGCCGAATCGCGATGGCATAAGCTCGTTTAAACAGTTTAAAGCCGGGGAAACGGGAGCGGAGGAGCAGCGCCTGGCCCAGAAGATCAAGCTTTCGACGATCGCCGAGGCGCTCGGCGTCTCCACCGCCACAGTGTCGCTTGCCCTGCGCGACAGCCCGCTGGTCGCCGACGGCACCCGCGAGCGCATCAAGGAGCATGCGCGCGCCATCGGCTACATCTATAACCGCCGCGCAGCGAGCCTCAGGACGTCGCGCTCGGGCATCGTCGGGGTCGTCGTCCACGACATCATGAACCCGTTCTTTGCCGAGATCCTTCGCTCGATCGAAAGCGAGCTCGACCGCAGCCGGCAGACCTTCCTGCTTTCCAACCATTACGACCAGCTCGAAAAGCAGCGCACCTTCGTCGACACGCTGATGCAGCTTGGTGCCGACGGCGTCATCATGTCGCCGGCGATCGGCACGCCGCGCGAGGACATCCAACTGATCGAGAGCAACGGCCTGCCGGCGGTGCTGATCGCGCGCTCGGTCGAGGGCGCCGAGGTGCCGGTGTTTCGCGGCGACGACGCCTATGGCGTCGGGCTGGCGACCAACCACCTGATCTCGCTCGGCCACACGCGCATCGCCATGATCGGCGGCACCGACGGCACCTCGACCGGCCGCGACCGCTACCAGGGCTATGTGATCGCGATGGAAAAGGCCAAGCTTGAGGTCAAGCCGCACTGGCGCATCCCCGGGCCGCGCACCAAGCAGGCCGGCTTCGAGGTCGCCGGCCAGTTCCTGGCGCTGCCCGACAAGCCGACGGCGGCGGTGTGCTGGAACGACCTTGTCGCGATCGGGCTCATGAACGGAATCGCCCGCGCCGGGCTGGTGCCGGGCGTCGACATCTCCGTCACCGGCTATGACGATCTGGAGGAGGCGGCGATCGCGACCCCGGCGCTGACCACGGTGTGGAACGGCCAGCGCGATGTCGGCCGCCGCGCCGCGCGCGCCCTGCTCGACCGTCTCAACGGCGTTTCCGTCGTCGCCTCGCAGGAACTGATCAAGCCCGAGCTGCATGTGCGCCAGTCGACCGGAAAGCCCGTCGAGCGGAATTGATGGAATGCATTGACGTTCGACACCCGCTTGACGTCCGTGGCGAAAGCCGAATGTCAAATGCAAGAAGTTCCACCAGAGTTGTGAGATTGCGGTGGTTCCGCCTTGGACGGTGGAAAGGTGGAACACCACTGGATAATCTCGCATCATGAAGCCTGACACGATTACGTTGTGGCGGCCGGTTGGCCCAGCCGAACTCACACTTATCCGCGAAAGCGGTATGCGCTCGTTCCCACCGCGCCTGCCGGATCAGCCGATTTTCTATCCCGTGCTGTCAGAAGACTACGCGATCAGGATCGCTCGTGATTGGAATGTTCCGCAGAGCGGAGCGGGTTTCGTTACGCGCTTTGAGGTGCGCCGTGACTTCCTGGAGCAATACGACGCGCAGGAAGCAGGTGGCCGCGCACTGAGAGAATACTGGATACCCGCGGAAGAGCTCGATGCGTTCAACGCAGCCATCGTCGGGCCTATCGAGGTGGTGAAAGAGTTCCGTTGAGGCTTTGACATCTCGGCGGGGACGGCGACCAGTACGTGGCCCATTCCGGCGGCTCCCTCCGAGTGCTTGCCGCTGCGCCGTCCGTTCAGGCGCTACGCCAAACGAAAAAGGCCGGCCCGGATGGTCCGGACCGGCCTTCCTTCATGCCGGCTTACCGCCGGCATTGATGGCGCTACAGCTGGCCGATCTGCTCACACAGGGCAACCGTAACGGTGCCATAGGAACCGCGATTGCTCATAGCGCGGTCACAAGCGGCCCGGATCTCGGCCTGGTTGTCGGCGCCGGCCGCTGCGAAGGTCTCGGCGACCTCGCCCTCGGGGCGCAGCGTCGTCATGGTCTCGTCCGTGAAGAACGGACCCATGATCTCGGCGTTGTCCTGATACATCATCTGCTCTTCTTCCGACTTGAAATTCGGGCCGGAGCCGGTCTTCGAGGTCGCGCTGGTGGTCTGCGCGATCGCGCCGCCCATGCCGAGTCCGATGGCGAGAACAGTCGTTGCAAGAAGCTTCATGGTCATGAAAATCTCTCCTTCTTTTTTGTGGTTCCGACGGGTCAACGCGGTCTCGCGGTACCCGTTCCGAAATCGTCTTCACGGATTTGCGAGCGTTGCCGCCGGCCCGCGCTTGCCCGACGCGCCGCGCCCCCCTAGGCTGCGCGCAACCAGTACGGAGAGGTCCATCTTGAGCGCGACAAAAGACATCGTCATTCTCGTCCCGGGTCGGCTGCATCCGCATGCCGTCGGCCGGATCGGCGACCGGTTCCGCCTGGTCCGGATCGACAGGGCCGATCCCGCCCTCGTCGATCCGGCGCTCGCCGGGCAGGTGCGCGGCATGGCCGCCATGACCGGCATCGACGCCTCCTTCATCGACGCCCTGCCGAAGCTGGAGATCATCGCCAATTTCGGCGTCGGCTACGACGCGGTCGACGCCCGCCATGCGGCGAAAAGGGGCGTCATGGTGACCAACACCCCGGATGTGCTGACCGAGGAGGTCGCCGACACCGCGATCGGGCTGCTGATCAACACGGTGCGCGAACTGGCGAAGGCCGAAAACTATCTGCGCGCCGGCCGCTGGGAAGGCGAGGGCGCCTATCCGCTCACCAGGGCGACGCTGCGCGGCCGCAGCGTCGGCATCTTCGGCATGGGCCGCATCGGCCAGGCGATCGCGCGCCGCATCGAGGCCTTCGGCCTGCCGGTCGCCTATCACAATCGCCGCCCGGTCGACGGTGTCGCCTACGCCTATCACGACACGCTGAAGGGGCTCGCCGAGGCGGTCGACACGATGATCTCGGTGGCGCCCGGCACCGCTGCGACGGAAAAGGCGGTCAATGCCGAAATCCTGGCCGCGCTCGGCCCGGACGGCGTCTTCGTCAATATCGGCCGCGGCAGTACCGTCGACGAGGCCGACCTCGCCGCGGCGCTGAAAAACGGCACCATCCGCGCCGCCGGGCTCGACGTCTTCGCCGACGAGCCGCGCGTGCCGCAGGCCCTGCTCGACGTCGACAACGCGACGCTGTTGCCGCATGTCGGTTCGGCCTCCGTCCACACCCGCCAGGCGATGGCCGATCTGGTGGTCGACAACCTCGTCGGCTGGTTCGCCGAAGGCCGGCCGATCAGTCCGGTGCCGGAGACCGAAGCCATCGCGCGGCGCGGTTGACGGCCCCGCGCAAGCCTTGCCGCATAAATTAACCCTTCGTTAGCCGGCGCCTCGCAAGCTCATCGCGGGGGTGGTTCACCGAGGGTGATTCGCCGTGAGAATTTTGCCTTTCGGCCTTGCCGGGCTTGTCGCCGTGGCGTGGCTGCAGACGATGGCCGGGCCGGGCCGGCAGGCGATCGCGCTCGCCGAGGACGATGTGCGGCCCGACGGCTACTGGCTGCGTCAGGTCGGGTCGGCCGACGGCTGCTCGGTCGCTTTCGCCGAACCGGGCACCGACGCCGTGACGGCCATCGTTCCCGAGGCCGGCTGCGCCGCGCTTCATCCCGAAATGGCCTCGGTGCGCTTTCAGCGCGAGGACGGCGACGGGCTGATGAGCTTCGTCTCCGAGGCGGGCGAGACCGTCATCCAGTTCGCGATCGCCGACGGCGTCGCCTATGAATCGCTCAAGCCCGCGACGCCGCTGTTCCAGCTCGAAATGCGCGGCGAGGGGCGGTAAGGGATCAAGGTGTCGCCGGCAGCCGTGCTGGCCGCGGCTGCCGGCGCTCACGTTATTCCTTGATCTCGGTGACCGTGATGCGGCCGTTCACCCTTTCGGCAATGAACTCGATCGTCTGACCTTCCTTGACCTTGTCGATCATGGCGTCGTCGGCGACGACGAACACCATCTTCATCGCCGGCATGTCGAGATTCTTCAGTTCTTCGTGCTTGATCGTCAGCTTCTTCTGCTTGGCGTCGATCTTGGTCACCTCGCCCTTGGTGTATTCGGCAGCCATGGCGGCACCAGTGAGAGAGATCGCCAGGCCGAGGGCGGCCAGCGCGGTTGCGATGGGTTTCATGATTGTCCTTCCCTTCTGCTTAGTGGCTGACCGTGATCTCGCCCTTCATGCCGGCTTCGTAGTGGCCCGGAATGAGGCAGGCGAATGCGAAGTTTCCGGCCCTGGCGAAGGTCCAGACGATCTCTCCCTTCGCGCCCGGCGCAAGCCGGACGGAATTGGGATCGTCGTGTTCCATTTCCGGGAACTTCGCCATCATTTCCTTGTGCTTCATGAGTTCCTCATGGTCGTCCATCACGAACTCATGGTCGGTTTCGCCCTTGTTGACGAAGCTGAGGCGGATGGTCTCTCCCTCCTTGACCTCAAGCGAGGCCGGCTCGAACAGCATCGCGCCGTCGTCGTTTTCGAACATGGTGATGGTCACGGTGCGTTTTGCCTTCGCAGCTTCCGCCGGCTTGCCGATCGCCATTTCGGCATCGTCGTGGCCGTGGCCGCCTGCGTGGCTTCCCGCCGCCTGCGCGCCGCCGGTAAGCAGGGCGATGGAAGCGATGGTCATGATCAGATGTCGCATGCTGTTCCTTTCCTGGTTGCTTGTCGGTTGAAGGAGATTCATCCCTGCTTGTGCCCCGCATGCGGATCGGCCGGGGCCATCTCTTTTGTGTCGCCGGATCTTGCCGGCTCGGGTGTGTCGCCCGTCCATTCGTAGGCGACGGTGCCGGCCGGATGCTCGTACCAGCCGGGGTCGGCATAATCGTCGGCGGCCAGCCCCTCGCGAACCTTCACGACGGAGAACATTCCGCCCATCTCGATGGCGCCGAACTGCCCCCAACCGGTCATCATCGGGACCGTGTTGTCGGGCAGCGGCATCTCCATCTCGCCCATGTCGGCCATTCCACGATTGCCCATGGCCATGTATTCCGGCTGCACCCGCCGGATTTTCTTGGCCACCTCGGTCTTGTCGGCGCCGATGAAGGTCGGCACGTCGTGGCCCATGGCGTTCATGGTGTGGTGCGACTTGTGGCAGTGGATCGCCCAATCGCCGGAATAGGTCGCGTCGAACTCGTAGGCGCGCATGGCGCCCACGGGAATGTCGATGGAGACCTCCGGCCAGCGCGCTTCGGGGCGAACCCAGCCGCCGTCGGTGCAGGTGACCTCGAAGTCGTAGCCATGCATGTGGATGGGATGATTGGTCATCGTCAGATTGCCGACGCGCACTCGAACCCGGTCGTCCTTGGCCACCACCAGCGGGCTGATGGCCGGGAAGAGACGGCTGTTCCAGCACCACATGTTGAAGTCCGTCATCTCCATGACACGCGGCACGTAGGAGCCGGGGTCGATGTCGAAGGCGTTGAGTAGGAAGACGAAGTCACGGTCCACCCGGTGCTTGGCCGGATCTTTCGGGTGGATGACGAAAAAACCCATCATGCCCATCGCCATCTGCACCATCTCGTCGGCATGCGGGTGGTACATGAAGGTGCCGCTCTTCACGAGATCGAACTCGTAGACGAAGGTCTTGCCGGGCGGGATGCCGGGCTGGGTCAGCCCGGTCACCCCGTCCATGCCGTTGGGCAGGATCATGCCGTGCCAGTGGATCGTGGTGTGCTCCGGCAGCCGGTTGGTGACGAAGATGCGCACCCGGTCGCCTTCCACGGCCTCGATGGTCGGGCCGGGCGACTGGCCGTTGTAACCCCACAGATAACCCGTCATGCCGGGCGCCATCTCGCGCTCGACCGGTTCGGCCACGAGATGGAACTCCTTGACCCCGTTGTTGATGCGGTGCGGCAGTGTCCAGCCGTTGAGGGTGACGACGGGCTGGTAGTCCGGCCCGCTCGACGGGAACAATGGCGGCTGCATGTCGGCCGATTCCATGATCGGCGCTTCGGGCAGGCCCATGGCTGCGGTCTTCGTCCAGGCGGCCGCTCCGGCAAGGAACGCGCCACCACCGAGGATTTGTCGTCTGGTGATCATTTTTCCGGTTCTCCTGCTCAATGTCCGCCGCCGCCGTCGCCAGCCGCCGCGACCTCCGTCGCCATTGCGGGCGAGGAACCCGAGCCGCCGCCATGAATTGCGGTGCCCAGGTCGACGTCGGCCAGCCAGAACTGGCGCTTGGCGTTCAGCGACAGCATGATCGCGCCAATCCTGGCGCGGGTGTCGGCCAGAAGCTCGAATGTGTTGGTGATCATGCCGTTGTAGGTCAGCACCGACTCTTCCTCGATGGTCGTCCTCAACGGCACGACATTGTTGCGGTAATGCCGGGCGATGTCATAGCTCGATCGATAGCCGTCATAGGCGCTGCGGGCCTCGGAACGAACGTGCACCGCTTTCTCCGCCAAGAGGTTCGCCGCCCGCATGTAGGCGAGTTCGGCCTTGCGCAGGCGTGCCTGGCCGCTGTCGAAGATCGGGATCGCGAACTCCAGTTCGATCACGGGCGTGGTCGTGGTGGTGGCGCCATCCTCCTCTTCGCGCTCGACTTCGGCGCCGGAGATGATCTCGAGATCGGTCAGGTAGCGGGTCGCCGAGGTCAGCCCGTAGGCGCGGGCAAGGGATTCCAGTTCCAGCCGCGCCACCTCCAGGTCGACGCGGTTGCGCAGCGCCTCCGCCTCGATCGCCCGCTTCGCAGTTGGCCGCTTCGGCAGCGGCGGCAGTGCGTTGGGCACCTGATAGTCGAGGTCGGAGCCCCAAAGACCCATCAGGCGGGTCAGCGCCTCCTTGGCCATGCGCGCCTGCATCCGCGCTTCCGCGGTCTGGCCCGCCAATTCGGCGTAGAACACGTGCTCCCGCGCCTGGCCCGACTTGGTGAAGGCGCCGGTCTCGCCGAGCTTCTGGGCAAGTTCCGAGGCGGCATCGGCGGCCGCCTGGGCCTGGTTGAGATAGGCAACCCTTTCCCATGCCGAAACCGCGTCGATCCACGCGCGCCGCGTGTCGGCGGCCAGGCGCAAGGTTTCTTCGGCGGCCCGCAACTGAGCCTGCCTCAGCCGAGTATCGGCGATGGCCATACGCTGAGGCCGCGTGATCACGGCAAGGATGTTGTTGGCCACCGTCGCCTCGATCGAGCGGACCGGGTCGACGCCGGTCAGCCCGACCGAGACGGTCGGGTTGACGAGCAGGCTCTGCTGCCAGACCTCGGCCTGGGACAGGCCTACATCGGCATAGGCGGCCTGAAGCCCCTTGTTGTTGAGGAGCGCCACCTGCACGGCCGTGTCGGGCCCGACCGTCCTGTTTCGGACAAGCGCCTGTACGCGGTCGCCGATCTTGCGCGCCTCCTCGGCGGACTGGAGCCAGACTGTCTGCTTGCCGGTCACCGACGCGGTCCGGTCGGAGACGGGCGCAAAGGCGTTCAAGGGATCGGTGTCGACCGCTCCCGTCGTGGCGCAGCCGGCGGTCAGAAGAGACAGCGCCGCGACGGCGCTCATTTTGGCAATGCCGATCCTCATGACCCGGCTCCTTTCGAAGCCGGCGACAGCCGCTCGTTGAGGCGCCGCCAATCCTGCGGGCCGACGGGCTGGCGGTGGTAATAATCAGCCACGACGGGACGATAGCTGGTCTCGCGTACGCCCATCGCGGGGTCGGCTGCGTTGTAGGCTGGCAGCGCGACCGGTGGTGTCGCCGCACATGCGGTCACCGAAAGCGGCGCGAGCACCGCAACGAATGCAAGTTTCATCCTGAGTACCTGAACTGAACGAGGGATCGCGCCGTCGTGACACGAAACGTCACGCGGCAGGCTCCGCCCGATGCGGGCGCGTCAGTTCAGGTGTCTGGGAGGTTTTGCGAGGACGCTGGTCTTGCCGTCGACGAGCGCGACGATGCGTGTCACTCCGTGGCCGCCGGAGGCTGGTTGCCGCAGGAACGGACAGTCGACCGGCAAGGCGGTGACCAGCGCGCAATGGACTTCGCAGCCGCTGTCCGAGAACTTGCCGCCCTTGTGATGCTGGACCTTGCTTTGCGCGTGCCCGCCATCGGCGCCGGCGTGGTGGCGGTGCCCATGGTCCGCGGCCTCATGCGAAGTGTGGGCCTGTGCGACCTCGGCGGGCTTGGCCGAGGTCAGGCTCTTGGCGCTGGCCATCGAGAACAGGCCCGGCTGCACCGATGTGAGCAGGAGAAAAAGAAAAGCAAGCGCCAGCCGCAGCGGCGCGGCATACATCACCGTGATGGCATGCCCGACTTTCATGCCGCGAATAGGCTTGATCCGCATGCTCCATGTCAAGCGAAGAGTTGCAACGGCCCGGGAGCTTCATCTCCGAGGCAGGCGAGACCGTCATCCGGTTCGCGATCGCCAACGGTGTCGCTTATGAATCGCTCAGGCCCGCGACGCCGCTGTTCCAGCTCGAATTGCGCGGTGAGGGGCGGTAGCCATCCCGATCAGGTCAGTTCCTTCAATCCCGCCGGCGTTTCGATCTGCGCCCGGTAGCGGACCTCCGGGCCGAATGCCGGGACCTTGCGAACCGGTCGGCGCCGCTCTGCCGGCTGCCGCAAGTGACCTGCTTCGCACAGCTCCGCACAGGTTTGTGCTACCTTGGTCCTGCGGGGTGCGACAACGCGCGAGGCGTTCATGCCGGAAGATGATCGTCAGGACCGGCCCGACGGCGCCCCCGAGCAGGGGTTTTGGACCACGCTCCTGCAGGGACTCATCCGCGATACGGTGGGCCTGTGGCTGACCTTCCTGATCGGCACCGGTGCCGGTGCGGTCATTTGCCTCTATTTCGGCGCGCCGCTGATCTTTTCCCTGCTCGGCGGCGTTCTGGTGCTCGCCGTCTACGTCGCCTGGGACAGGCTGTAGGCGGCGACCGGCCTGTGAGGCCTGTCCCATGATCTCGATCGTCGGGGGATGAATTTCCAGTGCCGTGACCAATATGTCCAACCGGAATGTCCGCAACATCCGAGAGGAAGCCTCATGACCGTCGTGCTTGCCACCGTTTGCCGGGATGGAGTCGTGCTCGGCTCCGACTCCCAGATCACCGACAGGGGCCGCGGCATGACCTACCCCGCCCAGAAGCTGCACCCGCTCGGCGAGCTGGCGGCCTGGGGTGGCAGCGGCGCGCGCTCGGTGCTGGCCGACGTGGAACGCCGTTTCAATGAAAACAGCGCCGCGATCCTGGAGGCGCCCGACATCGGGCGCGCGCTGCAGGAACAGGTGCTTCCGATCCTGCGCCACCACTACGACACCTTCATCCCCGACGTGCCGGGCGAGGAAGGCGGCGGGACGCCGTCGGCCTATGTGATGGCCGCCGGCTGGCGCGACGGCGCGCCGTGGATCATCGAGATCACGCCCTCCGGCATGATCGGGCACTACGCCGATATCGGGTTCCATGCCATCGGCAGCGGCGCGGCCATGGCCCAGCAGGCCGGTTCGCTGATGTCCCATTTCCACCTGGCCGAGCGGTCGCTGCGTTTCGGCTGCGCGGCGGTCCTGCGGGTGCTGCAGGCGCTCGACCTGACCTCGCCGACCGTCGGCGAACCGTTCAGCCTGTGCCGCATCGACAAGGACGGCGCCCACCACCTCGGCGACAAGGACATCGAGAAGGTCGCCAGGGACGTGCGCCGATGGGAGGACGCCGAACAGGCCGCCATCGCGGAGGTATTCGGTTGAGGGCGCTGGGGGTGGGGCTGGTGAGCGGGACGGCGTCGGCGGCGTCAGCACACGCCGGGCAGCGATAAGCACGCCGGCAAGCCGCAACAGAGTACGCTGCTAGCAGGCATACGGAGTGGATGCGTCGGCGCTTGCGCTCTATGGTAGTGGCTCTGGCAGACAAGTTCTTTTATTGGTCTTCCCAAAATGGTGCGGCAAATATTGCCGCGCGCTATGGTCCGAGTTGAATTGGAGAAATAGCCTCTTGCGAGAAGATAGGTTCTCGATAAGCGGAGGCAATTTCTGAATAGCTGAAAATCGGTGAGGACATCTAAGAATGAGTGATGACGAGAGCATCTCAGAAAACGCCGAGTTATTTTGCCCCAGATTGTCTTTTGAGAGTATTATTTTTTCTGATGGAACAAAACTAACGCTCGATGACGATGACATCGTCGTCTTCGTGGGCCCGAACAATGCTGGGAAGAGCGCGGCGCTCCGCGAGCTGGAATTATGGGTTGCTCACTCGAGAGCGGGCCCTGTGATAAAGGATGCCACATTGCGCAAGGTCGGAACCAAGGAGGATTTGCTTCGGTATCTTGATAGGAACGCCCAAAAAAGCGGTGATGCAATCAACTTTCAGTACGGCGGCATTGGCTACAGTATCCACCACTCGCACGTTAGCTATTTCGATCGACCGCTAGACCGCCACCCGGTAGCGCCGTTCTTCGCCAAGCGAATAACTACGGAAGGTCGTATTCAGGACTCCAATGCAGCTCCGGCGCTGGCGCTCTTTCAATCGCCACCGACGCATCCAATCCACACCCTCTTGATGGACCCTGATCTTGCGAGCGACATTAGCTCAAAGTTCCGGCACGCTTTTGGCAAAGACCTCACACCATTCCGTGCAGGAGGAAGTATGTTCCCACTCTACGTTGGCGAAAAACCTTCCGTCCCACCTGGCAAAGATGAGCTTTCGCGAGAATTCGTGACGAAGCTCCAATCAACGAACCTGCCGCTTGAGTCCCAGGGCGATGGAATGCGCAGTTTCGCAGCCGTGACGCTGCACGTGCTGGCCGCGAGGACGCACTCCATCCAATTTCTCGACGAGCCCGAAGCGTTTTTACATCCGCCGCAGGCGCGACTGCTTGGGCGCTATATCGCCGAAAACCGGCCCGGGAATTCCCAGCTCTTCATCGCAACACACAGTACCGACATTCTGGATGGTTTGATTGAGGGCGGCTCAGATAAAATTCGTATCGTCCGACTTCGTCGAGAAGGCGACGTCAATCGAGTAAGGGAGCTTGGCAAGGAGAAAACCAAGACCGTTGCAAGGGACACTTTAGCTAGGTTCTCGCGTGTTTTTGATGGCATCTTTTTCGAGCACGTCATCATCTGCGAGGCAGATGCAGACTGTATGTTCTATCAATCCATCCTGAACCTGCCTTCAATATCAGGAGACCGGCGTCCTGACGTTCTCTTTGTACACACGTCAGGAAAGCATCGAATGGCAAAGCTTGCAGACACACTTCGCTCCCTCGATGTACCCGTCTCCGTTATTGCCGACATCGATGTGCTCAACGATGAGGGCACCTTCAAAAACCTCTTTGAGACGCTCGGTGGTAACTGGGCGGACGTGAGCACCTCATGGAAATCCATCAACCACGCGGTGTTGCAGCAGCGTCCGCCACTCAACGCAGAACAGGTGGCCAGCTTGATCGCGGCGCAATTGGAAGGGGTGCAGGGAACAGGTGAGTTCCCCGATGATAGGGAAAGGGCAATCAAGGAAGTTTTCAAGACCGTGTCGCCCTGGAGTGCGATGAAAAGGAGCGGGCGCAGCGCACTACCTGCCGGCGAGCCGATCAACCATTTTGATACTCTGAGCAAGAAGTGCGGAGAACATCGCCTATGGATTGTGCCCGTTGGCGAAATCGAAGGCTTTTGCCGTAGCGTCGGATCACATGGTCCCGGCTTCGTAGAGAGGGTGCTCGAAGAACGAAATCTGGAAACCGACCCAGAACTGCAAAGCGCTCGCGACTTTATTGAGAAGATATGGGCGGGGGCCAAACCGCCTTCAACCTAGAACGAAGTCACTGCGGAAGCTTTCAACCGAATTGCGTCAAGGTTAGCGATTTCTCGCGGAGCTGCGCGCGAAGCTTAGTCTACCTAGAGGGCAACCACGTCGATCCACATCTCGCTTTGATTTCGGATATCAGTCGCGAGATTTCTGGCTCAACTACCGATATGACGCCCCCCTACTCGGCCGCCGCCCTTGCTCCGTCCCGCCGCGCCGAATACTCGCGCACGGCGTCGCCGAAGGCGGCGAAGACGCGGTTGGAGGCACTGTCGGTCGCGGCCCAGTATTCCGGGTGCCACTGCACCCCGACGGCAAAGCCCGGCGCATCGCGCACCGACACCGCCTCCACGATGCCGTCCTCGGCGAAGGCCTCCGGCACCAGCCGCTCGGCCGGCCGGCCGACGGCCTGGCGGTGGACCGAGTTCACCATGATCTCGCCGGGCCCGAAGATCTCTGCCATGCAGGTGCCGGCCTTGATCGAAACCGGGTGGCGGATGGCGAAGCGCTCGTCCTGCTCCTCGCTCGGCGGCGCGCGGTGGTCCATGATGCCGTCCTCTTCCTGGATCTCCGTCGCCAGCGTGCCGCCCAGTGCCACGTTGAGCTCCTGGATGCCGCGGCAGATCGCGAGCAGCGGCACGCCGCGCTCGATCGCGGCGCGGATCAGCGGCAGGGTGGTGGCGTCGCGGGCCGGATCGTAGGGGCCGTTCGCCTCGCTCGCCTCGCCGCCGTAAAGCGAGGGATGCACATTGCTCTTCGAGCCGGTCAGCATGACGCCGCTCACCTGGGCGAGCAGCGAATCGAGATCGATGCGGGGGCCGAGCGAAGGCAGCAGCACCGGCAGCACGCCGGCGGCCGTCAGCGCTGCCTCGACATATTGCTGAGGCGTGGCGTGCCAGGTGTAGCGGTCGAAGAAGCGGACATCGGTCGACACGGCGACCAGGGGCTGCAGCATTGAACCTTTCCTGCGTTGCGAAGCGGCTCCCGGGGGCGATGGCGCTTCCGGCCGGTGCGGCGCCGGTTCGGCCCGGCACCCGAGCGGGCGCGACCCTAGGCCGGAAAGCCCCGCAATTCTAGCGCATTAACGACGATATAGGTAAAAATACGCTGGCCAACGATCTCGTCGCCGCGGCGCTGGACACATGCCTTCGAGCGTGTATTGTCGACCGTGGACCGTGGACGGGGGCGTCGACATCATGCCCCCTGTCCATGCCGTGATTGATCCACGATTGGGAGGATACGGAATGGATCGTCGTTCATTTATCAAGAAGGCCGGCTTTGCCGGCGCCGGCGCCGCCGCGGCGTCGACGCTTGCCGCGCCGGCCATCGCGCAGTCGATGCCGAAGGTCACCTGGCGCTGCACGTCGTCGTTCCCGAAGGCGCTCGACACCATCTACGGCGCCGCCGAGACCATGGCCAAGTTCGTCAGCGAGGCCACCGACGGCAATTTCGAGATCCAGGTCTTCGCCGCCGGCGAGATCGTGCCCGGCCTGCAGGCCGCCGACGCCGCCTCGGCCGGAACGGTCGAACTGGCGCACACCGCGTCCTATTATTACTGGGGCAAGGACCCGACCTACGCGCTCGGCACCGCCATCCCCTTCGGCCTCAACTACCGCCAGCAGAACGCCTGGTTCTATTATGGCGGCGGCAACGACCTCATGAACGAGTTCTATGCCACGCAGGGCCTCTACGGCATGATCTGCGGCAACACCGGCGCCCAGATGGGCGGCTGGTTCCGCAAGGAGATCAACACCGTCGCCGACATGCAGGGCCTCAAGATGCGCATCGGCGGCATGGGCGGCAAGATCATCGAGAAGGTCGGCGTCGTTCCGCAGCAGATCGCCGGCGGCGACATCTATCCGGCGCTCGAAAAGGGCACCATCGACGCCACCGAGTGGGTCGGCCCCTATGACGACGAGAAGCTCGGCTTCAACAAGGTGGCCCAGTACTACTACTATCCGGGCTGGTGGGAAGGCGGTCCCGTGCTGCACACCCTCGCCAATCTGGCGAAGTGGAACGAGCTGCCGAAGGCCTATCAGGCGGTCCTTGAGGCGGCCTGCCGCGCGGCCAATGCCGACATGATGGCCAACTACGACTACAAGAATCCCGCGGCGCTCAAGCGTCTCGTCCAGGGCGGCGCCCAGTTGCGTCCGTTCAGCCAGGAAATCCTCGAAGCCTGCTACAAGGCGGCGATGGAGACCTACGACGAGATCAACGCCGAGAACGCGATGTTCAAGAAGATCTACGACAACCAGCGTGAGTTCAAGAAGGACGCCTATCTGTGGGCGCAGCTCACCGAATACAATTTCGATACCTTCATGATGATCCAGCAGCGCGCCGGCAAGCTCTGACGCACCTGCCGGTCATACCGGTTCGAAGGAAAACCCCGGAGCGCCGCTCCGGGGTTTTTTCTTTGCCGGGAAAGGTCCATGACCGACCATGGCCCGCCGTGCTCGTGATCCGGCCGGGTTCAACAGGGCAATGGGTGACGGCAGGCCGGGATGAAGTGCGCGGCAGTTGCCGGCGCTGGCAACAAGCGCCGGCGGCGTAGGCGCGAGCGCCGCGGCCAGTCGTGTTGCCGGTGCCTGCCGGACGAAGCGGCTATTCGATCTTCGGCGGCTGGCTCAGATCGGTCGCCGGCGCATTCGCCGGTGCCTCACCTTCCGGCTGCAGGTTGAGCGGCGGCAGGCCGAATGGCGCCGGCTGCTCGCCGCCGCCCTGGTTCGGCATGCCGAGTGGGGGCAGGCCGAAGGGTGCCGGCTGATCGCCTCCGCCGCCGGGCGGCCCCAGCGGCGGCAGCTGGATCTCGATCTCGCCCGGCCCGCCGATCTCTGGCCCCGACTTGTAGTGCGTTACCAGCTGCGGGAACGAGATCACGATCAGGATCATCACGAACTGGATGATGATGTAGGGCAGGGCGCCCTTGTAGATCTCGAACGTCCTGATCCCCGGCAGCACCTTGCCCGACACCTGGTCGGTCCAGTCCTTCATCGGCGCGATCGAGCGCAGGTAGAACAGCGAGAAGCCGAAGGGCGGCGTCAGGAACGAGGTCTGCAGGTTGATGCCGAGGATGACGCCGAACCAGATCAGGTCGATGCCGAGGGCCTCGGCGGCCGGCGCCAGCAGCGGCACGGCGATGAAGGCGATCTCGAAGAAGTCGAGGAAGCAGCCGAGGATGAAGATGATGATGGTCACCACCACCAGGAAGCCGTATTCGCCGCCCGGCAGCGACAAAAGCAGCTCCTCGATCCAGATATTGCCGTTGATGCCGTAGAAGGTGAGGCCGAAGACGCGCGCGCCGATCAGGATGAACATGACGAAGGCGGCGAGCTTGGTCGTGGAATCGAGCGCCTGCTTCAGCACGGTCAGGTTCAGCCGCCCCTTCACCGCCGCCAGGATGAGCGCGCCGGTGGCGCCCATGGCGCCGCCCTCGGTCGGCGTGGCGATGCCGAGGAAGATCGTGCCCAGCACCAGGAAGATCAGCGCCAGCGGCGGGATCAGCACGATCACCACCTGCTCGGCCAGCCGCGACAGGATGCCGAGCTTCAGCTGGCGGTTGATGAGGCTGAAGGCATAGGCGGCAAGGGTGGCGACGGTGGCCGACCAGACCAGCCGCACCTCGTAGCGCATCTCCGTGAACACGAAATGGTAGCAGACGAAATAAAGACCGATCGCCGCCGCCATGATGACGACCAGCGAGGTGACGCCGCCGCCCAGCGTGCGCGCTTCCGGCGGCAGCGCCGGCACCCATTCGGGCTTGGCGATGCTCACGCCGAGCACGTAGAGGCAATAGAAGCCGATGATGATCAGCGCCGGCAGCAGGGCGCCGACATACATGTCGCCGACAGAGCGGCCGAGCTGGTCGGCCATGACGATCAGCACCAGCGATGGCGGCACGATCTGGGCCAGCGTGCCCGAGGCGGCGATTGTGCCGGTGGCGACGCTGCGGTTGTAGCCGTAGCGCATCATGATCGGCAGCGAGATCAGCCCCATGGCGATCACCGAGGCGGCGACGACGCCGGTGGTCGCCGCCAGCAGCGCGCCGACCAGCACGGCGGCGAAGGCGAGGCCGCCGCGCACCGGGCCGAACAGCTGGCCGATCGTGTCGAGCAGGTCCTCGGCCATGCGCGAGCGTTCGAGGATCAGCCCCATGAAGGTGAAGAACGGCACGGCCAGCAGGGTGTCGTTGTACATGATGCCGTAGACGCGCTCTGGGTGCGACTGCAGCAGTGGCCAGAACAGGCGGATCTCGCTCGAGATGGTCGACAGCTCGACGCCGATGACGAAGAAGAACAGCCCGCCGGCGGCGAGCGTGAAGGCGACCGGATAGCCGATCAGCAGCATCGCCATCACGCTGATGAACATGATTGGCGCGAGATTGTGGGCGACGAAGTCAATCACGGTTCTTCGTCTCCATCTCGATGGCCGCCTCGGCCGCCGCCGGCAAGTCATGCGTAGGGGTCGGGTCGTCGATGTCGCCGCGAATGACGGCGATGCGCTTGACGATCTCCGAAAGCGCCTGCCCGGTCAGCAGCATGAAGCCGAGCAGCACCATCATCTTGGCCGGCCAGATGATCAGTCCGCCGGCATTGGCGGAGATTTCGCCCGTCCGATAGGAGAGCCAGAACCACGGCCAGCACAGATAGACCATCAGGGTCACGAAGGGCAGCAGGAAGATCACATGGCAGACGAGGTCGACCCAGTCGCGCGTGCGTTTGCTGAGGCGGTTGGACAGGATGTCGATACGTACATGCTCGTTGCGCTGCAGGGTATAGGCGGCGGCCAGCATGAAGACGGTGCCGTAGAGATACCATTGCAGTTCCAGGAAGGCGTTCGACGAAATATCGAAGGCCTTCCGGATGCTGGCGTTGCCGGCGCTGATCAGGACCGCCACGAGGATCAGCCAGGACACCTTCTGGCCGATGAACTCGTTGATCCTGTCGACAATGCGCGAGAGCGCGAGCAGCCCCGCCATGCAGTTCCTCCCTGTCGTACGCCTCGTTACAGGCAGTTCCCCGTTCCGGCCGGCGGCCGTCGCATTTTTGTAGGCGGACATTGCCGCCGTGTCGTGGCGTTCGAGCACCCGGACCGGCTGTGATTAACAGCTTTGCCAGCGTTATCAAAGGAGATTGGTGGACAAACCAGGCCCGAAATTCTGCTAGGTATTTCCACCAGTCGTCTCGACAGAGGCTGCCACGCGCGCGCGTTGGCGCAAACGTTCGAGGCAATTTTGTCGTGGCCGCGCGGCGGTGTTCGACGCGGCCCTTTCCAGCCGGCCGTGGCGATCGCGGCCTTGCCCGCGGAGACATTCTGCTGTTTGGTTGACTGGCGCGAATCCGCGGGGATGCGCGCGGCATGAGCGAGGCGCAAATGACCGTGGCGACCTCGCGGAGGAGCGGATGACCCTTCACGACGTTTCCCTCGACGACAAGTTCGACCTGACCAAACGCGGCATCTACGTCTCGGGGGCGCAGGCGATCGTCCGCATGCTTTTGATGCAGCGCGAGCGCGACCGGCTCGCCGGGCTGGACACGGCCGGCTTCGTGTCGGGCTATCGCGGCTCGCCGCTGGGCGGGCTCGACCAGCAGCTGTGGCGCGCCCGCGGTAAGCTCGAACAATCCAACATCGTCTTCCAGCCCGGTCTCAACGAGGAACTGGCGGCGACCGCCTGCTGGGGCTCGCAGCAGACCGAGCTTCTAGGCGAGGGCAAGCACGACGGCGTCTTCGCTGTCTGGTACGGCAAGGGTCCCGGCGTCGACCGCTCCGGCGACGTCTTCCGCCACGCCAACCTGGCCGGCTCGTCGAAGAATGGCGGCGTGCTGGCGCTTATGGGCGACGACCACACCGCGGAATCCTCCACCAACGCCCACGCCACCGAGTTCCTGTTCGTCGACACCATGATCCCGATCTTCAACCCGGCCGGGGTCCAGGAACTGGTCGATTACGGGCTCTACGGCTTTGCCCTGTCGCGCTTCGCCGGCACCTGGTCGGCAATGAAATGCGTCAAGGACAACATCGAATCGACGGCCTCCGTCGACGTGTCGCTCGAGCGGCTAGCAATCACGCTGCCCGAATTCGACATGCCGCCCGGCGGCCTCAACATCCGTCACGAACTCGACCAGATGGGCCAGGAAGCGCGGCTGCACGAATACAAACGCGCCGCCGCCGCCGCCTTCATCCGCGCCAACGACCTCAACCGCATCGTCTATTCCGGCGGGCGCAATCCGAAGATCGGCATCATCACCGTCGGCAAGAGCTATCTCGACGTGCGTCAGGCGCTCGACGACATCGGCATCGACGAGGCCCAGGCCGACCGCATCGGGCTGAGGCTGTTCAAGGTCGCCTGCCCGTGGCCGCTCGACCTGGAGCACATCCGCGATTTCGCCCGCGGCCTGGAAATGGTGATCGTGGTCGAGGAAAAGCGCTCGCTGATCGAGGTCCAGGTGCGTGAGGACCTCTACGGCACCTCCATGCAGCCGGTCGTGGTCGGCAAGAAGGACGAGCGCAACGACTGGCTGTTCCCGGCCAAGGGCGCGCTCGACCCCAACGACATCGCGATCGCCATCGGCGAGCGCATCCTGCGCGTGATCGGCCCCTCGGAGGAGATTTCGGCCCGCGTCAACCGGCTGAAGCAGTTCCAGGCGATGCTCGCCGAGACCACCGATGTCGCGACCCGCACACCCTATTTCTGCTCCGGCTGCCCGCACAATTCCTCGACCAAGGTGCCGGACGGCTCGATCGCCGGCGCCGGCATCGGCTGCCATTTCATGGCGATGTGGATGGACCGGTCGACGATCGGCTTCACCGCCATGGGCGGCGAGGGCGCGCAGTGGATCGGCCAGGCGCCGTTCTCGAAACGCGGGCACATCTTCCAGAATCTCGGCGACGGCACGTACAATCATTCCGGTTCTCTGGCGATCCGCTTCGCCATCGCCTCCGGCGCCAACATCACCTACAAGATCCTCTATAACGACGCCGTGGCGATGACCGGCGGCCAGCCGCACGAGGGCGGGCTCACCGTCGACATGATCGCCCACCAGGTGGCCGCCGAAGGCGTGAGCCGCATCGCGGTGGTCACCGACGAACCCGACAAATATGACGGCAAGGTGCGGTTTCCGGCCGCCGCCACCATCCACCACCGCGACGACCTCGACCACGTCCAGCGCCAGCTGCGCGAGGTAGGCGGTGTTTCCGTGCTTCTCTACGACCAGACCTGCGCGGCGGAAAAGCGCCGGCGCCGCAAGCGTGGCACGTTTCCCGATCCGGACAGGCGTGTGCTCATCAACGAACTGGTCTGTGAGGGCTGCGGCGATTGCGGGGTTCAGTCGAACTGCGTGTCGATCCAGCCGGTGGAGACCGAGTTCGGCCGCAAGCGGCGGATCGACCAGTCGAGCTGCAACAAGGATTTCTCCTGCGTCAACGGCTTCTGTCCGTCCTTCGTGACCGTGCACGGCGCCAAGCCGAAAAGGTCGGAAGGCGTCGCCGGCGCCGCCAACCCGCTCGACAGCGTGCCCGAGCCCAGGCAGGCCGACCTCTCCAAGGGCTGGTCGGGGATCATCGACGGCATCGGCGGCACCGGCGTTGTCACTGTCGGCGCCATCCTCGGCATGGCGGCGCATCTGGAGGGCAAGGGCTGCGGGCTGATCGACATGGCGGGTCTGGCGCAGAAGGGCGGCGCGGTCTTCACCCATGTGCGCATTGCCGAGCGTCCCGAGGACGTGCACGCCATCCGCGTGTCGGCCGGCAAGGCCAATCTGGTACTCGGCTGTGACCTGGTCGTGTCGGGCTCCAAGAAGGTGCTGTCGGCGGTGCGCGAGAACGAGACGGTGTTCGTCGCCAACACGGCCGAGGTCATGCCGGGCGACTTCGCGCGCTCGGCCGGGTTCTCGCTGCCGGTAGAGCGGCTGAAGAAGGCGATCCGCAAGGCGGCGGGCGAGGACAACGCCCATTTCTTCGACGCCACCGGCACGGCGAGCGCGCTGTTCGGCAATTCGCTCGGCGCCAACATGTTCATGCTTGGCTTCGCCTGTCAGCACGGAGGTTTGCCGGTATCGGCGGCTGCGGTGGAAAAGGCGATCGAGCTCAACGGCCAGGCCGTCGCCATGAACCAGGCCGCGTTCCGCTGGGGACGCCGCGCCGCGCACGAGCCCGGCTTCGTGCGCGCGCTGCTCGAGAAGGCCGGTTCCGGCCGCCAGGACCGGGACATCGCGACGGCACTCGACGATATCGTCGCCCGCCGCGGAGCGTTCCTTGAGGCCTATCAGGATGCCGGCTACCGCCAGCGCTACGAGGCCCGCATCGCCGCGATCCGCGCCGCGGAAGAAAAGGCGCTGCCCGGCTCCACGGCCGTCACCGAGGCCGCCGCCCGCAACCTTTTCCGCCTGATGGCGATCAAGGACGAATACGAGGTGGCGCGGCTCTACACCGACGGTTCCTTCGCGCGGCAGCTGGCATCGGCCTTCGAGAGCTACGACCGGCTCGAATTCCATCTGGCGCCCCCGATCCTCGGCCGCAAGGGGCCGGACGGCCGGCCGCGCAAATCCTCGTTCGGTCCCTGGATGATGCGCGGCTTCAAGGTGCTGGCGGCGCTGAAAGCGCTGCGCGGCACCCGCCTCGACATTTTCGGCTACTCGGCCGAACGCCGCATGGAACGGCAACTGCTTGCCGACTACGAGCGTGATCTCGACCTGGTGCTGGCCGACCTGACGCAGGAACGCGTCGACGCGGCCGTCGCGCTCCTGTCGGTGCCGGGCCTGATCAAGGGGTACGGTCACGTCAAGACGGCCAGTGCCGAGCGCGCCGCCGGCGAACGGGCCCGTCTCATCGAGCGCTTCCGGGCCGGGGCCAGGGAAGACACGCTTCAGGCCGCCGAATAGGTCGCGATATCTGCCGTGCATTAGCGCGAAGCGTTTTATTAAGGGGAACCTGCCATATTTCGGACTCCGTGCGGGCTGTGAAATGGGCAGATCCAAGAAACGCGAAATTCCGGTCGACATCTACATCCCGTTCGTGGAATCGCTGTTCCGCGACGGGTTGACGCTCTCGGTCGGCCTGGTCGCCCAGACCCTTCTCGTCATCCTCTGCTACTGGAAGACCGGCGACATGCTCTACCTGCTGGTCGCCGTCAGCATGGCGATCGTCGGCGTCCTGCGGCTCAGAAACATCCGCAAGCATCGCAGCATGCCGCCGCCGACGACCCGCGAGGAAGCCACGGCGCGCGAGCGCGACTACATCCTGTTCGGGTCCATGCACGGCTTCATGCTGGGCTTTTTCTGTTTTGTCGGCATCTATCTGGCGCATGACGGCTTCGCCGAGATCGCCTCCGTCGCGGTGACGCTGGCGTCGGCGACCTCGATCGCCGGCCGCAACTACGGCTCGCCGCGCATGGTCATGATCTTCATCATGACCATGACCTGGCCGATCTCGATCGGCTTCCTGTTGCGTGGCGACGCCTATCACATCGTTCTCGGCTGCATGGCCTTTCCGTTCTTCTTCGCCATCCGCCGCTTCGCCGACCTGGTGCGCGAGGTGCTGTTTTCGGCCCTCTCGGAGGAAAAGAAGGCCAATCGCCTGGCGCAGCGCTTCAACCGCGCGCTCAACACCATGTCGCACGGCCTGGTCATGCTCGGCCCAGACAGCCGCGTCGTCGTCGCCAACGCCGAGGCGGCGCAGCTGATGTCGGTTGCAAGCTCGGATCGTCTGGTCGGCCGCTCGCTCAAGGCGCTGCTCATGCGCGGCGCCGCCGGGGGCCTTATTAGCTACGATGATTGCGGTTTCGTCGAGCGCCAGCTGGCGCTGGCCCTGCGCGAGGGGCGCGACCGCAAGCTGCTTGTCAGTCTTTCCGACGGCCGCCATCTGGAATTCTCGGCGCGCGAGGGCGATGACGATCTCGGCGTCATCACCTTCGAGGACGTGACCCAGCGCGTCCAGGCGGACGAGAAGATCCGCAACATGGCGCGCTACGACAGCCTGACCGGTCTGCCCAACCGGGCCTATTTCCACGAGCTGGTGTCGGAACGCATGGGCGGCGGCGACCGGGAGCGTCAATGCGCGCTGGCGGTGCTCGATCTCGACGATTTCAAGACCATCAACGATACGCTCGGCCATCCGGTCGGCGACGGACTGATCTATGCGATCGCGGAGAAGCTCGCCTTCTTCGCGGACGAGGACATCAGCGTCAGCCGCTTCGGCGGCGACGAGTTCATCGTCTATTTCGATCGCATCCAGGACGAGGTCCATCTCGGGCAGTTGCTCGACGGCATCTTCGTGGGGCTCGGCGAGGAGGTGGACGTTGCCGGCCACCTCTTAAGGGCGCAGATGAGCGCCGGCGCGGTGCTGCTGCCGATCGCCTTTGCCGATGTCGACGACATGGTCGTCAAGGCGGATCTGGCGCTCTACCGCGCCAAGGAAACCGGCAAGAACGGCTGGCAGCTGTTCGAGGCCTCCATGGACGCCGCCTTCCGCGAAAAGCAGATGCTCAAGGCCGACCTGCGCAATGCGGTCGAGGCGCAGGCGCTGCGCGTCGTCTTCCAGCCGATCGTCGGCATGGACTCCATGCGCATCGAAAGCTGCGAGGCGCTGTGCCGCTGGCAGCATCCCGAACTTGGCGCGGTTTCGCCCGGCGTGTTCATTCCGCTCGCCGAGGAGATGGGCATCATCTCCGAAATCAGCGTCCAGATGCTGCGCGCCGCGTGCCGCGAGTGCTGCAGATGGCCGGAGCCGATCGGCGTCTCGGTCAATTTGTCGGCGCGCGACTTCCGCGACGCCGACATCGTCGCCACCGTGCGTGATGCGCTCAAGGTCAGCGGGCTGGCGCCGGAACGGCTCGAGATCGAGGTCACCGAGACCGCGATCCTCGACGACAAGTCGTCCACCCGCCAGTATCTCGAGGAGATCCGCGCGCTCGGCGTCCGCATCGCGCTCGACGATTTCGGCACCGGCTATTCGAGCCTCAGCTACCTGCACACCCTGCCGCTCGACAAGGTCAAGATCGACCGCAGCTTCCTGCAGGACATCACCGTCGACGCTCGCTCGCTGGAGCTTTTGAAGGGAGTTGTGAGCCTCTCGCGACAGGTGGGGCTCAAGGTGACCATGGAAGGCGTCGAGACCTTCGAGCAGTTGTGCCTCCTCGCGCACGAGGTCCATCCCGATCTCCTCCAGGGCTTCCTGTTCGGCGCGGCGCTGTCGCCGTCGGGCATCGAGACGATGTCGAGCACGGTCTGGCCCTTCGGCAAGGATCTCGAACAGGCTCGCAGCGTCGCCCGCTAGGGCGCCGATACCCTCCAAGTCCAAAAACCTAACCGATCCGGGGACTTCTCGGGGCCGCGGTGCCGCCAATGGCGCGATCGCGTAATAGGCCGCGCCGCCGTTAAGGTTAACGTTAAGTAAATGATGTAACGAGAAGTTTCGGCTTTACTTGACCGGGGCTTCGGCTACCGTCGAGCGTGGATGGTACGGGGAATTGAGTAACATGAACGCGAATCCCGCGCTGAGGGCCGCCGCGGCGAGCGTTCCGGAGCGCAACGGCAGCGCTGGCCCTTCCGCCTTCGCGCAGAACGTGCTGGCGGTGCTTGAGCGCACCGAATACCGGCGCATTGAGGGCGGCGAGGATCTGGAGGAGATCTACCGTCTCCGCTACAAGTCCTATCGTGCCGCCGACATGGTCTCGGAACTGCCGGGCCACATGGTGCATGACCCGCTCGACGATCTGCCCAACTGTTACCGGTTCGCGATCCTGATCGACGGCCAGCTGGTCTCGACCATCCGCATCCATCACGTCAACAGTGCCAACCCGGTGTCGCCGTCGACCACGGTTTATGGCGACGTGCTCAATCCGCGCATCGCCGCGGGCGAAACCTTCATCGACCCGAGTCGCTTCGCCGCCGACCCCGACTGGTCGCAGATCTACCCGCAGATTCCCTATCTGACGCTGCGCCTGGCCGGCATGGCCTGCTTCCACTTCGACGCGCCCTATTGCCTGTCGACCATCCAGGAAGACCACACCGGCTTCTATCGCCGCATCTACATGTCGGAGCAGATCGGCGGGGTGCGCTCCTATCCCGGGCTCAACTATCCGGTCGTGCTCTACCAGGCCAACGTGCATGCGATCGAGGAGCGCTCGTTTGCGCGCTACCCGTTCTTCAAGTCGACCCGCATGGAGCAGCGCTTGCTGTTCGACAGCCCGGTCAATGGCGACACCGCTCCGCTGACCGTGATTCCCACGGCCAGATTCTTCGACCGCGCGGCCTGACGCGGGGCCGGTCGGTCCCGCTGGCGTTCCGCTTGTGTTGGGGTCGTCGCGCGTCCATAACGGGGGCAATCAGCAACGCCGCCCGAGAGTATGAACGCCAGGCAGGACTTCATCACCAACGCCATCTGGGCCAGCGAACTCACCGACGAAGAACTCGAGCGGGCGAGCCGCGGAACGGTCGAGAAGCGGTTCGCCAAGGGCAGCTATGTCTGCCATCGCGGGGACAAGCTCGACTACTGGACGGGCGTCATCGAGGGGCTGGTCAAGATCGCGGCGGTCTCGCAGGACGGCAAGGCGATGACCTTCGCCGGCGCCACCAACGGCAGCTGGTTCGGCGAGGGTTCGGTGCTGAAGGGCGAGGCGCGCCAGTACGATCTGGTGGTCCTGCGCGACACCCGGCTGGCGATGATGCCGCGCGCCAACTTCATGTGGCTCTACGAGAACAGCCGTGGCTTCAACCGCTTTCTGGTCCGCCAGCTCAACGAGCGCATGGGCCAGTTCATCGCCACTATCGAATATGACCGCATCCTGAGCCCGCGCGCCCGGGTAGCACGCAATTTGTCGTGGTTTTTCAATCCTGTGCTCTATCCCGCGGTGGCGACGGAGATCGAGATATCGCAAGAGGAACTCGGCCTGCTGGCGGGGGTCTCTCGCGCCGTCGTCAACAAGTCGCTGCAGGAACTCGAGGATGAGGGCCTGCTCGTCGCCGGACACGGGCGGATCAGGGTCATCGATCTCGAATCGTTGAAGAGATACGAGCCATAGCCGCATTGGCTTGATGGCCATGCGCGGAATTCGCAACGGATTGTCGGGAAGCGCGTCGGCTAAGGAAGACGCGACGGTAAAAGACCATCGCCGGGTTTGTCTGTCAATCGCGAAGTTGTCATCGCCGGCTGTTCGTGGGAATCTGGCGCCAACTAGCTGATATCCGGTCCGCTTTCGCCAAGGCGAGGATGGCGGGTCCGGCAAGAAACCGAGGGCGAACTTGCGCGGCGGCTCTACCCGCGCGATAAAAAGTGAACCAACCGCAGAAACAAGGCGGGGTTCGGGAGGATGATGGGAAATGGTTGCTGCGGCCGACGCCGACAGGACGCTTGATACGTTTCCGAAGTACCTGCTCTTGAACGCCGAACGGTTCGGCGATCGGCCGGCCATGCGGCACAAGGACTACGGCATCTGGCAGAGCTGGACCTGGAAGGAACAGCTCGATGAGGTTCGTGCGCTGGCGCTCGGGCTGGAAGCGATCGGCATCGGTCGCGGCGACAAGGTCGCCGTGGTTGGCGCCAACCGGCCGCGGCTCTACTGGTCCTTCGCCTCGATCCAGTCGCTCGGCGGCGTGCCGGTGCCGGTCTATGCTGATTCGGTCGCTGAGGAGATGGCCTATGTCCTCGACCACGCCGAGGTGAAGTTCGCCATCGTCCAGGACCAGGAGCAGGTCGACAAGCTGCTCGGCATCGCCGAGAAGGTGCCCAGCCTCACCCATGTCGTCTATGACGAGCCGCGCGGCCTGCGCGACTACGACCATTCGCGCCTGCATCCCTATGCCGATCTGCGCGAGAAGGGGCTTGCAATGCTGGCCTCATCGCCGGAGGCCGCGACGCGCTGGCAGGCATCGGTCGATGCCGGCAAGGGCGACGATCTCGGCATCATGCTCTACACGTCCGGCACCACCGGCCGCCCCAAGGGCGTGATGCTGTCGAACCGCAATCTCGTGACCTCGGCGCTGCACGGCAATTCGTTCGACAAGCTCGACGTCAATGAAACGACGATCGCCTATCTGCCGCTCGCCTGGGTCGGCGACCACGTTTTTTCCTATTCGCAGTCCTACACCGCCGGCTATTGCGTCAGCTGCCCGGAAAGCCCGGATACGGTGACGGAAGACCGCCGCGAGATCGCGCCGACCTATTTCTTCGCGCCGCCGCGCGTGTTCGAGGGACTGCTGACTGCGATCATGGTGCGCATGGAAGATGCGGGCCCGCTCAAGAAACGCATGTTCGACTATTTCATCGAGCTTGCCCGCAAGGTCGGCGAGCCGATCCTCGACGGCGAGAGCGTCGGGCTCTGGGACCGCATCAAATACGCGCTGGGCGAGGTTTTGGTTTACGCGCCGCTCAAGAACCGCATGGGCCTGTCGCGCATGCGGGTCGGCTACACGGCGGGCGAGGCGATCGGGCCGGAGCTCTTCCGCTTCTATCGCGCGCTCGGCCTCAACCTGAAGCAGCTCTACGGCCAGACAGAAGCCTGCGTCTATATCACCGCGCAGCCCGACGGAAAGATCAGGGCCGACACGGTCGGCCTGCCGTCGCCGGGCGTCGAGGTCAGGATCGCCGAGAGCGGCGAGGTCATGTACCGCTCCGACGGCGTCTTCGTCGGCTACTACAAGAACGACGAGGCGACCCGCGCCACCAAGACCGAGGACGGCTGGGTGCACACGGGTGATGCCGGCCTGTTCGACGCCGAGGGCCACCTCAAGATCATCGACCGCGCCAAGGATGTCGGCAAGCTGCGCTCCGGCGCCCTGTTCGCGCCGAAATACATCGAGAACAAGCTGAAGTTCTATCCCGACGTGAAGGAGGTCGTGGCCTTCGGCGACGGCCGCGACTTCTGCGCCGTGTTCATCAATATCGACCTGGAGTCGGTCGGCAGCTGGGCCGAACGCAACAACGTTTCCTACGCCTCCTACCAGGAACTCGCCAACCATCCCGAGGTCCACAAGACCATGGCGGCCCATGTCGAAGAGGTGAACCGGTCGCTCGCCGAGGAAGAATTGATGAAGGCCTCGCAGATCAGGCGCTTCCTGGTCTTGCACAAGGAACTCGACGCCGACGACGGCGAATTGACCCGCACCCAGAAGGTGCGCCGCTCCTTCATTGGCGAACGCTATGGCGAGCTGATCGAGGCGCTTTATGACGGCTCCACCGAGAAGTATGTCGAGACCGAGGTCACCTTCGAGGACGGCCGCAAGGGCAAGCTGCGCGCGACGGTGAAGATCGTCGACACGCCGGTCTACGGCCTCGACGCAAAGCCCATGCAGGAGGCGGCCGAATGAACCGGGCAGTCGATCCGCGCGACCTCCAGGTCCATGCCGATGACGGCATCGCCAAGGGCGACGTGCTGCTTGAGGTCAACAACGTCTCGCTGCGTTTTGGCGGCGTGAAGGCGATCACCGACATCTCCTTCGACATCCTGAAGGGCGAGATCAGGGCGATCATCGGCCCCAATGGCGCCGGCAAGACGTCGATGCTGAACGTCATCAACGGCTTCTACACGCCGCAGGAGGGCACGATCACCTTCCGCGGCGTCGAGCGGCGCGCCATGCGCACCACCGATGCTGCCCGTCAGGGCATCGCGCGCACCTTCCAGAACATCGCGCTCTTCAAGGGCATGACGACGCTCGACAACATCATGACCGGCCGCATCACGCTGCAGACGAGCAACATCTTCTCGCAGGCGCTGTGGTTCGGCCCCGCGGTGCGCGAGGAGATCGCCCACCGCCAGCGCGTCGAGGAGATCATAGACTTCCTCGAGATCCAGCATATTCGCAAGGTGCCGGTCGGGCGGCTGCCATACGGCCTGCAGAAGCGGGTCGAGCTTGGCCGCGCGCTCGCCGCCGAACCCTCGCTGCTGCTGCTCGACGAGCCGATGGCCGGCATGAACCTCGAGGAGAAGGAGGACATGAGCCGCTTCATCCTCGACGTGAACAGCCAGTTCGGCACCACGATCGCGCTGATCGAGCACGACATGGGCGTCGTCATGGACATTTCCGATCGCGTCGTCGTGCTCGACTACGGCCGCAAGATCGGTGACGGCACGCCGGACGAAGTCTCGAAGAACCAGGACGTCATCGACGCCTATCTCGGCGTTCCGCATGAATAGGCCCCGCCAGGAGATCGCTGCCGCATGAGCCCCGGCTTTCTGTACTTCCTCGAAACGGTCCTCAACGGCCTGATGACCGGTGTCATGTATTCGCTGGTCGCGCTCGGCTTCGTGCTGATCTTCAAGGCGTCCGGCATCTTCAACTTCTCGCAGGGCGTGATGGCGCTGTTCGCCGCCCTGACGCTGGTCGGGCTGCAGACCGGGCAGGTGCCGTTCGCGCACCTGATCAACGCCATCTTCGGCACCGACATCCACCATTTCGGCTGGACGCTGCCGGCCTTCGTCGCGATCGTCGGCACGCTCGCCGTCATGGTTGCCTTCGCCTATCTGTTCGAGAAGCTGGTGCTGAAGCACCTCGTCAATCAGGAGCCGATCATCCTGTTCATGGCGACGATCGGGCTGGCCTATTTCCTCGAGGGTTTCGGCGACCTGATGTGGGGCGCCGACATCAAGACGCTCGACATCGGCATTCCGTCCGGCGGCTCGTTCTGGCTCGAGGACGTGACGCGCGAATGGGCGACCGAGGGCTCCGACTATTTCGGCATGTATATCGACAAGCTCGACGTTGTCGCTGCGCTCGTCGCCGTGGTGCTGGTGACGGTGCTGATGCTGTTTTCGCAATACACGGCCACCGGGCGCGCGCTGCGCGCGGTCGCCGACGACCACCAGGCCGCCATGTCGGTCGGTATCTCGCTGCGCAACATCTGGGTGATCGTGTGGTCGATCGCCGGCTTCGTGGCGCTGGTCGCCGGCATCATGTGGGGCGCCAAGTCTGGTGTGCAGTTCTCGCTGTCGCTGATCGCGCTCAAGGCGCTGCCGGTGCTGATCCTCGGCGGCTTCACCTCGATCCCGGGCGCCATCGTCGGCGGGCTGATCATCGGCGTCGGCGAGAAGCTGGCCGAACTCTATATCGGCCCGCTGGTCGGCGGCGCCATCGAGAACTGGTTCGCCTATGTGGTCGCGCTGGGCTTCCTGCTGATCAGGCCGCAGGGCCTGTTCGGCGAAAAGATCATCGAGAGGGTTTGACGCGCCATGCTCTACCGTGAGGCGGGTGACTTCAAGTCGACCTATGTCGCCGACATGCAGACCTTCCCGATCCGGGGCGAGCGGCTGCTGTTCTGGGTGTTTGTCGCGGGCTGCTTCCTGATCGTGCCGTTCCTGATCAACGACTATTGGGAAAAGTCGATCATCATCCCGTTCCTGGTCTGGTCGATGATCGCCATCGGCCTCAACATCCTGACCGGCTATTGCGGGCAGGTGTCGCTCGGCACCGGCGGTTTCATGGCGGTCGGCGCGTTTGCCTGCTACAAGCTCACCACTGCCTTCCCGGACCTCAACATCATCGCCATCATCGTGATGTCGGGCTTCGTCACCGCCGGCGTCGGCATGCTGTTCGGGCTGCCGTCGCTCCGGATCAAGGGGTTCTACCTGGCGGTCGCCACGCTCGCGGCGCAGTTCTTCCTGGTCTGGTTCTTCAACAAGTTCGGCTGGTTCTACAACTACTCCGCCTCCGGCCAGATCACCGCGCCGGAACGGTTCCTGTTCGGCGTCGCCGTCACCGGGCCGAACGCCCCGCCCTGGGCGACCTATCTCCTGTGTCTCAGCTTCGTGTTCGTCTTCGCCTGGGTGGCGCGCAATCTGACCCGGGGCCGGCTCGGGCGCAGCTGGATGGCCATGCGCGACATGGACATCGCCGCGCAGATCATGGGCATCTCGCCGTTCTCGGCCAAGCTTTCGGCCTTCGCGATCTCGTCCTTCTATGTCGGCATGGGCGGGGCGATGTTCTTCGCCGTCTATCTCGGCGCGGCCGAGGTCACCGAGGCGTTCAGCATCGACAAGTCGTTCGACGCGCTGTTCATGATCATCATCGGCGGCCTTGGCTCGATCCTAGGCTCGTTCCTCGGCGCCGCCTTCATCGTCGTCTTTCCGGTGTTGCTGAAGAACATTATGGTGGGCTGGCTCGGCTGGTCGACCGATCTTGCCGCGCATCTGGAGATCATGACGGTCGGCGGACTGATCATCTTCTTCCTGATCGTCGAGCCGCACGGGCTGGCGCAGCTCTGGCGGCTAACCAAGGAGAAACTCCGGCTCTGGCCATTCCCGTATTGACGGGGCAAGGTCGGGCGTATCGGCCCCGCGAAACCGGGCCGCACAAATCGTCTGTTTCACTATGGGAGGTACTTGCAGATGAGACTGACAAAACTGGCTGCAGCAACCGCGGTGCTTTCCGCGCTCGTCGTCGGGCCGGCGCTTGCCGACCTGATGGTGCCGAGCCTGAGCTACCGCACCGGGCCTTACGCGCCCAACGGCATTCCCTATGCCGACGGCTTCGCCGACTATTTCACGCTTCTCAACGAGCGTGACGGCGGCATCAACGGCGTCAAGGTGAACGTGGTCGAGTGCGAAACCGGCTACAACACCGAAAAGGGCGTCGAGTGCTACGAATCGACCAAGGGTCAGGGCGCGCTCGTCTATCACCCGCTGTCGACCGGCATCACCTATCAGCTGATCCCCAAGGCGACGGCCGACGGCATCCCGGTGCATTCGATGGGCTACGGCCGCACGTCGGCGGCAGACGGCTCGGTGTTCGAGTGGATCTTCAACTATCCGGGCACCTACTGGGACGCGGCCTCGATCATCGTCAAGCACATCAGCGACCAGGAAGGTGGCGACCTCAACGGCAAGAAGCTGGCGCTGGTCTACCACAACTCGGCCTACGGCAAGGAGCCGATCCGCACGCTCGAGGAACTGGCCAAGAAGCACGGCTACGAGCTGACCCTGCTTCCGGTCGATCATCCGGGCCAGGAGCAGAAGTCGCAATGGCTGCAGATCCGGCGTGACCGTCCCGACTATGTCATCATGTGGGGCTGGGGCGTCATGAACCAGGTCGCCGTCCAGGAAGCCGCCAACATCCGCTATCCGATGGATCATTTCATCGGCGTGTGGTGGTCCGGCTCCGAGAACGACGTCGTCCCCGCCGGCGCCGGTGCGGACGGCTACAAGGCGATCGCGTTCCACGCTCCGGGCACCGACTTCCCGCTCTTCGACGACCTTAAGAAGCATGTCGTTGACGCCGGCAAGGCGGCGGGCGACGGCAGCCATGTCGGCGAGGTGCTCTACAACCGCGGCATGTACGCGGCGATCACCGTGGCCGAGGCGATCCGCAAGGCGCAGGAGATGCACGACACCAAGGACATCACCCCTGCCCAGATGCGCGACGGCATGGAGAACAGCGTCATCGACGAGGCCCGCTGGGCCGAACTCGGCCTGCCGGGCTATGCGCCCACGATCAAGGTGACCTGCTCCAACCATGGCGGTCCCGGCCTCGGCGCCATCCAGCAGTGGAACGCCGAGACGAAGACCTGGTCGCTCGTGACCGACTTCATGGAAGCCGACCGCGAAGTGGTCGACGCGCTGATCAAGGAAGATTCCGAGGCCTACGCCAAGGAAAACAACATCACGCCGCGCGACTGCGCCTCCTGATGTGAAGCTTTGCCCCGGCGGTTCCGGCCGCCGGGGTTCCTTTTGCGACAACCTGCGGGAAAGCATGATGACGGACGCGGCGCTGGCCCGGGACGAGGCCGAGACCATCCTTGCGGTCAACAATGTCGAGGTGATCTACAATCACGTCATCCTCGTGCTCAAGGGCGTGTCGCTGTCGGTGCCGCGCGGCGGCATCGTGGCGCTGCTCGGCGCCAACGGTGCCGGCAAGACCACCACCCTGAAGGCGATCTCCAACCTGCTCCGGGCCGAGCGCGGCGAGGTCACCAAGGGCACCATCGAATTCGACGGCGAACGCATCGAATCCTCCTCGCCCAGCGATCTCGTCAGGCGCGGCTGCATCCAGGTCATGGAAGGCCGCCATTGCTTCGGCCACCTGACCATCGAGGAAAACCTGATGACCGGCGCCTTCACGCGCCGTGACGGAGCCGCCAACGTCAAGCGCGACCTCGACATGGTCTATGGCTACTTTCCGCGCCTGAAGGAGCGCCGCGGCTCCATGGCCGGCTACACCTCGGGCGGCGAACAGCAGATGACGGCGATCGGCCGGGCGCTGATGTCGCGGCCGAAGATGATCCTGCTAGACGAACCCTCGATGGGCCTCGCCCCGCAGCTGGTCGAGGAAATCTTCGAGATCGTCAAGAAGCTCAACGAGGAGCAGGGCGTGTCGATCCTGCTCGCGGAGCAGAACACCAACATCGCGCTGCGCTACGCCAAATATGGCTACATCCTCGAATCCGGCCGCGTGGTGATGGACGGCGAAGCCAAGGCGCTGCGCGAGAACGAGGACGTCAAGGAATTCTATCTTGGCGTCGGCGGCGAAGGCCGGCGCTCGTTCAAGAACGTCAAGCACTACAAGCGCCGCAAGCGCTGGCTCGCCTGAACCCTTGAGCGGGCCAGCGCCGCAACAAACGCGGCGCGCCTGTTCCCCAACGCCATGTGCCGGGGCGGTTGACCTCACGTAAGCCTGCCGTCTCTAATGCCCGCTGGTCGAACCAGGGTGGAGGACAGGCGAGTGCGACACGGCAATTTCCTGCGGCAGGTCTTTTTGGCGGCGTTCACGACGCTGACGATGGCGGCGGCCGCGACGGTGGCACAGGCCGCCGAACGGGCCATCATCGTGCTCGACGCGTCCGGCTCGATGTGGGGCCGTATTGGCGAGGAGCCGAAGATCACCATTGCCCGCACCGTGTTGAAGGATGTGCTCGGCCGCCTGCCCGGTGAGGTCGAGCTCGGCATGATCGCCTATGGCCATCGCCGCAAGGGGCAGTGCGACGATATCGAGCTCTTGGTCGAACCCGGCGCCGGCACATCCGGCGCCATCGCCGCCGCCGCCGACGGGTTGAGCCCGCTCGGCAAGACGCCGCTCTCGGATTCGGTGCGCATTGCCGCGGAAGCGTTGAAATACACCGAGGAGAAGGCCACCGTCGTTCTGATCACCGACGGCATCGAGACCTGCAATGCCGACCCTTGCGCGCTGGGCCGCGAACTGGAGGCCTCCGGGGTCGATTTCACCACCCATGTCGTCGGCTTCGGCCTCTCCGCCGAGGAAGGGCGGCAGGTCGCCTGCCTCGCCGAGGAAACCGGCGGCCTCTACCTGCCGGCCGAGGATGCCGGCCAGCTCACCGAGGCACTCGACCAGCCGCTGACCGAAATCGCCGAGGCGGCGGAGCCGGAAGCGCCGGCCGAAGAGACACCGGCCCCGGAGCCGGCCGAGCTTCCCGAGGCGTGGCTTGCCGCCGACGACAGCGTCGAGATCGGCCGGCCGCTGACCGTCATCTGGGATGGCCCCGCCTACCGCCGCGACGCGGTGCAAATCTTCGATTCGGAGGCGCGCGGCGGCGAGGGCCGCATCGTCGCTTCGCGGCGCATCGTCAATGGCGACCTCGACGAGCAAACGGTGACGTTGCTGGCGCCGGTGCGTCCCGGCACCTACCAGTTGCGCTACTGGTGGGGCGAAGGCAACGAGGTGCTCGCCACCCGCCCGGTCGAGGTCGTGGAGGCGCCGGTCTCGCTTGCCGCGCCTGCGACCGTCGGCCTGTCGAAAACCTTCGTCGTCGAATGGGTCGGTCCCGGCGCGCGGCGCGACGTGATCCAGATCGTCGATCCGGGCAAGCCTGACGGCACCAATCCCGTGCTGCGCTCGAAGCGCCTCGTCAACGACGATTTCGACAACCGCAAGGTGTCGCTGGTGGCGCCGGCCGAGCCCGGCTTCTACCGGCTGCAATATTTCAGCGGCGACGGCCGCGAGGTGCTGGCCACACGCGAGATCGAGGTCCTCGACGCCGAGGTTGCGCTCGACGCGCCGCACGAGGTGCCGATCGCCGTTCGCTTCACCGTAGGCTGGACCGGACCCGGGGCGCGCCGCGACGCGATCGAGATCTTCGACCCGCAAGCGAATGCGGGCGACGGCAAGGTGATCGAATCGCGCCGCATCGTGAATGGCGACATGGACGCCCGCACCGTCGACCTTCACGCGCCGGCCAGGCCCGGTCCTTACCAGTTACGCTACTATAATGGCGAAAACCGCGCCGTGCTGGCGACGCGCCCGCTGACCGTGGTCGAGGCCGAGGTCGCGCTCGAGGCGCCCGAGGCGGTCGGCATGGGCCGTGCCTTCACCGTCAAATGGACGGGTCCGGGTGCGCGCCGCGACGCGATCCAGCTCTTCAACCCGCAGGCGCGCGCAGGCGATGGCGAGGTCGTCGCCTCGGCCCGCATCATCAATGGCGACATGGAGGCCCATACCGTACGCCTCAATGCGCCGGCGAGCACCGGCGATTACCAGCTCCGCTATTACAATGGCGAGAATTCCGCCGTGCTGGCGACACGGGCGATCACGATCGAGGAAATCGCCGTCGGGCTGACGGCGCCGGACACGGCGCTGATCGCCCACACGATCGAGATCGGCTGGGAAGGCCCCGGCGCGACGCGCGACGCGATCGAGCTTTTCGATCCCGCGGCAAAGGCCGGGCAGGGCGAGGTGCGGGTGAGCCAGCGTATCCTCAATGGCGACATGGACGCGCGCACCGTCAGGCTCGTCGTGCCGGCCATCCCGGGCGATTATGTGCTGCGCTACTTCAACGGCGACAGCCGCAAGGTGCTGGCCGAGCGTCCGATCACGGTCGAGCCGATGGAGGTGGCGCTCGACGCGCCGTCGACGGTGCCGGCCGGGCAGTTCTTCGAGGCCTCATGGGTCGGGCCGGGCGCGGCGCGCGACGCGATCGAGGTGTTCGACCCCGAGGCCCGCGCCGGCAAGGGCCAGGTGCTTGCGGCGACGCGGCTCATCAATGGCGACTATGACGGCAGGACGGTGAAGATGAGGGCGCCGAAGGAGCCCGGCTCCTACCTGCTGCGCTATTTCAACACCGGCAGCCGCGTGGTCCTGTTCGAGACCCCGATCGTCGTCGAGTAGCTGCAGGACGCATCGCCGAAGGCTGCGACGATCCGCGTGGCGGGCGCGCCATTGCCCTTGCCCCGGCTTTTCGCTATGTGCGCAGCAGAGGTTTGCCAACGGGGTTTGCACATGGCCGACAATACGCCGACCGGGCCGGTCGAAACCGGCGCCGACATGGATTATTCGGAGCACGAGAAGACCTATTCGCTCTTCCTGATGCTGACGAAATACGGCTCCATCGTCTGCGCCGCGCTGCTCATCGCCATGGCGTTCGGCTTCTTCGCCGGCGGCGGCTTCATCGCATCCACCGTTCTGTTCCTGCTGGTCACCGGCCTAGCGGCGTACATCCTGCGCTAGGCGGAGGGCGGGCCGGCGATTGACCGGCCCGGACAAGAACGGGTTCCAGCCGGAAAGGGAGTGAGCGGTGGGACAGACAATCTTCGTGCCCAGTGAATCCGATGCGACCGAGGGTCGCGTCGCGGCCTCGCCGGAAACGGTCAAGCGTTTCGCGGGGCTGGGCTTCGACGTGATCGTGGAGAAGGGCGCGGGTTCCGCCTCGCGCATTCCCGACGCGGATTTCGCCTCGGCCGGCGCGACCATCGGCAAGGCCTCCGACATTTCGAAGGCCGACATCGTGCTCAAGGTGCGGCGCCCGTCGCCGTCCGAGCTCAAATCCTACAGGAAGGGCGCGGCGGTGTTTGCCGCCATGGACCCTTACGGCAACGAGGCCGAGATCGCCGCGATGGGCAAGGCCGGCGTCTCCGCCTTCGCCATGGAGTTCATGCCGCGCATCACCCGCGCGCAGTCGATGGACGTGTTGTCGAGCCAGGCGAATCTTGCCGGCTACCGCGCCGTCATCGACGCGGCGGCCGAATATGACCGCGCGCTGCCGATGATGATGACGGCAGCCGGCACCGTGCCGGCGGCCAAAGTCTTCGTCATGGGTGCCGGCGTTGCCGGCCTGCAGGCGATCGCGACCGCGCGCCGCCTCGGCGCCGTGGTCACCGCGACCGACGTGCGCGCCGCCGCCGGCGAGCAGGTCGCCTCGCTCGGCGCCAAGTTCATCATGACCGACGCGCTCAAGGACGCCTCGGGCGAGGGCGGTTATGCCCGCGAGCTCACCGACGCGGAGAAGAAGGCGCAGGCCGAACTCGTCGCCGACCACATCGCCAAGCAGGACATCGTCATCACCACGGCGCTGATCCCTGGCCGCCCGGCGCCGCGGCTGGTGTCGGCCGAGATGGTCAAGTCGATGCGCGCCGGCTCGGTGATCGTCGACCTTGCCGTCGAGCGCGGCGGCAATGTCGAGGGCGCGGTGGCCGGCAAGATCGTCACCACCGCCAATGACGTGAAGATCGTCGGCCATCTCAACGTGCCCGGACGCGTCGCTTCCTCGGCCTCGCTGCTTTACGCCAAGAACCTCTACGCCTTCATCGAGACCATGGTCGACAAGGAAAAGAAGAGCTTCGCCATCGACCGCGAGGACGAACTGGTCAAGGCAACGCTGCTCACCCATGACGGCGCCGTCGTGCATGCCAACTTCGCCGATGCGGCCGCAGCCGCGCCTGCGGCGAAAAAGCCGGCAGCGAAGGCTCCCGCGGCGCCCCGCGCCCGCAAGAGCGCGGCCGCGAAGCCGGCGGCAAAACGGACGGCCGCGAAGAAACCTGCCAGCGGCGCCAAGCCGGAGGGAGACGCCTGATGGAAAAGACCGCACTCGAACAGGCCCTCGACCAGCTCGACCAGGCCTCGGCTGCCGCGCGCCTCGCGCTTCAGGAAGCCGACGGCGCGGCGGATGCGGCCGGCAACATCGCGCATGCCGCGACCGGCGGCGCCGTCGACCCGTTCCTGTTCCGCTTCGCCATTTTCGTGCTGGCGATATTCGTCGGTTATTACGTGGTCTGGTCGGTGACGCCGGCGCTGCACACGCCGCTGATGTCGGTCACCAACGCCATCTCCTCGGTCATCGTGGTCGGCGCGCTGCTCGCCGTCGGCATCTCGGCCTCGGGCCTTGCCACCGGCTTCGGCTTCGTCGCGCTGGTGCTGGCCTCGGTCAACATCTTCGGCGGTTTCCTCGTCACCCAGCGCATGCTCGCCATGTACAAGAAAAAAGAGAAGTGAGGCCCATCCGATGAGCGTGAACCTCGCTTCCTTCCTCTACCTCGTCTCCGGCGTCCTGTTCATCATGGCGCTGCGCGGGCTGTCGCATCCGACCACCAGCCGTCAGGGAAACTATTACGGCATGGTCGGCATGGCGATCGCCATCATCACGACGCTGGCGCTGGCCACGCCGTCCTTCGGCGGGCTGGTGCTGATCGTCGTCGGCATCGCCGCCGGCGGCGGCGTCGGCGCCTATATCGCGCGGCGCATCGCCATGACGGCGATGCCGCAACTGGTCGCCGCCTTCCACTCGCTGGTCGGCCTCGCCGCCGTCATGGTGGCGGCCGCCGCGCTCTATTCGCCGGAAAGCTTCGGCATCGGCACCTTCGGCGACGTGCACGCCCAGGCGCTGGTCGAGATGAGCCTCGGCGTCGCCATCGGCGCCATCACCTTCACCGGCTCCATCATCGCCTTCCTGAAGCTCGACGGGCGCATGTCGGGCAAGCCGATCATGCTGCCGATGCGGCACTTCGTGAACGCGGCCATCGGCATCGCGCTGGTCGTCTTGATCATCATGCTGGTGACGACGCAGTCGACCACCATCTTCTGGCTGATCGTCATCCTGTCGCTGGCCCTCGGCGTCCTGATCATCATCCCGATCGGCGGCGCCGACATGCCGGTCGTGGTGTCGATGCTCAACTCCTATTCCGGCTGGGCGGCGGCCGGCATCGGCTTCACGCTCGGCAATCTGGCGCTGATCATCACCGGCGCGCTGGTCGGCTCGTCGGGCGCGATCCTCAGCTACATCATGTGCAAGGGCATGAACCGGTCCTTCATCTCGGTCATCCTCGGCGGCTTCGGCGGCGAGACCGCAGCGGTGGCCGACGACGGCGTCGAGCGCACCGTCAAGCAGGGCTCGGCCGACGACGCGGCCTACCTGATGGCCAATGCCCAGAAGGTCATCATCGTGCCCGGCTACGGCATGGCTGTCGCCCAGGCCCAGCATGCGCTGCGCGAGATGGCCGACAAGCTCAAGGCGGCCGGCGTCGAGGTCAAATACGCCATCCACCCGGTGGCGGGCCGCATGCCGGGCCACATGAACGTGCTGCTCGCCGAGGCCAACGTGCCCTATGACGAGGTGTTCGAGCTCGAGGACATCAATTCGGAGTTCGCACAGGCCGACGTCGCCTATGTCATCGGCGCCAACGACGTCACCAACCCGTCGGCGCGCGACGACAAGTCGAGTCCCATCTACGGCATGCCGATCCTCGACGTCGACAAGGCGCGCACCTGCCTGTTCGTCAAGCGCTCGCTCGGCTCCGGCTATGCCGGCATCGACAACACGCTGTTCTACAAGGACGGTACCATGATGCTCCTGGGCGACGCCAAGAAGATGACCGAAGAGATCGTCAAGGCGATGGACCACTAAGATCCGGTCGCTTTGTCTTCCTGAAACCCGGCCTGGCGCCGGGTTTCGCTTTTGCGGACATGACGTCGATCGGGACGACCCGGCCCTTTTCGCGATAGGGAGGAACGAACGTGCCGAGATTCGCCGACCGTGCGATCGCCGCCCTGCTTGTCGTCGTTCATGCCGGGCTGCTTGTCTGGGCGCTGGTCGGTTTTGCCGAGCTGGCATGGCCTGTGCCGCCCTGGCCCCGCCTCAGCAATCCGCTCTTTTCCGGCACCATGCTGCTGCTGCAATGGACCGTCGTGGCCGCGGCCGCGGTGACATACCTTGTCGGCTATGCCAGCCGCTGGGCCGGTCTGCGGCGTGCGATGGTAGGCTGGTACGTCGTGATGGCCGCGATCTGCGCCTGGCAGACATTCTTCATTCTCGAACATTCCGCGCGCTTCGCGCAGATGGCGCTGGAATATGTCGAATATGCCGTGATCACGCTCTATCTCTACCGCTCGCCGCACATTCGCGAACGCCTGTCAGTCGGCGCTTGAGCGCAACTGCAGCTCGGCGATGCCGACGGCGGCGTTGACGCCTTCCTGCGCCTGCACGGAGACCGGCTGCAGCGATATCGCGTCGTCGGAGCCGCCGATCATGACATTGACGCCGCCGCCGGCCGCCACGCTGGCCTCGGCCGAGGCCCCGACATAATCGCCGGAGAGCGCGCCCCGCTCGTAGGCGAAATCGTCGGCGGCCGCGAAGACGACCCAGGCGATGATGGTCGTCCCGGTCACGCCGACGTCGATGCCGTATTTGTTGATGACGCCGAAATAGGCCTCCTTGGGCAGGCTGTCGTCGGCGGGCGTGAATTCGCACGACAGATCCTTGGAGGAGCCGAAGATGAAGCCGGCGCCGCCCTCGACGACGCATTCCAACAGGCCGAGTTCCACGTCCTGGGCGTGGGCGGGCAACGAGGCGGTGGCGATGCCGGCCGTGACGGCGACTGCCGCGGCGATCTTCGCGATTTTCATGATACCGGTACCTTTGCTGGTTGACGGGCGGGAACGGAACGGCCGGACCGCCCGATTGGTTCCCGCGCCCGCGCGACCGGCCAGCAGCAATACCTCGATTTTCTTTCATGACGGGGCGAGATATGGTTTCCCGCACGGAATGGTGGTGCATGGAGCAATGGCTATGCGCATGGCGACGCCGGTACTCGGCCCAAAACACGGCGAGTCGTTCGATCTCGGAAGTTTGGGAGCCCGTTACCTTCTGACGGGGGCAGCGTCCGGGGGGCGGGTATCGGTACTCGAGCACTGGGTACCGCCACGGACGCTCGCTGCCCCGCTCCACCGCCACTCCCGGGAGGACGAGTACAGCTTCGTGCTCAGCGGGCGGATGGGAGCGCAATTGGGAGACCGTACGCTCGAGGCGGGCCCGGGGGATTTTGTCTTCAAGCCGAGGGGTGAGTGGCACACCTTCTGGAACCCCGGCGAGGAGGAGTGCCGGCTGCTTGAGCTCATCTCCCCTGCCGGCTTCGAGGAAATGTTCAGAGAGATTGCAGGAGACCCGGAGGCGATGGCGGGAGAGGCTGCTGAAGCACTTGACGCCAAATACGGCCTCGAAGTCAGTTACGAGAGCATCGCACGCTTCTGTTCGGAACACCGCCTGGAGTTCCCTGCCTGACAGGACTCTCGAACTGCGCATGCCGGATATCGGCGTGAGGAAGCCGCAGCCGCAGGCCCCGTGACGGTTCACGAGCAGTCGGGACAGGGACCAGCCCGGACCGCCGGGCCAAAAGGCGCCCGCGTCCGGAGCCAACAACTCCGCAACAACAGCCCTTGCCATGGCCGCCCGATTGCGAAACCCTCGCCTGACCGTCCGCGAAAGAGATGGTGGGGGAGCGAAATGCCTGCAGCGGGCCGCCCGCATTGCACGACATGACCGGCGCCGTCGCGCTGCCGTTCTGGCTGGTCGCGCTGCTGGTGGTCTTTGCCGCCATAGGCATCGTCGACCGCGTCTTCGCGCCCTCGGTGCGCTGGTTCTTCCGCCGCCGCTTCAACCAGGCGATCGACGAGCTCAACCAGCGGCTCGACATGCGCATCGAGCCGTTCCGGCTGACCAGGCGCCAGACACTGGTCGACCGGCTGATCTACGATCCGAAGGTGGTGGAGGCGGTCGACGCCGAGGCCAAGGCCAGCGGCACGCCGCGCGCCGTGGTGATGAAGCGGGCCGAGCGTTACGCGCGCGAGATCGTGCCGGCCTTTTCCGTCACCACCTATTTCGGCTTCGGCATCCGGGCCGCAAGGCGGCTGTCGGAGTTCGTCTACCGGGTGCGGCTCGGTTATGTCGACGACGACGCGCTGAAGGCAATAGACCCGCAGGCGACCGTGGTCTTCGTCATGAACCACCGCTCCAACATGGACTATGTGCTCGTCACCTACATGGCCTCCAGCCGCGCCTCGCTCTCCTATGCGGTCGGCGAATGGGCGCGGGTGTGGCTCTTGCAGAACCTGATCCGCTCCATGGGCGCCTATTTCGTGCGCCGCAATTCCGGCGACGAACTCTACCGCAAGGTGCTCGGACGCTATGTGGCGATGGCCACCCAGGAAGGCGTCACCCAGGCCGTCTTCCCCGAAGGCGGCCTCAGCCGCGACGGCCGGCTGCGCGAGCCGCGGCTCGGGCTGCTTTCCTACATGGTCGCCGGCTTCGATCCGCGCGCCTCGCGCGATGTCGTCTTCGTGCCGGTCGGGCTCAACTATGACCGCGTGATCGAGGACCGGGTGCTCACCGCCGGCGCCGAGAAGGAAATCTCGGGCCGCGATTTCCGGGTGCGCCTGCCGGCGCTGGCGGGTTTCGTCTGGAACCTCGTCAGGCTGCGCCTGCAGGGCCGGCTCTACCGTTTCGGTTATGCCTGCGTCAGTTTTGGCAAGCCCGTCTCGCTTGCCCACTGGCAGAAGCGCGAGCAGGTCGACTTCACCACCGCCGACCGCGAGGCCCTGTTCGTTGGCATCGAAAAGCTCGGCGACGATCTGATCGAAGCTATCGCGGCCATCGTGCCGGCGCTGCCGGTGGCGCTCGCCTCGCATGTGTTCCTGGAGAGCGGCGAGCGCTGGATGAGCGAGTTCGAGCTCAAGTCGGCGGTCTTCGGACTCATCGAAAGGCTGGAAGGCGAGGGGGCCCACGTCCATATTCCGCGCGCCGACCGCGACTATGCCGTCGGCGCCGGCCTCAGAATGCTCACCCTGCGCCACATGGTGGTGATGAACGACGAATGGCTCTACCGCGCCAACCCGGACGAACGCCTGCTCCTGACCTACTACGCCAACTCCATCGCGCACCTGCTGAAGTGAGCATCCGGCTGCTCCTCCTCATTGGAGCCGATGGCGTTCCGTTCGTGCGCCGGTGGCACCGGAAATGCCTGTCGAGCTCCCGAACGCTGGACTCGGTGCCCCTCGCCGTGTGAGCCTCTTCAGGCGCCCGACTTCGGAGAAACCGCGCCGGGGCTCCTTCGGCAGTCGAAGCGGCGTCGGCGGTGTGAAAACGGCGAACGAGTCATGGGAAGGGAGCATGTCAATTCCGCGGGACGATGTCCGTTTTGTTGTCTTGCCAATGGCCGGCAGGAACGCCCACGCGAGTGAATTCGGCCGCACGATGGCACCGCATCCGCTCGTCTATCAGGAAATCCCATACGACCCGCAATATACGATCTACAACCGCAGGCTTACCGCGCTGGTGATGTCCAACGGATCGGCCGACGACGCATACTGGAAGCTCCGCCGCCAGGCGATCCTGCGTCATACCGGCGAATTGCCCGTCGAGGTCCGCGGACCGGACGCAGAAAGGCTGTTGAACCTCGTTTTCACCCGCGACGTCGCCAAGGTCCGTGTCGGGCGATGCAGCTACCAGTTCGCCTGCTATGACGATGGCGGCATGATCCTGGACGGGGTGCTCGTCCGCCTGGCCGACGACCGGTACTGGTATGGACAGGCGGACGGCGACCTTTCGGACTGGCTGAAGGCGCATGGCCGGGGCATGGACGTCGACATCCTTGACCCGGACGTCTGGATCAGCCAGGTGCAGGGTCCCGACTCGCTCAAGATCCTGGCAGCTGCCGTTGATGGAGCCTATCCTGACCCGTTCCGCTACTTTGATGCCGCACGGGTAACCATCGCCGGACAGGAGGTTGTCGTCACCCGCTCGGGCTTCACCAACGAGCTGGGGTGGGAAGTCTATCTCGAGCCGGATACCGATGCGCGCGCAGTGGGCGAGCGTATTCTCGAGGCGGGCAGACCTTGCGGGATGAGACCGGTCGCGGTAGGCGGAGCGCGGCGGATCGAGGCCGGGCTGCTCAATGCCGGGTCGGATTTCGACGAGACCGTAACCCCCTTCGCAGCGGGCCTGGGCGCCATGGTCGACCTGGACAAGCCGGACTTCATCGGAAAGGCTGCCCTGCAGAACTGCGATCGGAGGAATCGGACCTGGGGCATGCGCGTTCCCGGGGGCGTGGCGCGGCTTGGCGACAGTCTGAGCAGGGACGGTGTCCTCGCCGGTCGCGTGTGCTCGACGGCCTGGTCGCCGTTCCAGCAATGCGGCGTTGCGATCGTGCGGCTCGATGATCCTGACCTCGGACCGGGGACGGTCCTCGACGTCGCGTGCCAGGATGACAAGGTCCGCCCGGCGGAGACCTGCGCCCTGCCGATGTATGACCCGAAAGGGGAAATTCCCCGTGGCAGGCTGGTGGATATCCCGGACGTTCCGAGGGGAGGGGAGATCGGCCAGCCTGGCCGGCCTGGGGCCTGATTGCGGTCGCCCAACGGTAGCCAGTAGCCGGGGCGCCCGGCACGACGCGTCTGTCGCCCACACGGATAAGCGGGCCTCAATGCCGATCGCCTGTCAGCTTGTGTTCCCTGCGACTTCATCAGAGTCGCCCGCAATCGCCGCGCGTCGAGAAAGCCATTTGTCGAACTCCACCGCAAGGAAGATCGATGCGGCCAGCGACAACAGGACCAGCCAGTCGGCAAGCGCCACCGGTGCAAGGTCAAGCGTTTCGGCCATGACCGGAACATGCATCGCCGCGACATGTAGGGCCTGGGCGGCCACGATGCCGCTGACGAGGAGCGGGTTTGCCGCAAGGTCCAGGCGGAATACCGAGTGGTTTTCCGATCGCGCATTGAGGGTCTGGAAATTCTCGAACAGCACGATCAGCAGCAGAACGATATTGCGCGCCTCGAACTCGGAACGGCCGAGGTTGAGCAGCCACCAGAACGCAACAAAACCGCCGCCGCCCATCACAAGCGTGGAGATGGCAAGCCTGCGCATCATGACACCGTTGAAGATTGGCTCCTTCGGAGCGCGCGGCGGGCGGTCGAGTTCGTCGCCTTCAGCCCCTTCGGCTGCCAGCGCCACATCCTGAATGCCATTGGTCACCAGGTTGAGCCACAAGAGTTGCAGGGGCATGAGCGGCATCGGCAGGCCGAATGGCAGTGCGAGAAGGAACAGCAGCACTTCCGCGGCACCGGTCGAGACTGTCATGAAAACAACCTTGCGGATGTTTGCATAAGAGACTCGGCCCTCGCGGATACCGGCGACAATCGAGGCAAAATTGTCGTCGGTCAGGATGATGTCGGCGCTTTCCCTTGCGATGTCGGTCCCGCGCTTGCCCATCGCAACACCCACATGCGCATGTTTGAGCGCGGGCGCATCGTTTGCGCCGTCACCGGTTACGGCGACGAAGTGGCCGTTGCGCGCCATCGACAGGACGATCGAGAGCTTCTGCGCCGGTTCAACCCGGGCGAATATGCTTGCAAGGCGGGTCAGGGCATCGAGCGCATCGTCTCCCTCCGCTTCCGCCTGGCGCAAGCTGTCGCCCGTGACGACCTGGCTGTCGTCGAAGGTCAGTCCTGCCTCGCGCGCGATGGCGGCGGCCGTACGCGGGTCATCGCCCGTGACGACGGCAACCTCGATGCCGGCCCGTCGGCATGCCTGGACGGCGCCCGGCACCTCGGCGCGCAGCGGATCGTGCATGCCGGCCAGGCCGAGGAAGACCAGGTCGACCAGATGCCGGTGACCCAGTTCCTCCTGACTTGCTGGTTCGATCTCACCTTCCGCGAAGGCCAGAACGCGCAGGCCGCGTCCGGCAAGGTCCGCTTGCTGGGCCATGAGCACAGCCCGGTCGATGGCGATCGCTCCTGTGGCCGTCGCCATCCGGTCGGCCATGGCGATCAACGTTTCCGGTGCGCCCTTGACGAAGGTGCGCACCCGGTCGCCGCCATGGTGAAAGGAAGCAGCATATTTCAGGTCGGGCTCGTAGGGAATGCGCGCGATAAGCGGATGATCGCGCGCGATGGCCTCCTGAGCCAGGCCTGCCTTTCGTGCCGCCGACAGCAGCGCGATATCGACGGTGTCTCCAACACCGCGCCAGCCATCGCCGTCCAGGACCAGTCGACCCTCATTCGGCAATGCCGCCGCGCGCAGCAGATCCGCGATCCGCTCCCTGACGGCCTGGGTCGCGACGGTTGGCGAGTGGACAGCGCAGGCATCGAGATCTCGGCCAGCCTCGAAGAGCACTATCGTCCCGTCCGGCAGACGGACCTCGGTGACCGTCAGTTCGTTGAGCGTCAACGTCCCTGTCTTGTCGGTAGCGATCATCGTACACGAACCGAGCGCCTCGATCGCTGGCATGTTGCGCACGATCACGTTGACACCGGCCATACGGCGCATGCCGATCGCAAGCGTCACCGAGATTGCAACCGGCAGCCCCTCCGGGATCGCACTGACCGCCAGGCCCACCGCCAACAGGAAAAGCTGGTGCAGACCGAGATCACGCAGCAGTCCGATCAGGACGAGCGCCACCATGGCAAGTCCGACCGAAAGGGCGATGGTGCGGGCGAAACGTTCCATGCGGATGAGCAGAGGCGGGCGCGACAGATCCCGGGCTGCGACGAGGGCGGCTATGCCACCAACCTTGGTCGCCGGACCGGTCGCAACTACCTCGCCAATCCCGCGTCCACGCGTGACCATGGTCCCGGCAAAAGCCGTCGCCCGCCCTTCGCTCCCGTCAGCGCCGGCATCCTTGCGAACCGGAAGCGATTCGCCGGTCAACAAGGCCTCGTCGCATTGCAGGTCTTCCACGGAGCCAAGGCGCATGTCGGCCGGAACCCTGCTGCCCGCTTCCAGCAGGACGAGATCGCCAGGCACGAGGACACGCGCGTCTATCACTCTCGGAACGCCGTCGCGGATGACAGTTGCCTGGGGAACTTCGAGACCACGCAAGGCTGCCGCCGCGCGGCCTGCGCTGAACTCCTGGGTGGCCCCGATGATCCCGTTCAGAAGAAGAACTATTCCGATGAAAAAGGCGTCCTTGACGTCGCTCAGTGCGATCGACACCAGCGCCGCGGCAATCAGGATGTAGATCAGCGGGCTCAGGAACTGGCGCAGGAAGACGCGCAGGATCGAGGGCGGCCGTGGCTCCGGCAGCGCGTTTTGGCCATACCGGTCCAGCCTTTCCCGCGCTTCGGCCTCGCTGAGCCCGCAGAGACCGGATGGCGGCTCGAAGGTCGTGTTCATGGCCTTCGCCTACCCGTTTTGCGGTGCTTGCAGCCTTGACGTGCGTCAAGACGGGAACTGACCCGTCAAGCGTCGAATACGTAGGTTCCGGGCGCGGCGGCGAGCGGCTCTCGGCCTGCGATCGTTCGGGGCACGCCAGGCTGCCCGGAGCGGGCCTTCAGCCATTCGAACCACGCGAGCCACCATGAGCCGGGTAGCGTCCCAGCGCCTTCGAGCCAGTCGTCCGGCGACGGATGCGGCCCGCCCTCGCGGTAGCAGAGATGGCGGAAGGCACGGCGCGGATGGCCCGGAGCGGCGACGATCCCGGCATTGTGGCCGCCATTGGTGAGAACGAAGTCGACATCGGTGTCGAGCAGGTGCATCAGCTTGAACACCGATCGCCAGGGAGCGACGTGATCGGTTTCGGTTCCCACGGCAAAGACAGGCACTTTGATGTCTTCAAGGTGAACCGGCCTGCCGGCGACCCTGTAGCGGCCCTGGGACAGGTCGTTGTCGAGATAGAACTGCCGCAGATATTGCGAATGCATGCGGTAGGGCATGCGCGTCGCGTCGGCGTTCCAGGCCATAAGGTCGGTCATTTCGGCGCGTTCGCCCATCAGGTAATCGCGTACGATGCGCGACCAGACCAGATCCTGCGACCGCAGCAGCTGGAACGCGCCCGCCATGCGGTGTTGGTCGAGATAGCCCTCGCTCCACATGATATCTTCCAGCATGGAGAGCTGGCTCTCGTCGATGAAGAGGCCGAGTTCGCCCGGTTCGTCGAAATCGACCTGTGCGGCCAGAAGCGACAGCGTCTTCAGCCGCGTATCACCGTCACGGGCCATGGCTGCTGCGGCAATCGAAAGCATCGTGCCGCCAAGGCAATAGCCAACGCCGTGGAACCGGCCTGGCCCGGCATCCTCGCCCACGGCGTCGAGCGCCGCCATCACGCCCGACTGCCTGTAATCCTCAAGCGACAGGTCGCGCTGGGCCCGGCCGGGGTTGCGCCACGAGATGCAGTAGACTTGAAAACCCTCGTCCCGCAGGTGCCTGACCAGGGAATTTCCCGGCGACAGGTCGAGGATGTAATATTTCATGACCCAGGCCGGCGCGAGCAGTACGGGCTCGGGATGCACCGTCGTGGCCGTCGACCGGTAGCGGATGAGTTCGATCAGGTCGTTGCGGAAGATCACGTCGCCGGGCGTTGCGGCCACTTCGTGACCAGGACGGAAGCGCTCCGCGGCCGGATCAGGTCCGCCGGACCATTGGCGCGAAAGGTCTTCGATCAGGTTCTGGATGCCGATGACAAAGTTGGCGCCCCCATCGCGCAGGGCGCGTTCGAGGATTTCCGGATTGGTCAGCGCGAAGTTTGACGGCGCGACCATGTCGAGCCATTGCCGGCTGTAGAACTCCACGAGCCGCTCGTGCCTTGCGGAAACGCCGGGCACGCCGGTCGTCGCGTTGTGCCACCACTGCTGCCAGAGCAGAAAGCTCTGCTGAAACAGGCTGAAGGGAAAGACACGCCATCCCTGATGGCCGAAACGCCGATCCTGCGGCAGGGGCGAGATGCATGGACGGCCGAGCCCCCGCTCGGCGGCGCAAGTTGAAAGGAAGCCCGACAGGCGGGCTGTCTTCTCCAGGGCCTTGGCGATGATCTGCTGCTGCTTGCCGGGCGAAATGGCCAGATGCAGCGCCCAATCCTGCCACGCCTGCAGAAGGCTGGCCGGCGACATTCCGAGCGTCCACGCACCGACGGCCGCGTGGACGAGGCGATCCGCCTCGCGGTAGACTTTCGCCCCGTCGGCCAACTGCGCAGGGGGCACGTCGGGGGCACGCACTTGTCCCACCTTGCGCCCTGTCGGCGCAGCGGGCCTGAGCGCCGGTCTTCGTTTCCGACGCGGTCCGGTGATTGCGCGCATGCTGTTCTCCGCGATCTACTGGCTGACGTATCCGCCGTCGACGGGGATGATCGCGCCGGTGACGGAGGAAGCCCTCGACGAACAGAGCCAGACGATCATTTCGGCGACCTCCTCGGGCGTTCCGATGCGGCCGATGGGATGCAGTGGGTCCAACATCTGGTGCGCGTCGAGCGCGCCACCGCTGGCCTGGTCGGCCAGTGAATCGAGCATGCGCGTGTCGATCCCGCCGGGGCAGACGGCATTCACCCGGATGCCTTGCCTGGCATATTCGAGTGCCGCGTTTCGGGTCAGGCCGTTGATGGCATGTTTCGAGGCTACATAAGGCGCGAGGCCGGGAAAGCCGATCAGTCCGGCAACCGAAGCGAGGTTGACGATCGCGCCGCCGCCCGATTTGAGCATCTCCGTGATTTCCGCCTTGAGACACAGAAACGTGCCCCTGGCGTTGACGGCCATGATCGCATCGAAATTGTCGTCAGCCTGTTCGACAAGGGGCACGACCGTTCCCTCGATACCGGCATTGTTGCAGGCACAATCGAGTTTCCCATAGGTCTCCAGCGTCTTCGCGACCAGTGCCGCCACGTCGGCCGCCAAGGAAACGTCCGCTTTTACGAATGTCGCCTCGCCACCGCCGCTTCTGATCAGGCTAACAGTCTCTTCGCCGCCATCGGCATTCAGGTCGGATACCAAGACCCGTGCGCCCTCGCGGGCAAAGCATATTGCGGTTGCTCGGCCAATTCCCGCCGCCGCACCGGTCACCAGCGCGGTCTTTCCCACAACCAAGGCCACAGCTTGTATCTCCACTCCCCGGCAGCACGACCGGCGAGCAGGCGTCACGCCCCGCCGGCCTACCGATCGCGTCGCCATCCTGCCCGTCAGGCGACGGTTTTTGCGGCCATATCCTCGATGACGGATTCGGTTTCCGTGCGGACACGGCTTGCAGCTTCGGAGGCGAGCTTGGAGCCAATCGAGGCGACCTTGCCCATCTCCTCCGAATACTCGATCGCAGCGTTCTGGAAGAAGTCGCTGCAGACGTCGAAAGCGTCATTGAATTCGCTGCTGGAAACGAGGTCGTCGACCAGCTTGACGTCCTGTTCGAAGCGATGCTTCAGGAAATCGAGCATCTCGATCTGGTAGCGCATCATCGCCTTGAAGCCGTGGGCCTGAAGGCGTGCACCGGCAACCGCGAGTTTCTGTGCCTGACCGAACATCGGAACGGCGTTCATTGCCCGGGGGGATGGAGACATTTCCTTGCTCCGCATGGCGCAAGCTCCTGATCACGAGGATAGTCGTCCTGATGCAACGACCTATTTTCAAGCCTAGCTCATCAGGCCCCGCGGTTTGTTGATCCTGATCAAAGAGCACGCAAAAGCGCGGACCGATAATCATATGAGACAGTCGCTGCCGAGACGCAGTTCATGCCCGGAGGGCTGCCTCCGGCGCCTCATGCGCCGGCCGCCTGTGGCGGGCTGGTCGCATGGCCACCCGTCCACAGGGAGAACCTGAGCACAAGGACGAAGACAATGGTCGAAGCAACGAAACTGCCGGTCAAGAATGACACGAATTCACCGCAATCGGTCGAACGGGGCTGGTTGCCGTTCGAAAGCCTGCGAAGGGAGATCGACCGCCTTTTTGACGATTTCCATCCCTTCGATTGGCGCCTGCCGACGGGACGGACACGTCCCGCTCTCGAGCCCGTTGCGCGGGGTTCCGAATGGCCCATGGCGCCAGCCGTCGACTGGGTCGAGAGGGAGGGCGAATACGAGATAACGGCCGAACTGCCAGGCATCGACGAGGACAAGGTCGATATCCGGCTTGCGAACCGCATCCTGACCATCAGGGGCGAAAAGAGCGAGGAGAAGGAGGAAAAGCAGACGGACTACTATTTGTCGGAGCGGCGCTTCGGTTCGTTCCAGCGTTCCTTCCGGCTTCCCGACGGCGTTGATCTCGACGGGATAGAAGCGAATTTCAGCAAGGGTGTTCTGACCGTGAGGCTGCCCAAGACGGCAGACGCGAAAAAGGCCGAAAAGAAAATCTCGGTCAAGGCGGCCTGACATCCAGCCCAGGAAAGGCAAGCGGCGCGGAAGACCCGCGCCGCTTTTTTGTTTGGGTTGACCCGAAAGGCGCCCAGTCACCGCGCCAGGAGCACCGGCAGCGGCGGGTTCTCCAGAAGGGAGCGGGTCACGCCGCCAAGGAGGCTTTCGCGCAGGCGGGAATGCCCGTAGGCACCGGCGACCAAGAGTTCGCACGCCGTGTCCCGTGCATGGCGCGCCAGAATGGCAGCCACCGGATGCCCCTCGCTCGGCAGGCGATCGACCGTGACCTTTGCACCGTGACGCGAGAGATAGCTGGCGAGATCGGCGCCCGGCTCGGCGCCGTGGGCTTCTTCGCCCCCGACCGGATCGATAAGAACCAGCCGGACCTCCCGAGCCGCGGTCAGCAGGTCGATCGCCTCGCGCACCGCGCGTGACGCCTCCATGCCGCCATCCCATGCGACGCTGACGCGTTCCGGCCTCAGGGTAGCACGCGCGTTATCCGGAACAACAAGCAGCGGCCTGCCAGAAGCAAACAGGACGCCTTCCACCACCTTGTCCCTCAGGAGCGGGGAGGCGGCGAGCCCGGGCCCGACCAGAACGAGGTCAGCGTAGCGAGCGCGGCGTCCGACGGCGTCGTCGGCCCAGAACTGCTCGGCATACTCGCTGGTGACGTCGGCAGAGACTGGAAGCGCGGCAAGAAATGCGGAAACCCCGCTTGTTCGCGACGTCAGCCTCGCGATGTCGTCCCGACGCTCCTTCACCCAGATGTCGGAAACGACAGCGGCGTATTCACCGACAGGAGGCGGTGCCGCGATCCCGACGACCAAGGTGGACAGATGGGCACCCGCCTCTTCGCAGAGGGCCGCCGCCAGGTGGAGATCGTCGTCACTGCCGTCCGCCTCGGTGACGGCGAGAATGGTCTTGAAAGTCATAGCCGGTTCTCCGTGAGCCTAACTGGGTGCTCTCTTCATGCGAGTCCCTGTCACGTAGGCCGGGTACAGCAAGACGTCCTTGCGCTGGATCAATGAGGCAACCGTGTGTGGTTTGACCGGCATCAATGTGCAGTCGCGACAACTGTTCGATGATGACTAGCGTGCTCGAACATGGCGACAACAAAAGTGATGACCACAACGAAGACGATCGCAACAACGGTCACCTTGCTTCTGGCGGGCTTTTCCGCGCTGGCCGGCGAGCGTGACTACGGCCCGGCAGAATACCAGAATTCCTGTGCCGCATGTCATGGCGAAAACGGACAAGGCGATGGACCGCGCTCAGCAGACCTTGCGGCACCACCGAGCGATCTGACGGGGCTCGCGCGCGACAATGGCGGCGAGTATCCCTACTGGAAGGTTTTCTGGGTGATCGACGGCCGCTACGTCGTGCCTCTCCATAATGATGGCGAGATGCCGGTTTGGGGCGAGGTTTTCAAGGAGGGTGACATCGAGACTTTCGGGCCGATCGGCGGCGAGTTGATTGCGCGCGAACGCGTCCACCGTCTCACCGAATTTATCGAGACGTTGCAGCGCTGACGGGAAACCAGGGTCTCTTTCATTCGTTTCGGCACAAGAAGCTCACGCCAATGTTCACAGGCAGTGTAGAAATGTCGACCGACCGGCAGGACAGCGTGACCGCGTTTCTTTCCGACCCGGCCAACCATCCGGGCGCAGACCGGGTCGAGGTGATAGAAACCCATATCTCCCGAATCTTCCTGGCAGGCACGCGGGCCTACAAGATGAAACGCGCGGTCAAGCTGCCCTATGTCGACTTTTCGACGCCGCAGCTCAGGCTTTCCGCATGCCGAAAGGAGGTCGAGCTCAACGCCCCGACGGCGCCGGGGCTCTATCTCGGTGTTCGGTACATAACGCTATCAGGCGTGGGCGACCTTGCCTTTGACGGTGAGGGCGACACCGTTGACGCCGTGGTGGAGATGAAAAGGTTCGAACAGTCCTGCCTGCTCGACAGGAAAGCGGAAAAGGGCGAACTGACGCCGCGGCTGATGACCGACGTTGCGCGTGCGATCGAGCGCTTTCATGGTGTCGCGGCGGTGGTCCGGGCGGGCTCGGGCAGCGGCAACATCGCCGGAGTCCTCGACATCAACGAGGCGGGCTTTGCGACAAGCCATCTCTTCCCGCAGATCGAGGTCGATTCTCTCAACCGGAGGTTCCGCGCTGCGCTTGCCCGGCATGCCGGGCTGCTCGACAGGCGCGCGACGGCCGGCAAGGTCCGGCGCGGCCACGGAGACCTGCACCTGCGCAATATCTGTGTCCTCGACGGGAAACCCTGCCTGTTCGACTGCATCGAGTTCAATGAGCAGATCGCGAGCATCGACGTCCTCTACGACCTCGCCTTCCTGCTGATGGACCTTTGGCATCGCGACCTTCCCGACCTCGCCAACCTGGTCATGAACCGCTACCTCGACGAAACGGAAGAGGATGACGGCTTCGTGCTGCTGCCATTCTTCATGGCGCTGCGGGCGGCCGTGCGTGCGCATGTGACCGCGACGCAATTGGAAGAGGGCGGACATGAGGACGCCGTGCTGGCTGGGCAGGCACGATCCTATTTCAACCTCGCGAACGCCCTGCTGGAAGATCGTCCGGCGCGGCTCGTCGCGATCGGCGGGTTCAGCGGGTCTGGCAAGACGACGGTCGCCGAAGCCCTGGCAGCTCATGTCGGCACTCCGCCGGGGGCGCGCATTCTCGAAAGCGACCGGCTGCGCAAGGCGATGCACGGCGTGAGCGCCGAAACGCGGCTTGCCGAGGAAGCATATCGTCCCGAGATTTCCGAAAGGGTCTATGCCGAGATGGCCCGCAAGGCCGGGACGATCCTCGGACAAGGCGGCGCGGTCGTAGCTGACGCGGTGTTCGACCGAGCGGGAGACCGCACCAGGATCGAAGGGGCAGCGCGCGGCGCCGGCGTATCCTTCTTCGGCGTGTGGCTTGACGCCGGGGCCGCGCTCCTTCGACGGCGGGTCAGCGAGCGCAAGGCCGGAGGTCCTTCCGACGCGACGATCGACGTGCTGGCGATGCAGCTGCGGCGCCAGCGCGACGACATCCGCTGGAAGAAAATCGACGCTGGCGGGCAGCCGGAGGAGATCGTGGCGCACATCCTCGGTCATTTCGAGGGCAAAAGCCGCGCCGGCACGCGGCGAAGCGGGACTTGACCACGATCAAGGATGGCGGTCAGGACGTGGTCTATGCTGCGAAGATGCTGGTGACGACAAGCCGAACGAACGACAGCCTGGCCCTTGCAGGGGTGATGCTCATTCTTGGCTCGCTTTCGTGGACCCTGCCCGCTTTGGCGGCGGACCGGGAAAGCGCTTTCCGCGGTCGGCGCCTGGCCGAGGCCAATTGTGCGCCCTGCCACGCGCTGGCACAGTTCGACGGGAGCGAGAATGCCGAAGCACCGCCTTTCAGGCATCTCGGGCGACGGCGTCCGCTCGCAACGCTGCGGGACGAGATGCTGGCGGATCTTTTCCTGCGTCATGCCGTGATGCCGGATTTCGAGCCGGATCGACGTCAGGTGGACGACATCGTCACCTATATCGAAAGTATCCAGGAATAGACGAAGTAACAAGGTTCGAGTCATGGTCGAAAAGCTGGTCGTTTGCGGCAGTTGCGGGGGCATCAACCGGCTGCCCGAGGCGCGGCCCGCGACCGGGGCCAAGTGCGGCAAGTGTGCCTCAAAACTCTTCCGCGGGCATCCGGACGACATTTCCGGCGACAATCTCGGGCGCCAGATCGACCGCGGCACGCTGCCGGTGCTTGTCGATGTCTGGGCTCCCTGGTGCGGCCCCTGCCGGACAATGGCCCCCGCCTTTGAAGCCGCGGCGGCCGTGCTGGAACCCGAAGTCCGTCTCGTGAAGCTCAACTCGGACCGGCACCAGGCGACTTCGGCCGAACTGGGTATTCGCGGCATTCCGACCATGATCCTGTTTGCGGGCGGGCGTGAGATCGCGCGTGTTTCCGGCGCCATGACAACTGGCGAGATCACGAATTGGGTGCGCGAACGCCTTCCCGCTGTCGCCTCCTGACGGAGGTTCGAGCTTGGACCCGCTGCTCGCACGCCTGGGGCTTGCACTGGCCATCGGTCTCCTGGTCGGGCTCGAGCGTGGCTGGCGGGAGCGCGAAGCTCCCGACCACAGCCGCACCGCCGGTATCCGGACGTACGGCCTCAGCGGCCTCCTTGGCGGCATCTTCGCTGCCCTGGCCCAGGCTTCTGGCGCGATCATGCTGCTGGTTAGCGGACTCATCGTCTTTACGGCGGTCTTTGCCTGGTTCAAGGCGCGCGAGGCCGCCCATGACAACGACTACAGCGTCACCGGCGTGGTTGCCGCAATCGCCGTTTTCGCGCTCGGCGCGCTTGCTGTTGCCGGCGACTATATGGTCGCCGCGGCTGGCGGCACCGCCTTGGCGGTGCTTCTCGCCAGCCGGGCGGTGCTGCATGACCTGCTCAGGCGGTTGACATGGGCCGAATTGCGGTCGGCGCTCATCCTCGCGGTCATGACCGCCATCGTGCTGCCGATGCTGCCGGACCACACGATCGATCCATGGAACGGCCTCAACCCGTACCAGATATGGTTCTTCACGGTGCTGATGGCCGCGATTTCCTATCTCGGCTATGTCGCAACGCGACTTCTCGGATCTTCGCGCGGACTTCTGGTCAGTTCGCTGGCCGGCGCGGTCGTATCGTCAACCGCTGTCACGGTGGCACTAGCCCGGACCGCAAGGACGCAGGGCGACTGCCTTGCGAGAGCCGGAGCGGCGGCGCTGGCCGCCATGGTTTCGATCCTGCGCGTGTGCGGGGTAGTCCTCATTATCGAGCCGCGGGTCCTGATGACGGTCGCGTTGCCGGCGCTTGCGGCCGCCACCGTTTTCGCAGCCTCCGGTCTCCTGCTGCTTCGCAGTGGTTGGCAGACCGGTGACGAAGGTCCGGCGACGCGCAATCCCTTCGACCTTATTCCGCTACTCGCCTTTTCCCTGATGTTCGCTATCGTGTCGACGGTGACGGCGTCGGTTTCCGGACGTTTCGGCGAAGTCGGGCTGCTTGCGACGACGGGATTGTCGGGGATGTTCGATGTCGATGTCGCGGTGTTGAGCGCGTTGCGGCTCGCCGGGCAGGAGGTGTCGCGTGAGATGGCGGGATTCGCCGTGCTTGCGGCCGTTGCGTCCAATGCCGTCGGTCGCTGGTCTCTTTCCGTCTTTGCCGGACCGCCGAGGTTCTGGCTCCCTGGCGCCGGAATAACGTGCGCGGCCGCGATGGCAGGCTATCTCGCGCTTTTCGTGCAGGCCAGTTGAGCGGCGATCCTTGCGCGTCGCTCGCCAACTCATGCGGAAAGCCCGCTGTCGGGAGGCGTTTCTGCCGTGACCTGACAATTTGCGACCAACGGACCTTCCGTACTGCTTGGGCGACTTTCTAGTGATTTCGTACCAAAGAAGACTGTCCGCTTCTGATTCGGTGGACGGCTCTCCTCCGCCTTGCGGCTATAGGATGGGCTGGACGAGCGGCGGCAGGCCTATTGGGAACTGCATGTCATGGCGGCGGTGCGGCTGACCCGAGGCGTCGTGCCGATGACGCGCAGCCGCGGTGGGGGGCATCCTGCACAGCGCGTCGATCTGCGCGGTCCAGCCGCTTTATCACGAGCTGATCTACAAGGTTGCCAAGGCGGCGCTGATGATGCTCTCCAAGAACCTCGCGCACGAGGTCATCGGCGACAACATTCGCGTCAACACCGTGAACCCCGGGCCTGGTGCTGACCGATGGTTGGATCGAACCGACGAAGAAGCAGGTCGAAGGGACGGGAGAAACCTGGGAGCGGCGCTGCTTGAGAACCGTCTGAGGTCACTTTTCGGGCGCATAGGCGATGACCTCGATCTCGACCTTGCAGTCGACCATCATGTCGCCGCGCACGCAGGAGCGGGCCGGCAGCGCCGCTCCGAAATATTCGTTGTAGACCTTGTTGAATGGCCAGAAGTCGCGCGCGTCGGCAAGCCACACGGTCGCCTTGACGACGTCCTTGAGGTCGAGGCCCTGCTCGCCGAGAATGGCACGGACGTTCTCGATCGTCTGCCGCGCCTGGGCGACGATCGAACCCTCGACGATCTCGCCGTCCGGCCCCATCGGCACCTGTCCGGAAACAAACAGGTAGTCGCCGGCGCGTGCAGCCCTGGTGAAGGGCAGTCCGCGACCGCCGGGGCCGGTCGGCGTCGATCCGAAACGTTTGATTGTCATCGGCAAGGTCCTTTCCTTTGGACGCGTGTTACAGGCCCGGAATGGCGAGGCGCCTTTCGGCGCGTTGACCGAGTGCCTGGATGGAATAGTTGATCGCGAAATAGAGCAGCCCGGCGAGCAGATAGAATTCGAGTGTCAGGAAGGTGCGGCCGATCACCTCCTGGGTCTTGAGCAGTAATTCACCGACGCCAATCACGGAGAGCAGCGTCGACGCCTTGACGATCTCGACCGCGGTGTTGACCCACACCGGCAGCGCAAGCCGCACGGCCTGCGGAACCAGCACCAGCGCCAGGATGCGCCCGAAGCCGAGGCCGAGACTGCGCGCGGCCTCTACCTGCCCCGCCGGGATCGCGGCTAGCGCGCCCCGGGTCACTTCGCCAAGATGCGCGCCGCAAAAGACGGTCAACGCCAGGATACCCGATGCCTTCGCGCCCAGATGAAGACCGAGGAAGGCCAGCACGTAGAAGCTCGCCAGGACAAGAACCAGAACCGGCGTACCGCGCACCACGTCGACATAGAAGTGCATGAGCAAGCGCAGTGGCCGCGGCCCGTAGGACAGGCCGATGCCCACGGCGAGGCCAAGGATCGTCCCGAGCGCAATCGGTGCCGCGGACACCTCGGCGGTGGTGACAAGCCCTTGCGCAATCTGGAACCGTGCGGCCCAGAGCGAAGCGATCAGGTTCTCCATGACGACACCTCAGAACCGCGCGAACCGGCGCTCGAGCCGGCGCAGGCCGGCCGCGATCGCGAAGCAAGTGACGACATAGAGCGCGCTGGCCGCCATCCAGGCCTCGACCACCCGGAAGCTGTCGACATTGATCCGGCGCGCCTGGAAGGTCAGCTCGGGCACGGCGATGGCGGCCGCAATCGAGGTGTCCTTGAAAAGCGATATGAACGTCGAACCCAGTGCCGGCAGCGCATTGCGCAGCATGATCGGGAACCGGATCAGAAGGGCGACCTTGAAACGGGAAAGTCCGATCGCGAGTCCTGCGTCGACGACGCCGCGGGGAACGCCGGCCAGGCCGGCGCGGAACACCTCTGTGAGGTAGGCGCCGGCATAAAGCGCGAGCGAGGCGGCGAAGCTTTGCAGCTTGCCCATGCGGACACCAAACTCCGGCAGCGCGAAATAGGCGATCAGGACGATGACCAGGATCGGCGTGTTGCGGACAAGGGTCACATAGGAAGCGACCATCGCGCGCGCCGGTCGCCGTCCATCGGTGACGACGAAGGCGCAGGCAAGGCCGATAACGGTCCCGACCGCAAGCGAAATGACGGCGAGCGCCAGGCCCAGCCCCAACCCGGCGAGCAGGCGATCGAAGTTTCGCCAGATCACGTCGAAATTGAGGACATAGTCCATGGCGCGCGCTGCCCGGCCCTACCGCAACTCGCCCGGGAAGCCGACCTGCGGCGCGGGAGGAACCTCGCCGAACCAGCGTTCGAACGAGGCGCTGTAGTTACCGAACTCGACGCCGGTCAGCGCTTCGCGCAGCGTCGTGTTGACGAACTGGAGCCAGTCCGCGTCGCCGCGCTTGACCGCGCATGAGTAGGTCTGCGGGTTCCAGCCATGGCCCGAGTCGCGATAGCGCTCCGGGTTCTGCTTCATGAACCAGCGCAGCGACGACTTGTCCGTGGCCGCTGCGTGGGCGCGGCCGGAATTGAGCGCCTGGTACATGAGGTCAACGCTTTCATATTGGTCGACGCCCGCGTCGGGCAGTGCCTGATGGACCATCTCCTCAGCATAGACGTTCTGCAGCACCGACACGGTCACCGCGCTGCCCGCGGCCTTGAGGTCGTCATAGGTCTGGTGCTCGCCATCGGCAGCCAGAAGCAGGCCCACCCCCTCGCGGTAGTAGGGAATGGTGAAATTCGCCTGTTGCGCCCGCGACGCGGTCACCGTCATGAACTGGCAGGTGATGTCGACCTTGTCCGTAACCAGGTTGGGAATGCGCGCATCCGACGCCTGGATGACGAACTCGACCTTCTCCGGATCGTCGAACAGGCCCTTCGCGACGATCTTGGCAACGTCGACATCGAAGCCGACCAGCTTGCCGTTCTCGTCCGTAAAATGCCAGGGCGGGTTGGTGCTTCCGGTGCCGACGACCAGCTTGCCGCGCGCCAGGACGTCAGCAAGTTTGTCCGCGCTGGCCGCCGTCGGCATGGCGACGGCCGCTAGGGCCCCGATCAGGGATAGCAATCCTATTGAACCTTTCATCATGGTCTCCTCCTCCGCGAAGTCCGGACCCTTTGCGCCGGACGATTGATGATCATCTCGAAAGCCAGCCGCCATCGACCGTGAGCACCGATCCCGTCACGTAGGCGCTGGCCGGCGAAGCCAGGAACAGCACCGCCGTTGCGAGCTCGCGCGGCTCACCCCAGCGGCCGATGGGGATCCGGTCGACGATCTGACGATTCCTGGCCGGGTCGGCGCGCAGCGGCGCGGTGTTGTCGGTTGCGAAATAGCCGGGCGCGAGCGCGTTCACGGTTATGCCGTGCGCAGCCATCTCGTTGGCCAGGGCGCGGGTTATCCCGGCGATGCCGTGTTTGCTGGCGGTGTAGGAGGCGACGTTGATGCCGCCCTGGAAGGACAGCATCGAGGCAACGTTGATCAGGCGCCCGGCGCGTCTCGTCTCAACCATGTGCCGCGCCACGGCCTGTGACAGGAAGAACGCCGAGCGCAGGTTCACATTCGTCACCGCGTCCCAGTCTTCGATCCCGACATCGAGCGCGGGGCTGCGCCTGATGGTACCGGCGTTGTTGACGAGGATGTCGATGCCGCCGATCTCGGCGACCGCCTTGGCGACCGGCGCGGTCAGATCCTGGGCAATGGAAAGGTCGCAGCCGATCGTGAGGAACCTCCGGCCAAGCCTTGCGACCATGTCGGCGGTCTCCGGCATCGGCGACGAGCCCAGGCCGGCAATGTCGGCCCCGGCCGATGCCAGCGCCAAGGCCATCGCCTGGCCAAGGCCGCCACGCGCGCCCGTTACCAGCGCGACCTTGCCAGCAAGGTCGAAGAGCGAGCCGGCCGCCGCCATCTTCACGTGACTTTTCCGCGCGCCGCGACCGGCCAGACGACCTCGATCATGCCGTCGCGCACGCCATGCACTTCATCGACCATGTTGGAGACGACGCAGCAATGGTTGGGGATGATGCTGACGACGTCACCAACCTTCGGCTTGTCGCGGCAGGCCGAAAGGTCGAGCATGCCGTGTTCTTCCGACAGGTTGGCGACGACCGCGTCGGGGTACTCGGCGACCCGGCCGAAATTCTCGACGTAATATTGCTCGCGGGTGAGAACCTTGGAGCCGGCATCGACGATGGCGCGGTCTGCGGTCGGCCGGCTCACCACGGTCGTGCGCACGGTCATCGCGCAGTTGTCCCACCGCGCGGCGCCGGAATGAACCATCATGACGTCGTTGTAGACGTAGGTACCGGCGCGGTGCTCGGTCATCATCGGATAGTCTTCGAGGGCGTTGAGCGCGGGCGTGCCGCCGCCGGAGAGGATCGGAAGGGGCACGCCGGCGGCTTCGAATTTCGACACCGCGGCCTCGAAGAACCCCTTGGTTCGCGGCGCGGTGTTGGGAAAGACCAACAGCCCGTCGAAACGAAGGTTCGGAAGCTGGGCAGCGAGTTTGGCGAGGTCGAGCGCCTCGTCGGGCGTCTGCAGCCCGTTGCGGCCGAAGCCGGAATCGCATTCAAGCAGCACCGGCAGGTCGCGCCCGTGGCGGCGCGCCGCCTCCGACAGCCCGCGCAGCACGACCTCGTTGTCCGCCACGACGGCCAGGCGCTTCACCCGCGGCACCAGCGCCATCAGCCGTTCCGTCTTGAGGTCACCGACAATGTTGAAGGTGACCAGGATGTCGCCGGTGACGCCCGCCTCCACGAACGCCTCGACCTCGCCCAGTTTCTGGCAGGTGATGCCAACGGCGCCGGCATCGATCTGCTTCTGCGCGATCGCCGGTATCTTGTGTGTCTTGACATGTGGCCGGTTGACGAGGCCGCAACCTTCGATGCGCCGCTGCACACGGGCGATGTTCTCGTCGACCCGGTCGAGGTCGATGGTGACCGCCGGCGTGTCGAGATCGGCGACCGATGAGCGGGATTTCTGCGGCTTCATATCCATTGTGGCACCAGGAGTTGCGGGAGAATGAGAACGATGGCCGGCACCAGCGCGCACAGGAGCACGACCACAAGCAGGGCAAGCATCATCACAAGCAGTTGGACGAGGATGCGCGTCACCGGGATGCCGGCGACCGAGCACGCGGTGAGCGCGCAAAGGCCGTAGGGTGGTGTCAGCAGGCCGAGCGCCAGCGTCATGATGACGACGACACCGAGATGCACCGGATGGATGCCGACTTGGTCGGCGACCGGCTGGATGATCGGAACGAAGATCAGGATAGCGGGCAGCGCGTCCATGAACGTGCCCAGGAGCATGAAAAGCAGAAAGATCAGGATGATCACAACCCGCCAGTCCTGGGTGAACGTCAGGATGAATTCGGTAACCGCGTCCGGCGCGCGGCAATAGGAGAGGATCCAGCCGAAGATCGAGGCGCCGGCGACGCAGAACAGGATCTGCGAGAACTGCACCGCTGTTTCCGAGAAGATTTCCGAAAGCCGCCGAAAGTCGACCGCGCGATAGACGATCACCGTGACGAACAGCGCGTAGACGGCCGCGACGGAAGCAGCCTCCGTAGGGGTGAACACGCCGCCGACCATGCCGGCCACGATGATGACCGGGACGCCGAGCGGCCAGAGACTCGCCTTGAACCCGGACAGAACGGCGCGGGTCCCGAGAAATTCCGGGTGCTCGCGCGGGAAGTCGTAGCGAACCGCATAGATGTGCGACTGGGCCATCAGCGCCAGGCCCATGGCGATGCCGGGCAGCGCGCCGGCTATGAACAGCGCGCCGATCGACACGCCGCCGGTGGCGCCGTAGACGACCATCAGGATCGACGGCGGGATGACCACGCCCATGGTCGAGGCGCAGGCCGTCAGACTGACGGAAAACTTGTCGCTGTAGCCGCGTCGGCGCATCGCGGGGATGAACACGGCACCGATGCCGGCGGCTTCGGCCGTGCTCGATCCGGAAATGCCGGCGAAGAACATGCCGACAACGACATTGACATGGGCAAGGCCGCCGCGCAGGTGCCCGACCAGGGCCATCGCGAGCTTGATCAGCCGTTCCGAGATACCACCGGCATTCATCACGTTGCCGGCCAGGAAGAAGAACGGCAGCGCCAGCAACGTGAAACTGTTCACCCCGTTGAACATCTGCTGCGTCACGACAGCCAGCGGCAGCCCCTCGTAGAGGATGACGACGAAGGACGCCGCGAGCAGAGCGAACCCGATCGGCACGCCGAGAAGCAGCGCCAGCGAAAGTGTGGCGAAGAGCAGGGTCAGCGGGCCCATCTCAACCCTCCCTGCCGAGGAGGATCGCCGCGTTGCGCGCCATGTGGATGAGCACCGCGAGGATCATCAGGAAACTGGCCACCGGTATCGCCAGCGTCGGCACGAAAAGCGAAATGCCGAGTGCGGGCGACAGGCGCTTGATGCTGAGTTCCGAGAAAGCCAGCCCCTCGCGCAGGAGCACGAGGCAACAGGCCAGAACGATCGCATCGACGATGAGGCGCTGGACCGCACTCCAGCGTCCGGGAAGCAGGTCGGCGAAAAATTCGAAGGCGAAGTTGGACCGCCGGCGCACATTGAGCACCGCGCCGAGGAAAATACACCAGACGAAAGCGAAGACCGACAGTTCCTCCCCCCAGAGGAATGACGCGCCCGCTGCGTAGCGGAGCACCACCTGGACGAAGATGCCAAGAGTCACCAGCGCCAGGAGCACTGCCAGAAGTCGCAAGATCGCCTGGTCGACGATCACCAGGATACGGTCCATGCCGCCGCCCCCCTTCCTAGCCGGCGTGCGAGCGGATGAGCGCCAGCATGCCTTCCATGCCGAGGCTTGTTGCGACCTCGTCCTGGATTGGCGCCACCTTGGCGGCGAACGCTGCCTTGTCGGGCAGGACGATTTCGGCGCCGCGTTCCTTCATGCGTTCGATCGCCTCGGCATTCAGCTGGGCATCACGGTCGCGCTCGGCGGCAGAGGCATCGCTCGCCGCCGCCAGCAACTGCTCCTGCAAGTCCGGCGCCAAGGCGTCGAACTTCGCCTGGCTCATCAGCAGGAGCGCGATCGAGCGCTGATGCTCGGTGAGGATGATGGTGCCGGCGGCCTCGAAATGCTTGTTGGATTCGATTACCGCGGGCGCGTTCTCGGCCGCATCGAGCACGCCCGACTGGAGCGCCTGATAGACCTCGCCGAAATTCATCGGCGTCGGTATGGCGCCGATCGTGCCCCAGATCTTGGCCTCCACGGGATTGTTCATGACGCGCAGCTTCGTGCCCGCCAGTTCCTCCGGCGTCGTGGCCGGCCCCCGCCTCGTGTAGATGTTGCGCACGCCCGCGGAATAGAAGCCGAGCAGCTTCAGCCCGAGTTCCTTGCTTGCGATCAGTTCCTCTACCTTGGCGCGAAAGGCCGGATCTGCGATCACGCGCTCGAAATGGTCGCGGTCCTGGAACAGGTAGGAGACGCTGAAGAACGCCAGTTCCGGCACAACGGTCGCGGCGTTGGCGACATGCGAGACGGCACCGTCGACCGAACCGAGGCGCATGCCTTCGATCATCGCCACCTCGTTGCCGAGTTGCGCCGCCGGGAAGACCTCGATGGCCAGCTTGCCACCTGTCCTTTCCGCCACCGCGGCCTTCAGCGCCTGGTGACCTGCGTCATACATGCTGCCGAGCGGCTGGTCGTGGCCGAAACGGAGCGTTTCCATGGCCGAAGCCCGAGCCGCCGGCAGCAGCGCTGCGGTGGCCATCAGGGCCATCGCCTTCCTTCTGGTCAGGATCATCTCACACCTCTTATTTACATATTATATGATTAATATACGCACGCGGTTCCGGCAGATTTTCTCCGGGAAGGAACCATTGCCGGTCCCGCGCCCGCCTGTTCCGATGCGACCCCGAGAGCCCGGAGGCGCGTCACCGGCCGCTTGGTGCCGGCCAACTGACAGCCGCGACCGTCAGAATCCCTTGCCGAGCCATTGGTCGACGTTGCTGGCATCGACCTGATGTGTCGGCAGGATGATTTCCTGGTCGAAGGTTTCGCCCTTGGCGACCTTGTAACCGTACTGCACGCCCTCCGGCGCGACGAAGTGGTAGGTGAACGTCGCCACCATCTTGCCTTCCTTGATGGCGTCATAGGCGGCGTTTTCGCCGTCAATGCCAACCACCTTGACCTCTTCGAGGCGGCCGGCTGCTTCGAGCGCGGTGACGGCCCCGAGAGCCATGTCGTCATTGTGGGCGTAGACCAGATCGATTTCGCCAGCGCCGAAGCGTTGCAACATATCCTCCATGAACTTGATCGCCGGCTCGCGCACATAGTTGGCGACCTGGTCGGCGACCACCTTCACGTCCGGGCAGTTGGCGGCGAGCGCGGCGTGAAAGGCGTCGTGACGGTCGATGGTCGCCGAGGCGCCAGCCGTGCCCTGGATTTCGATCACGTTGCCCTTGCCGCCGAGTTCCTTGCAGACGAACTCGCCCGCCGTCTTGCCGATCAGCACGTTGTCGGCGCCGATATGCAGCGTGACGTCGGTGTTGACCTTGCGGTCCAGGGTGACGACCGGGATACCGGCCTCCATCGCCTGCTTGACCACGGGTGTCAGCGCGTCCGCCGTCACCGGGCTGATGATCAGCGTCTTGACGCCCTGCGCCATCAGGCTTTCGACGTCGGACACCTGTTTGGAGGCGTTGTTTTCGCCATTGGTGATCAACAGTTCGACGTCCGGCAGGTTGGCCTCGGCCCATTTGCGGTTGCCCTCGACCATGTTCACGCGCCACGAGCTTTCCATCGTGCCTTGCGAAAAGCCGATCTTGATCTTGTCCATGGCCAGCGCCGAAGAGGCCAGTCCAGCCGCGACTGCCAGTGTGCCTGCCCCGGCCAGCAAGTTCTTCATTCGTGTGTTCATTTCCGTCTCCTCCTTGTCGGGATTTGTCCCGTTTGCCCACGCCTCACGACGCGGAACCGTTGCGCCGCCGGCGCTGTGCCTCGAAGAGCACGGCCGCGACGATGATGGCGCCCTTGACGATCTGCTGCGTGAACGGCGAGACCCCGGCGAGATTGAGGATGTTGGCGATGACGGCGAAGATCGCCGCGCCGATGACCGTGCCGATCACGCCGCCTTCGCCGCCGAACAGGCTGGTGCCGCCAATGACGGTGATGGCGATCGCTTCGAGCTCAAGCCCCACGCCGGCCACCGGTTCGCCGACGGTAAGCCGCGAGATGAAGATGAGCGCCGTCAGCGCGGCAAGCGCGCCACTGATCACATAGACACTGAAGATCGTGAGACCGACATTGATGCCGGAAAGTCTGGCCGCCTCCGGATTGCTGCCGACGGCATAGATGTTGCGCCCGAACGGAGTGAAGCGCAGCACGAAATAGGCGAGCGCGGCTACCGTAACGAAGAGCCATACCGGAACGGGCAGGCCGAGCAGGTGGCCTTGGCCCAACCAGGCGAAGTCGTCGGATGCATCAGGAAAGCGGATGGGATGACCATCCGAGATGGTCATGGCCAGTCCGCGGCCCATCACCATCATGCCAAGCGTCATGATGAACGGCGGCAGGCGCCCGAGCGTGACGCCGAGACCGTTGACGGCACCCATCGCCATGCCGACGGCCAACCCGGCAAGGATAACGAGCGGAACCGGAATCCCGATCTGCAGGAGCAGCGCGGAACTCACCGCGACAACGGCCACGATCGATCCGACCGAGAGGTCGATGCCGGCCGTCAGGATGACGAAGGTCAGGCCGATCGACACGATGCCGAACAGGGCGACCTGGCGCAGCACATTGACGATGTTGAACGGGTTGAGGAAGGCCGGCGAGATCAGCGCCGCGGCAATGCACAGTGCGACCAGAACCCACAGCAAACCCGACGTGCGCCAGAAGCGCCCGAGGCGCATCTTCTTTGCTGCCGTTGGCATCTTGTCGACGATGTTGCTCATCCTGCCAGCCTTCGGCCCCGCCAGGTCATCCATGAAACAGGATCCGTTCGCGTGGACCGGTCGTCAGATAGACCGATTTGACGCTCGTGAATTCCTCAAGTCCGGCTTCGCCGAACTCGCGCCCGAAGCCGCTCTCACCGACGCCGCCGAACGGCATCTGAGGAGCGACTTCGACGATGGTGTTGACCCACACGACGCCGCTCCGGAGCGCGCCGGTCAGCCGCATCGCACGGTCGAGATCGCGGGTCCAGACGGCGTTTGCCAGCCCGTAGCGTGTGTCGTTGGCGATCGCGATGGCCTGCTCGGTGGTCGAGAAGCGGGTCACGCCCAGCACCGGACCAAATATCTCGTCACGAAAGACCGTCATTCCGCTCTCGACCCGGTCAAGCACTGTCGGACCGAGGAAGAAGCCGTCGTCGTAGCGATCGCCGACGAGGCGTTCGCCACCACACAAAACGTCCGCCCCTTCCTGACGGCCGATCTCGATGTAGTTTTCGACCCGTTTCAGATGTCCCTCGTGAATGAGGGCTCCGATGTCGGTTTCCTCGCTGAACGGATCGCCGACCTTCAACCGTCGCGCCGCATCGCAGAAGCGAGCCAGAAAGGTGTCGGCGATATCCTCATGGACAACGAGTCGCGAACCGGCGCAGCACACCTCGCCCTGGTGCAGGTAAATGCCGCAAAGCGCGCCATCGATCGCATCGTCGAGATCGGCGTCCGGAAAGACGATATTGGCCGACTTTCCGCCGAGTTCCAGCGCCACGCGCTTCACGGAGCTGACCGCGTTCTGCATCACCCGCCGCCCCGTGGCGGTCGAGCCGGTGAAAGAGACGAGGTCGACGTCGGGATGACTCGTCAGGGCCTCGCCTACGGGGTCGCCATAGCCGGTGACGACGTTGAGCGCGCCCGGCGGCACGCCCACCTCGACGGCCAGCCGCGCAAGTTCAAGCGCCGTGCCGGAGGTGAGTTCGGAAGGCTTCACCACTGCGGTGCAACCGGCAGCGAGTGCGAACGGCACCTTGTGGCAGAAGACGAAGGCGGGAAAGTTCCACGGGATGATCATGCCGACAACGCCCGTCGCCTCGCGCAGGACCAGGCCGGTCTGCCCCTGCCTCAGCCCCGGATAGGCGAAACCATGCATGTTGGCGGCAAGCCCGGCCGCGTAGCGGATAACGCGCGCGGCGCCTGAGATGTCCTTTCGCGCGAAGCGGATTGGCTTGCCGACCTCTTCGGCCTCGATCCGCGCCAGTTGCTCCAACTCGGCGTCCATGCGGTCGGCGAAGGCGCGCAACAGGTCCCCGCGCTCCATCCCGGACATGCGCGGCCATGGCCCAGCGTCGAAGGCTTCACGCGCCGCTTCCACTGCCAACGAAACATCGGCCGCCGTCCCCGCGGCGAAACGTGCGACCAGCCTGCCATTCGCCGGACAATGCCGGTCAATCTGGACGCCGCTTTCGCCCTGGGCGGAAATTCCGCCGATGAAATGCCCGTATTCCCTCAATTTGATGCTCCTCTCCAGGTCAAGCGCCGTCAGCGCCGCATTCTTCGGCTGCTGGCGCCGACGGCCCTATGCGGCCTTTGCCGCAGGCTCGCCGACGGCTGCGGCGACGATCAGTTCTTCGGTGGCTTCGTCGTGATCGAACCGCGCTGCCACCATGCCGTCGCGCATGACGACGACGCGGTCGCACAGGCCAAGTATTTCCGGCAGCTCGGACGAGACGATGATGATCGCCGTGTGCTGGCGATCCGCCAGCATCGCGAGCAACTGGTAGATTTCGCGCTTGGCGCCGACATCGACGCCACGTGTCGGTTCATCGATGAGCAGGATCGCGCAGTCGGCGTTCAGGCTGCGCGCCAGCATGCATTTCTGCTGGTTGCCGCCGCTCAGATTGCTGATCCGCGTGCCCGCCTCTGGCGTGCGAATACCGAGCTGCCGCACGAGTTGGCCAACGACATCCCGTTCGCGCGCTTCGTTGAGCATGCCGCGCTGCATCAGCACCGACAGCCGCGACACGGTGATATTGAACGCAACGCTTTGCGGCAGGAAGCAGCCTTCGGTCTTGCGGTCCTCCGGCAACAGCAAGATGCCGCGGGCGATGGCTGCGCGCGGGTTTGCGGGTCTGCCCTCTGTCCCGTTCAGCCGGTAGGATCGGCACGCCGCCGCGTCGGCACCGACGAGGGCGCGCAGCAACTCGGTGCGACCCGACCCGGCCATGCCGCAGACCCCGAGGATCTCGCCAGCGCGAACGTCGATGTCGATGTCCCGCAACACGCCGGGGCGCGTGAGCCCCCGCGCGGAAAGCACTGTGTCACCGGGCTGCCTGTTGCGTTCAGGAAAAACGTCGGAAAGCTGACGGCCCACCATCATGCGGATGATCGTGGCGGCGTCGATGTCGGCCACCGGGCGCGTTCCGACCACCGATCCATCACGCAAGACGGTCACGACGTCACAGACGGCGAAGACCTCATGCAGGCGATGCGAGATGTAGATGAGCGCCACGCCCGCGGCCGAAAGCCTGCGGATAACCGCGAAGAGCTTGTCGAGTTCGGAACCTCCGAGCACCGCGGACGGTTCGTCGAGGATGACCAGTCGGGCGTCGCGCGAAAGGGCCTTGGCGATTTCGACCATCTGCCGCTGCGCGACGCTGAGCGTATCCAGCCGCGCCCTCGGGTCGACCGCAAATCCCAACCGCGTCATCACCTCCGCGCTTTGGCGTACGGCGCTCTGCCAGTCGACGGTGCCAAGTCCGGTGCGCGGCAGGCGCCCGAGGAAGAGGTTCTCGGCGACCGTCAAATGCCGCGCCTGCATCATTTCCTGGTAGATGACCGCAACGCCACGCCCGATCATTCCGAGCGGGTTCGGCTTGGCGATGGTCTCGCCGTCGACCTGTATTTCGCCGGTATCGGCCTGGTAGGCGCCGGAGAGTATCTTCATCAGGGTCGATTTGCCGGCCCCGTTCTCGCCGACCAGCCCGTGAACCTCTCCTGGCCGGACATCGAGGTCGACCCCGGCAAGCGCAACGACGCCCGGAAACTGCTTGCCGATGCGCCGCATCCGCAGGATTGGCTCAACCGCGCCGGCTTTCGTTTGCGTCATTTCAGGGCCTCCCCAGACCCCCGCGATTTGTTCGAGGTCGAGATTTTGTTTCTTATTATCATTTTATATGATAAATAGAGATGCTGCCTTGTCAAGCCGCTTGTGTGCCCTCTAGATGCAGATGTCATGAACGATCAGATCGCAACCAGCCTCGCCCTCAAGCCCGGCCGCCGGCGCAACCTCTTTGCGCAAGTCGTCGAAGAACTCGGCCTCAGGATCGTGCGCGGTGATCTGGGCCCGGACGATCCTTTCCCCAAGGAAGCCGACCTGGAGGCCGAGTTCGGCGTCAGCCGATCGGTGATCCGCGAGGCGGTCAAGACGCTGGCGGCCAAGGGTTTGCTCGAATCGCGGACACGAACCGGTATCCGCGTGCACGCGCCGATGCACTGGAACCTGCTCGACGCCGAAGTCCTGAGCTGGCGCTACAGCGCGATGCCGCCCCGGCAGTTCTTTTCCGAGTTGTTCGAGGTGCGCATGATGATCGAGCCGGAGGCGGCCGCACTCGCGGCGACGCGCGCCACTCCCGCCGACCTTGTCGAGATCGAAGACGCGTTCCACGCCATGGCCGAGGCGAGCCAGGCCAACGTCCCGGGCATCGAGGCCGATCTGAGGTTTCACCGCGGTATCCTGGCGGCCGGGCGCAACGCGCTGCTTCTCCAGATGGGCAACCTGATTGGTGTCGGTCTTTTGATCAGCCACCGCTTCTCGCGCGAGGCCTTCGAGATTTTCCTGCCGCTGCACGGCATCGTTTTCGACGCGATCCGAGCACGTGACGCCGACGGCGCCCGGGCATCCATGCGCGATCTCCTCTCCCGCACGCGGGAATACATGAAGGACCATATACGCGACTGATCGGGTGATGCAGATCCGGACCTCGCGTGCACGAAGGGCTCCGAAGATGAGCACCGCAACCGGGAAACGGTCGGACATCCTGTTCGTCGGCTGCGCAGACGTCGTGGTCGTCGCGTTGCTTGTTGCGGCGGTTTCTTGCGCGCTGTCCTTGTCCGCGGTGCTTCTTGCGAGGCACTTTGTGCCGTCCATTGCCGGCCCGGGGAGCGCAGGCCGGCTCGGACCTTGCGCCGATCGTGCCCCAATTATCGTCCTGCCGATGTTCTGATATCCGCTGCCACCTGCCCTTGGCGATTCGCCGCCATCTCGTATCCCTCCAAAACGTGACTGCACTCGCTGTCCCGTTGGCACTACTTGGCCAAGGCCTCAAATGTCCGCATTCCGGCCACCCGGAGGAGTCATTTTTACGCGTTGCCGCGAAAGATTGCTTTGGAGAACAGCAAAGGGCGCCATCGAAGGTCGACTTTGGGCGGGTGGGGGAGGGCCCAGAACTGCTGGGCAGGATCACACCTTCGTCGAGGTCGTTGTAACGTTCCGCCCGATCCCTACGAGCTGATTCGATCCAGCTGATCGACATGCCGGCCGGCCTGTGCTGCTGATCGCCCCAACCAGAGACGGGATTGGGATTTGCACCTGCGGACGGTGCGCCGCCGGCCTTGTACGAGTTCTGGTCGCGTTGCGGCGAGCGGCAGCGCCGTTCCAAGGTGAGCGATCATTCCGCCGCCTGCGGATTGCCGGGAAGCGGCATGCGCATCCACATGGCCGCGATGGCAAACCCGGCCGAAAGGTGGACGACGCCCCAGAGGATGGAGGTGATCGCGACGCCCGCCAGGTCGGGGAAGAACGCCACCGCCAGGCCGATGGCGAGCGCGACGTTCTGGAACGCGACCTCGAGGGTGACCGCCCGACGGTCGGCGGCGACAAGGCCTGAAGCCCGGGCGAGACCCCAGCCCAGCAGGACGGCTATCGCGAAGGTGACGAGGACCGGGGGGAGTGCGATGCCGGCAAAGCTGCCGAGGACGCTGATATTGCCCAGCAGCAGAACCGCCACCACCACGGCGAATACGAGGCCGGCGATGCGGCGCACCCAAAGCCGGATCTTCTCGGCGGTGTCGGGTCGCCTTGCGCGGATGATCATTCCCGCCGCGACCGGAACGACCAGCATGATGAGCAGCACCATGACCACCCGTTGGGGGTCGATTTCGATCCGCGCAATCACCGCGCTGGTCGCCGGGTTCATCGAGGCCCAGAACGCGAACAGGAAGGGCGTGACGACGATGCTGAACAATGTGGAGATCGCCGTCATGCTGACCGAGGTGGCCACGCTCCCGCGCGCCACGCCGGTCAGGTAGTTCGACAGCGCCCCGGCGGGACAGCAGGCCACGAGCAGCAGGCCGAGCGCGATGCTCGGCGTCGACGCCATCAGCATGCCGATGCCGAAGGCGGCCGCCGGCAGGATGAGGTACTGCGCCAGAAGCCCGACGCCGGGCGCCCTGGGGCTCTTGAGAACCCTGCGGAACTGGCCCCGGGTCAGGTCCAGCGCCACGGCAAAAACCAGAAAGCCGACCATGACGGCGACGGCCAGCCCGGCCCTTGGGCTGAAGTTGAACAGGGCCTGATCGATCGGTTCCATGTGTTTCACCTCTGAATACGTTGCATGGGCCGGCAGCGGGCGGGCGCCCGCGCTTCAGCCTTTGCTGGCGGCGATCCAGCCCGCGACGCGCCGCGCATCGCGGCCGACGCCGGCGACCATCGTCGAGGACACCGCGTACTGGAAATGCAGCCCGGCGAAATAGAGCCCTTCGATATCGGTCGCCTTGCCGAACCGCTGGCGCGGGTCGCCGTGCTCGTCCAGGACCGGCAGGTCGATCCAGTCGAAGCCGGAATGGAAGCCGGTGCACCAGATCACGCTCCTGAATGGCACCGACTTGCCATCCTCGGAGACGGCCTTGCCGTCCCTGATGGCGGTGATCTTGCCGATGCGGCGCACGCCGGCGCGCTTGAGTTGCCCGGGCCGCGTCCGGATCAGGGGCATGCCGTGACCGTGCATCCTGGAGCGGAACTTGCGCCCCATCGGCGTGCGCATGGTGAGAAGGTGGTGGAACATGCCGCGGATCACCATGCGGATCAGGAGCTTTCGCGCCATGAAGCTGCCGATGTCGAACGGAATGTGGCCGACGTCGCGCCCCGACAGATAGACCTTGTGCGTTTTCGCCAGGTCCATCGCGATCTCGGCGCCCGAATTGCCCGCTCCGACCAGGAGCACCGGGCCGTCCGGGAGCTGGGCCGGGTTGCGGTATTCGTGCGAATGCATCCGGAAGACATCGCTAGCCAGTTCGTTGGCGAACGCCGGCAGGCGCGGCTTCTGGTAGCTTGCCGCCGCCACCACCACCCGGTCCGCCTCGTAGACGCCGTCCGCGGTTTCCACGCGAAAGCGGCCATTCGCCTTGTGCAGCCTCCGCACCGGCTCGTTGACGCGTACCGGCAGGTCGAACTTCGCGGCATAGGATTCGAGGTAGTCCGCCATCTCGTCCTTGGTGGGAAAGGTGTCCTTGTGCGCCGGGAAACGATAGCCGTCGAGCGAGTCGAACTTGGCCGGCGTGAAGAGGCGCAGCGAGTCCCAGCGGTTGCGCCAGACGTCGCCGACGCGGGGCGCGCCCTCAAGGATGACGTGGCCGATGCCCCGCCGCTTGAGGTGGTAGCCGACGGAGAGCCCGGCCTGTCCGGCGCCGATCACCACCACGTCGTGACGTTCGGGCCCGGCATCGGCCGGTCGGCGGGAAGGTTCCGCCGGGAAAGTGTCCGGTTGGGTCCTGAGCAGGTTGCCCGGCTCCACCAGGTCTGCGGGGTGGCGGCCGGTGCGGGCCCTGTCGGTCATATGTGTGTCGGCCATGCTTCTTCTCCCGTCGTCGTTGTCGGGAGAAGCCTAGCCGCACCGCCAAACCGCTTTCATCGTGAGGATGACCCACGCCGCATCTTTCCGGGAATGGGGTATTCTACCCATGCCCGCGCGCGCCGATCGAGCCGGACTGCAGGCCCTTCGCCACCGCTGCGGCGCGCGAGGAAACCCCGAGCTTGCCGAAAATGTTCTCGATGTGGCGGTTGACCGTCTTGGGGCTGAGATCGAGTTCGTCCGCGATCGCGCGGTTGGTGCCGCCCTCGGCGACCAGAGCCAGCACCTGCCGCTCGCGCGCCGTCAGCCCGTCGGCGGCCGCTTTCGACGCGGTGCGCAGTTCGAGGATGCGCGCGAGATCGGGCTCGGCGCCGAGTTCCTCGAAGATCTTCCCGGCGGCGTCGAACTCCCTTTCGGCGCTTTCGGCGTCGCCCAGTTGCGCGCAGGCGTGCGCGATGTCGGCGCGCAGGCGCGCAACGAGGTAGGGCGCGCCGAACTCCGACCAGTAGCGCCGGGCGCGGGTGAGCGCGGGCAGGGCGTCGCCGAACCGGCCGCGCGCCAGCGCCAGCGTGGCGTGTCCCTGGTCGGCCACGCGGGCGAGGATCTCCGTGCCGAAGCGTTCGGCGATCTCCGACATTTCACCGCAAAGCCGCGCTGCCTCGTCCAGGTCGCCGCATGCGATGAAGATCTCGATGCCCGCGGGCAGCAGCGCCGCCTTGCGGGGCAGGTCGCCGGCTGCCTCCAGCGCGCGCCGGATCCCCGCCACCGCGTCCTCGCGCCGGCCCTGGGCAAGGCGCAGCAGCGCCAGCCCGGGCTGCGGGTCCACCCCGATCTCTCCGGCCAGGCGGTATTCGGCGTCGGACCTGTCGTACGCGCCGCGCAGGCGCAGGATCTCGCCGCGCCGGTAGGCGGCGTTGGCCATGGCGGTGTGCTCGGTCGTGCCGGTCAGGCCGTCGCCGGCGCGTTCGGCCTCCGCGAAGGCTTCGGCCCAGTTTCCTTCGAGCTGCAACACCTCGGCCCGGTGCACCTGGCAGACGCCGTTGAAGGCCTTGGCCTGCGGGTTACGCCGGCACCAGTCGCTGAGGATCGCGGTCCATTCGCGCGCGCGCACCATCTCCAGCACGCGGCAGCAGGAGGCGACGATCTCGCAATAGACGACGCCGCACACGACCGGCGAGAGCCGCTGGCTGCTGGCCAGCAGCATCGCCTCGTCGATCGGGACATAGCCTTCGTCGATCCGTCCGAGCCGGAAGAGCATGCCGCCCTTGAGGCTGCCGGCCATGGCGATCAGGTCGGGGTCCCCGCCGCTCTCTCCGATCGCGATCGCCCGGTCGGCCATGTCGATCGCCGTTTCGTAGTCGCCCTTGCCCCGGTGCATGTAGACCCCGGGCAGGAGCAGGTAGCCGCGCTGCACGCAATCGGGCGCCGTCTGCTCGGCATGCCTGGCGGCGCGCTGGAGCCAGCCCGACCCCAGCCCGACCTCGCCCGTCATCATGTTGCGCAGTCCGCACCAGAAGGCCGTGCGCGCGCATTCCACATGGTTCCCGCCGGCGGCGTGGCGGGCGTAAAGACGTTCGAGCCCCTCGATCATCACGCGATCCCGCGCGGAGATGGCCGCGGCCCAGACCAGCGCCTCGAGGTCGTCGGTCCGCAGTTCCGACTCCGCGTCCGCCTTCAGGTAGAATTCGGCCGCGTCCGCCCAGGCGCCCCTGCCATAGGCGGCTCGCGCAGCCTGGATCGCTTCGAGCGGGTTCGGTGACATCGCGCCGGAAAGGGTACACCACGGCGCCGAATACGGAAACCTGACAGGGTTTCAGGCGCCTGCCGCGGGGCCGCGATGGCCGCTCATCCCGCGAGCGGCGCCGAAACAGCGCATCGGGACGGGCCGGCAGCGTCCCTCTGCCCCGCAAGCTACGGCACCACCGCTCGATGTCGGCGGATGGATGGTCACGGCCGGCGCGCCAGGAAGCGCCGCTCGCAACGCCCGCGCGGCCCACGGTCCTGCCTGCCTTCTCCGGCCGGCCGGACCGCCCTCGCTCCGCTGGCCGTTCGTCGCGTCAGATCTGCGGCTTCTGCTTGCGATATTCCCGGTAGCCGAAGTTCCATACCCACGCCGTGAGGATGGCGAAGATGACGCCTCCGAAACGGTCCCCCTGCAGCAGGTAGAGAATGGCGACGGCCGGCACGACCGTGCAGGCGATGGCGGCAAGTGTGATGCAAAACAGGCTGTGCAGCTTGTCCATGCCGGCAGTCTACCACGGCTGTTTTCGGCCGGACTGGAAACGTTTCGCTAACCTTAACGGCGCGACCTCGGGCCGGGCCTGTGGCGAGCAAGGGCACGCATCAACGTTAGCCGGTCGCATCCGAAGGGATGAGGGAGTTCGAGCTCAAATCGGCGGTCTTCGGCCTCATCGAACGGCTGGAAGGCGAGGGCACCCATGTCCACATCCCGCGCGCCGACCGCGACTATGCCGTCGGCGCCGGGCTCAGGATGCTCACCCTGCGCCACATGGTGGTGATGAACGACGAATGGCTCTACCGCGCCAATCCCGACGAACGCCTGCTTCTGACCTACTACGCCAACTCCATCGCGCATCTGTTGAAGTGAGAATCCGGCTGCTGCCCCTCCTCACTGGAGCCGACGGTGCGCCCTCGTTGCCGCCATTCATCAGGCCAGCAGCGAAAGTCCGCTCGGAGCCCAAAGTGCCGGATGTCCTGAGACCGTAGTCACCTGACAGTTGGGCCACCTTCCGCAGGCATGCGACCGCAAGGGACAAGCGCAGTCGCGGAGGTGCGGCGATGCCGCTTTCGGGTGGGTTTGATGGTGTCGCTGAACATCAACCAAACCCGAACGGAAGGCGATCATGACCATGAAAGACAAGATATGTACTTTGAGAACCCTTTGCGGCACGAGTCACCTAATTTAAGATGAACGACAGGAAGCCATCAGACCTATCCGGTGTGATGGTGAAACGAGCACTCCACTGACAGTATCTAGTGTGATAGGCTAAGCCTATTGCCATCGGGAGTGAGCCGCTTTGGGCATATATCTATACAAAGAGTTGGAATTTGGAGGGCAGCAATTTGCTTTTCCTATGCCCGCCATGGCGGAATTGCCCCTGGAGATACGCTTTCAGATGAAATCGCTTAAGGTATATCCTGGGCATGCACCCGTAGCCTTCTTCGAGTTTCCCAACTACAAAGGCAAAAGATTTCTTGTCGGTGAGGCTCCGACTTTTATTGGCGATTTAGGTGAGTGGGCTGGTCGATTGAATTCTTTCAGTACTTCTGGCTATTACCCTGCCGATGAATAGAGCCTCGCTGCAGTCATATTTGATATCTATTGGCAACTGCATTTTGCATGCTGCTTGCAGTAATTGAAATGTGCGTCGTAAATGGCATTTGTGCATACTGCTGCCTTGCCAACCTTACAGATTATGGAGCAACCTTTACAGGTTCCAATTGCTTTGGATGAGCACGACGACCTGAAGGCGACTTCCCCCTTTTCGTCGTTGCCTCGCTCCGTCGTAAGAACCGTACCTCCGATTTCGATGTTCTCGATCGTCTCCACGTTATCGAGCGGAGCGAGTTGCGCGATGGCAGGCAAGGAAAAGGCAATAAGAAAACACGCCAAAAGTGATGATATACGCATGAGTGAATCCTCACAATTCTGCCGGGGAGGCTATTGAAACTGCACGGAGGTTAATCTATTTGATTGATTTTTGGAAGTCCTAAACAATGTTCCAAGTATTGATCCCGTTGGATCATCGAGGGGTAGCCTAGCGCATCGCTTCGTTTGCGGCATTTGACATCCAAAGATATCAACGCGCCTTGGTTTTTCGCGGCCCGTCCCTAATCCCTGCAACACACAGGACGACCGATCGGTTGTCGGCACGCTCCGCGGTCGCGGCCGGCGGGCGGTGCACGTGGCTCGCGATGTGCGGCGCAAACTCGTGCCTGTCCTCGAACCTGTTCCTCACGCGATTGACCGGCCGTCCCGTTAGGTTTGCGCCCTTTGCTTGCGATATTCCCGATAGCCGAAGTTCCACACCCACGCCGTAAGGATTGCGAAGATGACGCCTCCGAAACGGTCCCCCTGCAGCAGGTAGAGAATGGCGACGGCCGGCACGACCGTGCAGGCGATGGCGGCAAGTGTGATGCAAAACAGGCTGTGCAGCTTGTCCATGCCGGCAGTCTACCACGGCTGTTTTCGGCCGGACTGGAAACGTTTCGCTAACCTTAACGGCGCGACCTCGGGCCGGTACGTGACGAGCAAACGCGCGCATCGGCGTCAGCCCGTCGCATCCGAAGGGTCTGGTCGCCGCCATCGTGCCGGTGCTGCCGGTGGCGCTGGCCTCGCATGTATTCCTGGAAAGCGGCGAGCGCTGGATGAGGGAGTTCGAGCTCAAATCGGCGGTCTTCGGCCTGATCGAACGGCTGGAAGGCGAGGCCACCGGTCCACATCCCGCGCGCCGTCGGCGCCGGCTCAGGCGGCACGCGTCGTCCGGCGCGGATGCCGAGGGTCCGTATAGCCTGGCCAGGAAGCCGGACCCTGGAATGTCATCCACTGATTTCTCTTGCGCGTTTCTGCGGGAAGGCGCAGCATCCGACGCGGTGCAATGGCATGGCCTGCGCTCATGGACGACACCACCGCCTTGTTTGACCTCTTGCGTGAGTGCACGGATCACGCTTTCGCGGATGCACTTCGAGAAACGGTGAAAGGTGCTGAGGATCGCAAGCTCAACAACGTAAATCCCCTCGCATTTGCCTCGTCGGCTGGTCTGAATACCGAAGCGACCATCTCTGGCTTTTTGCACGCCACCCGTCTCGGCATCTTCGACTTGTCATGGAACGTGTTGTGTCCCGGGTGCGGCGGCGTGCTGGATGCGAATACGTCGCTCAGAACCGTTGAAAGCGAGGCCTATACCTGCGCGCTCTGCGCGGCCGGGTATGAGCCGACGCTGGACGAGATGGTCGAAGTAACCTTCACGGTCAGCCCCCGGATTCGGCGTATCGCTGCCCACAATCCGCATCAGCTTCCCCCGTTGGAGTATTTTCGACAAATCTACTGGGGCTCTGGGATTGACCTTCCGGAAGACAACTACGAAGCCCTGGTGGATGAGTTCGTCCTTGAGGCGTTGGAGCTTCCTGCGGGCGAGAAAGCCGTCATCTCGCTGCAATTGCCAGAGGCTTTCATCATCGTTTTTGAACCGGTCACCCACGCCGCGCAATTCATTGATGTCAAAGGGGAGCCTACTCGAGAACGGCAGTCGTTGACGCTTGTGATCGACCGCGGCCATCGCCATCACGAGACACTTGTGATGCGGCCCGGGCCAGTACGCATATCGATCGAAAATCAGATCGACGTCCGGGCGGTGCCGTCGGTGTGCCTCGCAAATGACGCTCTTCACGACGTGCTTGGAAAAAGGCGGCCATTCCTGACAGCCAAGCGGATACTGTCAAACCAGACTTTCCGAAACATCTATCACACCGGCACGCTGGACGTGGACCAGCGGCTGAAGGTCACCAGCCTCACATTCCTCTTCACGGATCTCCGCGGGTCCACGGCTCTGTACGACAAGGTCGGCGACCTCGCTGCCTACGATCTGGTTCGCGTGCACTTCGGCGTGTTGACGCAGATCGTTGCAGAGGAGGGAGGCGCCGTTGTGAAGACAATTGGTGACGCGGTGATGGCCACCTTTCCACTGCCACAACAGGCTTTGAGCGCCGCAATACGCATGCGTCGGGGGATCGACGAACTGAACTCGAGAAACGAGAATTCGAACCTCGTCCTCAAGATCGGCATTCACGAAGGGCCCTGCATTGCGGTGAGCATGAACGACCGCCAGGACTACTTCGGCCAGGCAGTCAACATCGCGTCCCGCGTACAGAACCTTGCGACCCCCAACAACATATTCGCTACCAACAACGTGATCACCGCAGCGAAAGACATCATCGTTCGGTCAGGCCTTCAGGCTTCCCCTCATGCTTCCGCGCTGCGGGGTATCGACAAGCCGATCGAGATTTACGCGATTTCCTGAGTGTGCTCTTGCGCCACTTCGAACTCGATAAGGCATCGAACTTCAATCGTCCGTTGACCGGGCGGGTGGCGTAGGCCAGACCCGACAATGCACCCTTAGAATAAGGCGTGCGGATCGGAGATGTCCCCAGACCTGGTGACGATCATTGCCGCGGCCTCCGACGAAGAGTTTACCCGACAGCCGGCAGCGGGCCGCCGAGCTTCGATATCCCGCTCGTTCTCAAGCCATGCCGGCGGGCAGTACCGTTGACGCCGCCCTTGTCCGCTGCGCCACCATTATGCCGGCGACCAGCCCCACCAGCCCCAGCGGCACAAAGGCCAGGAACAGCCAGGTCGCGACACCGGCCGCGGCCCCGGCACTCAGCCCGTGCGCAAAGCCGCTGGCATTGGCGATGATGCCGGCGCCGGCGGCGCCGACGGCATAGCCGATGCGCTGCAGGGTCGGGATCGCCGAGGAGGTGATGGTGGTCTCGGCCGGCCGGGCGGCCGCGACGATGATGCGGGTGACGAAGGGCCAGGCGATGCCAAAACCGCCGCCCTGCAGCAGCGCGCAGGCCAGCACCGCCGGGATCGAGCCGGCCGGCACAGCCCAGGCGAAGCCGGCCACGCCGGCGGCGATCATCAGCGCGCCGGTGGTGATGATCGTCCGTTCGTGCCGCGGCGCGGCATTGGCGACCAGGATCGACAGCACCGACCACGCGATCGATTCGGCCGCCACGATGTAGCCGGCGGTGAGCGGCGAGATGCCGTGCAGGCTGGTCAAAAGCAGCGGGCCGTAGATGGTGAAGCTGATGGTGGCGATCGAGAAGGAGAACACCATGACCATGCCGGCGCCGAGCGTCGTGCGGCGGTCGAACAGGCGCTCGGGGAAAAGCCGCGAGGCCGGCCGCAGCGCGTCGAGCCGGAAGAACAGCACCAGCCCGGCGAGCCCGGCGGCGAGCAGCGGTGCCGACCACAGGATGCCGGAGGCGACGCCGGCCCAGGCGATCAGCGTCACCGCCACCGCCAGGCAGGCCAGCGCCGTGGCCGGGAAGGGCGGCGCGATCTCGTCGCGGCGCCTGGTGGCGGCGGGGCCGGACAGCACGACAAAGCTGATCGCGGCCATGGCGAAGCCGGCGACGGCGAAGATGCCGAAGGCCCAGCGCCACGACCAGGCGTCCGCGAGCAGCGCGCCGAGCAGCGGGCCGGAAAAGGCCGACACGCCCCAGACCACCGAAATGATGGCGAAAAGCTGCGGCCAGATCAGGCGCGGAAACAGGCGCTCGACCGAGACGAAGGCGAGCGCCACCAGCGCGCCGCCGCCGAGCCCCTCGACCAGGCGCCCGGCAAGCAGCCAGCCCATGCCGGGCGCCAGCGCGCAGATCAGCGCGCCGATTCCGTAGACGAGCGCAGCACCCGCCATGTTGGAGCGCAGCGGCAGGTAGGAGATCATGCGCCCGGCGGCGGCGCCCGCGGTGATCGAGCCGAGCTCGTACATGGCCAGCGTCCAGCCGACGAAGGTGACGCCGGAGATCTCGGCCACCATCGCCGGCATGATGGTGGCGACCATGGTCTCGTTGGTGGCGTGCAGCAGGATGCCGAGGCTGATGAAGATGAAGCGGGCGAGGTCGCCGCTCGCCCACAGCCTGCGCCAGTCGATCGCCGCCGTCTGCTCTTCAGGCGGCATCGTCGCCTCGCGGCCGGACCAGATAGGCGCAGCGGCGGCTGCCGGCAAGCATGTGCTCGGCGCGCTCGACCGAGGCGAGCGGCGCGAAGGCGCGGCGAAAGCTTTCCAGTTCGGAACGGCAGAAACCCTGGCAGGCGCGCGCGGCCGCGCAGATCGGGCAATGGTTTTCGACCAGCAGGTAACCGCCTCCGTCCGGCAGCCTCTCCCATTCGGCCAGGTAACCCTCCTCCGAACGCAGCGCCGCCATCCGGTCTAGCCGCGCCTCGATCCCGTCCGCCTCCTTCAGCGCCTCCGCGTAGCGGTCGTCGGTGCGGCGCTCGCGATCCTCGATCAGCCTGTCGAGACCGTCGGCGCCGAACAGCCGCCGCACCGAACCGATCATGTCGAGCGTCAGTTCGGCATGGGTGTCGGGAAACCGCGCCTCGGCCTTTGCGGCGAGAAGGAAGAAACGGCGCGGGCGGCCGACCGCGCCGGCCTCGTCTTCGAAATCGACCAGCCCGGCCGCCTTCATCCGGTCGAGATGTTTGCGGGCTCCGGGAACGGAAATGTCGAGATGGCGGGCGACCGTCTCGGCGGTCTGGCGGCCGCGAAACTTGAGGAAACGGAGGATGCGTTCCTCGCTGGAAACCGACATTGGAAGGCACCTTCATAAAGAAACTATATGGTTATTTTATTGAACGCCAAGGAGTCAAGGGTTTTGCGGGGGAACGCCGGATTTTCCGTGGGTTCGGCGGAAAAACCTGCGAAAAATCCATGAAAAGCGGGGGCGGTCCCGCGCCGATTTGCCAATCGCTTGCAGGTGGCGCACACTGCCGCTAGGGACAGACGGACGCGGCGTCAGGATCATTCGCGCCGCCGAACCGGGGGCGCGAAACCACGCCATGGAACTGCCCGACTATGTCACCACCTATCTGCAGCTGGGCCTGTTCGGCGCGGGCGTGGTGGCGTTCATCGAGAAGCTGTCGCCGGTCGGGCCGTCCTTCATCATCCTGGTTTTCCTGGGCATGACAGCCGCGACCACCGGCGCCGAAGCGGGGCTCCTGGTGCTGGTGACAGCGTTCGCGTCGATGGCCGGCGCCCTGTTCTGGTACGGGCTCGGTCGCGCCATCGGCGAAGTTCGCATCGGCGAAGTTGTTGAAAAATATGGCAAATACATCCTGCTCCACGAGCCGCTGTTCCGGCGCATGACCGAAGGCTATCGCGACAGCCAGTTCTGGTACACCTTCCTCGCCCACACTCTGCCGACGGTGCGCATCTATGTCGGGCTGCCGGCCGGCATGCTGCGGCTCGGCGTGCCGACCTTCCTGCTGGCCGGGGTGCTCGGGACGTTGTGCTGGAACACGCCGCTGATCGCGGCCGGCTATCTTCTGCGCGGCACCACGGGCGATCCGGTCACGGCCGGCCTCCTGGTGGTGGCGGGCGTGATGCTGGTGCAGTTCTCGCTTATGTGGGTCCGCCGCCGGCTGAAGAAAAGCGGTTATATGTCAACGACTTCCACGATCGCCGGCGAGGGTGATCCGGCGGTCAACCGCTGACGCGGGAAAGCCCGGCCTTGGCGGGCCCGTATTCGGGATCGAGCTTCAGCGCCTGGCGGTAGGAACGCGCCGCCTTTTGCTTTTCGCCGCGGCGCTCATAGACCAGAGCCTGGTTTGCCCAGCCTTCCGCGATGTCGCCGTCGAGCTTGATGGCGGTGTTGAAGTCGGAGAACGCATTCTCCTCGTCACCGAGGGCCAGGTAGGAGAGGCCGCGGCCGTTGTAAGGCTCGGCGGCGTCCGGGGCCAGCGAGATGGCGGTCGAGAAATCCTCGAGCGCGAAATTGTGCTGGCCCTGCGCTTGATAGAGCAAGCCGCGATTGTGGTAGGCGCGCGGGTCGGTGGTGTCGAGCTGGATGGCGCGCTGGAAATCGTCGAACGCCTCCCGCGTCCTGCCGTTCAGCCGGTAGAGATTGCCTCGGCCTATATAGGCGGCGTCGTAGCTGGCGTTGAGCTGGATGGCGCGATTGTAGTCTGAAACCGCCTTGCCGCTCTCGCCGAGATAGCGATGGATCAGGGCGCGGTTGGCATAGGCCTGGAAATAGCTGGGGTTGAGGCGGATCGCGGTGTCGAAATCCTCGAGCGCCTCGCGATAGCGCCCGGCGCGGCCGAAGGCCGAACCACGGACGTTGTAGGCTTGCGGATCACGCGGGTTGCGCTCGATGACCGCGGTCAGCGAGGCGATGTTTTCTTCCGAGCCCTGCGCGGTATCGATCGCGGTGATATCGGTGCCCGATCCGGCGGTCTGGCATGCGGCCAGGGCGAGGCAGGCGAACAGCGCTGCCGCCGGCGCGAAGGGCCGCATGTTGCCCGAAAAGAACTGCATCGATACCCGGTCCCTCATTCTGGCTGTGATTCCGGCGCCGTTCACGACTGCCCGGCGCCACCAATACAAAAAGGTGGCGCGATTCGCATCGCCCCACCCTCGCTAACTGTCGAAATCGACGAAATAGCGGCGCGTCAGCGCGCCGTGGCGCCCTTCGGGCCGGCCAGCAGACCTTCGCGCTGGGCGCGCTTGCGCGCCAGCTTGCGCGCGCGGCGAACCGCTTCCGCCTTTTCGCGGGCACGCTTTTCGGAAGGCTTCTCGTAGTGTCCGCGCATCTTCATCTCGCGGAAAATGCCTTCGCGCTGCATCTTTTTCTTGAGCGCGCGAAGCGCCTGATCAACGTTGTTGTCGCGGACGAGTACCTGCACGGCCGTTCCTGTCAGTCGGGTTGTGATGATCGAGGCGTAGCCAATACTCTCCGCCTCTGCAGCGACGCCGCTGCAAATTGGAGCGGCTGATAGCAGAATCACCAAGTATTGTCTACTGCGAAACAGCGGCCCGAAGACCGGCCTGGCCTCGCCTCTTGCGGCAGGCGCAGTGAGAGCCGGCGAACTACTTGGTTGCGGCGATGATCAGGGACGGCATGGCGAATGCGATCCGGCCGTCTGCGTCCGTGAACGGCCGGAGCGCACGTTCGCTTTCCCGCCGCAGCAGCTCGAACTGGCCTTCGTCGAGGACGCCGCCCAGCGTCCAGACGCAGGCGCGTTCGGTCGAGACCAGTTCCGCAATGGAGTCGAAACGCACGCTGCCAGTGCGGCTGACGATGCGAGCGCCGGCAAGACCGGCCTTTTCGCAGATGGCAGCCAGTTTCTCCGCGTCCCCCAGCACGAAGGGTGCGCGAAATGCGTTGCCAACATCTTCACCGAAGAGATCGTCGAGAAGGCTTGCGAAGACAGCATAACCGGGCGAATCTTCCACCGCGCCACAGACGGCGACCGCGAGCCGACCGCCGGGCCGGAGCACGCGGTGCATCTCGCCGAGCGCCAGCGCCTGATCGTCGAAGAACATGAAACCGAACTGGCTTAGCACGGCGTCGAAAGCGGCGTCTGCGAAAGGCAGCCTCTCGGCCGGCGCCTCGATCCATTCCACAGCCAGCGGCTTGGCACGCGCGACCGCGAGCATCTGCGGGTTGATGTCGAGCCCGGTGACCCGCCCTTCCGGCCCTACCTTTTCCGCGACAACGGCCGTCAGGGCTCCGGTTCCGCAGGCAACGTCGAGCACCTTTTCACCCGGGCCGATGCCGGCCAGCTCGGCGACGATCGCGCCCCAAGGCGCGAAAAGGGCGGGCACAAACTTCTCGTCGTAGATTTCCGCGGGGTTGCGATCGGTGGTTTCGAGCATCATCATCATCGACCTCCGGGGCGGTTTCGTTCGCATTTGGGCGCGGCGAGGATAGGTGGCGAGATGAGCGCGGCCCATGACCGCAAGTCCGGAACTCTTGACGACGCGTCCCGAAACGGCGCGGCGAGGCCGTGGCGTGCGGCACTCGGGGAGACGGCACCGCCGCTCTACACGCGCGCGGCCAACGATCCGCTATCCGATGTGCTTCGAGCGGTGAGGTTGAGCGGCGCGCTGTTCTTCATGGTCGAAGCCACGTCGCCCTGGGGCGTGGCCGTGCCGCACGCCAGGAGGTTTGCGCCGATCATCCTGCCGCGCGCGCGGCACGTGGTTTCATACCACATCGTCATCGAAGGCGAGGGCTGGGCGAGCATCCCAGACGTCGCGCCGACCCGTTTCGAGGCCGGCGACGTGCTCGTCTTCCCGCACGCCGACCCCTATGCGATGCTTGGCGTCCACGACGGGACACCGGAACTCGGCGAAGAGGATTCGATGCTGTTCTTCCGCGAGATGGCGTCCGGCAAGCTGCCTTTCGTCGTCGAGGAAGGCGGTGGCGGCTTGCCACGTGCACGATATGTATGCGGTTTCCTCGGTTGCGACCTGCAGCCCTTCAATCCGGTACTGGCGGCGCTACCGCGCTTCATGCATGTCCGCCGTCCCGCAACGGGCGACATGCTCGACAAGCTGATCGGCCTGACGCTCGACCAGACGCGCAGACCGGACGCGGGCTGGGAGGGTGTACGCCTGCGGCTCAGCGAGTTGATCTTCGCGGAGGTGCTCTCCCGTTATCTGTCGACGTTTCCCGACGGACAGACCGGCTGGTTCGCCGGCCTGCGCGATCCTGCGGTCGGGCGCGCTTTGTCGTGCCTCCATGCGGAGCCGGTGCGGGCGTGGACGCTGGGCGAGCTTGCCGCCGAGGCCAACGTCTCGCGCACGGTGCTCGCGGCCCGCTTTGCCAAGCTCATCGGCTGTCCGCCGATGCAATATCTGACGCAGTGGCGTCTGCAGAAGGCGGCGCGCCTTCTGTCCGACGGCCACCAGAAGGTCGCCGTCGTGGCCCATGAAGCCGGCTACGAATCCGAGGCGGCATTCAGCCGTGCGTTCAAACGCTTTGCCGGAGCATCGCCGGCTGCCTGGCGCCTTCAAAACAACGCGGCGCCTTGAGGGCGCCGCGGCCGAAACCCGCTCAGGTCAGGTTGATGGAAACGCCGCCATCGGCCAGCATGGCCGTGCCGGTCACGAAACTCGACGCGTCGGAGGCGAGATAGAGCGCGGCCCGGGCGATTTCTTCCGGCTGGGCGATGCGTTTCAACGCGTGCAGACCTTCCACGAATCGCCGCTGCTCGTCGGTCTCGAAGGTCGCCATCGCGGTCTCAGTGCCGCCTGGAAGAAGCGCGTTGACGCGAATGCCGGCGGTACCCAAGTCGGCGGCCAATGCCTTGGCCAGGCCAACGACCCCCGCCTTGGCCGCGGCATAGGCGGCCATGCCTGGCATACCGGCGGTCTCGTAGCCGACGAAGCTCGAGGTGAAGATCAACGCTCCACCGCCGCGACGGCGCAGCGCGGGAACCTGATGGCGGGCGGCGGCGAAGGCCGCGTCCAGATTGGTCGCGACGGTCTCATCCCAATCTTCCTCCCGCAGTTCGTCCACCTGTGCGAGGCGGCCAACTGTGCCAGCATTGTTGAAGGCGATGTCGAGGCCGCCAAAACGTTCCTCGCAGAGCGCGACCAGAATCTCATTGTGCTTGTGGTCGCGAACATCACCGGCTAGCGCGACGGCATCGCCGCCTTCTTCGGTGATTTCGGCCACGAGCACGTCGAGCTCGGCCTGGCGGCGTGCGGTGACCACGACGCGGGCGCCTTCCTGCGCGAACAGTTTTGCTGTGGCGCGGCCGATGCCGGAACTGGCACCGGTGACGATGGCGACCTTGTTGATGAGTTGTGTCATTGCGAAGGCTCCTCGGATTGCGGGCCGGCGGAATGCCGGCGGAGGCGCGCTTTTTTCCAAACCGGGCGGGCACCAGCCACCCGAAACCGGACAGCGTTGCAGCTTGACGCAAAACGGCAAACGCCGTCGCATTTAGCGCAAGGCGTGAGGCGCGGACCCGATAGTGGTACGCCTCGAAGCATCGTCGCCGGTGGTGTGTCGGGCAGGTTTCGAGGCAGGCAGCCCATGCGCAAATATTCGGTTTTCGCCATCGCCCGCGAAGCATTGCGCGGCCACAAGGGCTGGGAAGCGCAATGGCCGTCGCCCGAGCCGAAGAAGGCCTATGATGTCATCATCGTGGGGGCCGGCGGCCACGGGCTGGCGACGGCCTACTACCTTGCCAGCGAGCACGGTATCACCAATGTCGCCGTGCTGGAGAAAGGGTGGCTCGGCGGCGGCAATACCGGCCGCAACACGACCATCATCCGCTCCAACTATCTCTACGACGAGTCGGCGGGCATCTATAACCACGCCATGAAGCTGTGGGACGGGCTCTCGCAGGAGCTCAACTACAACGTCATGTACTCGCCGCGCGGGGTCATGATGCTGGCCCACAACGTGCACGACGTGCAGGTGTTCAAGCGGCACATTCACGCCAACCGGCTGAACGGCGTCGACAATGAATGGCTGACGCCCGAACAGGCCAAGGACTATTGCCCGCCGCTCAACATCGCGAAGGACGCGCGCTACCCCGTCATGGGCGCGGCCTTGCAGCGCCGTGGCGGCACCGCGCGCCACGACGCCGTGGCCTGGGGCTACGCGCGCGGGGCGGCGGCGCGAGGCGTCGACATCATCCAGAACTGCGAGGTGACCGGCATCCGCCGCGGGCCGGACGGAGCGGTGACCGGGGTGGAGACTTCGCGCGGCTTCATCGGGGCCAGGAAGATTGGCGTTGTCGCCGCAGGCCACAGCACCGTGCTGATGGACATGGCCGGCGTGCGCATGCCGCTTGAATCCTACCCCTTGCAGGCGCTGGTGTCGGAGCCGGTCAAGCCGTGCTTTCCGTGCGTGGTGATGTCGAACACCGTGCATGCCTACATTTCGCAATCGGACAAGGGCGAACTGGTGATCGGTGCCGGAACCGACCAGTACACCTCCTATTCGCAGACCGGCGGCCTGCACATCATCCAGCACACGCTCGACGCCATCTGCGAGATGTTCCCGATGTTCACCCGCATGAAGATGCTGCGTTCCTGGGGCGGCATCGTCGACGTCACTCCCGACCGCTCGCCGATCCTGGCCAAGACACCGGTCAGGGGGCTTTACGTCAATTGCGGCTGGGGCACAGGCGGGTTCAAGGCGACGCCCGGCTCGGGCAACGTGTTTGCGCACACGATCGCGCGCGACGAGCCGCACCCGATCAACGCGCCGTTCACGCTGGAGCGTTTCCGCACCGGGCGGCTGATCGACGAGGCCGCCGCGGCCGCGGTGGCGCACTGACCATGATCGGGTTTGCCTATGCCGCGGTCGCGCTGCCGCTGTTTTTTGTTTCCGAGCGGGATTTCTTCCATTTCCCGAGCGAAGACGAGGTGCGGGTCCAGTCGATCTCGCGCACCGACAACGAAAGCGACTGGCCGTTCTCGGTGCCGTCGGGGAAGCTCGCCTGCCTGTGGACGACGGGCAAGCCGCTGGCGATTTTCGTCGAGGACGTGCCCGAGGGCGACCCTCAGGGGCGTCATGTCATCCTGTCGGTGGATCCGATCGAACTGACGGTCCTGAACATCGGCAACGGGACGCTGTTCGCGCCGGTCGACAGCGTCGAGGAACTGATCCGCCGTGTCGGCCCCTACGCCGTGGTTGGCGAAAGGCTGTGCGACCAGCCGCCCGGCACGGTGCTCGGGCCGGGCGAACTCTGACGGAAAGTGCCATGCTGCTCATCCATTGTCCCTATTGCGAGGAAGAACGGCCGGAGTTGGAGTTCCGCCATGCCGGCGAGGCGCACATCGCGCGGCCGGCGGACATCGCGGCTGAAAGCGACGCCGACTTCGAGGCCTATTTCTTCATCCGCAAGAACCCGCGCGGGCTGGCCTATGAGCGCTGGCGCCACATTCATGGTTGCGCGCGCTTCTTCAACGCTGTGCGCGACACCGTCAGTGATCGCATCCTGACCACATACAAGGCGGGCGAGAAGAAGCCGGACCCGGCGCGCTTCCGCGCTCCCGACACAGCCCAGTCCATCGACGAACAGGCGGCGCCGGAACCCTCCGCCAAACCGCGTCGCACAGCGGAGCGCGAGAGGAAGAAGGACACCGCACGATGACCGGGGTGAACCGTGTTGCCGGCAGCGGCCGGCTGTCGGGCGCGCGCAGCGTGTCGTTTTCCTTCGACGGGCGGGCGTTCGAAGGCCTGGCAGGCGATACGCTGGCCTCGGCGCTGATTGCGAACGACGTCCACCTCGTCGGGCGCTCGTTCAAATATCACCGCCCGCGCGGCGTTCTTTCGGCAGGTGCTGAAGAGCCTAATGCGCTGGTGGGCATCCACCGCGACGGCGCGCGCAAGACGCCGAACGTGCGCGCCACGGTGCAGGAGATCTATGACGGGCTCGCGGCTGTGTCGCAGAACCGCTGGCCGTCGCTCGGCTTCGACATCGGTGCGGTCAACGACCTGTTCTCGCCGTTCTTTTCGGCGGGCTTTTACTACAAGACCTTCATGTGGCCGAAGGCGGCGTGGAAGGCGATCTATGAACCCAACATCCGCGCTGCGGCGGGGCTTGGCGTCGCGCCGGTTCAACCAGACCCCGACCACTATTCTTCGCGCTACGCGCATTGCGACGTGCTGGTCCTCGGCGGCGGGGCGGCGGGTCTGGCCGCGGCGCTGGCGGCGGTCGAAACCGGGGTGCGCGTGATCCTGTGCGACGAGCAGCCGCTTTTCGGCGGTGCCATGCGCTACGAAACAGGCGCCCGCATCGACGGCAAGAGCGGCTGGGACTGGGCACAGGAAACAGCCGGCAAGCTGGCCGGAATGGACAATGTGCGGCTTCTGGCCCGCACGACGGCGTTTGGCTACTACGCCCAGAACTTCGTCGCGCTGGCCGAGCGGGTGAGCGATCATCTGGCTGATCCGCAAGTGCGGCCACGCGAGCGGCTGTGGCAGGTGCGGGCGAAGAAGGTGATCCTGGCGACCGGCGCGATCGAGCGCCACATGGTGTTTGCCGACAATGACCGGCCGGGAATCATGCTGGCCTCGGCGGCGCGCAGCTATCTGAACCATTTCGGCGTTGCCGTGGGACGCAATGTCGGCGTCTACACAAGCAACGATTCGGCCTACGCGGCGGCGATCGACCTGAAGAAGGCCGGCGTCGGCATCGCGGCCATCGTCGATCTGCGCGACAAGCCGTCGGGCGCCCTTTTCGAGGAAGCGAGAGACCTCGGCATAAACGTATTGCCAGGACGGGCGTTGACTGGTGTCGGCGGCAAGCTGCGTGTGCGCTCGATGACCGTCGAGCCCAAGGAGGGCGGTGGCGGACGGCAGATTGCGGTCGACGCGCTGATCACCTCGTCGGGCTGGACCCCGTCGGTGCACCTCTTCTCGCAGTCGCGCGGCAAGGTGGCGTTCGATGCGGCCAGCCAGCGCTTCCTGCCTGGTACTTACGCCCAGGACTGCGTGTCGGTCGGAGCCTGCAACGGCACGGACGATCTCGCCGCAGCGCTGAAGGAAGCGCTGGCGGCGGGCGAGCGCGCGGCCAAGGCCAGCGGCGGGGCGAGGGGCGGCAAGGTTTCGATCAAGGCGGAATCATCGGAGAGTTGGGCGGGCGGCATGCTCGGTTCGGCGCCCGGCGCAGGCGCCGACAAGACCGTGAAGGCCTTTGTCGACTTCCAGAACGACGTGACCGCAAAGGATATTCGCCAGGCGGTGCGCGAAGGCATGCGCTCGATCGAGCACGTCAAGCGCTTCACCACCAACGGCATGGCGACCGACCAGGGCAAGACCTCGAACCTGCACGGGCTGGCGATCGCTGCCGAGGCGCTCGGCAAGGAGATGCCGGAGGTCGGGCTCACCACCTTCAGGCCGCCCTACACGCCCGTGACCTTCGGCGCCATCGTCAACCATTCGCGCGGTGCACTGTTCGAGCCGACGCGCAAGACGCCGATGCATGCCTGGCACGAGAGCCGGGGCGCGGTGTTCGAGGATGTCGGTCAGTGGAAGCGGCCCTGGTATTATCCGCAGGCCGGCGAGGACATGCATGCGGCCGTCAACCGCGAATGCCGCACCGTGCGCCAGGCGGCCGGGCTTTTCGATGCCTCGACGCTGGGCAAGATCGAGGTGGTTGGTCCGGACGCGGCGGCCTTCATGGAGTTGCTCTACACCAACCCCTGGCAGAAGCTCGAGCCAGGGCGCTGCCGCTACGGCGTGATGCTGCGCGAGGATGGTTTCATCTATGATGACGGCGTGGTGGGGCGTCTGGCAGAGGACCGCTTCCACGTCACCACGACGACCGGTGGCGCGGCGCGTGTGCTCAACCACATGGAGGACTATCTCCAGACCGAGTTCCCGCATCTGAAGGTGTGGCTGACCTCGGTCTCGGAACAGTGGGCGGTGATCGCGGTTCAGGGGCCGAACTCGCGCGAGATCATCGCCCCGTTCGTCGAGGGGATCGACATTGCCGATGAAGCGATGCCGCACATGTCGGTGCGCGAGGGCAGGATCTGCGGAGTGCCGACGCGGCTCTTCCGGATGTCGTTCTCGGGCGAACGCGGCTTCGAGGTCAACGTGCCGGCCGACTATGGCGCGGCGGTATGGGAGGTGCTCTGGGCCGAGGCCGAAAAGCATGGCGCCTGTGCCTACGGCACCGAGACCATGCATGTGCTGCGGGCAGAGAAGGGTTTCATCATCGTCGGCCAGGATACTGACGGCACGGTGACGCCCGACGATGCCGGACTCAACTGGGCGATCGGCAAGAAGAAGACCGACTTCGTCGGTGTTCGCGGCCTGAAGCGTCCCGATCTCGTGGCCGCTGGCCGCAAGCAACTGGTCGGGCTGAAGACGCTCGACCCGAAGACGGTGATCGAGGAAGGCGCCCAGATCGTCGACGATCCCGATCAGCCGGTGCCGATGAAGATGATCGGACACGTCACCTCGTCCTACTGGTCGGAAAATTGCGGTCGCTCGATCGCGATGGCGCTGGTCGCCGGCGGCCGCGAGCGCATGGGCGAAACAATCCACGTGCCGATGCCGGAAGGCGTCATCCAGGCCGAAATATGCGGCACGATCTTTTTCGACGAGAAGGGAGAGCGCCAGCATGGCTGATATGGCCGTCGCGGAACGCCGGGAGAAGCTGGCCGGATCTTCGGGCGGCGGTTCCACCGTCACCGTGAAGCCGGCGCCACCAGCGGAGAGGCTGGTGCTCAGGGCGTCCGAGGATGCGCTCAATTCGTTGTCACGTGCGCTCGGCGTCACTCTGCCGAAAAGGCCCAAGCAATCGGCGCGGTCGAAGTCAGGCAAGCGCGCGGCGCTGTGGCTCGGGCCGGACGAGTGGCTCGTCATCGACGCCGACGGCGCCGGGCTGATGGGCGATGCGGCCAAGGCCAAGGCGCTGCATTCAGCCGTCGACGTCTCTCACCGCAATGTCGGGATTATGGTCGAAGGCGAGGGGGCGGAGGCCTGTCTGGCCGCCGGCTGTCCGCAAGATCTGTCGCTTGCCGCGTTCCCGGTGGACGCCTGCTCGCGTACCGTGCTGGGCAAGGTCGAGATCGTCCTGTGGCGCACCGACGAGCAGGTTTTCCGGGTAGAGGTTTGGCGTTCCTTTGCGGACTATGCCTTCGCGTTTCTGGCGGAAGCGGCGCGCGACGTGTAGATTTGCGGTCCCCGAGGATCGCACATGACTGAAGCTATGATGGATCACCGGGCGTTGCTCGCCTCGCTTTCGCAGGAGCAGCGCCGCGCGCTGACGGAAAAATCCGATCAGCCGGGCCTGGTCCGCCTCGTTTCTCATGCCAGCCTGATCGTCGTTCTCGGCGCGCTGATCCTGATGCGCGTTCCGGCCTGGCCGCTGCTGCTGCCGATTCAGGGGATCCTGATTGTCTTCCTGTTCACGCTGGAACACGAAACGATCCACCGCACGGCTTTTGCCAGTGAGCGGCTCAACGACTGGGTCGCACGCTTCTGCGGTTTCCTGATTGCGATCCCGGCCGAATGGTTCCGCTATTTCCACTTCGCCCATCACCGCCACACCCAGGACCCCGACCACGATCCCGAGCTCGGCGAGGGCAAGCCGGAAACGCTGCGCGACTACGTCATTCACGTTTCGGGCCTGCCGCTGTGGTGGTCGCTGGCAAGGACGCTTTCAGCCAATGCGATCGGAACGCGTCGCGACGGCTTCGTGCCCGAAAACGCCCGCAGGCGCGTCCGCCGCGAGGCCCGGCTGACGCTGGCGGGCTATGCGGCTCTGGCAGTACTGAGCATCGCCGTCGGCTCCACCGCACTGTTGTGGGTCTGGATCGTGCCGGTGTTGCTCGGCCAACCGTTCCTGAGGCTCTATCTGCTTGCCGAGCATGGCCGCTGCCCCTTCGTCGCAAACATGCTTGAGAACACGCGGACGACCTACACCAACCGCGTGGTGCGTTGGCTGGCCTGGAACATGCCCTATCACGCCGAACACCACGCCTATCCCGTGGTGCCGTTTCACAGGCTGCCCGACTTTCATCGGATCGCGCGTGAACATTTGCGCGAGACCGAGAATGGCTACGCGCGTTTCCACGCCGCATATGTTGCTGAGCTGAAGTCGTAGCAAGGGCGGCACCCGAGCGCCGCCCCTTTCTGGACGATCCTTGGACGGGCCCTAACCGGCCTCGCCACCGATCCGCAGCCGGCGCAGCACTGACGCGGCGACGATGGCGCCGGTGGCGGCGATTGCCACCGAAATTAATGCGGTGACCTCGAAGCCTTGCGCGAAGGCCGTGCGGGCGGCGACTGCCAGCGCCTCGCCGATCGCGGCCGGCAGACCCTCGGCGATCTGCAAGGCCTCGGCCAGCGTGTCGGAGGCGCCCGCCGCATGTTCGGGCGTCAGACCGCCGGGCAAGGTCTCTGCGACGGAGCCGCGATAGGCGGCGGTGATGATGCTGCCGAGCACGGCGATGCCGAGCGCACCGCCCAGTTCGCTGCTGGTCTCGGCCAGCGCCGCGGCGCTGCCCGCACGCTCTGGCGGCGCGGCGCTGATGATGATGTCGGTGGTCAGCGTGAAGACCGGCGCCAGGCCGAGCGACAGGATGCAGTAGGCTATTGCGACAGGAAGCGGGCCGTTGGCCGGGTCGACCGCGGCGAGCATCAGGAACCCGGCGGAGGAAACAAGCAGACCGCCCGCGAGGACATAGGCGGGACGCACGCGGGCTACGATCGCAGGCGCCGTCATAGAGCCGACGATGAAGGCGAGGCCGGACGGGGCCGACCACAGGCCGGCGGCAAGCGGGCTGAGACCGATCACCAGTTGCAGATATTGCGCGGTCAGGAGGAACGTGCCGAAGGCGATGAAGAAGGCGAATACGTTGGTCGCCAGCGACGCCGTGAAGGCAAGGCTCCGGAACAGGCCCAGATCGATGAGCGGGTCTGCGAGACGGCGCTGCCGGACGACGAAGCCAAGGCCGAGGGCGAGACCGACGGCAATGGTCAACGTCGCTGTCGCGTCGAAGCCTTCCACGGCGGCATGCTTGATGCCGAAGATCATGGCCAGCACCGCGACCAGCGAAAGCGCGGCGCTCGCGAGGTCGAGGCGGCCTGCATCGGGATCTCGGAACTCGGGCAACAGAAACGGTCCAAGCGCCAGAAGCAGGAGCATGATCGGGACGTTGATCAGGAAGACCGCTCCCCACCAGAACCAGGTGAGCACGACGCCACCCACCAGCGGCCCGAGCGCGCCGCCAGCCGAAAAACTGGCGATCCAGACTCCGATCGCAAAGGTGCGCTGGGCCGGATCGCGAAACATGTTGCGGATCAGCGACAAGGTCGACGGCGCGAGCGTGGCAGCGGCTATGCCAAGCAGGGCGCGGGCGACAATCAACATCGTTGGCGTGGTCGAAAAGGCGGCCAGCACGGACGCGACGCCGAAGGCGGCGGCGCCGATGAGGAGCAGCTTGCGGCGGCCGATGCGGTCGCCCAGCGTGCCCATGGTGATCAGCGAGCCGGCGACGAGGAAGCCATAGATATCGACAATCCAGAGCAGTTCCGCGCTGGTCGGTTTCAGGTCGGCGGCCAGATGCGGCACGGCGAGGTTGAGGACGGTGAGGTCCATAGAGTACAGCAGGCAGGGCAGGGCGATCACCGCGAGGCCGACCCATTCCCTCATGCCGGCTCTGGCCGGAGGCAAAGAGGAGTTGGCGGTTGTCGCTGCGATTTCGGACGTCATGACGGTTCTCCTCGTGCAGCTTCCGGTTCGCGTTCCGGTGGTGCACGGCGTTTCGACTTGCGGACAGATCGTCCTTCTGCGTGGCCTGCTCAAGCGGCTCGCGCGCGGGCTCCTGCCACCCTTGCGACAGGAGGAGATCGCGCATTCGACGCTAGAGACCCATGACCGGTCGCACCTCGATGGTGCCGGTTCGCCCCATCGGAATGCCGGCAGCGATCTCGACGGCTTCCTCGCGGCTTGCCGCCTCGATCAGGATAAAGCCGATCAACTGTTCCTTGGTCTCAGCGAAGGGACCGTCGGTAATGTGTTTTTGGCCCTTGCGCATCTTGACGCTGCGCGCTTCGCCGACTGGCTGCAGCGCATGGGCGACCACCATATGGCCGCGCTCCTCCAGTTCGCGATCATAGGCGAGCGAGTCGTCGACGCAGACCCGCATCTCTGCTTCCGACATGCCGTCGAGCACGGACTGCTCGTGATAGACGAGGCAGACAAATCTCATCGCGCCTCTCCCTCGAATGTGTTGGCGAGCGGAGCCGGCGTGTCGGCCACCTGGTGCGGCAGCCGCCAGAGCGTAACGGTGGCCACACTGCCGTCGGCCACCTTGATCGGTGCCGCGGGGCCGCTCGCCAGATCGAGCCCACCCACCATGATCGCGATCAGGGCCAGCGCCAGCAGGAGGCGGCCGAGACCGCCACGTGCTCGCCAGGCGGTGCTGTCGGCGTTCGTTGTTGATCGTGCAAAAGGGTCCATTTGTTGGTCTCCGGGTTTGGTCCGCCAGAGGCGGTCGTCCCGAGGACGTTTCGCGGCTTCAAGGGCCGACATTTTATTTTGCCTAGCTCGTCAACCACCGTTCGCAGGCGCGATGGTCTCTCCGTCGCGTTGGAGTTGGTCGAGATGGCGGCGGATATGCGCGGCCTCGGCGGGCGTGTGAGCCAGTGCGATCGCCCGGTCGAACGCTGTTCGGGCCTCCTCGGCGCGGCCGAGCTGGGTCAGAAAGGCGCCCCTGACGCCATGGAAGTGGAAATACGCCTGAAGCCTGCCGGCCAGCGGCTCGATCATGGTCAACGCGTCGGTCGGTCCCTTGAGCCGGGAGACCGCGACCGCCCGGTTGAGCGTCACCACGGGCGAAGGCTGGGCCTCTTCGAGCAAACCGTAGAGCCGGTCGATCTCTTGCCAGTCGGTTTGCTCGAAATCCTCGGCCTGGGCATGCATAGCCGAAATCGCGGCCTGCAGTTGGAAGGGGCCTGGGCGGCCATGGCGGAAAGCCTTCTCGACCATGACCAGCCCCTCGGCTATCTGCTTCCTGTTCCAGAGGCCGCGATCCTGGTCCTCGAGGAGTACGATTTCGCCTTCCGGGTCGAGCCGCGCTGCGGCGCGCGAATCCTGCAGGAGCAGGAGGGCGGTTAGTCCCATGATCTCGGGCTCGGCGGGAAACAGCGACAGGAGCAGCCGCGACAGGCGGATCGCTTCGGTACAGAGGCCGGCGCGGATATGCTGGTCGCCGCCGCTCGCCGAATAACCTTCGTTGAAAAGCAGGTAGATCATCGAGGCGACGACGGCGAGCCGTTCGGTGCGCTCTGCCGGGCTCGGCGTGGCGTAAGGCACGCCGGAGGCGCCTATGCGTCGCTTGGCCCGGGTGATGCGCTGTTCCATCGCGGCATCACTCACCAGGAAAGCGCGGGCGATCTCGGCGACTGTCAGCCCTGAAACGATCCTCAGTGCCAGTGCGATCTGCTGGGTGGCGGGCAGGTCGGGATGACAGCAGACGAACAGCAATCGCAAGACGTCATCACGGTAGTGCGCGTTGTCGAGTCGCTCGGCCATGTCAGCCTCGGCATCATCGAGGTCCGAAAGCTGTTCGTCGGGCGGCAGCGGCGCGTTTCGGCTCGTCTTGCGCAGCGCATCGAGCGCTGCGTTGCGGCCGACGAAGATGAGCCAGGCGGCAGGGTCGCGCGGGGGTCCGTTGACCGGCCAGTTCTTCAGGGCGCGGAGGCTTGCTTCCTGGAAGGCTTCCTCCGCCTGGTCAAGATCGCGGAAATAGCGCAGCAGCGCGCCCATGACCTGCGGACGGGCGGAGGTGAGCGCCGCGTCGATCCATCCGAGGTCCGTCACCGCGCCATATCCTAAGGGTTGAAAGCCAGCAGCGGTCGAACCTCGATGCCCCCAACTTCACGCTCGCGCGCAAGGTGCTTGCCGGCCTCGATCGCCTCTTCGTGGCTGTCACAGTCGATGATCCAGAAGCCGAGCAGTTGCTCCTTGGTCTCGGCATAGGGGCCGTCGACGACCATGGGATCCTCGCCGGCCTTGACAAAGCTCGCCCGCGTGGTCGGCATGAGCCGCAGGCTGGGGCCGATGGTGGCCTTCTGGCGAATCCTGTCCTCGGCGGTGCGCACGCGCGCCATCATCGCCGCTTCCTCGCCTTCGCTGAGGCAGCTCGTCTTTTCCTGCGAATTGTAACAAAGCAGGGCGTATTTCATCGGGGTCTCCGTCAGCCGTTGCTAAGGACGGCGGACTATGCCCGACACCGACAGCGGCGGTCGAGATTTTTCACGCGCCGATTGTACGGCTGCGGCCGCCTCCTGTCAGAGTGCCGAAATGCCGCCGTCGACGGAGAGCGTGTGGCCGGTCATGAAACCATTCCTGGGGTCGGCGGCAAACAGGATGACCTCGACGACCTCATCGACTTCCGCGACGCGCTTCATCGGCACGCCACGGGTGAGCTCGTTGATCGCCTCGTCCTCGCCGAGCCCGGTCATCTTGACGAATTCCTGCACCATGTTGGTGCGCGCATAGGACGGGCAGACGGCGTTGACGCGCAAACCCTTGGCGGCATATTCGGCGGCCGCCGAACGCGTCAGCCCGACCACGCCGTGCTTGGCGGCGGCGTAGACCGACAGCCGCGGCGCGCCGCCGATGCCGGCGACCGACGCGATGTTGACGATGGTGCCGGCGGTTCCCCCGCCACGGCGCTGCCTTTCCATCTGCGGGATCTGGTGCTTCATGGCGAAGAACACGCCGAGAAGGTCGATCTCTATGATGCGGCGCGCCTCGTCGGTTGGCACACTCGGCAGCTTGACGAAGCTCTGGGCGATGCCGGCATTGTTGACCGCGATGTCGAGGCGCCCGAACCGCTCGACGGCCAGTGCGACGAGCTGTTCGGAAAGCGCTTCGTCGGCGATGTTGCCGGCCAAAGTGGCCGTCTCGCAAGGCAGCTCGGAGGCAAGGGTTTCGAGGCTCGTGGCATCAAGGTCGGACAGCACGAGTTTCGCCCCCTCTTCGGCGAGACGCTCGGCGGTGCGTCGGCCGAAACCGCCGGTGGCGCCGGTGACAAGCACCACCTGATCTGCAAAGCGCGCCATCTATTTCCCCTCCTCGATACGTTGCATGGCCAGTCCGGCCAAGAGCTTCACCGCGTCGCCATAAGTGCGCGCCTTCTCCGGGTTCGACGCGTTGCCGTCGAGAGCGCGCTTGTAGACACCCTGGCAGATCGCCGCGAGGCGGAAGAAGGAGAAGCCGAGATAGTAGGTCCAATGGTCGATGCCGTTGAGCCCGCGCCGCTCGCAATAGCTGCGCACATATTCGTCTTCGGTCGGAATGCCGAGGGCGGCGCGGTCGACCCCGCCCAGGCCACGGAAGCCGGAGCTGTGCGGCAGGCGCCATTGCATGCACTGGTAGGCGAGGTCGGCAAGCGGGTGGCCGAGGGTCGACAACTCCCAGTCGAGGACGGCGACGACCTCGGGCCGGTCGGGCGCGAAGATCATGTTGTCGAGGCGATAGTCGCCATGGACCAGCGAGACCTGGCCGTCATCAGCCGGCTGCGAGACGGCGAGCCATTCGATGAGGCGCTCCATGTCATCGACCTTGTCGGTCTCCGATGCTCGGTACTGGCTGCTCCAGCGCCCGTATTGGCGCTCGAAATAGCTGCCGGGTTTGCCGTAGTCCGCAAGGCCGGCCTTTTCGATGTCGACCGTATGCAGTGCGGCCAGTGTCGCATTCATGGAATCGTAAATGGCGGCGCGCTCGTCGTTGCCCTTCGCCTCGGGCAGCGAGGGATCCCAGAAGATGCGGCCGTCGACAAAGGCCATCACGTAAAACATGCGCCCAATCGGCGAATCCTCGTCCGACAGGTGCAGCACCTTCGGGACAGGGAAGCCGGTTTTCGACAAGGCGCCGATAACGCGATACTCGCGGTCGACCTGGTGGGCGGATTTGAGCAGCGTGCCAGGAGGTTTGGCACGCAGGACGTAGCGCCCGCTTTTCGCCTTGAGCATATATGTCGGGTTGGACTGGCCGGTCTTGAACTTCTCGATCGCCTCGAGGCCGACAAAGCCGGCTACATGCTTCTCGAGGTAGGGCGCGAGCGCCGCGGCATCGAGGATGTTGGGATCGCTCATCACGCCTGCTCCGCGCGCTGGATCTGACTGAGGGTGAGCCAGCGCGCGGTGAGCGCCGGCTTCTTCCCGTTCTCGATCTCGATCGTCACGTCATAGGCGATCTCGACCCATCCGGACGGGCGGATGTTTGCATTTGCGAGGAAAAAGCGGGCCCGCACCCTCGACCCGGTCTTGACCGGCGCCTTGAAGCGCACCTGGTCGAAGCCGTAATTGATGTCGATCACCGCGCCCGCCAATGGCGGAACGGCCTCGAAGGCAAAGGTGGACAGCAGCGAGAGGGACAAAAAGCCGTGCGCGATGGTGCCACCGAACGGCGTCTCGCGCGCCGCCCGTGCCGGATCGACGTGGATGAACTGATGATCGTCGGTCGCATCGGCGAACTGATCGATCATCCGTTGCGTTACCTCGCGCCATGGCGAAACGCCGATTTCGGTGCCAACCGCAGCGGAGACATTGTCAGGGTGTACAGGTTCCAGTCTGGCTTTCGGCATGTTTCCCGCGGTCAATCGAGGCCCTTGAACAGCGACATGCCGTGCTGAACGGACTGACCGCCGTCAATCGGCAGGATGGCTCCGGTCACGTAGCTGCCTGCCTTGCCGCAGAGATAAAGTGTTGCGCCGGCAATGTCATCCGGGTTGCCGATGCGTCCGAGCGGGACGCGCGCGCCGACCTTGTCGGCCTTTTCATCGGTACCGGTGGCAAATGCGGTCATGCGGCTCTGGAAGGGGCCGGGCGCGAAAGCGTTGACGGTGATGTGGCGGCCGGCGAGTTCGTTGGCGAGCGTTTTCGTAAGGTGGTGCACCGCCGCCTTGGAGGCCGTGTAGGAATAGGCGCCGTCGGCCATCGGCTGGGTCCCCATGACCGACCCGAGATTGATGACGCGCGCGGGATCGGCGTCGTGGGATGCTGCATCGAGCAAGGGCAGCAATTCGCGGGTGAGATGGAAGAGGCCGGTCACGTTGACGTTCAGCACCCGCGCCCACGCGCGATAAGGGAATGTTTCGAGCGGCTCGCCCCAGGTCAGCCCGGCATTGTTGATGAGGACGTGGAGGCGATCCGTGCGGCGCTTTACTTCCTCCACGAGGGCCGCGACACCCTCCTCGCTGCCGACATCGCCGGCAAAGCCCTCGGCTCGGCCCGAACCGCCGAGCGCGTTGATCTCGTCCGCGACCTTGGCGCACTCCTCGCCCCGGCGCGAGGCGATGAAGACCTCGGCGCCAGCCTGAACGAGCGCGGTCGCAGCCATGCGACCGATGCCACTCGCGGCACCCGTGACCAACGCCTTCTTGCCGGCCACGGAAAACAGATTGTCGAGATATGCCATGGTTCCTCCCGATCGCGGCTTCTTGTGCGAGTCCGCATTGACAACATACTCGGTAGTATGTTCATGATGAGGCCGTCAGTAAAGAGCCCAATGGCGACAAGCCGAAACAATCAAGGGCGGTGACAGGGAGGATGTGCCGGCGATGTCGCTTGGCGTCAGGGAGCAGGTTGCCGACAGTTCGCGCGCGGACATTCTGCGGGCGGCGGCAAAGTGCTTCATGGAGCGTGGTTATGCGGGCACCTCAATCGACGATGTGGCACGCAGCCTCGGCGCGACGAAGGGCAGGATCTACCACCACTTTCCTTCGAAGGCAGACCTCTTTGCCGAAGTGTTCCGGGCTGGCATGGACATGAACTACCAGGCCGTCGAGCCGCTGGCCGATGTGCCCGGACCGGCATTGCCGCGCTGGCGCAAGATGGCCATGACGCATGTTCTGCAGATGATGGTGACCAAGCCGTTCCAGCGCGTGGTATGGATCGGCGTGGAGATGCATCTGCGCGGCGCCACAACGCCGGAACAGCGTGATGCGCTGAGAGAACTGATCGACTATCGCAGCAACTACGGCAATCTCTTCCGCGCCACCCTCCTGCAGGGGCGCGAGGAAGGCGTGTTCGAGTTCGGCGACATGAGCATCACCAACCAGCTGATGTTCATGACGCTCAACTCGCCGATCTTCTGGTACACGCCGCGGGTCGGAGAGACCCGGGCCGACATCGAGAACATCGCCAGCCAGGTCGTCGATTACGCCCTGGGTGGCCTTTGCGGAAAACGGGAAAAGTCCAGATGACCAACATGGATCTCGGCATGACCGAGCGGCTGAAGCCGATCCACGAAAAGGTATCGCGCATGGTGCGCGAGGAGATCATGCCGCTCGATGAGGAGTTTCACGCCGAGGTCGGCAAGAATGGCGACCGCTGGAGCTACACGGCGCGGCAGACCGAGATCCTCGAAGGGTTGAAGGCCAAGGCCAGGGAACGCGGCCTGTGGAATTTCTGGCTGACCGATTCCGAGCGCGGCTACGGCCTTTCAACGGTCGAGTATGCCTACCTCGCCGAAGAAATGGGCAAGGCGCATCTGGGCGCGGAGACCTTCAACTGCTCGGCGCCTGACACCGGCAATATGGAGGTTATCGAACGCTACGGCACGGAAACGCACAAGAAGGAATGGCTGGCGCCGCTGCTCGAAGGCAAGATCCGTTCCGCCTATCTCATGACCGAACCTGACGTCGCCTCCTCGGACGCGACCAACATTTCCATGTCGTGCGTGCGTGACGGTGACGACTATGTCCTCAACGGCGAAAAATGGTGGTCGTCGGGGGCCGGCGATCCGCGCTGCAAGATATACATCGTGATGGTGAAGACGTCTTCGGATGCGCCCAAGCACCAGCAGCATTCGATGATTTTCGTTCCTGCCGATACGCCCGGCATCACCAAGCTCAGGGCCATGAAGGTCTACGGCGACGACGATGCCCCGCATGGCCACCTGCACCTGAAGTTCGAGGATGTGCGCGTGCCGGCCGACAATTTGATCCTCGGCGAGGGCAGGGGTTTCGAGATTGCGCAAGGACGGCTCGGACCCGGCCGCATCCATCATTGCATGCGCGCGATCGGCCAGGCCGAAATGGCGCTGGAACAGATGTGCAAGCGCGCCATGCGGCGCGAGGCGTTCGGCAAACCGCTCGCGCAACTGGGCGCCAATTACGATATCATCGCGGAATGCCGCATGGAGATCGAGATGGCGCGGCTGTTGTGCCTCAAGGCGGCATGGATGATGGACCAGGGCGATCCGCGTGCGGCCGCCCCCTGGATCAGTCAGATCAAGGTGGTGGCACCCCGCGTGGCGCTGAAGGTCACTGACGAGGCAATCCAGATGTTCGGCGGGCAGGGGATCAGCCAGGATACGCGGCTGGCGCGGTCGTGGACCCATCTCAGGACGCTGCGGCTCGCCGACGGCCCCGACGCGGTGCATCGCCGGCAGGTCGCCCGCGTGGAACTGAAAAAGTACACGCAGGAAAAGGTGTAGGTCGAAAATGAAGGCTATCGTCGCCCGCGACTTCGCACCGATTGAGCAGCTCGAATATGCCGACTGGCCGGAGCCGGAAGTGGGCGAGCGCACCGTCGTGATCGAGGCCGACGCCATCGGCGTCAACTATCCCGACGGATTGCTCGTGCAGGGGCTCTACCAGATGAAACCGCCGGTGCCGTTCGTTCCGGGCATGGAAGTGGCCGGAAGGGTGACCGCGGTCGGCGACAAGGTGCACTCGGTCAAGGTGGGCGACCGCGTCGCCTCGGTGTCGTCACTTGGTGCCTATGCCGAGCGGGTCGGCGTCGACGAGACGCGGGTGATGCCGCTGCCCGAAGGCATGAGCGAAGCGGACGCCTGCGCGCTCCTGTGCGGCTTCGGAACGTCGCACCATGCGCTGAAGCAACGCGGTCAGCTCAAGAAGGGCGAGACGCTCTGCGTGCTGGGCGCGGCCGGGGTGACCGGACTCGCAGCAGTGCAGATCGGCAAGGCGATGGGCGCCAACGTCATCGCCGTCGCCTCCACCGAGGAAAAGCGCGCCATAGCGCGCGATGCCGGTGCGGATACGGTACTCGGCTACGACAACCTCAAGGACGCTTTGAAAGAGGTGACCGGCGGCAAGGGTGTCGATGTCGGCTATGACCCGGTCGGTGGAGAGGCTTTCGACGCTCTCGCTCGCGGCATGGGCTGGGGCGGGCGCCTGCTGGTCATCGGCTTCGCATCGGGGGCAATCCCGAAGTTCCCGGTCAATCTGGCGCTGGTCAAGGGCTTCAGCCTCGTCGGTGTGTTTTGGGGCGCTTTCACGCAGAAGGAGCCGCAGGTCTATGCGGACAACATGAAGGAACTGGTCGGCTGGTATCTGGCCGGGAAGGTGAGACCGGTGATCGAGGGCGAGTATCAGCTTGCGGAAGCGCCACAAGTGCTGGCGCGCATCATGAACAGGGGAGCGGCCGGCAAGGTCATCCTGAAGCCTGAGGGAGCACGATGACACTGCCGCCGCGCATGAGGGCGCTTCTGCTCAACGATGACGGTTATTCGTCCAAGTCGTCCGGCGCGTTGCTGGAGGACATGGGCTCCTACGTGACGCTTGGAGACATCGAGGTGCCTGAGCCGGGACCTAGCCAGGTACTGGTCAAGGTGTCGGTGGCGGCGATCAACCCGTCCGACGTCATGTTCGTGAAGGGCCTCTACGGCCAGCCGCGCCAAAAAGGGCAGCCCGCCGGCTTCGAGGGTGTCGGCACGGTCGTGGCAGCCGGCGCCGAGCCGGCCGCGCAACGCCTTGTCGGTCAGCGCATTGCTTTCCCGACCGGGCGCTCCAACTGGGGCTCCTGGGCCGAATACGCGATCGCCGAGGCGGCCGCCTGCATCCCGCTGATGGACGGCGTGAAGGATACGGATGGCGCGGCCATGATCGTCAATCCGCTGACGGCTCTGGCCATGTTCGGCATCGTCAAGGAGGAGGGCGAAAAGGCCTTCGTGCTGACGGCTGCGGCGAGCCAGCTCTGCAAGCTTCTGATGGGCGCGGCGCGCGAGGAAGGCTACCGGCCGATCGCCATCGTGCGGCGCGACGACCAGATTCCCTTGCTGGAGGCGGCGGGCGCGGCGCATGTACTGAATACGACGGCGCCGGATTTCGCGGACAAGTTGGCGAAGGTCATGAAGGCGGAGCAGCCGCGCATCTTCCTCGATGCGGTGACCGGGCCGCTCGCCGGACAGATTTTTGCGGCGATGCCGAAGCGGGCACGCTGGATCATTTATGGGCGGCTCGATCCGGAGACGACGCCGATCCCGGAACCGGGGCAGATGATCTTCATGCACAAGCGTGTCGAAGGTTTCTGGCTGACGGAATGGCTCCGCGCGTCGCCGCCCGAAAGGAGGGTGGAGGTCGTGAAGGAAGCGCAGAAGCGCTTCATCGACGGACGCTGGTCAACCGACGTGACCGCTGTAGTGCCGCTTGAAGAGGCGGTCGCGAAGGTGCCGGGCGAACTGGCGAAGCCGAACGGAAAGGTGTTCATCACGCCTTAGGGAGGTCGTGCGGCGCCGCTTGCCGGGAAGGGTAAGCCGCTGTTACGTTTAAAGAAAAATCGCGGCCAAGTCGCGGAACAGGGAGGAGACTTTCTTGGACGTCTTGCAGCTCTTCGTGAGCGGCCTTGCGAATGGCTGCGTCTACGGCTTGATCGCGCTCGGCTTCGTGCTCATCTACAAGGCCACGGAAGCCGTGAATTTCGCCCAGGGCGATTTCATGATGCTGGGTGCCTTCATCACGCTCGGATTGACCAACGAGCAGTTCTGGGGGCTGCCGTTCTGGGTTTCCGTTCCGATCGCCGTCGTCATGATGGGCATTTTCGGTTACCTGCTCGACATGATCGTGCTCAGGCGCATGTTCGGCCAAAGCCAGGTCGCCGTCGTCATTCTGACGATCGCGCTAGGTTTCGTCCTGCGCTTCGCCGCCGGGCTGATCTGGGGCCATCAGCCGATCGCGCTGGAATCACCGATGGCCGGCAAGGAGGTGCGCTTCGGCGGCCTGGTGCTGGGGCTGGACGAGGTGACGATCATCTTCGTCACCGTGATCCTGACGGTGGTGCTCTATTTTTACTTCAACCGCACCAAGCTCGGTGTCGCCATGCAAGCGGCGTCGCAGAACCAGCTGGCGGCCTACTACATGGGTATCCCTGTCAAGCGGGTCCACTCGCTGATCTGGGCGCTTGCCGGCGCGGTGGCCGCGATCGCCGGCGTGCTTTTTGCATCCAAGGGGTCGATCGACCCGTCCATCGGACTTCTTGGAATCAAGGCTTTTGCGGCGGCCGTCATCGGGGGCTTCGGCAGCCTGCCGGGCGCCTTGCTCGGCGGCGTCATCGTCGGCCTGATCGAGCCCTTCGCGTCTTACTACATCGCCGCCGGCTATTCGCAGATCATGCCATACCTGCTCCTGTTCCTGATCCTGGTGTTCAGGCCGCACGGTATCCTGGCGCAAGTCCACCGCAAGAAGGTCTGAGGCCATGAGAACCGTCTTCAAGACCTCCTACGACGCCGATATCAACTACTTCCAGCACGGCATGCAGGCCTTCTGGTACATGGCACTGCTGGTGTTCGCGCTGATCCTGCCGTTCATCCTCGGGACGTTTGCGATCGGCGAAATGACCAACATGCTGATCTGGGCGATCGCGGGAATGGGGCTGATGGTGCTGGTCGGCCAGACGGGGCAAGCGAGCCTCGGCCATGCCGCGTTCCTGGCAGTGGGCTGTTATGCCAACGTGCTCCTTCAGGAACGGCTTGGGCTGCCCTTCATCCTGTCCTTTCCGCTCGCCGGAGTGATCGCCGGACTGGCCGGGGTGTTGCTCGCGATCCCGACAACCAAGCTGCACGGCATCTATCTCGCGATCGGGACGCTGGCGATCTCGATCCTTGCCGACGACCTTATCGTCATCGCCGAGCCGCTGACCAACGGTGTCGTTGGGCTGTTCGCGCCGACGATCGAGGTTTTCGGTCTGAAGTTCGACCGGTACGCCAATCCGGACCGGTTCTATTGGCTGGTGCTTTTCGTGACCGTGGTGGTTGTTCTCGCCTATCGCAACCTTCTGCGTTCTCCGCTCGGGCGATCCTTCGCGGCGGTGCGCGACTCGGAGGTCTCGGCGCAGGCGATGGGCGTCAACGTGGCGCGCACCAAGGCAACGTCGTTCGGCATTTCGACAGCGATCACCGGGCTTGCCGGCGCGCTGATGGGGCACTTCGCCGGCATCTTCAACAACGAGACCTTCAACATCATCATCTCGATCCAACTCCTGCTGATGATCGTGATCGGCGGCCTCGGTTCGATCCATGGCGCCTTCTTCGGGGCGATCGTGGTTGCCCTGCTGCCACAGGCGATCGCCATCTCGCGTGACTGGGTGAGCGGCATCTTCGGTGGTGGAACGGTGGCGATCCCTGGGCTGGAATCGGCGATCTTCGGCGCCATCCTGATCGGCTTCATCCTGTTCGAGCCGATGGGCATCTATGGCCGCTGGATCAAGATACGCACCTATTTCCAGCTCTTCCCGTTCTATAGGCGCGACATGTTCCGCCGCCAGAAGAGCTATCTGAAGACGGAGCGCATGCGATGAGCCTGCTCGAGATCGACAATGTCACGCTGCGCTTCGGCGGCGTCGTCGCGGTCAACCAGGTCTCCTTCTCCGTCGAGGAGGGAGAGGTGTTCGCACTGGTCGGCCCCAACGGTGCCGGCAAGTCGACGATCTTCAACCTGATCTCGCGTTTCTACGACCCGGCCGAAGGCGACATCCGCTTCGAGGGCAAGAGCATCCTGAGCCGGCAGTCGCACGAAATTGCCGGGCTCGGGATCGCCCGTACCTTCCAGAACATCGAGCTTTTCGAGCATGCGACGGTGCTGCAGAACCTGCTCGTTGGTCGCCATCGGCACCGGCAGGGCAATTTCATGACGGAACTCCTGTTCACGCCGTTCGTGCGTGGCGAGGAGCGGCGCCATCGCTCGGCCGTCGAACATGTGATCGAGTTCCTCGACCTGCAGCCCTATCGCGAGAAGATGATCGCCGGCCTGCCTTACGGCGTCCGCAAGGTGGTGGAGATGGGGCGGGCGTTGGCCATCGAACCGAAGCTCCTCTTGCTTGACGAGCCGGCGTCCGGCCTCTCCGTCGAGGAAACGCAGGACGTGGCCTTCTGGATCGAGGATATCAAGAAGCAGATGGGGATTACCGTGCTGATGGTGGAACACGACATGCACCTCGTCTCCTCGGTTTCCGACCGCGTTCTGGCGTTGGCCGACGGCAAGACGCTGGCTCTCGGCACGCCGCAGGAAGTGCAGAACGACCCCAAGGTGATCGAGGCCTATATCGGCACCTCGGACGAAGAAGAAAGGGCGGTGGCATGAACGTGGCGGTGGCGCCGGACAACAAGACCGCGGCATCGGCCGACGCGCTCCTGTCGGTGCGCAACCTCGAGAGTTACTACGGTCCGATCATGGCGATCAGAGGCTGTAGTCTCGACGTGCGCGAGGGGCAGATCGCGACCGTGCTGGGCGCCAACGGCGCCGGCAAGACGACGCTGATGAAGACCATCTCCGGCGTCATGGACCCGGAGAAAGGCCAGATCTTCTACAAAGGCGAGAATATCGCCGGGGCCAACCCGGACCATGTTGTGCGCAAGGGTATCGTGCACGTGCCGGAAGGACGGGAAGTCTTTCCGCTGTTGACCGTTGAGGAAAACCTGAAAATGGGTGCCTTCACGCGCAACGACCCGGCAGGTGTGCGCAAGGACGAGGAGATGGTGTTTTCCTACTTCCCGATCCTTGCCGAGAGGCGGCGCCAGGCGGCGGGCACGCTCTCCGGTGGCCAGCAGCAGATGCTGGCCATCGCGCGCGGCCTGATGGCGCGGCCGACGTTGATGCTGCTGGACGAGCCGAGCCTCGGCCTGTCGCCACTGCTGGTGAAGGACATCTTCAAGATCATCCGGCGGCTCAACCGCGAACAGAAGGTGACGATGCTGCTGGTCGAGCAGAACGCCAAGGTGGCGCTGGAAGTCGCCGACTATGGCTATGTGATGGAACTCGGCCGCATCGTGATGGCGGACAAGGCTGAACGGCTCTTGCAGTCCAAGGACGTTCAGGAGTTCTATCTGGGCGTACAGGAAGAAACCCAGCGCGGGCAGAAACGCTGGAAGCAGAAGAAGACGTGGCGCTGAACAGCGTCCGATCCGGGAGGACTGAATGACGATAGCCGAAAAACTGCCTCCACAGCAGACGGTACGCGGCCATTCCTTCAACGCCGACCTGGCCAAGGGACCGTTCTTCTTCGACGGTTGCGACACGCTGGTGAAGCTTTTTCGCGAACGCTGCAAGGAGCTCGGCGGCCGTGTCGCGCACCGTGAAAAGCAGTTCGGCATCTGGCTGGCCTATACGTGGGACGATTTCTACGAGCACGCGCGGCTGATCGGTCTCGGATTGAAGTCGCTGGGGCTCAAGCGCGGCGAGGTGGTGTCGATCCTGTCGGAAGACAACAAGGAATGGATCTACACCGACCTTGGCGTTCAGTGCGTGGGCGGCATCGCCTCGGGCGTCTACACCACCGACTCGGCCAAGCAGCTCGAATATCTGGTCAATGATTCCGACAGCCGCTTCCTGTTCGTCGAAAACGACGAGCAGCTGGACAAATATCTGTCGGTCAAGAACCAGATGCCGGGACTGACCAGGGTCATCGTCTACGACCAGGAAGGGCTGCACGGCTTTGCCGACGACAAGGTCATCTTCCTTGACGAACTCTACCGGCTCGGGCGCGACTACCTGAAGGCGCACCCGGACGTCTTCGAGGAGGAGATCGCCAAGTCGAAGCCGGAGGACACCGCGATCCTTGTCTATACCTCGGGCACGACCGGGCCGCCCAAGGGCGCAATGATCAGCCACGAGAACATCATCAGTTCGATCGCCGGCGCGGTCATGACCCTGCCGGTCGACCAGAGCGACGAGCAACTGTGTTTCCTGCCATTGTGCCACATCCTGGAACGGCTGATCAGCGTCTTCACGCCGATCGGGCTGCGCTCGACGGTGAACTTCGCCGAGAGCCCGGAGACCGTGTTCGACAATGTGCGCGAGGTCTCGCCACACGTCTTCACTGCGGTGCCGCGCGTGTGGGAAAAGGTCTATTCGCGCGTCACCATCATGGCCAATGAGGCAACGCCGCTCGGCAAGTGGGCTTTCAAGCGCGCGATCGCGGCCGGCATGGCACGCGGCGAGGCGTTGGAGAATGGCGACCCGGTGCCGCTGGCCACGCGGCTTTCCTATGCCTTCTGGGACTTCATGGTGCTTCAGAACCTGCGCCGCCTGCTCGGCTTCGACCGGTTGCGGCGTGGAACGACGGGAGCGGCGCCGATCTCGCCTGCGCTGCTCAAATGGTACCGCGCGGTGGGCATCACATTGCTCGAAGGCTACGGCATGACGGAAAGCTCGGGCGTCATTTCGGTCAACCTGATCGAGAAGAACAAGACCGGCACGGTCGGGCAGGTGGTGCCGGGTGGCGAGATGCGCATCTCTCCAGAGGGCGAAATCCAGTACCGCGCGCCCAACGTGTTCAAGGGCTACTGGAACAAACCCGACAAGACGGCCGAGACGATCGACGAGGATGGCTGGCTGCGCACCGGCGACGTCGGCCGCATCGACAATGAAGGCTTCCTGACGATCACGGGCCGCGTGAAGGACATCATCATCACCGCCGGAGGCAAGAACATCACGCCGGCGGAGATCGAAAACAGGCTGAAATTCTCGCCCTACGTCTCCGACGCGGTCGTTATCGGCGACAAGCGCAAATACCTCTCCTGCCTGATCATGATCGACCAGGAGAACGTCGAAAAGTTCGCGCAGGACCGCCGGGTGCCGTTCAACGACTTCAAGTCGCTGTGCGCGGCGCAGGAGGTGCGCGACCTGATCGGCGGCGTGGTGGCCGAGACGAATGCCGAGTTCGCCCGGGTGGAACAGATCAAGGATTTCCGCTTGATCGACGTGCTGCTCACGGCGGAAGATGAAGAACTGACAGCAACGATGAAGCTGAAGCGGAGTTTCGTGGAGCAGAAGCACAAGAAGCTGATCGACGAGATGTATGGCCAGCCCGGCCATGCAGGGAACTAGGAACAATACCAAGGAGGAATTGAAATGAGGAAGACAATCACCAGATCGATCCTGGCGGCCGCCACGGCGGTCGGCATGGGGTCGGCCGCTTACGCAACCCAGGGCGTCACCGACGACGAAATCGTCATCGGCTCCAACGGCGACCTGTCGGGCATCTTTGCGGCGTTCAATGTCGGCGCGATCAAGGCCGCGCAGATGTTGTTCGACGAGGTCAACGAGAATGGCGGCATCCATGGCCGCAAGATCCGTTTCGTCGTCGAGGACCATGGCTACCAAGTGCCGAAGGCGGTTCAGAACTTCAACAAACTGGTCAATTCCGACCAGGTCTTTGCGATGATCCTCAACCTTGGAACGCCGCACAACATTGCCGGCTTCCCGATCATGGAATCCAAGGAAGTGGCGAATGTCGGTCCGCTGACCGCGGCGCGGCAGATGCTGGAAGGCGACATCGCCTACAAATATGCCGGCTTTTCGTCCTACTATGACCAGCTTCGGGCCGGCGTGAAGCATCTTGCCAGCGAGAAGGGCGCCAAGGAAGTGTGCGCCATGTACATCCCCTCGGACTTCGGTAAGGAGATCCAGGAAGGAGCCAAGGAAGAAGCCGAGGAACTCGGGCTGACCTGGGCCGCCGAGACGACCCACAAGCCTGACGAGCAGGACTTTGTCGGCTCGATACAGAAGCTGAAGGATGCCGGCTGCGACATCGTCGCGACCGCGCTCGGCGTGCGCCAGACGATCGTCGCCTACGGCACGGCCAAGAAGCTCGGCTGGACCGACGTGACGTTCATCGGCTCGTCAGCCGGCTTCAACACCGCCGTCGCCAAGGTGCCCGAGGGCGTGACCGAAGGCTATTACGCAGCCGCCGGCTGGGTGGACTTCGAAGACCGCCTGGACGTTCCAGAGGTCAAGGAATGGGCCGAGCAATATCAGGCCTATGCCGGCCAGCCGGCCGATACGGCCGCCCAGCTCGGCTACAGCGCGGCCAAGACCTTGGTCCTCGGGCTCGAGGCTGCGGGCAAGGATCTGACGTCGGCCACCTTCCGCACCGCGATGGAAGGCCTGAAGTATGACGACGTCATCAACGACGTGCCGATCGATGTCGGCGCCGACCATCAGGGTGGCGAACTGATCGTCATCTCGAAGATCGAAGGCGGCAAGTGGGTCGAGGTCGCTCGCGTCGACCCGGCAAGCTCGAACTGATCTGACATAATCAATATCGAGAATGACCGCGCGGCCCTCCGGGTCGCGCGGTTTTCTTATGTGGTACGCCGCTAGAGCAAACTCTAGGAAACGTGGAAAGCAGTTTTCCGTCCGGAATTGCGCAGAAACAAGCGGTTAGAGCCATTCGAACGTTTCTGTGAAACGATGAACAGCTCCAGGCCGTTATTCGCCAGGGACGGAAGACGACGAGCCGCGCGCCTGCTCGATCTCGCGGTGAAGGCGAGCTTCCTCATGCGCCTTCGGCGTCACCAAACGCCCAAGCAGCAGATAGGCGACAGGCGTCAGGAACAGTGTCGAGACGGTCGCGAGCCCGAGCCCGCCGACGATGACCCAGCCAAGCGCGATCCGAGCCTCGGCGCCGGCGCCGCTGGCCAGGATCAGGGGCAGGCCGCCGACTATGGTGCAGATCATGGTCATCATCACCGGACGCAGCCTGACATTGGCGGCATTCTCGACCGCTTCGCGCACATCCTGCCCGCGGTCGCGCAACTGGTTGGCAAACTCGACAATAAGAATGCCGTTCTTGGCCATGATGCCCACCAGAAGCACCAGACCGATCTGGCTGTAAACATTGAGCGTGGTACCAGTCATCAGCATGGCAAAGACGGCGCAGGCCAGACCGAGCGGCACCGTGGCCATGATGATGATGGCGCTGACGAAGCTTTCGAACTGCGCCGCCAGCACCAGAAGAATGATGATAATGGCGAAACCGAAGGTGGTCGACATGCTTTCCGACTGTTCGCCGAGTGTCGCGGTTTCGGCCAGCGGCAGGATGCGATAGCCGGGCGGAAGCAGCGGCTCGGCGATTTCCAGCGCGCGCTCATAGGCCGAACCAAGCGCGAAGTCCGGCGCCAGCGCCGACGTGATCGAGACCGTTCGCAACTGCTGCTCACGCTCCAGCGAGGGCGGCACAGCCTTCTCGCTCAAGGATGCAATCGTGGAAACCGGCACAAAACGCCCGTCACGCGTCTTCAGGAAGATGTTTTCCAGGTCGGTGGGATCGTTGATCGGATTGGTGGTCGAGACCAGCTTCACGTCGAAGCTGCGATCCTCGATGAAGACCGTGCCCACCTTGCGGCCGTCGAGCATGGCCTGCATCGCCTCGCCGAGACCGGCGATCTCGATGCCAAGGTCTGCCGCGCGCTCGCGGTCGATCACCACGGCAAGCTGCGGCTGGGTCGAATCGTTCGACAGTCGCGCCTGGCGGAACCGCGGATCTTTCTCCATTTCGGCGACAATCGCCGCCGCCGTCTCGTCGAGGACGTCGTAGTTGCCGCCGGCGACCGCGAATTGAAGTCCGCTGCCGGCACCGCGAATGCCGAGGCTGTTGGGTTGGAAGGCGAACGCGCGGACCCCGGTTATGTCGGCCACCATCCGGTTCGCGTCGTCAAGGATCTCCTGCTGCGAGCGCTCCCTGTCTTCCCAAGGGGCAAGCCGCATCACCAGAAATCCGCTATTGGACGTTCCGCCCCAGCCGGCGAGCGAGAAGATGCTTTCGACTTCGCCTGAGTCCCGCAAAGGGCCGATCCGGGCCTCGATGCGACGCATCTGCTCGGCGAAGTAGTCAAGGCTCACGCCTTGCGGAGCCGAAACCCGCATGAACGCGAGCGAGCGGTCCTCGGTCGGGGTCAGCTCGGACTTGATGGTCGGAAACAGCGTTGCCGCGGTCGCGGCGAACATGACCGAGATCGCCACCACCACCATTGGGGCATCAAGGCACCATTTGAGGAGGCGGCCATAGAGACCGGCGAGCATGCCGCCAAAGGCGCCGACCGGGCCGCTCTTGTGCTCGTGCTGGGTGCCGTCGCGCAGCATGCGCGAGGCGAGCATGGGGCAAAGCGAGAGCGCGACGATCGAGGACAGGAAAACGGCGATCGCCAGCACGAAGCCGAACTCGCGGAAGAGGCCGCCGGTCTGGCCAGGCAGGAACGATAGCGGCACGAAAACGGCAATCAGCGTGGCCGTGGTGGCGATGACGGCGAAGAAGACCTCGTCCGTGCCGAGCACGGCGGCCGCACGCGGGCCTATGCCCATGTTGCGCCTGCGGACGATGTTTTCGAGCACGACGATGGCGTCGTCAACAACGAGGCCGGTCGCAAGAACGAGAGCGAGCAGGGTCAGGATGTTGATCGAAAAGCCGGCCAGATAGATGGCGGCGACGGTGCCGATCAGCGCCACCGGGATGGCCACCGCCGGGATGATCGTGGCGCGCAGGTCCCAGAGGAAGATGAAGATGATCAGCAGCACGACCGTAACCGAGATCGCCAGCGCGATCTCGACCTCGTGGATGGCGCCATTGATGAAGGTCGCGTCGTCACTGGTCACCGCGATGTCGACGCCCTCGGGGAGATTTTCGCGAATGCGCTCGGCAGCGGCCCGCACCCCTTCGGAAATCTCCAGCGTGTTGGATTGAGCTGCGCGGACTATGCCGAGCCCGATGCCGGTCTTGCCATTCGCCCGCAACTGGCTTTCGCCGATATCGCCGCCGAGCGTCACCGAAGCGAAATCGCCCAGCCGGGCGCGGCCGCTGATGATCATGCTTTCGAACGCGTCCGGGGTCGTGACGGAGGCCGAAGCACGCACGATCAGGTCCTGCGTGTTGCTAGTGAGCGAACCCGCGGGAGCGTCGAAGGCGATCGAGGACAGTGCGTTGCGCACGTCGCCGACGGTCAGGCCGAGGCTCGACAGCCGCGCCTGGTTGATATCGATGCGGAAGATCTTGTCGCGGTCGCCATAGACCTGGACGTCGGCGACACCGGGGACCGAAGACAGCAGATCGACGATCTCGTCCTCGACGAAGATTGTCATGTCCTGGACCGTCATGGTGGCCGAGGTGACGGCAAGTCGCATGACCGCCTGGGCGTTGGCGTCGGCCTTGATGATCCGAGACGCTTCGGCGTCTTCGGGCAGGTCGTGCGCGATACGGCCGAGTGAATCGCGCATGTCGGACGCGGCGCCGTCGATGTCGGCATCGTCATTGAACTCGACGGTCACGTTGCTGCGGCCGAAGGAGGACGACGACGAGATCGCCTTCACACCCGCGATGCGCGAGACCGCGCCTTCGATCAGGCCGGTGAGTTCGCGATCAATGGTTTCTGCCGACGCGCCGGGATATTCGGTGCGGATTGTGATAACCGGTCGGTCGACTTCCGGCAATTCACGTACCTCGACGCCGAAGAAGGCCGCAAGACCGGCTACCGCGATCAGAGCGTTCATGACGAAAGCTAGCACCGGACGACGCACGAAAAGCGCCGTCATGCCGAGTTCGGGATCGGTTTTCACGCTCATGTGAGCTGATCCTTACGAGCCGCTGGCGGCTGCGCCGTCGCCCTGCTGTGGCGCTGCCGGCCGGTCGCGGCTTGCCAGCCGCACCTCGGCGCCCTCGCGTACGGCGTGGATGCCTTCGGTGACGACGACGTCGTCAGTCGCCAGTTGCGCGTCCACCAGCACGCTTTCGGCGTTGCGCTGGACGATGCGGACATGGACGCGTTCGGCGCGACCATTGCGGATCGCCCATACGAAGGCGCCGTCCGCACCCCATTGTACGGCAAGCGGATCGACGGCTGGATGCACATCGCCCGGGAAGCGCATGGTGACCTGGAACGACATGCCGGCGCGCAGGCGGTCGCCATCATTGTCGAGCCGGGCCTGAACATGAAGCGTACGGCTGGCGGCGTCGATGCGGTTGTCGACGGCGGAGACATTGCCCTCGAAAACTTCGCCTGGGCGGGCGATCGAGACGGCAGTCAGCGACGAGCCTACGGAGACCGTTCCGGCATACCGTTCCGGCACCCAGAAATCGACGAGGATCTCCGAGCGGTCGTCGACGGTCGCGATCTCGCTTTGCGCGGTGACGTAGTTGCCGGCCGTGATCGGCAGGATCCCCACGATGCCGGAGATCGGCGCCCTGATGGAACGACGCTCGAGTTCAAGCTCCGCGTCGCGCAGCGCGAGGCGGGCGTTTTCGACGGCCAGTTCGGCGTCGGTCTGCTGCACGGCGCTCGCCGTATTGGAAGACCTGAGTGCCTTGATGCGTTCCAGGCGCGCTTCGGCATCGCCGAGCGCTATCCGGGCGCGGTCGAACGCGATCTGCTCGGTTTCGGAATCGAGCGTTGCGATAATGTCGCCGCGTTTCACCGAGGCACCCGATTCGACAAGAATCTCGGTCATCCGGCCGCTGGTATAGGGCGTGATCGTAACGGAACGCGCTGCCCGACCAGTGCCGATCGCGGAAAGCCGGTCGTTGATGGTGCTCTCGATGACGGGAGCCGTTACCACCGAACCTTGGCCCCAGCCGCCGCGTCCGCGGCGATTGCCGTCCTCACTTTCGGAAGCGGCGCTGGTGGCCGCAACGGGGAGCCAGTCGACCCCCCAACGCGCGAGATGATCGCCGGCGCCTGGGTAGAAACGGGCCCAGATCGCCGCCGCGGCAACAAGGACCAGCAATGTCAGCGCTAGCTGTTTCCAGATGGACATTCGTCACTCCGGCTTGCCCGGCCGCTCCAGGTCGATCGGTGTTCTGCTTGTCGGTGGGCGTGAACGGCGACACAAAGCAGGCCCGGCTCCATGAGACGTCCCTATGCGTCCTTTATGACAATTCTCCGGACGAACTGCACGCGGAAAAACATTAAATGTTGGTCACATAAGGAGGATAGCGCGCGTTTGCTCAACCTTGCCGGAGCGCTTCCAGATCGCGTATGCGCGCTTCGCTTTCGGCTTCGAGCGCGCCTGTCAGTTCGCCGATCAGGCGCTCCGCGACAACGAAAAGTGCCGCGGAGGAATCCCAGGCGGATGGCACGGCGGTGCGCCCCGCGATGACATGGCGCGCAAAGCGCGCGATCGGCGACAGCCATTGATCGGTCAGGAGAATGATATGGATGCCGCGCCTGCTTGCCGTTTCCGCAAAGGCCAGCAGGCTCTCCTGGTAGCGCCTGATGTCGAAGACGACGAGCACATCGCGCCTGCCCATGTCGATCAGCCGGTCGCGCCAATTGCTCTCCTGACCGGCAAGGTGGAACACGCCGGGGCGGATGATGGTCATGTGCGCGGCCATGTAACGCGCAATCGGGTCGGTGAAGCGGCCGCCGATCAGGAAGATGCTCGATCGAGGGTTCGACAGCAGCGAGACAATCTCGGCAATCTGCCTGTCGGAGAGATGCAGGAACGTGCCGCGGATGTTTTCAAGCGTCGCGTCGAGCGTTTCGGACGAGGTGTCGGCCATGGTCGTGCGGACAAGCGGCGACTGCAACTGCGCCGCCAGTTCATCCTGAAGCGCGGACTGGAACTCGGCGTAGTTGTGAAAGCCGAGTCTCGCGACGAAGCGCAGGATCGTCGGCGAACTGACCCCAGCCTGCTGGGAAAAGTCGGCCACGGTCTTCAGCCCGATCAGCGGATAGTTGGCAACCAGCGTCTGTGCGGCGCGTCGTTCGCGGGCCGGCATCGTGTCCATTCTGTCGGCAATCAGTTCTGCAATGCTGGTTGCCATTCCGGCGTTCCTCCCGGGCGTCGAACCGATACGCAGACATTGCCGCGATCGGGTTTGACAAGCTCGCGAAAAATGTATGAAATCATTCACAACTGTGCAACTGCGCAGAAGACGTATCATTCATTACGTGGTCGAAGGGCGGCCAGGCGCGATGGGAACGGCGCAGGCAAGCGAGGTCGGGGAGGAGTTCGAGGCGGTGCGGGTGACGCGCGAGGACGCCGCCGGCCAGCTTGTGATCCTGTGCGATCATGCTTCCAATTTCGTGCCCGACGAATTGGGCTCGCTTGGCCTCGGCGCCGCCGACCTTGCCAGGCATATTGCCTGGGATCCTGGCGCGCTTCCGGTGGCCCGGCTGATGGCGGAGCGCCTCGACGCCGTACTCGTCGAGTCAGGGGTTTCGCGACTGGTTGTCGACTGCAACAGGGCCTGCGATGCGCGGGATCTTGTTCCGGCGATCAGCGAGGCTACGGCGGTGCCGGGTAATCTGGCGATCGACGCGGAAGAACGGACGCGGCGCATAGCGCTGGCGCATACGCCGTTTCACGCGGCGGTGGATCGGGTGCTGGCAGGGCGTGAAGCGGCCGGCAGGGGTGCTGCCGTCATTTCGGTTCACACCTTCACCCCAGTCTACAATGGGGTTAAGCGCCCTTGGCATGTCGGTATCCTGCACGATGACGACGAGCGCCTCGCGGGACCGATGCTCGAAGCCCTGTCGCAACTTGATGGCGTGGCGGTGGGTGACAACCAGCCCTACTCCCCGGCCGACGGTGTCTACTATTCGCTTGAACGACACGCGCGGGCGCGAGGGCTACCTTGCGCGATGATCGAAATCCGCAATGATGAGGTCGCGACCGGGGCGGGCCAGACGCTATGGGCCGACCGGCTCGTGGCAGTTCTCGCACAGACGGGATATGCGGCATGAAGCGGAGGCGGGGTTGATGACCGGCGTGACCTCCAGCGGGGAGGTGCCTCGTGCCTGACGTGCTGCGCCGCTACGTACGCATGGTCGACGCGGTCAATCGCGTCGTCGGCCTGTTCGCGATGTACCTGATTTTCGCGATGATGGGCGTTCTGCTCTATTCATCCGTGATGAAGGCCGTGGCCATCCCGCCGCTTTGGACGCTGGAGATGGCCCAGTTCCTCATGGTTGGTTACTACATGCTCGGCGGCGGCTGGTCGTTGCAGAACGATGCCCATGTACGCATGGACCTGGTCTACGCGCAATGGAGCCCGCGGCGGCGGGCGGCCATCGACAGCGTCACGATCCTGTTTCTGATCTTCTATCTCGGCATGCTGCTTTATGGCGGCATCTCCAGCACCGGCTACGCACTGCGGTATGGCGAGCAGAGCTATTCGGCCTGGGCGCCCTACATGGCGCCGATCAAGATCATCATGTGCATCGGTATCGTCTTCATGATCCTGCAGGCGGTGGCGCAGCTCATACGGGACGTCGCGGCAGCGCGCGGCAGGGAGCTGTCATGAGCTACGAGATGATCGCCATCACCATGTTCTCGGGGATGATGGTGCTGCTTCTGACCGGGCAGCGCGTCTTCGGGGCGATCGGCTTCGTGGCGGTCATCTTCGCGCTTCTGCTGTGGGGCACGGGTGGCTCGGAACTCGGCTTCTCGGCCGCCATGAAGCTGATGAAGTGGTACCCGCTGCTGACGCTGCCGCTGTTCATCTACATGGGCTACATGCTGTCGGAGTCGGGCATCGCCGACGATCTCTACAAGATGTTCCATGTCTGGTTCGGGCCGGTGCGTGGCGGGCTTGCCATCGGCACGATCGGGCTGATGGTGGTGATCTCGGCGATGAACGGCCTGTCAGTCGCCGGCATGGCGATCGGCGCCACGATCGCGCTGCCAGAGTTGCTCCGGCGCGGCTACGACAAGGTGATGGTGACCGGCGTGATCCAGGCCGGATCGTCCCTTGGCATCCTCGTACCACCGAGCGTGGTGCTGGTGCTCTACGGTATGATCGCGCGCCAGCCGGTGGGCCAGCTCTGGCTCGCAGGTGTGTTTCCGGGTCTGCTGATGGCGACGCTTTTCATCGTCTACATCGCGGTGCGCTGCTGGCTGCAGCCCAACCTCGGGCCGGTGCTTCCAGCGGAAGAGCGCAACGTTTCGCTGCGCGAAAAACTCCGCTTGCTGCAGGCAGGCATCCTGCCCTTCTTCATCTTCTTCATGATGACCGGGTTGTTCCTGATGGGTTACACCAGCCTGGTGGAAAGCTCGGCGGTGGGCGCGGTGGCCGCGACCTTTGCGGCGCTGGTCAAGGGCCGGCTCACACGCCAGGTTCTGCACGACACGGTGCGCAAATCCCTGGCGGTTTCATGCATGTTCATGTGGATAATCGTCGCCGCTTTGTGCTTTGGCGCCGTCTTCGACGGACTGGGGGCCGTCAAGGCGATCGAGCATTTCTTCGTCGACCAGCTCGGACTGACGCCGTGGGAAGTGCTGATCCTGATGCAGCTCTCCTACCTGATCATGGGCATGTTTCTCGACGATACCGCGATGCTGGTCATCGTGGCGCCGCTCTATGTGCCGCTGGTCAAGCTGCTCGGCTTCGACCTGATCTGGTACGGCGTGCTCTACACCATCACCTGCCAGATCGCGTATATGACGCCGCCCTTCGGCTACAACCTTTTCCTGATGCGCGCGATGGCGCCACCGGAGATCACGCTGGGCGACATCTACCGGTCGATCATTCCGTTCGTGGCAGTGATGGTGTTCGGGCTGATCGTCGTGATGGTCTTTCCGCAGATCGCGCTGTGGCTGCCGCAGCATGTCTATCTCCGCTGATCGAAGGAACATGATGAGGAGCGCAGATTGCGAAAGGAGGTGAGGCGGGCGCTGCGCCGCGAATGCCGGCCCTGAGGGGCGGCGAGAAGAGGGTGAACGAAGAGAAGAGAGGAACAGACGATGCAGAACAGACGCCAATTCATCAAGAAGGCCGGCCTCGCCGGTGTAACCGCTGCCGGCACATCAGCGCTTGCGACGCCTTATGTGCGTGCGCAGAGCCCGATCCGCTGGCGGATGCAGACCTATGCCGGCGTGGCGCTCGCGGAACATGTCATCAAGCCGGCGATCGACGCCTTCAACAAGGTAGCCGACGGCGAAATGGTGATCGAGCTCTACACGGCCGACCAGATCGTGCCGACCGGCGAGCTCTTCCGGGCCATGCAGGCCGGGACCATCGACGCGGTGCAGAGCGACGAGGATTCGATGGCCGCGCCTGTCGACGTTTCCGTCTTCGGCGGCTACTTTCCGTCGGCGACGCGCTATTCGCTCGATGTCCCGGTGCTGTTTAATCAGTACGGGCTCAAGGAAATCTGGGAAGAGGCCTATTCGGAGGTCGAGAACGTTACCTGGCTGAGCGCCGGTTCCTGGGATCCGTGTCACTTCAATACGACCAAGCCAATTCGCAGCCTGGAAGACCTCAAGGGCCTCAGGGTCTACACCTTCCCGACCGCGGGCCGGTTCCTGAGCCAGTTCGGTGTCGTGCCGGTCAATATCCCGTATGAGGATGCCGAGGTGGCGGTTCAGACCGGCGAACTCGACGGCATGGCCTGGTCGGGCATCACCGAGGACTACACGGTGGGCTGGGCAGACGTGACCAACTATTTCCTGACCAACAACATCACCGGGGCCTGGATTGGCTCGTTCTTCGCCAACACCGAGCGCTGGAACGCCATTCCCGAGCGGCTGCAGACCCTGTTCCGGCTGTGCATGGATTCCTCGCATTATTACCGCCAGCACTGGTATTGGGGCGGCGAGGCCAAGCTCCGGACCGAGGGAACGAAACTCGAGCTGACGACCATTCCGGAGGCGGAGTGGAAGCAGGTCGAGGATGCGGCCGAGAAGCTGTGGGAAGAAATCGCGGGCGAAAGTGAGCGCAGCGCCCGCGTCGTGCAAATCCTGAAGAATTATCGCGACACGATGCGCAAGGCCGGTCCGCCCTACCGCTACGCGTGATGAACCCGCCGGCCGGGCAACCGCGCCCGGCCGGAACCTCCTGCCGGCGTTGCTGGCCGGGTAGATATCAGACACCATGTTGCCGGCTGGTTCGGCGGAGTTTCAAATGCCCGGAAACCTGACTTTCGCGGAACTGAAGAAGGCGGTCGCCGCCGGCGAGATCGACACGGTGCTGGCGAGCGCTGTCGACATGCAGGGGCGGCTGATCGGCAAGCGCTTCATCGGCACCTATTTCGTCGAATCCGCGCATGACGAGACGCATGGCTGCAACTACCTGCTTGCCAACGACATCGATATGGAGCCCGTGCCGGGCTACAAGGCGGCAAGCTGGACCAAGGGTTATGGCGACTTCGTCATGAAGCCGGACCTTTCGACGATCCGCCGGCTGCCGTGGCTGGAAAAGACCGCACTCGTCCTGTGCGACATCCAAGATCACGCGACCCATGCCGACCTGCCGCATTCGCCGCGAGCGATCCTGAAGGCACAGGTCGAGCGGCTGAAGGAGCGCGGCTGGCTCGCCTATTTCGCCTCCGAGCTCGAATTCTATCTTTTCGAGGAGACCTACGACTCCGCACGCGGCAAGCGCTGGCAAGGCCTCGACACCGCCTCGCCCTACATCGAGGATTACGTCATCCACCTCACCACCAAGGAGGAAGGGGTGATGCGCGCGATCCGCAACGGGATCGCGGGCGCCGGGATCCCGGTGGAAAACTCCAAGGGCGAGTGGGGGCCGGGCCAGGAGGAAATCAATGTGCGATACGCGGAGGCGCTGGAGATGGCCGACCGGCACGTGGTGCTGAAGACCGGCTGCAAGGACATCGCCAACAGCCTCGGCAAAGCCGTGACCTTCATGGCAAAATATGATTACGGACTCGCCGGTAATTCCTGCCACATCCACAACTCGCTGTGGAGCGCGGACGGCAAGACCCCTCTCTTCCATGACAAGGCGGGCGAATATTCGATGACGCCGCTGATGCGCTCCTGGGTGGCCGGGCAGCTCAAATATGCGCGCGAGTTCACTTGGTTTCTCGCGCCCTACGTCAATTCCTACAAACGCTTCCAGGTCGGCACCTTCGCGCCGACCAAGATCGTGTGGAGCCGCGACAACCGTACCGCAGGCTTCCGGCTGTGTGGGGAAGGTACGAAGGGTATCCGGATCGAATGCCGGGTCGGCGGTGCCGATCTCAACCCGCATCTTGCCTTTGCCGCGCTGATCGCAGCAGGCCTTGCCGGTATTGACGAGAAGCTCGAACTGGACAAGCCGTTCGAAGGCGACGCCTACCACGGCGCGCGGCTCAAGGAGATCCCCAAGACGCTGCGCGAGGCGACCGAGGCGATGGCGAAGTCGCAGATGCTGAAGACCGCGCTCGGCGAGGAGGTGGTCGAGCACTATCTGCATACCGCCAAATGGGAGCAGTTCGAATATGATCGGCGGGTGACCGACTGGGAACTGCACAGGGGCTTTGAGAGATACTGAACGACTATGCGCCCTTCGCAGCGAAGGGTGCTTGCGCACAACCTTCAGGGAGACACCCTTGGAAACCGTGAAGCTGAAATCACCTGTCGACGGTTCGGTTTATGCGGAGCGGCCCGTCGCCTCTGAGCAGCAAATCAATGCAGCGGTCGAACGGGCGCGCGCCGCGCAGCTGGACTGGGCGCAAACGCCGCTCGGCGAACGCGGGAAATATCTGCTTGGCTTCCTCGACGCGCTTCTTGCCAAGAACGACGAGATCGTGCCGGAACTCGCCTGGCAGATGGGCCGGCCGGTGCGTTTCGGCGGCGAGAAGGGCGGGGTCGAGGAGCGCACCCGCTATATGGTCGACCTCGCCGAAAGCGCGTTGAGGCCGTTCGTTCCGCCGGACGAGAAACCCGGCTTCCGCCGCTACCTGAAACGAGAGCCGCTCGGCGTGGTGTTCACGATCGCGCCATGGAACTACCCGTATCTGACCGCGGTCAACTCGATTGTACCCGCCCTTATGGCCGGCAATGCTGTACTCTTGAAGCATGCAGCGCAGACGTTGCTGGTCGGCGAGCGTTTCCAGGCTGCCTTCGACAAGGCCGGTCTGCCAAAGGGGCTGTTCCAGAACCTGGTCATGAGCCATGGCCAGACGGAGAAGCTGCTCGGTTCGGGCAAGGTCGACCATTGCAACTTCACTGGCTCGGTCGGAGGTGGACGCGCGATTGAAAAGGCTGCCGCCGGCACCTTCACCACGCTTGGTCTTGAACTGGGCGGCAAGGATCCGGCCTACGTGCTGCCCGACGTCAAACTCGACCACGCGGTGGCCAATCTCGTTGACGGCGCCTTCTACAATACCGGCCAGTGCTGCTGCGGCATCGAGCGTGTCTACGTGCACGAGGACGTCTATGACGATTTCGTCGAGGGCTTCGTCGCCGAGACGAAGAACTATGTCGTCGGCAGCCCGCTCGACGAAGCGACGACGATGGGGCCAATGGCGCAGCCGCGTTTTGCCGATTTCGTGCGCGAGCAGAGGGCGGAGGCGTTGCGCAAGGGCGCGACGGCGCATATCGGCATGAAGGTGGATCGAGACCTTGAAGGCTCGCCCTATCTGGCGCCCGAAGTGCTGACCAATGTCGATCACCAGATGAGCGTCATGCGCGAGGAGAGCTTCGGCCCGATCGTAGGCATCATGAAGGTCAGGAACGACGAGGAGGCGATTGCGCTGATGAACGACAGCCCCTACGGGCTGACGGCTTCGATCTGGACGGCCGATGCCGATCATGCAGCCGCGATCGGCGATCGGGTCGAGACCGGAACGGTGTTCATGAACCGCTGCGACTATGTCGATCCGGGGCTGGTCTGGACCGGCGTCAAGGATACCGGCAAGGGCGGCGCGATGTCGGTCGTCGGCTACGAGAACCTGACCCGGCCGAAGAGCTATCACCTGCGGCAGGCAGTCTGACCTTTGCGGATGAGGACCGAACCCCCTCGTCCGGACCTTCGGGGCATCGTCTTCCCGCTGCAGGGAAGGGGCGGCCTCAACGCTGACGTCCTCCTCTCCCGATGGGGAGAGGGTGGTTTGCGAAAGCAAATCGGGTGAGGGGGCGTCCCGCAATCGGAATCTCGATCATGACCACGCCGACCGCTAACTGGAGCATTCCCACCGCCGTCCGCTTCGGCTGCGGCCGCATCGCCGAGTTGCCAGATGCGCTCGCCATAGCCGGGATCGGCAAGCCGCTTTTCGTCACCGATCCGGGATTGGCGAAGCTGCCGGTGGTCGCCGACACGTTGGCGATCCTCGACAAGGCCGGCATTGCGCATGGCGTTTTTGCCGAGGTGAAGCCGAACCCGGTGGAATCGAACCTGGCCTCCGGCGTCGACATGTTTCGCAAGGGCGGACATGACGGCGTCATCGCCTTCGGCGGCGGTTCCGCGCTCGATCTCGGCAAGCTGATCGCCTTTCAGGCCCGGCAGACGCGGCCGGTCTGGGATTTCGAGGATATCGGCGACTGGTGGACGCGCGCCGACGCGACGGCGATCGCGCCGATCGTCGCGGTACCGACAACGGCAGGCACCGGCTCCGAGGTCGGGCGCGCCGGCGTGCTCACCAACGAGGCGACCCACACCAAGAAGGTGATCTTCCACCCGAAGATGCTGCCGGCGGTGGTCATCGCTGATCCGGAACTGACGGTCGGGATGCCGCCCTTCATCACGGCGGGCACCGGCATGGACGCGCTCGCCCATTGTCTTGAGGCCTATTGCGCCCCGGGCTATCACCCGATGGCCGACGGCATCGCCGCCGAGGGCGTGCGGCTGGTGCTGGAGAACCTGCCGAAAGCGTTTGCCGACGGCAAGGATATTGGAGCACGGGCCAGCATGATGTCGGCGGCGGCGATGGGCGCCACCGCTTTCCAGAAGGGGCTCGGCGCGATCCATTCGCTGTCGCACCCGATCGGCGCGCTCTACGACACCCATCACGGCATGACCAACGCGGTGTTCATGCCTTACGTCCTTGCGGCGAACCGGAACGCAATCGCAGATCGTATCGAGCGACTTGCCGCCTATTGCGGCATCGCAGGAGGCTTCGACGGTTTCGCGACGAGAATCCTAGCGCTTCGGCAAGAGCTCAAGATCCCGCATGCGCTCGGTGGGCTGATCCAGGGGCTCGACATGAACGAGGCGCGCAAGGACCTGATCGCCGAGATGGCGATCGTCGACCCGACCGCCGGCGGCAACCCGGTCAAGCTCACCAGGGAATTGGCGCGTTCGCTGCTGGAGGACGCAGTTTCGGGCACCCTGTGACTGCAATTTCACCACCGGTCCCCCATGCTCTTGCCAGTGAAGGCCGGCTGTCGATACTGCGGCGATGGCGACACAGAAGCTCGGCGACTATCAGCGCAAGCGCGATTTTTCCAGAACCGGCGAGCCGGAAGGCCAGGAGACCGCTGCCTCCGGCAACCGCTTCGTCATGCACAAGCATTCGGCCAGCGCGGACCATTATGATCTTCGTCTTGAACTTGATGGCGTGCTGAAAAGCTGGGCGGTGCCGAAAGGGCCATCGCTCAACCCTGATGACAAGCGACTGGCGGTCGAGACCGAAGACCACCCGCTCGAATATATCGATTTCGAGGGGGTCATCCCCGAGGGCGAGTATGGCGGCGGTCCGATGATCGTCTGGGACACCGGCGTCTGGGCGCCGATGGATGATGCGGAGAAAAGCCTCGCCGCCGGCGCCTTCAAGTTCCGTCTTGCCGGGGCAAAGCTCAATGGCGGCTGGATGCTGACCCGGCTGAAGCCCAAGCCGGGCGAGGGGGCCAAGAAGAACTGGCTGCTTTTCAAGGAGCGCGACCGGGCCGCCGACCGCGAGTTGGACATTATCGAGGCACGGCCGGAGAGCGTCAAAAGCGGACGCCGCATCGAAGACCTGGTGGCGCCGGAACGATTGCCGGCGAAGCCGCCCAAGCTCGTGCCGGGGCGGCTGTCGGGTGCCGTCCGATCCGCCATGCCGGAACGAGTCTCTCCGCAGTTGGCGACGCCCGCCGAGCGGCCACCGTCGGACAAGGACTGGCTGCACGAGATCAAGTTCGACGGCTACCGTACGATCGCCCTCGTCGACGAGGGCAAGGCCCGGCTCATGACCCGCAAGGGGCTCGACTGGACCAAACGCTACGGCGACGTCGGGCAGGCCTTTGCCGGCCTGCCCTGCAAGGAGGCTGTCATCGACGGCGAGATCGTGGCGCTCGACGACAGGGGCGTCAGCCGCTTTTCCCTGCTGCAGCAGGCGCTTTCCGACGGCGCCGGCAACAGGCTCGTCTTCTATGCCTTCGACCTGATCCACCTCGACGGCTGGGACCTGCGCAAGGTATCGCTCGTCAAGCGCAAGGATTTGCTGTCACGCCTGCTCGCCGGGCAGGTTTCGGCTCGATCGCCGATCCAGTTCAGCGACCATGTCGCCGGCGACGGCGCGGCCCTCTTCGATCAGGCATCTGAGCTCGGGCTGGAAGGCATCATCTCCAAGGATGCGCGGGCACCCTACCGGGAAGAGCGCACCCGCTCCTGGCTGAAGGTGAAGGCGCTGCAGTCGGGTGATTTCGTGATTGCCGGCTACACCGTGTCGGAAGCCGCCGAGGGCCTTGCGGCACTGGCACTCGGCGAATGGGAAAATGGCGAACTGCAATATCGTGGCAAGGTCGGCTCCGGCTTCGATGCGGCCGCGCTCGCCGATCTCCTGAACAGGCTGGAACCGCTGAGCGACGGCGCCGCGAACCTTGACGGAGCTCCGAAGGATGTAATCGCGGTGCGGCCGGTGCTGACCGCGCATATCCACTACGCCAACCGCACCGCCGACAACATGCTGCGCCACGCCGTCTACAAGGGGTTGCGCGAGGCCGAGCTTTCCGGGACGAAAGCCGAGCCGCGCGAGAGGCTGATCACCGACGCCGACCTTGCCTCGATCTGGGTCACCAACCCGACCCGGCGCCTTTTTGGCAAGTCGGGCCCGACCAAGCTCGATATCGCGGTCTATTACGCACTTGTCGGCGACTTCATGCTGCCGCATATCCTCGGCCGGCCGGTGTCGCTGGTGCGCTGCCCGACCGGCAAGCCGCAAGACTGCTTTTTTCAGCGCCACGCCTTCTCCGGCATGCCGAGTTCAGTGGCGACATTCCAGTCGACCAATTCGGACGGTGAGACCAAGTCCTACCTGTCCGTCGAAGGAGTGAAGGGTTATCTGGCGTTGGCGCAGTTCGGCGTAGTCGAGTTCCATATCTGGGGCACGACGGCCAAGCGACTGGAGAAGGCCGACCGCATGGTCTTCGACCTGGATCCAGGCGAGGGCGTGGAATGGCGCGAGATGGTCGAAGCCGCGGTCCACATCAAGGGCGAACTGGAGGCGATGGGGCTTGCGCCCTTCGTCAAGACGTCGGGCGGCAAGGGCCTGCACATCACGGTGCCGGTGAAGGCGAAGCTCAGCTGGAAGCAGCTGCATCAGCGCTCCGGTGGCATCGCGGCTGCGATCGCGGCGACTGCCCCTGACACCTTCACGACCAATATGGCGAAGGACAAGCGCCGCAATCGCATCTTCGTCGACTTTCACCGCAACGCGCGCGGCGCGACGGCCGTGGCGCCCTACTCGCTTCGGGCGAGAACCAACCTGCCGGCCTCCACACCGCTCTCTTGGAGCGATCTGGAATCCATCGACGCCCCAGAGGATTTGAACTATTCTTCGCTTCCGGGGTTGTTAACCAGTTCAGGCGATCCTTGGGCCGATATCTCGGATTTCGCCCGGGAAATGCCGCCCCCGTCGAATGCTGGGGCGTAGTCGCGTTTGCGTAGGAGACGGTCATGGCGCCAAGAGCCAGTTGGAAGGGTTATCTGAAACTGAGCCTTGTGAGCTGCCCGGTGCGGCTCTACCCGGCGACAAGCTCCAAAGACCGCATCACCTTCAACCAGCTCCACAAGGACACGCATAACCGGATCAACATGAAGCCGGTGGACCCGGAACTTGGCCTCGTTGAGCGCAGCGATCTCGTGAAGGGCTATGAATATGAGGACAACCAGTACGTCATTATCGAGCCGTCCGATCTCGATGCGGTAAAGATCGAGTCCAACCACACGATGAATATCGAAGCGTTCGTCGATGAGGAGTCGGTCGACACGATCTATCTCGACACGCCCTATTATCTGGCGCCAGACGGGGCCATGGCGGAAGAGACCTTCGTCGTGTTGCGCGAGGCGCTCAGGAAGTCCGGAAAGCTGGCGATCGCGCGGCTGGTGTTGTCGAGCCGCGAGCGCGTCATCACCATCTCACCGCGCGAGACCGGCATGTTCGTGTGCACGCTGCGCAATCCCAACGAGGTGCGGGGAACTGCCGAATATTTCGGCAACATCCCCGTCGGCGAACCCGACAAGGAAATGCTGGCTCTGGCCGAGCAGCTGATCGAGCAGCGGTCGACGGAGTTCGATCCCAAGGACTATGAGGATCGCTACGAGATCGCGCTGATGGACATGATCAAGGAGAAGCTGAAGGGCCACAAGCCGATCGTGGCGGCCGCGCCGGAGCGCGGCAACGTGGTCAATCTGATGGATGCCTTGAAGGCGAGCCTGTCGCAGCAGAAGCCGCCGGCCAAGAGCAAATCCAAGGGCGAAGCCGCGTCGAAATCCGCCGGCAAGGCAGCGACGAAGTCGACGGCCAAGAAACCCGCCCGGAAGAAGGCGTGACGCCGCTTACCGGATATTCCTTAGGCATCGTCGGCGCATTGGCCGCCTTCCCGCGGCGGCTGGCCGCGCGGGAAGTCTCCCGGCGCAACGGGCGCCTGCGAAGCGGGATCAGCCGGCGTACAACTCATGTGGTCGTCGGACGCAAGCTTCTGGCGCGCGCCAGCGATGGCGACATCGAGGTGCGCATCAAGACCCTGCGCGAGGGCGGCCGCTCTCTCTTAAGCGAAAACGGATTCCTGAGGCTTCTCGGATTGCGCGAGGCCCCGGCGGCACCTGCGATGACGCGTGCGGCGCTGATCGAACAGTCGCGGCTTGCCGAGCGCGATTTCGAGCTTCTGGCCCTGTTCGACGCATTCGAACACGACGACGAGCCCTTCTCGTTTCGCGACCTGATCCTGTCGAAGAAATATGCCGGGCTGATCGCCGGCGGCGCCAGTTGGGGTGCGATCGTCCGGTCGATCCACCGCTCGCAGGGCGGCGTGACCTCGCTGACCGCGCTGTCGCTGGAAACGGAGGGCGGCGAAGCAATCTATGCGCGCCTCGGCGAACAGCTCAGCGAACTCGATGGTCAGATGCTCCTTCCCATCGATCCAGGCGAAGACGACGAGCTCGACGCGCTGTTCGAGCGGGCGGAGGAAGCCGAGGCCGAGGACCGCTTCGAGGAAGCGGCGACGCTGTATCAGCGCTGTCTGGCGATTGATCCGAAAGATGCCGACGCCGCGTTCAACCGGGCCAACTGCCTGGTCGAAACCGGCAACACGGAGGAGGCGCGCCGTTCCTTCCTGCTGGCGCTGAAGCTTGATCCGGGCTTCGTCGAAGCGTGGTTCAACCTGGCGGCGCTCTGCAAGGCACACGGACAGATTGTTGCGGCCCGCAAGCATCTCGAAAGGGCAGTAGCTATCGACGGTAGCTATGCCGACGCGGTCTACAACCTGGCGACGATCGCTTTCGAGGAAGGTGAATTGCCCGAGGCACGGCGGCTGTGGTCGCGCTATCTTGAGCTCGATTCCGGGTCGGAGTGGGCGCGCAACGCAGCCAGGGGGCTGCAATATGTCGATCTGGAGCTCTCACGCCGGAACGCCAGCTGAATGGCTACACGTTTTCTTATCGACGGGCCGGCGGATGCAGACACGACCGTTCTCTTGGCGCATGGGGCCGGTGCGCCGATGGATTCGGCGGTCCTAAACGCCACCGCCGCAGCTTTCGCCGAGGTCGGGCTGCGCGTCGCGCGGTTCGAATTCTCCTACATGGCGGCACGCCGCACGGATGATGCGCGCAAGCCGCCACCGCGCGCCGACAGGTTGACGGTCGAATATGAGGACGCCGTGCGTGAACTCGGCATCGCCGGCCCACTGATCATTGGCGGCAAGTCGATGGGCGCCAGGGTGGCGAGCATGGTCGCCGACGGACTGTTCGAGCGCGGGGCGATCAACGGCCTCCTCTGCATCGGCTATCCGTTTCACCCACCCGGAAAGCCGGAACAACTGAGGACGAAACATCTCGCCGAATTGAAGACGCCGACGCTGATCTGCCAGGGCACGCGCGATCCGTTCGGCGTGCCCGGAGAGGTTGCAGGATACCGCCTTTCGGACGGCATCGAGGTGCTGTGGCTGGAGGATGGCGACCACGATCTGAAGCCGCGCAAGAAGGTTTCGGGTTTGTCAGTGGCCGACCATCTGAAGACGATGGCCGGTGCAGTGGCGGCGTTCGCGGCCCGGTTGTCGCACTGACTGCGGCGGTCATGAAGATCGCGACCTTCAACATCAACGGCATCAACAAGCGCTTGAAGAACCTGCTGGACTGGCTGGCGGAGGCGGAGCCGGACGTCGTCAGTCTGCAGGAGCTAAAGGCCACTGATACGAAGTTTCCGGGGGCGGCGATCGAAAGGGCGGGATACGGCGCGGTGTGGCGCGGACAAACGGCATGGAATGGCGTTGCTATCCTGGCGCGCGGCACGGTACCGGTCCCGACCCAGTTGGAGCTTCCCGGTGATGGCGGTGACCGGCAGGCACGCTATCTCGAAGCGGCCGTGAACGGCGTTCTGGTGACGTCGATCTACGCGCCTAACGGCAATCCGCAGCCGGGCCCGAAGTTCGACTATAAACTTGCCTGGAACGACCGGCTGCTCGCGCATGCGGCGGAACTGATGGCAGCCGACGTGCCCGTAGTGCTGGCCGGGGACTACAACATCGTCCCGGAGCCCCGCGATATCTACGAGACGCGCTCCTATGACGACAACGCACTGGTGCAGCCGCAATGCCGCAAGGCGTTTCAGCGGCTTCTGGAGCTCGGCTGGACCGATGCCATCCGCGAAGCGTTCCCAGACGAGACCGTCTATACGTTCTGGGACTACAAGCGCAACCGATGGCCACGCAATGCCGGCCTGCGTCTGGATCATTTGCTCTTGAGCCCACAGGCCGGCACGCGGCTGGTCGAGGCGGGGATAGACCGTCACATACGCAGCAGGGATGGCGCGAGTGACCACGCGCCAGCGTGGATCAGGCTGGAATAGACGGCGTGTGATGATTACCGCTCACCGCGCGGCACCAGCCAGCCCGTAGGCTCCTCAATGACCTGGGGCCTCGTCCTCGGTGTCGTCTGTGCCGCCGCTGGGTTCGAAACGCGCTATCCACAAGCTGACGCGCCGGGCACGTTGCATGTCGCCGAAGTGTTCGGCGCGTCGCTTCTCCTGGCGCAATGCAGGACGGCAAGGCGACGCCCAGGGGATCGTTGCCGGCTGTAAGTGCGGTAGCCGCGCGCTTCTTCTCCGCGACCGCCTCGGGATGCCCGTAGGTGTCGAGGAGCCGCTGGAAACTCTCGAAAAGCTCAGCGTCGAAATCACGATCTTCTCCCATCGCACCAATCACTGGGCTGCCGGGGTGCAGCGAACCGAGCGGCATCGTCGAGCGGCTGACGCGGTGCTCGAAATGAAGCCATGCTGGATGATGTCGCCGCAAGCCGTTGCCCGCGCGACGTCATTTTCATCTCCACCGTATGGGGCCCTGGAAAGCCGGGCGATGCCGTGGCGCAGCGATTTGGTCCTATCAACGGGATTGCCGGGAGATTTGTACTCGGCCCGAAAGGAGTTATCTCGCCCCGCTAGCCCGTCGCGACCAGCCGGCTGGCCAGATTGACCGTGTCGCCGATGGCCGTATAGCTCAGTCGCTCGGCCGAACCGATGTTGCCGATCAGCGCCACCCCCGTGTGGATACCGATCCTGACCCGCGGCGCACCGTCGCCTTCGGGCCGGGGCAGCCGGTCGCGTATCGCCACGGCAGCCCGGCAGGCGCGCAGGGCGTGGTCGGGAACCTCGCCGGGCGCGTTCCAGATCGCCATCACCGCGTCGCCGATGAACTTGTCCACGATCCCGCCCTCGCGGTGGACAGCCTCGGTGGCGATGGTCAGGAACTGGGTCAGATAGGGCTCGACGTCGGGACCCAGCCGCTGCGCAAGTTCGGTGAAGCCCGGAAGGTCGGCGAACATGACGGTGACCTCACGCCAGGTTCCTCCGGGTCTCGGCTCTAGGCCCCCGTCGACGAGCGGGCGGACGATGTCGAGCGGCATATAGCGCGAGAACGCCGAAAGGCCGGCGGCCATGTTGCGCAGCGCCAGCGAGAGGTCGTTCAGTTCGGCAAGAAATGTCGGGCGATGTCGGATACGCTCGAACGCGAACCGCTCGACCTTGCGCAACTCTTCAACAAGCACCGCGACGGGGCGCGAGAAGAGCAAGTTGGCGAAGACCGCGGCGCTTGCGGCGGCGGTCAGCGACAGCGCAATCACCGTCGCAAAGACCACACGCGTGCTTCGGTCTATCTCAGCCGTAAAGGCGGAACGCGGGATAGCCGTTGCCAGACGCCATTTACCGAAGGGCAGCGGCATGGCCGAGACATGCACAGGCGAGGAGCAGATGTTTCGCGCGACGTCAGGCCCCATCGCTCCGCGTCTTGTCAAAAACGTTGCGGCATCATTTAGCGAAGCGCTAGCCGGTCAAGTGACTTTCGCTATCGGTGCACTGAGACCCGCAACATTTACTTTCACGGGAGTGCTCAGCATCTGCTGTCGTTTCCTACGCGGGTTGCGGCAGACAGTTGTCGGCAAGGAGTTTCTTGGTCATCACGGGTGCTGAATGGCAGCTTGTTGCAAAGCCCAGCCGATGACGGACAGTCCGAGGCCGGCCCCCAAGTCAACCGATCCGCTTCGCGCCCCCACTCTGGACATTAAGTTCAAGATCGACAGAGCTTCGAAGCACACATTCCGTAGCATGGAGCGCGAAGGTCGAGGGCACGGATGTTTCAAGAGCAGAAATCAGCCCGTTGAGTCGGTCAGTTTGCCGTGACGAGGCTCGACACGATTCGGGCAGTCGCGGGGGCAAGCGTCAATCCAAGATGGCCGTGGCCGAAGGCCAATATGATATCACTGCCTTTTTGCGATGGTCTGACAACCGGGATTGAGTCTGGCATGGAGGGGCGGAAGCCGAACTAGGTCCGGTCCGGTGACCCAATGTTCGGGAACAGGGAACGCGCGCCGCGCTCGAGCATCTTGTGGCGGTTCGGATCGGGTGGCAGCTTGAGGCTCCCAAGCTCGACCGTGCCCGCCATCCGCATGCGCCCGTGCATTGGTACTGCGTAGAACCCGCGAGAAACCGAACACACGACCCGTCTGATTGGCGCGGCGTCCATGTCATATTCGATGTGGTAGCCGCGCTCGGTGTCCAACGGGAGACGATCCTGCGCAGCCAACTGGCGCGAATGCGCAACCGCGGTGCCGAAACCACGCCGAGGCGGATTCCCGGTGCGACACATTTCGACAGGCTGGTGATGTAGACGGTGATGTCCGGGTGATTCTCGGCAAAGCTCGGCTGTGGATCGGCAAGAAGCGGGCGATAGACGTCGTCCTCGACGATCGTTGCCCGGTAGCTCCGCGCGATCTCCGCCAGCAAGCTTCGAGGCTGCGATCTGGTGAAGATCAAGATCGGCACTCTCGTAACAGGCCAGGAGGTGCGGAAATGGTCGTCCAGTAGAAAGCTGGGCGTCCTGTCCAGTTCGAGATTACGGCTGACGTAAGGGCAAGTTTGCTCGCGTGGCTTGAACGAAGAGGCGGCACGATCGATGACCTCGCCTTTCCCAGCCGGGTCGATCACGCCGATCATATTAGCACCCGCCAGTACGCAAGACTGGTCGATGAGTGGGTCTCTGCGATTGGGCTGCGCCGCGAAGACTACGGCACGCACTCACTACGTCGCACGAAGGCGGCAATGATCTACAAGGCTACTGGCAATCTTCGTGCGATCCAGAACTTGCTCGGGCCATACAAAGATCGAGAACACAGTGAGGTATCTGGGGGTAGACATCGAGGATGCTCTGGAATTGGCAGAGCACCACTGAAATTTGACGTGCGCGGCTTCGTGCCGAGCGGGCCGCGTATGTCGGGGACAGCAGCAAAGCGCGCCCGGTCCCGGACGTACAGGCGAACTTTGCCTTCGCCTCAAAGCGGCCGGTCGAACTGATGCAAATTCGATGGCCGATCCGCGCCATCAGGTCGCCGCGACGTATGGCCCGTTTGAACCGCTCGCTGGGCATGGCACAGGGCTTCATCGCCTACCGCATGACCATATTTGTCGTTGATGGTCTTGAAGTGGTCGAGGTCGATGATGAGCATGCTGGCTGGGGTTTCGTCGCGCTTCAGCCCGGTGAGTTTGTCCGTTACCGCCAGACTTTTCAGCTTGAACTCCATGAGCTTTTCTTGGCAGCCAACTGCTTGGTCATGGACATCATTCTCGACACCTTGGTCGGCGCGGATGCCAACGATTGGTTGATTACACAGATCGGTCGGTGCGAGGTCGGCCGGTAAGTGGTACAGCCATCCCGATCCCTTACGGCTTGATCACTTTGTGGTTGGCGCTCCCGATCGGCCTCTGTGATCATTTGTCAGAGAAAGACGGCAACAAGACCCGGCCACATCAACAGCACCAGAAGCGCCAGCAACTGGATGCCTATGAAAGGCAGGAAGCCCCTGAAGATGTCGGTCAGCGAGATATGCGGCGGAGCGACGGATTTGAGGTAAAAAGCCGCTGGTCCGAATGGCGGCGAGAGGAAGCTGACCTGCATGTTCATGGTGAAGACGACACCGAACCATATGGCGACATAGGCGGGGTCCAGCTCGCCCAGGAAACCCAACTCTTCCACCGGCAACGCCCTCACGATCGGCATGAACACCGGCATGATCAGGAGCACGATGCCGACCCAGTCCATGAACATTCCCATAATCAGGAATATCACCATCATGACCAGTATGACGCCCATGGTTGGCAGATCGGCGCCGACGATGAGATTTGCGACGTAGGTCGGGCCGCCGGCGAGCGTGTATGCAGCCGCCAGCGCGGTTGCACCCACCGTCACCCAGATAATCGTTCCGGTGGCCTTCATGGTTCGCATGAGCGAGGTCCAAACGACATCGAAGCTCATTTCGCCGCGCACCACGGAGATCAGAAACACGGCAACGACGCCCATTGCCGCTGCCTCGGTAATCCCGGTGATGCCGCCATAGATGGATCCGAGCACGACGCCGATGACGATCAGCGGCGCGGCCAGACCTTTTCCCAACTCCCATCCCCTGCGGACCCGGTCGCGGCCGATGACGAACTGGCCGTACAGCGCCACGGCGGCAAGGGTGCCGATAAGGTACGGCAGGTCGGATACCATGCCGAAGCGCATGGGGTCCTCGCCTTCCTCGATGACATTGGCGCCAGCCGCGGTGAGTACCAGCACACGGACGAGCAGCAGCCCGATCACGCCGGCGATCATAACGCTTAGAAAGCCGGAAAAGAGCAGCAGCTTCTCCGAACCCTGAGGGTCGTTCGGATCGGGCTCGGGCAACGGCGCCTGCTCCGGGTGCAGCCGGGTGCGGATGACGATGTAGATAATGAAGAACGATGCCAGCATGAAGCCGGGCAGAAACGATGCCGTAAAAAGCGCCTTAATCGACGTTTCGGTTACCAGGCCGAAGAAGATCAGAACGATCGAGGGCGGTATCATGGTGCCAAGCGAGCCGCTGGCGCAGATCGTGCCAATCGCCAGGTTCTGGTTGTAGCCCAGCCGCAGCATCTGCGGCAGCGCGATAAGGCCCAACAGCACTACTTCGCCACCGATAATGCCGGACATCGCAGCCATGATGACGGCCATGATTGAGGTCACGATTGCGATCCCGCCGCGTGTCCGGCTCATCCAGACGTTGAGAGACGAGTACATGTCGCGGGCGATGCCGCTTCGCTCCAGCAACGCGGCCATGAAGATGAACAAGGGAACCGATATCAGGACATAGTTGGTCATCTGTCTGTAGACCGCCTGGCCGAGAACCGCGAACGGCCCTCTGCCGAAGTCGCGAAACAGGAGGTCCGGTCCGAACTTCATCACCAGAACCGCGCACGCCAGCGCGGCCGAAGCAAAGCCGAGAGGCATGCCCATCGCCAGAAGCACGAAAAGGGCGAGCAGAAGGACGAGCGACAGAGTTCCGATATCCATCCGACTAGTCCTTGATGCTCTGGCGCATTTGCTCGATCTCGCTCTCGTCGATCTCATCGAGTGGCGAATGGTGTTCGGGCGCCTTGTCCCAGTCGGCGATCAGGTTGGAGAGGGCCTGGATGGCCACCAGTACGACCATGATCAGGATTGCCGGTTTGATGGTAGCGGGTAACGGGGGGTCCCACGCCGTTCCGAATGTTTCCCAGCGAAGGAACTTGTCGACCGCTTCGTTGTAGCCGCCCCAAACGAGCAGGAACGCGAACACCCAGATCAGCAGCACCGACACGATGTCGGACAGCTTCTGCATCCACCGTGGCATCAGGTCGTAGATGATGTAGATGCGGATGTGGCTCCGCTGCTGCATGGCGTAAAGGCCAGCGAAGAGGAAGATGAAGCCGGCGATCCAGAGCGACAGCTCGTTCGCCCAAAGCGTGGGTTTCACGAACAAATATCGTGACACGACCTCATAGAACATGACGATCACGCAGGCTGCGGTGGCGATCATCGCCAGCCGCGAGAAGACCAGACTGACAAAGTCAAAAAAGCCGGCAGGCTGCGGTTCGATCGGACCACGCCTGTCGGCAAAATAGACACTCGCCGAAAACAAGGCCACGGCACCGAAGATCATGGTCAACAACACGGATGGCGTGTCGGCGGGCGACAGAAATTGCTTAAGGCCTATACCGGAACCGAAAAACAGGCGGCCAGCTATCAGCCAGATTGCGAGCAGTCCGACGCCGGCGGTGCTCGCCAGCATGACGACACGCATCGGTTTTCGAACCGGCCCCAACCACACACTTTCAGCCCTCTCGGCCATTGCTGCACCGCGCGTTCCAACAGCGTCATTGACGGTATGGCGAGCCCTTTCAGGCCCGCCATATCCTGGATGTTCAAGAGATCGCGCGCCTAGTCGATCTTGCCGATGCGGCGCAGGAACGCCCGGTGAGAATCGACCAGCGCCTTGGCTTCAGGCGTCTTTGAGGCCCACCCGTCCCATGCGCGCTGCGCTCCAGCGCGGAACTCCGCGCGGTCTTCAGGCGACCAGTCGTAGAGTTTCACGCCTTTCGCCTTCAAGGCAGCAGCGGCTTCCTCGTTCGCGATGTTGATCGTCATCGCCGTCTGGAAAGCCAGTGCCTGCGTCGCGACCTCCAATATCGCCTTGATATCGTCCGGGAAGCTGTTCCAGACATCCAGATTGAAGGTCACATGGTCGATCGGCATGGAATGGAAACCGGGATAGGTCGCGTGATCGACCACGTCATAGAGGCCGAGCCCGACATTGTTGACGAGGCTCGAAGCGTCCGCGCCATCAATGATGCCGGTCTCAAGAGCGGTGAAGACCTCGGTGAAATCCATGACGATGGGGGAAGCGCCCAGTTCGGCGAAGATCTCGGTTTCGAGGCCGGGCGGAGAACGGAACTTCCAGTCCTTCAGATCTTCCGGGCCGCGGATCGGCTTGGACGAAGACATGGATTCCTGCCCGCCTGTCCACCAGCCGACCAGGTGCATGTTGTGTGCTTCGTAAAGTTCGTTCGCCGCTTCCTGACCACCGCCGAAATAGAAGAAGCTGTAAAGCTCCCAAGGCGTGTCGTAGCCGCCCATCGGATCGCCGACGAACTGGAATGCGGGGTTCTTGCCCGTCTGGTAGGCGCCGCCGTGCATCTCGCCGTCGAGGATGCCGGTGGCGGCAGCGTCGAATCCCTCAACGGTTGCAACCACCGCTGACGACCAGAACATCTCGATGTCGATGCGGCCGCCGGACATGGCCTCGACATTGTCGATGAACTGCTGAGCCAGTTTGCCCGATGCGGTCTCGGGCGCGTAGTGCGTCTGCATGCGCAGGTTGAAGTCAGCGGCATAGGCGCTCGACGCCAGCAGCGCGGCGGCGGCGGTGCCGGCCGCAAGTTTCAGAACTTTCATGATTTTTCCTCCCAGATACGCAAATTGACCGCGACGTATTCGTTCTCCAGAGGCACTGGCGAACAGAAGCGGCGACGCTAAAACACAATAGCGAATATACCAGAAAGTCAAGTTTGGTATACCAAATAACAAAGCGCATCTGCTACAGTAGCGCGAGCGCCGGAATCAGGCGAGGGTTGGGAGCGCGCGCCGTGAGATCGAGCAGGAAGGAACCGAGAATGCTGCCAACCATTCCGCGCCAGAGCCTCGGCGAACAGATCGCGGAAGTCCTGCGCCAGCAGATACTGCTGGGCCATCTGAAGCCGGGCGAAAACATTCCTGAACGGGAAACATCGGCAGCTCTTGGTGTCAGCAGGACACCGCTGCGCGAGGCGCTGCTAGTCCTCGAGGCCGAAGGCCTTGTTGAGATGGCGCCGGCGAAGAGCCCAATCGTGGCCAAGCCTTCATTTGTCGAGGTGACGCATCTTCTCCTAGTCCAGTCCGCACTCGAAGCCCTGGCTGGTGAATGCGCCTGCGACGAAGCGACAGAAAGCGAAATCGACGAGATCGAGTCATTGCATACGACCATGCTGACCGCATTCGAAGACCCAGATCCGATCGAGTTCTTTCAGATCGACATGAGCTTTCATGAAGCGATCGTCGCGTCGACGAAGAACCTTTCGCTGGTCAAGACCCACAAGCAGTACCGCGACAGGCTGTGGCGTGCGCGGTTCCTGTCTGCCCGGCGGCAGGCCGCCCGCGAGCGAGCCATGGTTGATCACGGGCTGATCGTCGAAGGGTTGCGCCGCCGTGACAAGGCGTTCGTTTCCACCAAGATGAAGGAACATTTGCGGCGGGCGATCGACAACATCAGGGGCGTCTTCGAAAAAGAGGAGGCCGGCGACGTCTCCGACCCCGACGGAGAGAAGAAACGGCAACTGGCCGATGGCTGACCGTCCAGTCATTCAAGCACCGCGCAGGAATAGACAGATGGCAACCAACCAGTTCGATGTTTCCGACACGGTGACCCTCGTTTCCGGCAGCAGCCGGGGGATAGGACTGGCGATTGCCAGAGCCTTTGCGGAGTTGGGCGCCAAAGTGGTCATCACGGGTCGGGACGAAGATGCGCTTCTGGCTGCCTGCGCTGCGGTTGCGCAGCACCCCAACCCGATGGGCCATCGGACTTGCGATGTCGCCGATACCGGCGCAATCCAGGCATGCGTCGAAACGGTCGTTGCTGAGTATGGCCGCATTGATACGCTGATCAATTGTGCCGGTATCAACAAACGCATGCCCGCCGTGGACTACACGCCAGACGACTACGATCGGATTATGAACACCAATCTGCGCGGTGCGTTTTTCATGGCCCAGGCGGTTGGCAGGCATATGATCGCGCAAGGCTCAGGCAGCCAGATCAATATCGACAGCCTGTCCACCTACGGGTCGCTGGCACAGGTCGCGCCCTACGGGATGGCGAAGTCCGGCGTGTCCAGCATGACCCGCGTGCTGGCGCTGGAGTGGGGCAGGCATGGCGTTCGCGTGAACGGTTTGGCGCCGGGGTTCATCCTGACAGACCTGACCGAAAAGCTGTGGTCCGACCCCAACCTTCTAGCGTGGAACCGGACAATCACACCTCTCTGCCGTATGGGTACGGTCGATGACCTCACCGGCACCGCGATCTTTCTCGCGTCGCCGGCCTCAGGGTTTCTGACAGGTCAGACCATCCGCGTGGATGGTGGCATTTCGGCCGGCATCAACTGGCCGATCGACGGCGGATTCGAAGTAAGGTTGCCCGATTAGGTATGCTGCAGAGTGGGCAGTTGGTGCGGACGAAGAGTGAGCGAGCACCTCTTGCTCATGGGACCGACCAAGGCATTGAGGGGCATGTCAGCGGAGACCTCTATCGAATCGGGTGGCCGGATTCCTAGCGGCCGACATACTTGACAGACCTTGCCTCCTGAGTTGCCCCGAGATTCCAGGTGCCGGCAAGCGGTCGTTCGACGATGGACCATCCGTTTTCCAATGGACGCTGGCACGGTAGGAGGCCGACGAACTGGGCGAGATGGCCTCGATCTACAATCGGATTCGCAGCTTCTGTTACCGGTTCCTTGCGCCCGGCATTTATCCGTGAGCGACCGAAACGGTGTCGGCTGCCGAACGGCAGCGATCGCCCTAGGATCTGACGGTCCGGAAACGGCCCCAAGTCAACCGATCCGCTTCGCGCCCCCATTGTTGCCGTTCAGACTGGTCGCCGCCGGAAAGCTGACATTCCTTCGAGGTGCGGATTGACGTACTTGTGCCCTTCTCGTCGCCGTGGCGATGGCAATGGCAATGGCATGGTTGCATTTGACGCGCCATCAGTCCCAAGGTGGTGTTACCAGCATATCGGCATCGAGGCTTTCCAGAATGGAACGCGCTCCGCTGCCAAGGTAGGGGCTAGCGGTTGGACCCCGGCGGTGCCTTCCGAACGCAACCAACTGCGGACCGAAACGGCTGACGTGCCTCCCGAGAACTTGTCGGACCGAACCGTTTTCGATGCGAATATCGACGGCACCCTCGTGCAACCCGACAGCTTTCGCGAGGCGCTCCAAGCAACCCTGTACTATTGTATTGATGCGGTCATAGGTGACGGTATCGGCCTGATTTTCGCACGCATGGGCAATGACGAAATCGGCCGTTGGCGCGACCTGCAGGGCGACTGCCAACGCGTGTATCGACGTTGGCGATGGATCCAATCCGACCAGAACCTTTTCGTAGTGATGCGCCGGCCTCGACTTTACGACGATCAGTGGGATTCCGCAGGTCATGAGCAGACTCTCGAGAACGGTTCCGGCAAGGGAGCCATCGGAAGGGGATTTTTCGCTGTGACCGGCGATGATGATTTCCGCTCCGTACGATGTTCCCGCGGCCCTGATCGCCTCCACGGGATCCCCCGTCGCTACATTGGTAGATGCCGGAGCAAACCCGGCGCCGAAATCATCCTCCAGTTCGGATTCGAGGCGATTGATGGCCTCCCGCACCTGCAACTCTAAAGGACGGGAAAGAGATACATCATCAACGACGGATACGTGCAAGACGTGCAGCGCTGCCCGGTGTATCTTGGCGACTAGCAGCGCACGCTCCAGTGCGTGCTGTGAGTTCGGGCTCAGATTGGTAACGAGAAGAATCTGCTTCATCCTGAGTCTCCCTCCGGTTCCGGTTTTCTACAAGCCGCTTGAATCATCGTTGTTCACCGGCACCGTCAGGATAGCCAGCCAAACCCCACGCTCGACGAAGTCTTGCCACGTTTGCCGCAAAGGCGTTACGCGTCGAACCTCCTGAAGAGCGGCTCGATTTGCTGGATTGCGGACCGTATCGCGTCGAATAGCCGGTGCCGGCTCGTGCCAACGAATTCCATACCTCTTGCGTGGATGAGAGTGTCGAGCATGATCGGTCTGTGCGACGCACATCAGCTTCCGCAGCTACCAGCGTACTGACCATGAGCGGGGATCAGTGCGAGAGAAGTACGGGCAAGCGCAAATCGGCGAACACGCCTCTTGTTGCGCCGCCGAGTATGAAGTCGCGGACACGAGAATGGCCAAAACCGCCCATGGCCAGCAGACGAGCTCCGTTTTTGATTGCATCCTCCTGCAATGCTTCAGAAATTGTCCGATTGCCGCGATCGACGGTGCAAACCTCCGCGCTAAAGCCACGCCGTCCAAGCGACGCCGCAAGTTTCTGGGCCAGGTCTGGTCCAGGCAGCGGTTTGTCGTCTCGAACTGTCAGCACTGTGATGCGGCAATCGTCGGTCAACAATGGAACCAAATCCGCAACTGCTCGCGCGGCAACCCGACTCCCATCCCAAGCGACCGCGGCATGCTTGATGGGCGTCTCGTCGACATCAGCAGGGACCAAGATTGACGGCCGTCCAGCACCGAACACGACCGACTGTCCGAATTCGCGGATTGCGGAACTGTCTTTTGACCAGGGTAACAAAACGAGATCAAAGTACCTGGCCTCCTCGGCTGCGTCGTCGCCAGTTGAACTGGGTTCTGACTGTTCCATCGAACACTGGACGTTCAAGGCGGCGGTCGCGTTGTCACGCACGAATGCCTGAATGCGGTGGCATCTCGCTCGGCTGTCATCTTCTGCGGCTCGGACCAATTCTGGAATGTTGACAAGCAATCCGCCGATCGGTGTCGACACGCGGGGGATGGCAACGGCGAAAGATGTCACATGGAGTTCGCATTCAAATGCGGCAGCAAGCGTGACGGCAACTGCGACAGAATCGTCTGGCGCGATATCAGGATATGTAGTCAGCGGCATGTATGCCAAGCGAGCCGGAGGCATCTTGTTCGTTCCTCTTCGGTGTGAGTTTGTCTGCCCTTTTCGGTAGCCCTGATATGGACGTTGATCATGCGACCAGCGGGGGGCGGCACAGTCAAAACGTCTATTTTCGATTCTCGAAGTATTCGCTCCGCGGTACTCCCAAGGAGAATTCGCTCCAGGCCTTGTTCGCTGCGTATTCCGGCAACGATAAGATCCGCACCCACCTCTTCGGCCACTTCGTTGTGAACCGGCAACGTGTCGTGGCGGAGCAGTGGCGCCAACTGGGAATCCGGAACCAAGAAGTCCAGAAGCATTTGTCGCGCTGTTCTGCGCTTCGCTTCGATGTGATCTCCTCATGCCGGATGTCGTGGGTGCCGCAAAGCGCAACATAGGGGCATGGAAGACCAGAAGCGCCCTTACGCGGCGCTACTGGGCGACATAGCCACCATCGACCGGGATATTGGCTCCTGTCACGAAGGACGCGCGGGGAGAACAGAGCCATACGATGAGCTCCGCCACCTCCTCCGGGGTGCCGATGCGCCCGATCGGATGCAAGGGGTCCATCATCTCATGCGTCGATTGCGCGCCGCCCGTCGATTGCTCGGCCAGCGAGTCCAGCATGCGCGTATCGATGCCGCCAGGGCAAATGGAGTTCACACGAATGCCTTGCTTGGCGTATTCGAGCGCCGCATTCTTGGTCAGACCATTTACAGCATGCTTTGATGCAACGTAAGGTGAAAGGCCGGGGAAGCCTATGAGGCCAGCAACCGAGGCTAGGTTGACGATCACGCCACCGCCATTCTTCAGCATCTGAGCGATTTCCGCCTTCAGGCACAGAAATGTACCTTTCGCGTTGACGCCCATTATGAGGTCGAAATTGTCATCCGGCTGATCTGCCAGCGGGGCAATCTTGCCCTCGACGCCGGCATTGTTGCAGGCACAATCCAGCCGACCATAGGCTTCGACCGTCTTGATGATGAGGTGCTCGACCTCCTTTGACGACGAGACGTCGGCCCTGACAAAAATTGCCTCGCCGCCGATCTTCCCGATCATCGCGACGGTTTCCTCCCCACCTTCCACGTTCACGTCGGAGACGACGACCTTGGCACCTTCCGCCGCGAATTTGAGCGCGGTCGCGCGGCCGATGCCAGCACCGGCTCCCGTCACGAGTGCGACTTTTCCAGCTACCATGGGCATGATTGGCATCCTTCAATGCAGGGGCTGTTCCAAAAGCCTATTTCAATGCCTGGATCCTGCATTGACTGAGGTCAAATAGGCCGACTCCCCTCGAGCGCCTCGTTCAGCGCCAGTTTTCGACCAGCGCGCGCAGTATGTCTGCGCGGCTGACTTGACCGACCAGCCCTCCCTCCCGAAGTACTGGAAACCGCCGGTAGTGGCTGTCGAGGAAGCGCTCCGCGGCTTCAACGATGTCGAGTTCTTCGTCGAGCGTCTCGACCGTACCGGTCATGTAGTCGCGCACCGCTCCGCCCAATTCCTGATAGTAGGACGCGTTCAGCGCTGCCTTCAGGCAATCCTTCTTGGACAGCACCCCCACCAACTGCCCCTGCGGGTCAACCACCGGCGCACCCGAAATCTTGTTTTTCAGGAGTAAACTCATGGCGTGCACGACTTCCATCTCGGGCGAGAGCGAAATGAGATCGGTTGTCATGTAGTCGCGAATTTTAGGGCGCTGCGTCATGATCCGGCATCCTGTCCTTACTTACGACAGCCGGCGCACTGGACACCTTCGACGCAGGCCAATCCGCCACACGAACCTTTCACGGGCTTGCGACCCATCAATACCCCGAGAGAGAGTCCCAGACCGGACAGAAGGATAATCGTCAGCGTCAAGATCAACGTCCCCATCAAAAACTCCTAAGCAAGGATTCGCGCGGCGAACGAACCGGTCGAGATTTCACGTATGCCCGCGCGATCGCGCACAAGAAAGACCGCGGGCAGTCCGAGAGTTTCCGCGAATTCCGGACCGGCTTCATGCCCCATTGCATACAAAGCTGTGGCCATCGCGTCGGCCCGAGTTGCAGTCGGTGCCAAAACCGAGACCGATGCAAGGCGCGAATCCGCCGGCCTGCGTCTATGTGGATCGACGAGATGGCTGTAGCGGCGACCGTTCGATACGTAGCTGTTGACGCGATCGCCCGAGGTGGCGAGCGCCTCGCCGTTTAACATCACGACCCGCTGAAAAGTCGATCCGCCAGTTTCGGGGTTTTCGATGCCCGCCCGCCATGGCCTTCCCGACGGATGTCTGCCACGCGCCGAAACCTCGCCACCGACTTCAACGATGAAATCTTTCGCTCCGGATGTTTCGATCTCAACAATCATTCTATCGAGTGCATGGCCTTTCGCGATACCGCAAAGATCCAGCGTGAGGTCGGGCAGCACCTTTCTCACGGCGCCCGTGCGTTGCGATATGCCAGTGTGGTTTCCCTTGGAACGGCGGGCGATCGGCCCGAACCCATATTGCCCGACGATACCGCCCACCGTCGGGTCGAACGCGCCCGCTGTTGCCTTCGCCGTATCGAGCGCTTGCGCGATGACGTCGCAGGTCGGCTTTGAAAGCGCATACCAATCGGTGCTGTCGCTGGTATTGAACCGCGTGATCTCGGAGTCGGTGCGGAATGGCGACATGGCCGCATCGACGGATGCAATGACCGCCTGTAGTGCCGCGCGCATTCTTATTGGATCGTGCGCGGGCTCGATCACGGCGCGCCACGTGGAACCGAAAGCCGGTCCTTCGATCGTCTTTGATCCGCTCGCCGCCGAGAGTGGCCCCCCAAGGGCTGAGCTTCCGGCACCAGCCAAGAATGCGCGTCGGGTGAACCGCATGATCTAGCTCCCGAAATCGTCGTTGAAGATGCAGTCGGCATCGACGCCTGCATCGTCCAGCATCGCCAGAACCGCCTTGATCATAAGCGGCGGTCCACAGAGATAGTATTCGCAGGCCTCCGGTGCCGGATGATCCCTTACAAGGCGCCGCAGTACGACATCGTGAATGAAGCCGGTCTCGCCCGACCATTGCTCGTTCGGTGCGGGATCGGAGAGCGCAACCGTCCATGTGAAGTTGTCATGCTCGGCTTGCAGCCGTGTGAACTCGTCGCCGTAGAACAGATCCACCTTGCCCCGCGCTCCGTACCAGAAGCTTATCTTGCGTTTCGTTGCGACGCGCTGAAGTTGGTCGGTGATGATTGCCCTCAGCGGCGCCATGCCGACCCCGCCGCCGATGAACACCATCTCGCGGTCCGTGTTCTTTGCAGCAAATTCTCCAAATGGGCCTGAGACATCGATTCTGTCGCCTTCGCGCAGACCGAATAGCCAGGAGGACACAACGCCCGGCGGCACGCCCGGCTTGTCGGGCGGCGGCAGCGCGAGGCGGATGAGCAGCATGATCCGGCGGTCTCCATGCTCCGGAGTGTTTGCAATGGAATAGGCGCGCGAGACGCGCTCCGCGCTGCTGGAAGTGAGGTTGCCGAGGCCCTGTCGTTCCCACGCCGCCCGATGTTCCGGCGCTATATCGTAATCGGCAAACGAAAGGCGATAAGCCGGTGCGGTTACCTGCACGAAAGAGCCTGGTCTAAATTCAAGCGCGTCGCCGGCCGGAAGCTCCAGCGCCAGTTCCCGTATCAGCGGCGCCAAGGTACGGCTCGATACGACGGTGCAGCGCCATTCGCGCGCGTTCAGCACGGCGTCCGGCACGCGGACACCCACGTCGCCGCGCACGGTAACCTGGCATGCCAGCCGATTGCCCTGAGCAATCTGCTTCCGGGTGAACAGCGCCTTCTCGTTTGGTAGGACTTCTCCACCGCCCTCGGTTACGGTCACGCGGCATTGGCCGCAGGTGCCGGCTCCGCCGCACGCGGAGGGGACCGCAATGCCGCCGTCGTTGAGAGCGCCGAGCAGCTTTTCACCCAGCTTCGCGGCCAGTTCCTGGCGGTCATTTACGGTGATCGCGGCAGTGCCGCCAGGCATCAGCAACGCCCTGGCCGCAAGCACGGCTGCCGAAAGCGCCAACACGATCGCCACAAAAAGGGCACTGCCGAGCACCATCTCCGTCATGGCAGTTGAACCCCGACGAAGGCCGAAAAACCCATCGACATCAACCCGGTGACGACGAAAGCGATGCCCAACCCGCGCAGGCCATCCGGGACATCAGCGTAGCGCAGCCTTTCTCGGATCGCGGCTAAGGCAACGATTGCGAGCGCCCACCCGACACCGCTTCCGAGGCCGTAGATGACGCTTTCGGCGAAGCTGTATTTGCGCTCGACCATGAACAGGCTGCCGCCAAGGATGGCGCAGTTCACCGTGATAAGCGGTAGGAATATGCCGAGTGCGCGGTGCAGAGCCGGCACGAAGCGGTCCAGTATCATTTCGAGTATCTGCACGATCGCCGCGATCACCCCGATGAAACTGATCAGTCTCAGGAATGTCAGATCAACCTCCGGCAAACCGGCCCACGCCCATGCGCCGTCGACTAGGAGCGTGTTGAAGATCAGGTGATTCACCGGGACGGTGATACCCTGAACGACGATCAGGGCGATGCCCAGCCCGACTGCGGTTTCCACGCGCCTGGAGACGGCCAGGAACGTGCAGATGCCGAGGAAAAAGGCGAGCGCCAGATTCTCCTCGAAGATCGAGCGGAAGAACAGATTGGTCATGGCTGCCTAACTGTCTCCGGCTGGGGAATGGCGAACTCCGCAGCCTCGACCTGAGCCGGACGAAGCGTCCGGATCAACCAGATCAGCATGCCGATGATGAAGAAGGCACTTGGCGCCAGCAGCATCAGTCCGAGCGGCTGGAACCAGCCCCCAGCTTCGACTGTTGGCAACACCGCGTATCCAAGCAGGTTGCCGGTGCCCAGGAGTTCGCGGACCGTACCCACTACGAGCAGAATGAGGCTGTAGCCGAGCCCATTGCCGATCCCGTCGAGGAAACTCGGCCACGGCGGATTGTGCATGGCAAAGCCTTCCGCGCGTCCGAGAACGAGGCAGTTTGTGACGATGAGCCCGACGAAGATCGACAGCCTTTGACTCATCTCGAATGCGTATGCCCTGAGGACCTGATCGGCGACGATGACCAGCGAGGCGATGAGCGTAATCTGGACGACGAGCCGTATGGATGAGGGCAGATGCCTGCGAATAGTGCTGATAACCAGGCTGGAGATGGCCAGCACGGCCGTCAGCGCCACGCTCATCGTTAGCGAAGTTGCTACCGAGGTCGTGACGGCCAAGGCGGAGCAGATGCCCAGTATCTGGAGCGTGACGGGATTGCTGTCGATGATCGGCGCCGTAAGATAGCGCAAATTGCCTCCCGCCATGTCTATTCCCCCCGCGCTTTCAGCCGTTCCAGGAAAGGGCCGTACCCGTGCGCTCCCAGCCAGAACCGGACGAGGTTCGAAACGCCCATGCTGGACCGTGTTGCACCGCTGATCGCGTCGACCTCGAATGGTCCGTCTGCGCCGCCTTGCACCACCGAAAGGCGTACGGCGCCGGTCTCGTCAGCAATCTGCTTGCCCTGCCAACGGTCCTGCCATGACGGATCGGTGATGCGCGTGCCGATGCCAGGTGTCTCGCCTTGCTCATAGATGCTGACGGCCGCAATTGTGTTGAGATCGCCTTTGATCGCGACATAGGCGCGGATGGTCGACTGGTAACCTGTTCCGTAGGTCGGGATCACCACCAGCACGAGCCGGTCTTCGTCGCGCAGCAGATACGCCGGCGCAAAGATCGGCCGGCGGCCGATACCGGCTACGTCGGCATCCTCCGGTATCATGGTCGTCAGTTCCGGATCCGTCTGCGCGGCAGCATAGTCAAACTGCGCGGGAGCGAACGCATCCGTGACATCTCCAGTGCCAAGGTTGACGATTACGGTATCCAGCGTATCCACTTCGGTCTCCCGCAGGATGTCCGCCATGCCGGGCAGTGCCGATATCATCTCGGCCATGCGCCTTTCGCGTTCGCGCTGAAGGTTGGCCTCCTGCAGCGGCTCCAGCGTGACGGCCGTGATCGAAACGGCCGTTGCGCAGACAAGAGCAACGAACAAGGCGACGCCGAGCGTTTTCGCCCGACTGTCATTAGGTAGCGCGAGGAAACGCTTCCAGAGCCTCCAAGGGTTGAACTCAGTCACGGCGTCGCCTCCGCCGCACATTGAGCCAGATAACGATCTGATCGATAAGCGGCGCGAATACGCCGGCCAGCAGAGCAGCGAAGACAATGGCCCGGAGTGAGCCGGGATCGCCGCCGGCATGGCCGAACACCACCATCAGCATTCCCGCCAAGAGGCCGTAGAGCCAACGGCCCGGATTTGTGGACGCCGCGGCGACCGGATCGGCGATCAGGAAGATGACGCTGATCATGGCGATGCCGGTCAGCAACGGGTGCCAATCGCCTTCACCGGAAACCATCAAACTGACGGTCGCGCCAATCGCGATGCCGCAAAGCACGCGCCAGGAGACTATACGCAAACCCAGTAGCAACAGTCCGCCCGCGCTCGCTGCGACGGCCAGGGCCGTGTGATCCGGTTTCTGATAATCGCCGGGAAAGGAAAACATCAGGAATGCGAGCGCGACGGTGGTCGGATGAAGAAAATTGCGGCCGCGGCCGCCGAAAATCTGCTCGCCCATGACCACGCCGAAGGAGAGCGCTAGGAGCTGCTGCCAAATCGGCACTGTGTCGGGAACCAGAATGGCAAAAGTCATGCCGGTCATGATCCAGTCCCATTCCAGCGGCCGTTGGCGGAAATGCGCGAAAAGCCAGCTCCATGCCAGAGCAGCCGCTAGCACCACCCCGAGCGCAGAAAGGAACAGGGTCGGCCGGCCATCGATGGACATACCGACTGCGGGCAGTAGCGCGGCAACCGTCACAAAGGTGATCCGCTGATGATCCCAGCGGGCCATGACAAACGGTGCCGGTGGACGCGCCATGCTTTGGGCGGACCTGCGCCCGACGGTCTCGTTCATCGCCCGCCGCCTTCCAGTTCGTCCAGTATCTGACGCAGCAATGCGCCGTAGTCGGCTCCGTCGGGGCAGAGATGCGAAAGCAGTGCGACGTCCTCCTCGACAAGTTCGAGACAACCGAGACGTTCAGCGGTTTCCACGTCGCCTATGGCGAGCGCGCGCATCAGCGGCAGGGGCAGGATGTCGAGCGGCATCGCGGCATCAAGGGATTCGATCGGGATGATCGGACCGCCGCTGGCAGCGCGCGGCAGCCAACCGGACACTGTGCCGAGAAGCGAGCGCGGCCGTGCCGGCCACCCGTTCTTCAGCACCGTTACTTGTGTGTGATAGCGGCCCAGATAGGCGGATGAGCGTCCCGACAGCACGGAGCCCGACACGAGCTGCACCGCGCCGTCCCGAGTCTCGCCGGCTATCAGATCCTCGATACTGGCGCCGAGCCGTGTCCTTGTCAGTCGCGGCTGGCGCATGCCGGGGCCGCCGAGGGCAACGGTGCGCTCCGTCCATAACCGTCCGGTTTCGAGCAAATGGCCGACAGCGATGACGTCCTGGTAACCGATGTGCCAGACCGTGCGCTTTGCAGACGCCGGCATCAGATGATGGATGTGCGTTCCAGGAAGTCCAGCCGGATGCGGCCCGGCGAAGCTGGCCACCCGAAGGCGCTCCTCGCTTTGCACAAGTTCTGGTCCGGGCGGCTGACACACAAAGACAGGGCCGTCGGTAAGGTGCGCTAGCGCACCAACACCTTGCTTGAAAGCCTCGATATGCCGGTCGAGGATGATCCGAGCGTCGGCCGCCAGCGGATCGGTCTCGATCGCCGTAACGAAGATCGCGGCGGGCATACTTTCCGGATCGGGTATCCTACCGAAAGGCCGGGTTCGGAAAGCCGGCCACGAGCCGCTGGACAGGAGAACCTCTCGCAGGGTCTCGCGGTCCCTCGCGGTTGCAGCCTGCCTGAACGTCTCCGCTCCGTCCCCTTCGACCCTAATGATGAGCTTATCGAGCATGCGCCGATGCCCAGCGACGATGTGCTCTACCGTCCCGCATGCCGGCGCAGCGAAACGTATTCTGGGCCGCTTTCGGTCGATGAAAAGCACCTGGCCCGCACAAACGCGATCGCCTTCCGCAACTCGAAATTCCGGCCGGACTCCGGGGAAATCCCTGCCAAGAACGGCTACCGACGACACGTCCCGCGTCGCGCCCACCACCTGTTCGGGCGCGCCATCGACTGCAATGTCCAGACCTTTGCGGAGACTGAAGTTCATCGAAACCGGTTGCCGTATTGCCGCTGCATCATCCGCGCCGTGCCGACACAAACGCGAATTTCTTAAATGGACTGCCATCTGTTCGGCGGCTTTGCGCTCGATCAAGTCAAGAGCGAACTACCATAGATGACAGCACCAATGCATCGACCTAGCGTCGTGCAACCTTATTGACGAAGATCAAAGCGGCAAGCACCAAACTTTGGGAGAAGGTCGATATGTGGTTACGAACTGCATGGTTCATTGTGGTGTCATTTGGAGCACTGATTGCGGTGTCCACCGCAAATGGTCAGGCGCTCCACGACATTCACGAAGGTGTCGGCGTTCCCTGCGCCGCTTGTCATCAAGGGCAGCAGGAAATGACCGCACCGCCGGATGCGATTTGCGTGGCCTGCCATGGAACGATGATCGGGGAAGAACATCCAGTGATGTCGCCTGATCCTCACCGGTCCCCTCATCTGGGACCGGACGAGATACCGGCCTGTAATGATTGCCACAAAATCCATGGCGAGTCCGAAGTGACATGCGTGATGTGTCACCGAAGCTTCGAATTCAAGATCAAGTAGCCGCCACGTGCGGCTCGAAACGGAGGCAGACATGACCGACGGTAAAAGCACGTTCAGCCGCAGAAGCATGCTGACAGGACTTAGCGCAGGTGCCGGGCTTGCCGGACTGAGTGCGATAAGCTCGGCCAAGGCGGCGAACCTTCCTACTCCCGAGATAGTAGAATCGTTCGACGTCGTAGTGATAGGCACCGGCTTGGCCGGCACGGCAGCCGCTCTGGAGGCGGCCTCATCGGGAGCACGCGTTGCCGTGCTCGACAAGGCGTCGGAGAACCGCGCAGGCGGGAATTCGGCGCTGTCTGCAGGCATCATTGCGATGCCTGCTTCTGCATCGTCAGCCGACAGCGCCGCCTATCTCGAGGATTTCGTGTCAAAGGGCCAAGGGCGCGGCAATCGTGCGATATATGAATTGATGGCACAGAATACGCGCGCGGATGTCGAATGGCTGCGGACCAACGGCGCCGAATTCACGGCCCAAGGAACGATGCCACCCTATCGCATCGCGACCGTGACCACCGCGCCGGGCCCCTATATGGGCATGCCTCGAACGTTGGCTGGATTGCGCAACAGGATTGAGGAACTGGGCGGCCACTTCTTCTTCGACACGAAGGCGAAGCATCTCGTCCTGAACGAGAATGGGGCGGTTGCGGGGGTCCGCGCGATCGGTTCGGACGGGGTGATCGAGTTGGCCGGACAATCGGTTGTCGTCACCACGGGCGGCTATGCCGCCAATCCGCAGATTATCGCGGCGTATTCGGACCCCAACGCCGAAGCTCTGATGGTGCGTGGCATCGACTGGGCGACGGGGGACGGCCTGCGTATGGCCGGTGACGTCGGCGCCGGGCTGCGCGGCATGGGCGGCATCATGGCGCTGCACATCGCAGCTGTCGATGCGGTCGAAACCGCGGCCGGCAACCCCTTCGCAGCGCTTCCCTATTGCATCTCCGTCAATCAGGAGGGCAAGCGCTTCGTCGATGAGTCGAGAGGATATGTCGCCCACGGCAAGGCGGTTCTCGGTCAGCCCGGTCAACGGGCCTCGCTGGTCTTCGATCAGACAATTGCGGAATTGCCCGCCACCCAGACGACGATGGCGACCTTCAGAAGGCTCGGCATCGACATCATCGAGGCGTCCACCCTCGATGAACTGGCCAAAGAACTGGGCGTACCCTCCGATACTCTCGCCGCGACAATCGCCGATTTCAATGTCGCCGTCTCGGGCGGCGCGGCCCCCGAAGCTTCTCCTCCGAAGGCTGCCCTCGCACGCAAGATTGAGAGGGCGCCGTTCTACGCTTTCCATCCGCTCGCGCCGGGCGTCACGCTGACATTTGGCGGACTCATGATCAACGACAACGCCGAGGTGCTGGAAGCGGACGGAAGGGTGATTGCGGGCCTGTATGCCGCCGGTGAAGGTGCCGGACATGTCTTCTACGACGACTATGTCGGCGGCGGTTCGCTAGCCAACTGCCTAGTTATGGGCCGTATAGCGGGTCGCGAGGCTGCGTTGGCCGGCTAAGGCATCACCCCGGGCCGGACACGATCCGGCCCGGGGCCGTCACATCTCGGAGCCGGCAAACATTGCCGGGGCGCGTGCTGGAAAATCACTTCGCCGAAAGGGCACGCATGGCAAACCTCGATCAGTTCCAATCCCGTATGGCGTGACGCGCGCAGATCGCGGCCGCTATCGTCCTGGTTCTCCTTGTCGAGGGCCGGTTCTTCCTGATCCCGCTCGTCGTCGCACTCCTGCTGTTCGTTCTGATCACGGCGTTGATCGACTTTGTCGCCGCCCTGCGAATTGGACGGCTGCGCATACCACTGTGGGTGGCAACGACCGTCACGTTTGCGGCCATTCGTGGCGGTATTGCTTGGCCTGCTTGCGATCGTCTCGCAGCAGATGGCCACCGTACCGGCGCAACTGCCGACATATGTCGAGCGCATGCAGGCGTTGCTTGCGAGGGGCCTGGGCTGGCTCGGCGCGGATACCGCCGCCTTCGTATTGGCGGCGATAAGAGAAATCGACGCCGGCGCGTATCTGCGGACGACAGCAGGCTCCGCGGGAAATCTGGTCGTGGCGACGGATCTCGTGTGCCTTTATGTCGGCTTTCTTTTTGTGGAACGCCACTGGTTCCTGCCAAGCTGCAGCGGCTCTTTCCGAACGATGACGATATCGACGATTCCGTGGTCGGCCTCATCAACTCGATCAATCGCAGCGTCCGCCAATCCATCTGGGGGATCCCCGGCATGTTCCTCGCCGTTCCGATGATGGTTATGCTGGCTATCGTCTGCGCCCATTTCGAAGCCACGCGGCCAATCGCCGTGCTGCTTTCCAGAGACGGAAAGCTACCAGCCGCGATTGCGTTTAGGCTGACTGGATCGTCAACACGAACCTTTGCCTCTCGGAGCAAAGTTCAACCTTCACCCGCCAATGATATCCGTTTGGCGTAGATCGGAACCATACCAGTCCTACCGCCCATGCCCATTCTTGAAGATTAGCGATCAATAGCTTCCGGACCGATTCCGGCCCCGGCCAGGACGTTCGCCTTCACTGGCGGTCATGCTGCAGACTGGAGCACACCAAGCATCTAACTTGCCTCCAATACTTCTCGGCCCGACCAAAAAAGACTGACTTCCTTTCGTATTGGCTTGGCCTATAGTCCTTAGGGCTTGGGAGCGATACCGGTGAGACACGCGTCGTTCTGCTTCGGGGTGGTCTTCATTGTGGCGCTGTTGGTAACGGCGGCGCGCGCGACCGAGGGGCGGTTTAGGGTCCTGCCAAACCTTAGCGATCCCTATGATCTCGCCGCCATCGCCGTCTCGCCCGACAAGCGGCTCGTTGCAAGCATCGGCAATACGCTGAGGGTCTGGGACTATGAGCGGGCTCGCCTGGTCGCGATCATCGACGTCGAGGACGATCCCGGCGACGCGGTGTTGTTTTCGCACGATTCCCGATATCTGATTTACGGGACGAGCCGCGGCAAGATCGAAGTCTACGAGCTGGAGACCCAAGAGCTCGTTCTTTCCTTCCCGGCACATGAGAGCAGCGTCGAGTCACTCGAGCTTGACTCGACAGGCGAAATCCTGCTCTCCAGCGGTGCCCTTGACAAACCGAAGTTCTGGCGGCTCGAAACCGGCGAGTTCCTCGCTGATCTCGATAGCGAGGATAGTTGGCCGGCGACGTTCCTGGACAACGACCGCCAGGTCGCGCTCAAGACCGGCGACGGTCAGATAGCGATCCATTCGACCGAGACCGGCGAAAAATTGCGACAAATTTCCTTCGGGGAAACCGCCTCTATCTCAACATTTGCCGTCTCGCCCGACGAGACCAGGGTGCTTGTCTACGATGCCGGCAAGGTCAGCGTCTGGGATCTCCGTTCGGGCAAAAAGCTGCGCGATCTTGAGGCACCGGACAACATCATCGACGAGGCCCTGGCCTGGCTGCCTGACGGCCGGCGGGCCGTGACAAGTGGCTATCGCAAGGGGGGCGATCTCGCGAGCGCTATCGTGTGGGATACGGAGACGGGAGAACGGCTGCAGGAGCCCGTCTCGCCTGCCGGCGCTTTCGAGGGTTTCGTTATCGGGCCTGAAGGGATGACCGCACTGAGCGGATCTGAGTTTGGCCCGACGCTGTTTGAATGGCCGCTGCTGAACGACGGGCCGGGGCGCATTTTCGGCGTCCGGCCCGCAAGCGTCGCCGCCGCGGCTTTTGTCGAGAGGCAGGACTTCGTGGTTGCGGCAAGCACCGACCGGCGCCTGCGGCTATGGGGGCACGACGGGCAATTGCGACATGTGATCGAGCTTGGGCTCACACCCCATGCGGTCGCCGTTGTACCGGGAGGCAAGGTCGTTGCCGTGGGAGGGTTTGGTGAAAATGACGTCGCCGTGCTGGTCGATCTGAAATCGCGTGCGATTGTCAGGCGCTACGGCAACGCATCGCTGCTAGGAGCTCTCGATCTGGCGTTTTCGCCTGACGGCGAAATCCTCTACGCCGGCTTGAATGACGGGACTGTCCGTGCCTGGCGGGTGCGCGATGCGACCGAGCTGGCTGTGTTCGGCTTGCCCAATCAAGGCATCGACAAAAGCGTGGACGCCATGGCGATCGCGCCCTCCGGCGAGGTTTTGGCCGTTGCCACGACAAAAAGCCTCAGCAGCGGCCGCCATAACATCGAACTCTGGAATACCGCGACGGGGACGCTGATCAGGACGCTCGAAACACCGATCGGCGGCGCCGACGATCTTGTTTTTGACCGCGAGGGCAAGAGGCTGCTCGGCGCCAGCGGTTGGCGGGAGGTGCGCATCTGGAATGTCGAGACCGGCAATCTGGAAAGAGTGATCGAGGACGTGCCGGGCAATCCGAGCGCGGTGGCATTGCAGCAAACGGGTCGTCATCTTTTTGTCGGCTCGTCATCGGGCAACATCCGCAAGTTTTCGCGCACGACCGGGCGTGTTCTGGCCGAGCTAGACGGCCATGCGGCCGCGATCGACAGCCTTTCGCTCAGCGCGGACGGATCACGGCTGCTCTCCGCAAGCCGCGACGGCACGGTCAGGCTCTGGGATACAAATGACGGCCGGGAACTAGTCAACATGACGGCGGGGCCGGAGGGGTGGCTCAGCCTGATACCCCAAGGTTTTTTCGCCGCGGCGGGTAATGGCGGCCAACTGTTGTCGGTTGTGACAATGCAGCACCCATATTCGGTCGAACAATTCGGCAAGGCGCTTTTCCGGCCTGATCTGGTCGCGCAATGGATTGCTGGCGATCCTGCACGAAACGTCCGCCGTTCGGCCGAACGACTGGACCTCGGCCAGATCCTGAAGTCGGGCACCGCACCCGACATACGTGTCCTCTCCTCAACCCAGAGCGAGTCGACGGTAGAGATTGCGGTTGCACTAAGAAATACAGGCGGTGGCATCGGGGAGATCGAATGGCGGGTCAACGGCATTGCGCAAGCCGCTCGCAGCGCTATGGCACTGAAACGGCCACCCCAGCTTGCTCGGGACGAGGTGATGGTGTCGCGCCGGTTTGAACTCTTGCCGGGCAGCAATCGCATCAGCGTGGCGGCTTACACCGCGAACAATTTGCTTGCCTCGGAACGGCTGCAGCTTGTCTTTGAGTTTGGCGCCAGCGGCGAAACCCGTGCCGGCCGCCTGTTCGTGCTGGCGATTGGCATCGATAATTATCGCAACCCGGCGCTGGCGCTTCGGTTCGCGGTGGCCGACGCATCGGCATTTTCGGCGGCGCTGAAGGCTGCCGCGGGAACGATCTTCGATGACGTTATCGTTAGGACCCTATTGAACGCGGACGCGACCGAAAAGCGCATAAGCGAAGTGTTTGCCGAACTCGAGCGCGAGATGGACGTCAATGACAAGTTCGTTCTGTTCGTCGCCGGACACGGCTACACGCTCGATGGCAGCTATTATTTCGTGCCACAAGACTTTGGCGACCCGGTTTCCGCCATCGGTCAGGAGCTCTGGCAGTCCTGGATCGACGCCATCCCGGCACAGGCAAGCATTCTGATATATGATACGTGCGAAAGCGGCACGCTTGTTGGCACCACGCGCGATCTTTCGGGTTCGCAAAGCGCAGCTTTCGACCGTCTCAACTACGCGACCGGCCGCAGCATCATCAGTGCCGCCACAGGGCTCCAAGCCGCAGCCGAGGGCTATCGCAACCACGGGCTTTTGACCTGGGTGCTGCTCGACGCCCTTGCCAGGGGTGACCGCAACGGCGATGGGCTGATCGATGTGAGCGAGCTTGGCAGCCATGCCGAGGAACAGGTCCCCGCGCTCAGTGTCGCGACCTTCGGCACCCGCCAGCAGCCGCGTAAGCTCATCACCGCCGACTTCCCGATTGCCCGGCGTCACACAGCCATACCTTGATCGACTCGAACGCGAACCGCGAAGTGGAGTACGCTTTCCAGGTTATCGCAAACCACAGCACCGCGCTGACTGCGGCAGCATCTGAAGGGGCGAAAGCCTTGTGCCGTCCGGCGACAAGTGGCTCACGACGTTCAGGCGCGGCGACGTGCTAGCCGTGGCGCTGCTGAAGTACATGTCTACTTTCCTCGGTCTGCTCTCGAAGAGCGGGCGGTCCGTTGCCGGCCCCACTTCAGGTCATCTTCGTCAGGGCGGAATGGTGGCGACGACTCTGTCGCCGTATTCATGATCCCATACGCCTACCTGACCGGAAAGCCCTCGTACCGTTCCAACGTACGACGTGGCTCGCTCACCGTAGCTAATCTGTAGCTTCGCTGTCGCCTCGGAGCTGAAATGGGGTGTGCTACGTCAGTGAAAATGTATTGAGATCAGTGCTTTGCGATGGTGGGCGTGACAGGGATTGAACCTGTGACCCCTACGATGTCAACGTCGTCGCCGCTCGTGAAATGCGCGGAATTCCGCGAAAAGACCACTAAATAATTCGGCTTTTCGGCGCCTGAAGTAGCCAGCCGCAAGTTCTTCAGGTTCAGTGAACCTAAGGGCCACTACGTATTTCGAGCGATGAAGCCAACTTTCGCAAAGGCGTCGGAGAGAAGCGCGCATAGACGCGAGCTGTTATCTTGCTGTCGCCATGACCGAGAAACTGAGCGATCTCGTCCATGCTGTGGCCGTCCTCAGCGAGCCACACGGCAGCACTATGACGCAACATATGCGGCGAGACATCCGACCGTCCTATGGCGTTGCCTGCTGCTTTCAGGCCACGTCTGATCGATCGCACGGGTTTGCCCGCCCATTCGATCACATAGTCCGTCAATGCGCCCTCCTTTGCGTTGCGAAGTGCTTCAAGCAGCCCGTCGTTAATAGGCACGGTCGCTCGGCCCTTGCGGCGCGCTTGGTCTTTGGGATCACGCTGAGTGATCCCCGTGAATAGCGAAAGCCTTGCGCGACAAGGATCTGCCGAATAGTTGAGCGACGACGACCGAGGATCGTGCCGTTCGTCGACTAGTATCGCGTGAGGCAAGAAGGAAGGCGTCTGCCGAGCAGGCGAGGTGCGGCTGGACGTGCAGGCGAGACAGCGCGAGCCTACGCAGGACTACCGCGAAAAAGCAGAACTCGCTTTCAGCGCCAACGCGGGGTCAACCTTCGGTGTCGTTCGTTGCTGGAACGGTTGTTCATCAGTCTGTCACTCATCATCCGCGCGTGTTGGCTGAACGAGCCGGCAAATAAGCTGTTTACGTGGGGTTGTCTGAAATACGGGAGCGGGGCGGCCGGCAGACGGATTTGCCGAGCGTCGGCGGCATCAAGGAACATCGCGAAGCTGATCGTGCCGGAGTTGCGCCTCTTTGCCCGGTCGGCCTCGTCTAGGCGACGAATGTGCGTCCAGTAACTCTTGGCGATTCGATTCATCTCGCGCGACATTGACAGCACGGATTTCACCCCTAACGCCTGCCGCGTCCGGGACGCGGTCTTCGTGCAGTAGCGGCCCCAACCAGCCGCGTTCCAGAGCTCACGAATATCGGCTTACTTTTCTGGCAGCCATGCATCCCATTTGCCGCCTGCGCATCTCAGCGCACTGTTGAGTTCGCTCCGCTCTCCTTCAGGCACGTGGATAACGCCGTGGAGATGCAGTCGACCAGCTTTGGTCAGTTCCAACACGAAAGCAAAAGGGATCTTGCGCGCGCCGAATCGGGCTTTCAAGGCACGGGTGATACGTTGCTGCAGATACGACTTCACGCCATCGCCTTGGCATCTAGCCTCCCGTTCAATGTCACGCCCGAGATTCAAGGAGAAAGCTTCGTAGCCAGCATCAGGCACAGCTCTCGTGCAAACTTCCATCTTGAGATGCTCGCTCGCATAGCGCCACGCTGGGAGGGCCCGTGTGTCGCGTGCAGCGGCTTTTCCCCGCTTGGAAAGGATACCTAGATCAGTCTCAACGTGGTCGGAGCGGAGCGTGTAGGGTGTTTTTTACTAAGGGGCGCTGACGCTAGAGTCTGAAGGTGGGGCTATGACGTCGAGTCGACTGGATGCACGCCTGTCTCTTTCCCTTGATTTGCGAGGTCTGCGTGACCTGCGACGTCGTTCCTGATCGCGGGATGTTATTTCGACGGGCTTTGTTGGCGATGCGCGGCAATCGGAAAATTGATCAGTTTCGCGGGCGCGTTTTTGCTCTTGCGCCGCGCGTGATTCCTCCGCAAGTTGTTCGAGGATTGCATACTGCTCGTCGGTCAGATCGGCGTAATCGTCGTTGGACGGCGGACTGCTGGTAGGGTATAATTTCGACATAGCGAACCGAATTTGACCGGCCGTGCGATCATCTCCGCGGCCGGTCTTTTTCTTGAGGATAGGCGCAGCAAACATACGTCAGTATTGACTGATTATCAATGGCCAACTGAAAAAATGCTGGGAAACATGCCGCTCAGATTGAGACATCAACCAAGAGCGGCACGTGATCGCTTAGCCTGGCCTCTACGTATGTGCGATAGTCGCCGACTGTAGCCGAACTGATCGCGATGTCTCGTGAGACGAAGGCGTAGTCGATATGGAAATGGCTCTTCGGCGTATCTTGCCATCGCCAAAGAGCGTCGGCTTGGATTCGGCGCCCATCTGTTCATCCTTGAAATAATGCCAGGCGCTACGAAACCGGAGTTCATCAAGTCGCTCGATTACGCGCGCAAATCGGCGCCCGGACGTCCGGCGCTCGTCTAATGCGACGGACTGGTTGAAGTCACCGGCCACGATTCCAGGTCCAGCCCGGAGGAAGCCGCCCAGCTGTTCTAGGGCGCTGAGTGTCGGGCCTACATAGTCAGTCGTCTTCTTCACGCACGTGCCCACAACGTGCAGCTTCAGGTCACCCCGCGACAGCCTGACCGGCAAGAACAGCCGCTCGGCGATTTGGACCTCTGCAGGTTCGATGCACCAGCCGTTCAGCGCCACAACGGCTAGGCCGCGGCGACCGGTTCCTATCCAGAAGCCGCCGCTCGTATCTGGCAGCGCGTCGGCAGCATCTTCCTCTGCCTCCGAAATGAGCACCACATCCGGCCTCATTCCCGCGATGATGGCGGACTTGCGCTGGAAGTTGCCGGCGCAGTTCCAGGTGATGAGTCGGATCTGCGTTTTGACTGACGGCGTCATTGGTTGCCAGTCTCGTTCGGGTCGCGTGAAGGGAAGAGGCTGGCAATTGCATAGGCGAAGAGGTCTCGCATGTCTTGGCACCAATGAGATTGCTCTCAGCCTTGGCACGCACCCGAGGATTCTTGCTGGCGCTATGCTGAAACGTTAATCTCGCCATGGAGTGGTGCCTGTCCAGGACAGGAACCCTAGGTGGTGGCCAAGACAGCTGTGGAGCGGCTCAAGCGGGAATTGGTGCTGGAGATGAATGGGGAAGAGTCTCGTAATGGCGACACCTGAGGATGCCGTCGACAAGTTCGGCGAAATCTCGCAGTTGGTCAACGAGAAGATCGAAGATCTCCGGCTGCGCCTGCTCGATCTGACGGCGCGGAACCCGTTGATCCGCGTTCGCCTGTCTCACGCGAGCAACTCCTATGTTCGCGTGGTCGACGAACTGCCTGATGTGCTCTTCTTCCGTCTGTCTGAAAGCCGGGCGATGCACTTCGCGCCTTTGCCGCCGTTGGAAGAAGATCCCCCGGACGAACAGACGCGAGACTTCCTGGACGCGGTCTCGGTGGCGCGTGCGACCGACGAAATCTATCGGGCTTCACTGGACAAGCTCGACCCGAACGGCACTGACTATCTCGACAAGTCACGCAATCTCGAACGCGCCCTGAAGGACCGAGTGCGGGAACTGGCCGGCTTGCCGCCGCGTCCAACGAGCAAGGATATTGCCAGTCTTGCGACACATGCGCGCGCACACGGCATCACGCCGGCATTTGATCTTCCCGATCCTGACGATGAACGGGAGGACGGCCGGCACACGGACGATGAAATCCAGACACTGCAGCTCCCACGTGACCTTGAACGACGGCTGAATTCGATCATCTCCAAAGGCAATACGTGGCAGCAGGAGACGGGCGTCAATGTCGTCCAAGCCGCGTTCGGTTTCCTTGAGTGGTCGGACCCCAATGGCCGAGACAACAACCTTTCGCCTCTCATCGTGCTTCCCGTGGTCCTTAAGTCGCAGAAGACGCCTCGTGGGGCCAAATTCAACGTCGTCGGTGCCGGCGAGAATGCGGAGTCCAATGGCGTCCTGGCAGAACGTTTGAAGCGTGACTTCGGACTGAAGCTCCCCGACTACGACGGCGGCTCGACAGAGGAATATTTCGAGCTGATCGACAAGCTCAAGCCGGACATCCCAACATGGAAAGTGCGGCGGCAGGTCGTGTTCGGCATTTTCCCGTCGGCCAGGATCGCGATGTATCATGACCTCGATACAACCGCCGCGGATTTCGCAAACAATGACATCGTCCGAGCCATCATGGCCGGGACCCAAACATCGGGCTTGTCCCCCTATGCCAAGGACCATGATGTCGACGCTGCCGATGATGAGGGCCGGTCGCCTCTCATGGTTATGGACGCGGATACATCGCAGGTCAGCACCATCCTCGATGTAGCGTCCGGAAAAAATATCGCGGTGGAGGGACCTCCTGGGACGGGCAAGTCGCAGACCATCGTCAACGTAATTGCTTCCGCGCTCGCCGATGGCAAGAAGGTCCTTTTCGTGGCCGAGAAGCTGGCAGCACTCGATGTCGTCCGGTCTCGCTTGGAGACGGTCGGGCTTGGCGAATTCATCCTGCCGCTTCAGGCAAGCCGCTCAAGCCGAAAGGACGTTGTCGCCTCGCTCCGCGACCGGCTGACGATGGGGCGCGCTCAGCGGCCACGAGATTTCGATACCAAGCATCAGCGGCTTCGAGAAACGCGCGCCAAGCTTGGCGAGTATGTCGAGATATTGTCGTCGATATTTGCCGGAACAGGCCGCACGGTATTCGAGATACTAGGCAAGGCGATAGCAACCGGCCCCGCTGTTGCGGACCTGTCGAGAGAAATTCGCGAGCTTTCACTGGTCCCGCATGGTGAATATGACGATGCCACCCTACAGGGAATCCTTGACCGCGCGCGTGCGTTCGACGCTGCCCTCGCAACTGCGTCGACAACGCCAGACTTCTGGCGGGGAACGCACCTCGTATCCCTTACGCCGATCGAAGCTGACGAGATCCTGGAGATAACGAGAGGGGCTGCCTCACGGGCTGCGCGGGCAGGTCAGTGCAGGAAGAGATGCCAGGAGTTCGGTATCGGTCTCCCGGAATCCCTTGCCCAGCAGAGAGACCACGCGGTAGCGATCAAGGATTTCCTGACGGCCGTCGATTTGGATCAGCTTGAAGAGTGGGCGCACCTTATTGCGGTCGACGACATCGAGCCGATGCGGCGGATCACGGCTTCTGCGGAGAATATGGCTGAGCTGACGGGCCGTATTTCTGCACAGCTTGTCGATTTGCACGCTAGAGATGCCGTCGAGCGAGCCCTTGAGATCTGTCAGCTGCATGGGTTGGCAAGCCCGGACCCTGCCGCTCTGGCCGGCAAGACAGAAAAGGTTGCGCGCACGCTGCAGGCGGTTTCGAGTGTGAGGCGTCGCATTGCCGAGTTTCAGGAGCATTGCGCGGAATCGGCCGGCTGGACGTTGCGGATGTTCCACGTCGCGCGGAAGCTCGTGACCGGCGCAGGGCGCGATGTCTTGCACCTGAGAACCGATGAACTCGCATCGCCCGCTGCCCTTCCGGCATTGAAGGCCCTTGTAGCGCGCGGCAAGGAACTTGCCGACGACAAGGACAAGCTGTCGACGATGTTCTTTCTAGAAGGGACGGTGTCAAGAGAGACTGTCCGGGGAGCGCTGGCGGCGATCAAGGGCATGGGTGCCCTCTCGTTTTTGTCGACGGACGCCAAGTCTGCCAAGAAGTTCTACATGGAAACTTCGCGGAACAATCGGTTTGATAAGGAACAGTCGATACGCGAATTGACGTCGCTAGCTGACTTCGTCGACCGTGAGTCTGACTTCAAGAACGATAGCCGGTGCAAAGATTTGTTTGGGCTCAATTTTAGTGGCCTGAGCACCGACTTCGTTCAATATGAGAAGCTCGTAGCCTTCCTTGAGAATGTGGACGCCTCCTTTCCGGGGCCGGAGCATCAGCGGATCCGGGCGTTCATCAAGACAGCAGATACGGAACTGCTTCTGTCGCTCCCAGACGTCGGCAGTCTCGACCAAGACATAACGCCATCAGACCTCGATCAGATAATGGATCGCGAGCAGGCCAAAGTCGACGAGTCGGGCAAGGTTCTTGAGGAGTTGAGGTCCGTAGCTGCCGCATTCTGCAACCCCGCTTCGATGGCGGTGCGCGACATGGAGAGACTGCTCGCCGACCTTGGCGCCCTTAAAGAGCACCGAGAGGCGATTTCGGCAGATTGTCATATCCTCGGGATCCAGTCCGACAATGGCGTGGGCAATTCGACGTTTTCGACTCTTGAGCGGTGGATTGCGCTCAAGGAGGTCGTGGGTGGCGATCGCCAACTCGCCGAAGCTCTCCGTGCTGCTGCGTCGTCTGGGAACTTGCCTCCCATTGGACAAGCTCTTGGCGATCTCGTCGAGGAATTGAAGGCGCTGGACCGAACCGTCGCCGATGTCACGCAAAAAACCGGGGTCGACCTTGAGGAACTAATGGGAAAGCCAGTCGATCTGGAAAGCTGGCTTTCCGGTGCGTCCGTGGATCGCACTGGTCTCTTGGCGCATTCCGACGTGAGAAGAGCGAGGACTGCTGTTGAAAGAGACGGCTTTGGGTGGATTGCGGAGCGGCAGCTAAGCCGTGAACTCGATCGGTCGACTGCCGAAATAGTGGACGCAGTGGTAGCGCGCTTTCTGGCGAGCCGGGTGTATGACCAGCATGGCGAAGCATTGAGCGGCTACACAGGAGAGAAGCTCTCTGAACTCCGCCGCCGTCTGGCGGAACTGGACAGACAGCTTATCGCCCTTTCGCGAGACAAGTTGCGTGCCGAACTCTATGACGCCGCAGATCCACCACCCGGCAACGGTGTCGGTCGCAAGGCGGACTACACCGACATGGCCTTGATCTGGTCCGAGATTGAGAAGAAGAAGCGGTTCATATCGGTGCGTGATCTGGTTCGTCGAGCGGCTGACGCGGTGCTCGAATTGAAGCCATGCTGGATGATGTCGCCGCAAGCCGTTGCCCAATTCGTTCCTAAGGGCAAGGTGCAATTTGACCTGTGCATTATTGACGAGGCGTCGCAGATGCCTCCGGAAGACGCCATCGGGGCTTTGTTTCGCAGCAGCCAGACGATGATCGTCGGTGATACCAACCAGCTGCCGCCGACAAGTTTCTTTCAAAAGATGCTCGACGACGAAGTTGACGACGACGAAAAGGAGACGGTTCTGCAGGAATCCGTGCTCGAAATGGCGAAGAGCACATATCGTCCTGCGCGGCGACTGCGTTGGCACTACCGATCGCAGCATTCGGGCCTCATCAAGTTCTCCAACCGGCTTATCTACGACGACGATCTAATCGTCTTCCCATCACCAGATGAGATTCGGGCGGACATGGGCGTTTCCCTGCAACAGGTCGGTGGAAGTTACAAATCTGGCCTGAATGCCGACGAGGCGCAGGCGGTAATGGAAGCCGTGGTTCGCTTCATGCGCGAGCATCCCGACCGTTCACTCGGGGTCGTGGCTGTCAACAAGCAACAGGCCGATCACCTAAGGGAGCTGTTCGACAACGACTTCCTGCCGGAGCATGCCCACGTCCGCCGCTATGTCGAGCAGTGGGAAGAGAATCGCGACGGACTCGAGAGTTTTTTCATCAAGAACCTCGAAAACGTTCAGGGCGATGAGCGCGACGTCATTTTCATCTCTACCGTATACGGCCCTGGAAAGCCGGGCGATGCCGTGGCGCAGCGATTTGGTCCCATCAACGGGATTGCCGGACAACGACGGCTTAATGTTCTCTTCTCGCGGGCCAAATTGCGCATCGTCACGTTCTCATCCATGTCCTCGGCGGACATCCGTGCCGAAGAGAACGGAAACAAGGGTGCCTGGATGTTGAAGCGTTGGCTTGAATACAGCGCGACAGGCATCCTCGAAAGCGGTGACATCACGGACCGCGAGCCGGATTCTGATTTTGAAAGGCATGTCATTGAACAGATAAGGTCGATGGGCTGCGAGCCCGTAGCACAGGTCGGTGTAGCGGGCTATTTCATCGACATTGGCGTCAAGCATCCGGACTGGCCGCATGGCTACCTGCTGGGCGTTGAATGTGATGGAGCGGCCTACCATTCGTCACGCTCTGCTCGCGATCGTGATCGGTTGCGGCAGGAAGTGCTGGAGCAACTGGGTTGGAAACTGGTTCGCATATGGTCCACCGACTGGTTTGCGGATCCTCGCCGTGAAGCAACAGTCTTGCGGCAGTCGATAGCGAACCGGCTCGAAGAGCTGAGGTCAACAACGATCGAGTTAGCGGGTAAGCCCGAAATTGGCGGCCTGGACCGCGACCAGCCTGCCGGCAAGGCAGAGGTAGAATTTGAGCTGACGCCACCGCCTGAGCCGGCCCGCACCAAGAGAGCAATTCAGCAGCGCTTCGACCTGTCGCCAACGAAGCCGGTTGCCGAACCTCTCGTTGAGCAATCCGACCGAATAGAGATCGGCGATACGGTGCGCTTGCGCTACCTTACCCACGGCCAGGACGTTATTCAGGTAACGATATCCAAGCACGGTAACGACCCCGAAAGGGGGCTTGTTGGGCATGCCATGCCGTTGGCGGAAGCCGTTCTCGATGCCCAGGAGGGGGACGAGATAGAGGTGCTCAACGGCAGCTATCTTCGCTCGGCCGTCATAGAGAAAGTAATCAAGGCGAAGGCGACGTTGTAGAGCGGCGTTCCGTGCTCCGGCTTATGGGCGGATAGGTGCGCGCCCCGCGCTCGAGTGAGATTTGAACTCGGCCCGAAAGGAGTTATCTCGCCCCGCTAGCCGACCTCGAAAACGACGACAACGTCGTTTCTCCCGCGAACCTTAGCATTGCCTAAGAGATGTGTGGGCAATGAGGAGCCGATGCGTTCGGCGGTCGCCGCGCTCGCAACGATCTCGGTGCCGAACTCCTTGGCCGTCGCGACCAGCCGGCTGGCCAGATTGACCGTGTCGCCGATGGCCGTATAGCTCAGTCGCTCGGCCGAACCGATGTTGCCGATCAGCGCCACCCCCGTGTGGATACCGATCCTGACCCGCGGCGCACCGTCGCCTTCGGGCCGGGGTAATCGTTCGCGTATCGCCACGGCAGCCCGGCAGGCGCGCAGGGCGTGGTCGGGAACCTCGCCGGGCGCGTTCCAGATCGCCATCACCGCGTCGCCGATGAACTTGTCCACGATCCCGCCCTCGCGGTGGACAGCCTCGGTGGCGATGGTCAGGAACTGGGTCAGATAGGGCTCGACGTCGGGACCCAGCCGCTGCGCAAGTTCGGTGAAGCCCGGAAGGTCGGCGAACATGACGGTGACCTCACGCCAGGTTCCTCCGGGTCTCGGCTCTAGGCCCCCGTCGACGAGCGGGCGGACGATGTCGAGCGGCATATAGCGCGAGAACGCCGAAAGGCCGGCGGCCATGTTGCGCAGCGCCAGCGAGAGGTCGTTCAGTTCGGCAAGAAATGTCGGGCGATGTCGGATACGCTCGAACGCGAACCGCTCGACCTTGCGCAACTCTTCAACAAGCACCGCGACGGGGCGCGAGAAGAGCAAGTTGGCGAAGACCGCGGCGCTTGCGGCGGCGGTCAGCGACAGCGCAATCACCGTCGCAAAGACCACACGCGTGCTTCGGTCTATCTCAGCCGTAAAGGCGGAACGCGGGATAGCGGTTGCCAGACGCCATTTACCGAAGGGCAGCGGCATGGCCGAGACATGCACAGGCGACGAGCCCGCCGTGATTGTTCGGAATGCCATCTGACCGTGGTCGAACAGTGATGCGATCACCGCCGAGGTCAGTTGACCAGGCGGATAGTCTCTCAATCGGGAAGCGCGAAGTGTGCCAGTGGGCACGGATGAAGCGAGCACGGTATCGTCGCTTCCGAGCAGAAAGACCTCCCCCATCTGGGCCAGCGAGAGTCGCTGCAAGTCGGCGGACAGTCTCTCGAGCGGCACCGCCACCATCACAACGCCGGCAAACTCCCCGTAAACCTCGACCCGTCGCGAAACAACGACGGATGGTTCGAATCCGGCGGGCAGGATGTCGGCCATGCTCCAGGATGTTTGCTTCGCCGCGAGGCCGTGCCGATACCACGGCGAACCCTCGGACACATAGGCGCTTTCGCCCTTCTGCCGTCGCACGAACATGACGTCGCCCGGGACTATCCGGTAGAGGTCGCGTCGCAGCGACCTCGGCAGGCCGGACCTTGCAGTTCCGATCTCTATCATTTCAACGCCGCCGTCATGCGATCGTGCGCCGAAGAACCGCCCGTCCGGGAACCCGAAGCCGATCCAGCCGACCCGGTGCTCGGATCGCAGTAGCGACAGGAACACATGCTCACGACGCGCCTCTTCCTCGGCACTCAGCGCCCCCTGGAACAGCATCGAGCGGACGATCTCGGTGGTCGCCTCGGCGCCGGCGAAGGTGCTTTCGAGATCGCGACGCACCGCGGCGACACTGCTGACTTCCAGGGTTGCGACTATGGTGTCGACATTTCGGGCAGCGGCTTGCCGCCAGAGAAGATGCACAAACAGGGCCGTTGACATGACGGCGAGCAGGAGAAGCAGTGTTACAGCCCGACCAAGCCCCACACGAGGCAGGCCTACGCGGGTGAGCGCCGTTGCAGCACCTAACTCAGCGCCGAGCGTCGGGCTGGTCAGTGATAAGCCGCGCGCTGCGGTCGAAGGTTGCATAGGCCCAGGCCCAGTCGAGAAAGACGATCATGCGGTTGCGGAAGCCGACCAGGAACCACAGATGTGCGAAACTCCAGACCAGCCATGCGGGGAAGCCAGAAAACCGTGCACGACCGAAATCGGCGACTGCCGCCTTGCGCCCGATCGTGGCGAGGTTGCCGAGGTCCCGGTACGCGAAAGCGGGCAGTGAACGCCCGCGCAGGCGAGCGGCGATGTGGCGGGCCACGTAGCGCCCCATCTGCTTGGCCGCCGGGGCCACGCCCGGCACAGGCCGGCCGTCGGGGCCTCGCGCATTGGCCGTATCGCCGATGGCGTAGATGTCGAGATGGCCAGGCACGCTGAGGTCGCCAGCCACCATGACCCGTCCGGCCCGGTCGGAGTGCGCACTGATCCACGTGGCCGCCGCGGACGCAACAACACCGGCGCCCCAGATGATGGTCGCGGCCGGAATGCGTTCGCCGGACTGAAGCGTCACCCCGTCGGCGTCGCATCCGGCGACGGCTTCGGACACTCTGACTTCAACCCCGAGGCCGAATAATTGTCGTCGAGCCTTTTCGGAAAGGTCTGGCGGAAAGGACGGCAGGACGCGCGGGCCGGCTTCGAGCAGGACGACCTTTGCCGACGTAGCATCGATGTTGCGGAAATCGGCCGCGATCGCCTTGCGGGCCAATTCCGCGATCGCCCCGGCCATCTCGACGCCCGTAGGGCCGGCGCCGACGACGGCGAAGGTCAGCAGCCGGGCCCGCTCCGTTTCGCTGTCGGATGCTTCCGCTTTCTCAAACGCGGTGAGGATGCGGGCCCTAATCGCCGTTGCGTCGCCGACGGTCTTCAGCCCCGGGGCGAACGCCTCCCATTCATCGTGCCCGAAATAGGCATGGCGAGCGCCGGTCGCGAGGATGAGGTAGTCCCAGCCTAGAGTGCGTGAACAGGTGGTCACCGTCCTGGCCGAAGGATCGACCGCCTTCACGGTTTCCATGTAGACGGTTGCATTGCGTTGCTTGGCGAGGATGCGGCGGATCGGAGTCGCTATCTGCGCCGGCGACAGGCCAGCGGTCGCCACCTGGTAGAGAAGCGGCTGGAACAGGTGGTGGTTGCGCTGGTCGATCACGGCGATGTCGACCGGCGCGTTTCGCAGACCGATCGCGGCATTGAGACCGGCAAATCCGGCTCCAAGGATGACCACCCGCGGGCGTTTTGGTGCCCTGTCGGCGCGGGCGGCGGGTACCCGCGACAGCGCCTCCGGCGCAACTTCGGAATGTTCGCGCCACATGATCAGTTCCTCAAGCGATAGGCCTGCTCGGCGACATGATCGAGCGAGAAGGCGCCGGCACCGCGCGCGAGAACAAAGAGAAGTAGCGCGAACCAGAGGAAATGCTCTCCCCAACTTTGTGGGAAGACGAAGAGCTGGATCACCGCGACAACGCCGATCAGCATGGCTGCACCAAGACGAGCCAAGACGCCGACCGCAATCATGACCGACCCGCCCAGTTCTGCCGCGGTTCCGAGAATGGCGGCTGTATTCGGGTCCAGAAGTGGCAGGTTGTATTCGTAGGTGAACAGCTGCTGGGTCACCTGCCAGGAAGCCAGCTTTGTCTGTGCCGATTTCCAGAAGACATGTGCCACCGCAAGCCGAGCTGAAAGCTGCACGAGGGAGAAAGGAATGTGCTCGGGCAGCTTGAGAATCTGGCGCACCCTGCTGGCGAGCCCGTTGCCGCTTGCGACGCGAAGGTCAGTCATCGCGGTCATGATGGAGGTCTCCTGTTGTTGGTTGGCCGTCATCTTCTTCAGTCACGGCCGTGACGAGGCCGTCTTGGAACAGGCGCAGGATTGCGCTGCCGAGATCGAAACGCGGATCGTGGGTCAGGGCGCGTGTTGCAGCACGGTTCAGGCCCTGTCCGTTGGCAAGCGCATGACGAAAGGCGAACTCAGCGGCATCGTGTAGTCGGAACCGGACGATCTCGCCCTCGCGCCACAAGCAGATCCGCTCGCTGTGGGTGCGGGCGAGGACAGACCCGTCAAAGTCGTCCGGCTTCTGATGTGCCGTCCAGATCGACAAGGCTGGCCGATTGGCAACGAACAGCCTCAGTGACGGCTGCAATTGAAGTTCCGGCGCAGCGGCATCCATCGCGGTAGCGATTGCAGACAACGGGCAGGATGGCTGCGCAGGGGCGTCGAGTGCCTCCGCAATGAACCATTCGAGCCGGGCGGTCTCAGCGACGAAAGGCATCTGCGTCAGTCCGTCGAAGGAACGCAGGAAACACGGAAAACGCTCACCGTGGCGGACGAGCCGTGGTTCGCCGGGTGGGTGCCGGCGAATGAACGCCGCTGCCGCGTAGCGGAAATAGCGCTCGTCGACGAGTCGTGCGGTGACCGGGAACACGGCCATAAGGGTTGTGGTCAATGAGGAGATTGTGTTGTTGCGATAAATGCGCAGTCGTGAATAGGCATCGGCGCGTCCCGCCGATACCAGGGCAGACAGCCCCATCACATTGCCGTCAAGGACAGATCGAGCAATTCGGCGCTGCAAGGCTTCAAGCGACAGCACGGCGGTTTCTCCTCTCAGGATAATTCGCAAGCGATGCCGCCGGCCTGACCAGATGAAACGCCTTCAGGACTGGGAGCCGAACGGGCGCAGCGCATTGGTCGGCCGTGACCGGTCCCAACTGTCCGCCGGCGCCTGAAGCACTGCCGGCACCGTCACGGGCCAGGGCACCCATTATCAGGTCAGCCCACATGGCCTCCCCGAGGAGCACGTCGAGGCTGGGGAGATCGCTGTCCCATTCGATCAAGGTCGGGCGCCGGCCGATCCGTTCGATCACCCGCGCATAGAGGGTCCAGACTGCTGGGGGCACCCGAGATCCGTGGTCGTCGATGAGGACCGGCCCGAAATCCGTGTCGTTGGCGGCGTGACCGGCGAGGTGGATCTCACCCACGGCAGCGCCCGGCAGGCCGGCAATGAACTCATCTGCGTCGAAGCCGAGGTTGTGCGCGGAGACGTAGACGTTGTTCACGTCGAGAAGCAGGCCGCACCCGGTGCGGGAGACAAGCTGCGCGAGGAATTCGGCCTCACTCATGGAGGCGCCCTCAAGCGCGATGTAGGCGGAGAGATTTTCGATAAGCAATGGGCGACCGAGGGCGCTTTGAACCTGGTCGACGTTCCGCACGACGAGCGCCAAGGCTTCATCGTCGTACCGAAGCGGCAGGAGATCGTTCAGAAAGGCACCGTCGGCCACGGACCAGGCGAGGTGTTCCGAGACAAGGTCTGGCTGAAGGCGATCACACAGGCGAACCAGTCGGGCAAGATGATCGCGGTCGATCCCATCGGCGCTGCCGAGCGACAGCCCGACTCCATGGACGGAAAGCGGATAGGACTGGCGCAGCGTCTCAAGGTTGGCGACCGCAGAACCGTCGCCCATGTAATTTTCGGCGTGGACCTCGAGCCACCCCGCGGCGGGCCGCCATTTCAGCATGTCGCCGATGTGGGGCGCGCGAAGGCCTATGCCGGCAGCTGCGGGGATCGGGAGAGGGTGGAACTGTCTCGGCATGCGGGCCTCCTCCGCGGGATGGCTCGAAGATGGCGGTTACGCTTTGGGCTGATTGCTGCCGCCGGCGAGCTTTGCGCAGGTGCCGGCGGGCACGTAGACCCAAGCGTCCGACTGGTTGTCGACGGTTGAAGTGCCGGCACAGGAGTGGGTCGCGGTCTGGCAGTCGTTCTGGCCAGCCTTGACGACACCGTAGCATTTCTCGAACGCAAAGTTGGGCTGCTCCGCAGGGGTCTGTGCCGCAGCCGTAGAGAGCGCGGCGGCCGCAGCAAACGCGGTGCCGATCAGGGTCTTGGTGTTGATCATGGTATTCTCCGTCTCGGTTGGATGAAGTCGCGGACCTCAGAGGTCCGTCCGGAACAAGATCGGCGATTGCTTCACTGATCTGAAATGCCGCTTCCGCATGGTTTCGATAGGTGCCCCCTATGCGCTGCCGGTGACAAAAAAGACCCTCCGGAGCGGGACTTCGGAGGGTCAGGTGCGCCTGCGGCGGGAGAGGGAGGATGCAGGCGGACTTCACAGGTAGCGGGCGGCGATATCGACGGTGGATTGTCGGCCGATGCTGTCATGATGGGCGCGCAACCACTCGTCGGCGCGCTCGCGGCCACGGTCCCGCAAGTCTGTGAGCGCCTCCCAGTCGGCGTTGAGCTTGCTGGAGACGGAAAGCTTGCGCATGGCTTCATCGTCCGAGATGCCGTGAACGAAGACGCGCTTCAGATCGAGGGTGCCGGCGGCGTCCATATCGATCAGCTTTGTTACGAACGCGATGGCGCGCATTTCTCGCAGGAGCGATGAATTGAAGCTGATTTCGTTGATCCTGTTGAGTATCTCGGTGGCGGTCCGTGGCACATCCTCGCGTTCGATCGGATTGATGTGGACGATTAGAACGTCTGGTGCCGCGCAGGAATAGATCAGCGGGAAGATGGCCGGGTTGCCCATATAGCCGCCATCCCAATAGGCCTCGCCGTCGATTTCGACGGCCTGGAACAGGAACGGCAGGCATGCGGACGCCATGATCGCATCGATGGACAGTTCGTCATTGCCGAAGACCTTGACCTTGCCGCTTCGAACATTGGTCGCGCAGATGTGGAGCCTGATCGGGCAACGGGCAGCGCGAATGGCGTCGACGTCGATCGACTGTTCGAGCACCCTTCGCAACGGGTTCAGGTTCAGAGGATTGAATTGGTATGGCGACATCAGCCGCGTGACTAGGTCGAAAGCCAGGAACGCCGGCGAGTTTTCAAGCGCGCGGGAGCCGGTTGCCCTGTCTAAGAGGCTTGGTTGCAGCGGACTGAACATGGCCGCGTGACTTACGCGGCGCCAGAAGTTCGTGAGCGCCTTTTGCGCCCCGGTCCGACCTCCCTCGGCCAACCCGTAGGCGAGCACGGCCGCGTTCATCGCACCGGCACTGGTTGCGACGACGCCTTCAAACGAGAGGTTTTTCTCATCGAGCAGCCGGTCGAGGACGCCCCAGGTGAACGCGCCGTGCGCACCGCCCCCTTGAAGGGCAAGGTTGACGGTCCTGGGTTCGCGCACTACCGGGGTTGCGGACGGTGCAGGAAGGGCTTCTGAAAGCCGGGTGACTTTGGCATGCGAATTCATGTGATTTCCTCCCGCCCCGGGTGGTGAGCGATGTCCCGGACGGATGTTCAGTGGGCGGTCCAGCCGCCGTCCACCGGCAGCGCCGTCCCGGTGATCGATGCCGCACAGTCGCTGCACAGGAATACCGTAAGCGCTCCCATCTCTTCCACCGTGGCAAAGCGGCGGGTCGGCTGGTTCTTCAGGAAGACGTCGCGGATGACGGAATCGCGAGCGATATTGTGTGACGTCGCCTGGTCATCGATCTGGCGCTCGACCAGCGGGGTCCACACATAGCCGGGGCATATGGCATTGCAGGTCACGCCATCCTCCGCGCCCTCCAGGGCGACCACCTTGGTTAGGCCGATGACACCGTGCTTGGCGGCCACGTAGGCGGCCTTGAAGGGCGAGGCGATCAGCCCATGCGCAGACGAGATGTTGACGATACGGCCGAAGCCGCGCTTGCGCATAGGCTCGAACGTCGCCTGGATCAGATGGAACGCGGACGAAAGGTTGATCGCAAGGACCGCGTCCCACTTCTCCGGCGGGAATTCGGCGATCGGCGCGACATGCTGGATGCCTGCATTGTTGACCACGATGTCGACCTGGCCGAAGCGCATGACGGCACGATCGACCATCAGCCGGATGGCGTCTGGGTCAGACATGTCGGCACCGTCATAGGCGATGTCGACGTCGTTCTCCTCAGCCATCGCGCCGCGGTTGTCCTCAATCTCGGCGGGATTGCCGAAACCGTTGAGCATGACAGCCGCGCCGGCACGGGCCAGAGCTTCGGCAATTCCGAGCCCGATCCCGCTCGTAGACCCGGTGACGATCGCACTGCGTCCCTCAAGCGGTCGGCGCCCGGTGTCCGGGGCCAGCGCGGTCTTCGGCATCTTGAGCATGTTCTGTCTCCGTAATGCTGTGGCCACCCAGAGCGGCCGATTGCCAAAGACACTGCCCAAATCCCGCTCAACAGAAAAATGCCGCCATGCTATGAATTCCATACCCGCATAGCATTGGTTCAAGGTGCTCCCGCGCGCGAGGATCGGGCCATGGACATTCACCACATCCGCTACTTTCTCGCCGTCTGCGAAACGCGCAACTTCACCCGCGCGGCTGAGCGCTGCAACGTCACGCAGCCGGCCCTGTCGCGTGCGATCCAGCAACTGGAGGATGAGGTTGGCGGATTGCTGTTTCGTCGTGAGCGCAACCTCAGCCACATCACCGATCTGGGTGCCTTGCTGCGGCCGCGGTTCCAGCAGATCCTCGATGAACTGACCGGTGTTCGCCAGGAAGCTTCACGGTTCCTTTGCTTGGAAGACGCGAGCCTCAAGGTTGGCGTGATGTGCACGATCGGACCACGTCGTTTCACCGGCCTGCTCGCCGACTTCCACATGCGCCACAAGGGAATTCAACTGCAACTTGTAGAGGGCGTTCCAGGCAAGCTTTCAACGCTGCTCGAGGCAGGTGACATCGACGTCGCGCTGATGGGCACCAGTGAAGGGTTTCCCGAGCGATTCGATGTGAAACCTCTGTTCCGCGAGCGCTTCATGCTGGCCTTTCCGTCCGGACACCGCTTTGGCGGGATGGCGGCCATCCCGGTCGCCGAGGTCGCCGGAGAAAACTACCTGCGCAGGCTCAACTGCGAATACCGCGACCATCTGGCCAACCTGTGCCTCGACCACGGTGTAGCGCTACGCATCTCCTATGAGAGTGAACGCGAAGACTGGATCCAGAACATGGTCGCGGGTGGGCTCGGCATCTGTTTCATTCCCGAGTTCAGCGCAGTCATTCCAGGATTGCACGCACGCCCGGTGGTCGACCCTGAGGTGTGGCGGGAGGTGTGCCTGGTGACGGTGGCCGGCAGGCGCTTTTCGCCCGCGGTCGCCGCTTTCGTGGGTGCCGTGAAAGCCTATGGATGGCCGGCGAGCCCTCAGCCAGAGACGCACAAGAGTGCTGCCTGAGCCAAGTTGAACGACCGCCGCTCCGCGCCCCGATCGATACGCGCGCGCTATCAAATCCAGAAGGAGGCGGCATTTCCGCTCGGGCGCGCCCCCCGGCAATCTCCTGCGTATGCCCCGGCTGTCCGCCGGGTGCGTCAAACGGAGATTTCGTCCAATGAACACACTAACCATTTCCATGTCCCGCCGCTCGCCCCTTGCAGCGATGGCCGCCCTCGGGCTGCTCGCTGTTGCCTCGCTGCACGCAATTCCGGCGGCGGCCGGTGATTGCCCGGCCGACCAGATCGCCGCCGGCGCCACCGCTCCTGGCGCCACCGCACCCGAGGGCGTCACCGACGATGTGCTCGCCGTGATCGATCTCAGCCCGAAGGGCAAGGCCTGGGAAGGGCACATGTTCCGCATGCGCAAGCTGGTCGTGCAGCCCGGCGGTGTCGTGCCGTGGCACGAGCATTCCGCGCGTCCCGCCAACATCCTGATCGCCGAAGGTTCGATCACCGAATACCGCAGCTCGTGCAAGGTGCCGATCGAGCATGTAGCCGGCGAGGTTGCCGTCGAGTTCGGCGACCTTGCGCACTGGTGGAAGAACAACGGCTCCGTCGCTGCCGTTCTCTACTCTGCTGACATCCTGCCGCCGGAGATGCATGACGACCGGACCATGTAGTCCGCCCGCATTCTTCCTTCCACCGTCTTGCGCGCATCCCCGGTTCTCCGGGGATGCTGCGTTTTCACCTCCGGAGCAGTCCCATGACAGTCGAAAAGGTCGCTGCAAGGCGGCATCCAGCCATGACCGCGCATGCATGGCACTATGGTGTCATAGCCCTGATCGCGTTCCTTACCCTGGTTGACCTCTTTGCCGCCCAGGCCATCCTCCCGTCGCTGGTCAAGGAATTCGACGTTAGCCCGGCAGCCATGGGTTTTGCGGTGAACGCGAGCACTTTCGGCATGGCGGCGGCCGGCCTCGCCGTGGCCTTCTTCGGCCGCAATCTCGATCGCCGCAACGGCATCTGGATCAGCCTGGTCATCCTCGCCCTTCCGACGACCCTTCTTGCCTTCACCCACGACCTGACCCTCTTTGCCGTGCTGCGCGTGGCGCAAGGAGTGTGCATGGCGACCGCCTTCACGCTCACTATGGCCTATCTTGCCGAGCACTTCGAAGCGGGCGCGGCCACCGGAGTGCTCGCCGCCTACGTTACCGGCAACGTCGCCAGCAACTTCTTCGGGCGTCTGCTTTCAGCGGCGGTCGCAGAGACGCTAGGCCTGTCCCTGAACTTCCTCACCTTCGCTGGGCTTAACCTTGCGGGAGCCATCGTCGTCTGGGTGACCCTGAGCCGAAACGAGGACCTGCTGACGACCGAGTCGTCCGGCGCGGCGGTGTCTGGTGGCGCATGGAAGTTGCCGCTTGCCGATGCCCAACTGCGGGCGTCATTCGCGATCGGCTTCCTCATCCTCTTCGTCTTCATCGGAACGTTCACCTATGTGAACTTCCATTTGACGGCTCAGCCCTTGAGCCTGTCGCCGATGGCGCTGGGGTTGGTGTATTTCGTCTTCTTGCCGTCCATGGTAACGACTCCGCTCGCCGGCCGCCTGACAACCCGGCTGGGCGCACGCCACGGCATTCTGGCGACGCTCGCGTTGGCCGTGGCCGGTCTTGCAATGCTCATCTCTCCGAGTCTGCCCGCGGTGCTTGCCGGTCTCATGCTTGTTGCAGTCGGCACCTTTCTCGCCCAGGCGATGGCAACCGGCCATGTCAGCCGCACAGCACGCAGCGAGCGCGCGGCGGCGAGCGGCATCTACCTCGCATCCTATTACGCGGGTGGCCTGGCGGGTGGCTTCGTGCTTGGCATCACCTATGACGGCTTCGGTTGGAACGCGTGCGTCGCCGTCCTTGCTGCCGCGACCCTCGTGGCCATGTTTGTCGCGCGCCGGTTGTCGTCGCCCGATGCCTGAACGCGTTCACCGCCGTGACTGCGATCAACACCAGGCATCGAATCGGGTCCGCGACGGCATTATCGCCGGGAACGAGAACCGGTCACGGTGGTGCATCGCCCGGGACGAAGCCGGGCTGTCCAATCAGGAGACAAACATGATCAGGAAAGTCAGGACCTACCTCGCCTGTGCTGTGCTGGCGACAGCCGCGGGCCCCACTTTTGCCGGCTCACTTGACGGCGACGGTATCGTCACCGTGAAGAGCGCTTATCCGGTCGCCGAAACCATCGAGCGTATCCAGAAGGATGTCATCTCCAAGGGGATCACCTGGTTCGGCATCGTCGATCAGGCCAAACTCGGCAATGCCGCCGGCAACGAGGTGCTGCCGTCTACACTGCTGATGTTCGGCAATCCCGCGCTGGGCACGACTTTCGTGACGGCCAGCCAGACGGCCGGGCTCGACTGGCCGGTGCGGGTTCTGGTCTACGAGAATGCCAAAGGGGAGGTGTTTGCTGCCTATACAGATTTCGCCTGGATTGCGGATCGTCACGGCATCACAACCCGCGACGCGGAGTTCGCGATGGCCACCAGCGTCATCCAGTCAGTGACGGCATCGGTTCTTGGCGACTGAGCGGCAGAACGTGGCGCCTGCGGTAGCATGCTGCTGGCCGCGGGCGAATTCCCGCGACGTGACGGGCACTGCACGCTTCGGTGCTTTCCGGCTTCAAAGACCGTCATGTCGTCGCTCGTCCGGCCAAGGAGGCGGATGACAAGGGCGGATAGGTGCGCGCCCTACTCTGGGCGCCAGAACGCATCCGGACCGCTGCTGAGCGATTTTCCTAGGACTTCGATGATGGGTCAGAATTCCACTATCGGTGGCTCCCGCTGGCACTGATGAGCTTGGCTCCTTGCCCCCCGGGGTTCAATGTCGGCTGATCGTAGATTTCGCCCCCGTCCGAGCGCCTACGGCGACAACCGCCTCCTGATCTCGCCCAACCTTGCTTCCGGAGTCCGTTCGGTGATCAGACGCTTGCCATCGGACAGCGCGTAGATGCGTTCGTGCAGGCTGCGCACGTTGGCGACAGAGACGAAGCGGTTGGGTGACCTGGATTCTACCAGGAGTGCGTGGCCGGATCGAATGTCTTTCTGGATCCGCGAGAAATCACCGGGTCCAAGAACGAGTCCGTAGTGCTGATAGAGGCGCCGATGAAAGTGCCAATGGTGCTTCGGAATGAAAGCGCGATTCCAGCGGGAATCAAATGATGTTTGGTAGGGCATGATGTGTTCAGTCTCACGATCGGCACGCAGCGAGGCGCCCTGCTACTCAGGATGCGTGGCACTACGCACGTTCTGCGGCTTTGCGAGATGGAGGGAGTCGGACGACCCGCTGGTGTCGGCACGGGGAAACGCCGATCGGCGTCCTCGTCCTGCTCGGCTGGCTTACTTGCCGAAGATGCCGCGGATCGCTTTCTGGGCTTTCGTGGTCAGCGTCGGGTCGCTGTGATCTGACGCCGAGCGGATCTCTTCTAGCCAAGCCACCTCGTTGGCCGTGACGGGCGTGCCGAAGATTTCCTTGTGCAAGCGGGCCAGCGCCGAGTCTTGCTGCTCGACGGCCAGCATGAAGAGACGCGTCGGATCGCATTCGAGCGCCTTGGCCATGGCCGGCACCCGATCGAGCGGCAGCTTGGTCGCCCCGCTTTTGATCATGGCCAGCGTGTTGAGCGCGTTGAAGCCGGCTTCCGCGGCGATCTCGAGCTGTGTCTTGCGAGGACGCAGCTCGAGAATGCGCTTGTCGAGAAACTTCACAAGCCTGGTATGGGCAAATGGCTTACCGATCGTCTTCTTCATGAACTCACCTTATCACCTGACCGCGCATCGTTGCGCTATCAACGTCTATAGCGATCAGCTATTGGGGCGAGCGCGGGGGACATGGCGAAGTGCAATGTGTCGTCATCGTCGGCAATGTTCCGATAGGCCGCAACTGGGTTCGGCCCGAAACGGGTCAGCAGGCGAGAAGCAGGTCCAACTCCACCACGTCAGGTTCGTTGAACCTGACGGCCGCTACGCAATCTCGTGCTAAGTGCTTGGTTTTGATGGTGGGCGTGACAGGGATTGAACCTGTGACCCCTACGATGTCAACGTAGTGCTCTCCCGCTGAGCTACACGCCCATCAGCGCCGCGCATAGACCACACATTCCCGTCCGGCGTCAATGCCGAAAATCGTGGGCGGATGCCTCGCGCGGATGTCGGTCAGGCGGCCTTCAGCATCTTCTCGACCTCCGTGACGAGTTCGCGCAGATGGAAGGGTTTGGACAGCACCTTGGCGTCCTTGGGAGCATTCGAATCCGGGTTGAGGGCGACGGCCGCGAAGCCGGTGATGAACATGACCTTGAGGTCCGGATCGATCTCGGTGGCGCGGCGGGCCAGTTCGATACCGTCCATCTCCGGCATGACGATGTCCGTCAGGAGCAGGGAAAACGGCTCCTCGCGAAGCCGCTCATAGGCGCTGGCGCCATTGTCGAAGTCGATGACGTCATAGCCGGCGCGCTCGAGCGCCTTGACCAGAAAACGGCGCATGTCGTTGTCGTCTTCGGCAAGTAGGATTCTCGTCATGGATTCCCGTCCGCATTCCCGAACCGGGCCGGTGCCCCGACCGGCCGTTAACCAAGAATCTTATATGCGTCGCCCGAAGTAAACATCAAGTGAATTGCCGGAACGCCAACGCGAGGAATCCGGGGCGCGCTGCCGCGACGACGATCCTGTGTCGCCAAGGGGCGACGACGGCGCCCTCATGCGAGCGCAGTGCCTCCCGTAAACGGCACGCAAATTCCTGATTTCGACGCGGTTTTGTCATTTGTCCAACTGGACAGGCGGGGGATCGGATGGCACGTTCGGCGGATGAAGCATTCCCAACCGCGGCGGGTACGCTGCCGATGACTGCGCAGGACGATTTTGCCGGCGCCGCTCCGTTTGAGGTCCGGCGGCCCGGGGCACAGACGGTTCCTTTCGTTTTCAACTCCCCCCACAGTGGACGCCGCTATCCAGATCGCTTCATCGCCATGTCGCGGCTCGATCGCGACGCCATACGCAGATCGGAGGACTGCTTCGTCGATGAGCTCTTCGCGAGCGCCGTCACCTTTGGCGCACCGTTGCTGGCAGCCCACTTCCCGCGCGCCTACCTCGACGTCAACCGAGAGCCGTGGGAGCTCGATCCGCGCATGTTCGGCGATGCGCTGCCATCGTTCGCCAACGTCAGGTCGCCGCGAGTGGCGGGAGGGCTCGGCACGGTGCCGAAGATCGTGGGCGAGGGCCAGGAGATCTACGGCGCCAAACTGTCGTTTTCCGAGGCCAACGATCGGGTCAGTGGCATCTACATGCCGTATCATGCGTGCCTGAGGCAATTGGTCACCGAAACCCATGCGTGTTTCGGCATCGGCATCCTGGTTGACTGTCACTCCATGCCGGCCAGCATCAGGGTTGGTGACGCAGGCGTGCGTCCCGATTTCATCATCGGTGACCGGTTCGGAACGTCGGCCTCAAGCGCGCTCACCGAGGCGGCGATCGCCATCCTGATTTCACTCGGATATACGGTAGCGCACAACAAACCCTATGCCGGGGGTTTCATCACCGAGCATTACGGCAGGCCGGCGCACGGGCTGCATGCTCTCCAGATCGAGGTCAATCGCGGCCTCTACATGGACGAGCGCACCTATCGCAAATCGCGGGGCTTCGCGGCCCTTGCCGACGATTTGGCGCGGTTCATCGAGAGGTTGATCGCGGTTGCGGGGATCGGCGTCGAGACACCGCCGCTGGCAGCCGAATAAGGTCAGTTCGCCCAGCCACTCGCCGGACTCGGACAAAAAAAGACCGCATCGCGGAGACGACGCGGTCCAAGTCTAGGGAGGAAACGCCCAAGGAGGGCATGAACGGACGAACCGTTCACATATGAACGTATTGTGCATCGCACAAATGTCAAGCGCGCCATGTGGAAAACTGGTATCCGACATTCTGGTCAGGCCAATGCGCGCGGCTCTGTGACAAATCTGCAACAAGAATGAGGATGGAATGGTAAGTGCGGAACTCCTGCGCCGAATCGCGGACGCTGCCGCGGGTGAAACATTGCCTCGGTTCCGCAGCGCGGGCGCGGTCACGAACAAGGATGCGGGCGGGTTCGATCCGGTCACCGAAGCGGACAAGGAGGCCGAACGCGCTATCCGAGCGGTGATCCGGGCCGAGTTTCCCGATGACGGCATTCTCGGCGAGGAGCATGGTGTCGAGAACGCTGATGCCAGTCGCGTCTGGGTCATCGATCCGATCGACGGGACGCGGGCTTTCATTTCAGGCGTGCCGGTCTGGGGAACCCTGGTCGGGCTCCTGGACAAGGGGCGGGCCGTGGCCGGCTTGATGTCGCAGCCCTTTACCGGCGAACTCTACTTCGCAACCGAGGATGGGGCTTTTTACGAGGGGCCGGGCGGACCGCGTGCGCTAACGACGCGGCCCACGCGATCGCTGGCGGATGCGACCCTGTTCACGACGACGCCGGCCCTGTTCAGGGGGGCTTCGCGCGATCTTTACGACCGGCTGGAGGCAAGCGTGAGACTCGCTCGCTACGGTACCGACTGCTACGCCTTCGCGATGGTGGCCGCGGGCCATGCCGATTTGGCTGTCGAAGCAGGCCTGCAATCCTACGATATCGCTGGTCTCATACCTTTGATCGAGAAGGCAGGCGGCGTTGTGACGACGTGGAGCGGCGGCCGGGCCGAGGGTGGCGGCGACGTGATCGCCGCAGCCAATTCTGACCTTCACGCGGCCGCGCTGGCGGTCATCGGCTCCTGAGCCGCGGTCTCAACCGAGTGCGCTGTCAGTTCCCGGGACGAACGCAGAAAAAGCCGCGAGGAACTGCTCGCGGTAGATGTCCGCCTCCTGCAGCAGTTCGTGGCGCGCGCCGTCGATGGTGAGCAGCGAGGCCGAATGAAGGCGCGTGGCGTATGCTTCGATCGCGCCGGTGGCGACCACCTTGTCGGCTCCCGCGGCGACCAGAAGCGAGGGAACCTGAATCCGGCGCATGAAATCGGGGTCGGTCACGCGTTCGACGGCGATGCAGGCGGCGCGAATCCATCCGGCGGTCGGGCCGCCCAGCGCGAGTTGGGGATATTGGCTGTAGAGCGCGGTGTTGCGTGCATAGCGCGCAAGGTCCGTGGTCAGCTTGTTGGCTGAAAAAGGCGCCGGCTCGGCGGGGCGGCGGCCAGCGCCCAAATAGATGGTGCCGAAGCCAAGGCCATAGACGAGCGAACTGAGCTTGCGCAGCGTCTCCATGGAAAACGGCAGATCCGCGAAAGCCAGCAGCGGTGCTGAAAGCACCATGCGGCGAACCCGGTTGACCAGCCCGGGGGCGGCCAGAAGCGCGATCAGCGCGCCGGTGGAATGGGCGAGGATGTAGAACGGCCCGGGGCAGTCCGGCAGGGCGACCTCGCCAAAAAAAGCGTCTAGGTCGGTGACATAATCGTCGAAGCTGTCGACGTGTCCGCGCTGCGGATCGCGCAACAGGCGTTCGGACCCGCCCTGGCCGCGCCAGTCCATCACCGCCGACCACAGGCCAAGGCGCGAGAGGTCACCGATTGTCTCGAAATATTTCTCGATGCACTCGTTGCGGCCGGTCAGGATGATCACGGTGCCTTTCAGCGGGCGTCCGGCCGCCGGGAAAAGCGCGTAGCGGAGCCGTTTGCCGTCAGGCGACCGCATGAAGCCCGGCCGGGCGCGTGGCGGAACCGGATTGTCGTCGGTCGCATGGAGGATCGCCGCAGCGCTCTCCTTGCGGCTCGGCGTATCTGCTCGGACATTCATGGGCAAGTGATAGAAGTGGGACCGCCAAAAGCAAAGGAAAATCAACGTTCGGAGGGCTCGCAAAGTTCAAGGCCGGAGGTGCCTGCCTGGCGACCTCCGGCCTCTGTCGATCCGGGAGGAAGGGACGTTACACCCGGACCAAACCGTAGCGGGACGTTCGTCTGCCCCGTTCGTGATGTTGGATCAAAGCTAGCAGGGCGGGCATGAACCGAAGCCGAAGCGGCGGTTCATCGCGCATTCATCTCGTGAGAACGATGGAAAGCGGCGAACCTTGAACCGCGCACGGACAATTCCCAAATAGTTTGTGCGGTCGCCGGTAACCGGGGCCGCTGGCGCGACGGAGATGCCAGATGGATTTCCGAAGACGCGTCAACGCACAACTTGTTGCTCAACAGGAGAACACACCATGCGTCACGTCGATTTCTCCCCGCTCTACCGTTCGACCGTCGGCTTCGACCGCCTTTTCACCATGCTCGATTCGCTTGCGCAGCCGGATAACGGCCAGACCTACCCGCCCTACAATATCGAGCGGACGGGCGAGGACGCTTACCGCATCTCGATGGCGGTTGCCGGCTTTGCAGAAGGCGACATCTCGATCGAAGCCCATCGCAACGTGCTGACGATCAAGGGTGAGAAGAGCGAGACCGAGAGCGAAGACGGTACCGAACTGCTTTACCGCGGCATCGCATCGCGTGCCTTCGAGCGCCGCTTCCAGCTTGCCGACCATGTCGAGGTGTCCGGCGCCGCGCTGAAGAACGGGCTGCTGCATATCGATCTGAAGCGCAACATCCCCGAGGAGATGAAGCCGCGCAAGATCGCGATTTCGAACGCGAGCGGCGGCAAAGCCAAACAGATCGAGGCCGAGGCCGCGAAGTAAGCAGGCCATCCACGATTTCCAGTCAGGCGGCGCCTTCGGGCGCCGCTTTTTTCGTATCCTCGAGGAGGATTCAGGGCTGCCGGGCGCGAGCGAGCAGATGATCGAGCGACAGGCGGCCGGCGCCTTGGACAACGATCACCACCAGCACGAAAACCCAAAGCAGCCGCTGATCCCAGATCACGGCGTCGGGGAAGCGGTCGAACATCGAACCGATCGACCTGGCGTCGATGCCGTGGCCAGCGATGTCGACGTAGCTTTGTACGATAACAAAAAAGATCATGCCGAGCGCGGCGAGGCGGGTGAAAAGCCCGACAACGATCAGAATAGGCAGCACGATTTCGGTCCAGGTGCCCAGATAGACGATGACATCGTAGTACCAGGCGAGCGCCGACTCATCATAGCCATTGGCCTCCATGACCTTGGGCAGGATGGAGACATAGGCTCCGGATGACGGGCTCAAAAAACCGAAAACGCCCTCGCCGAACTTTCCCCATGCGGAATTGAGGTAATAGAGCAGCAGGACGCTTGCCAAGGCGAATCGGGCGGCAAAGCCGGTGAACCAGCCGGAAAGCGCCCGCTCCAGCCCGGAAAATACCCCATCATGGAGCCGAACAAGCCGTCCGATGAGGCCGGTTGGCCCGGTTCGACCCGTTCGGCTGACGTTCGTCATTGTCGTGTCCCACTACGGATAAAAGTCGCCGCTAGGCGGATGTTGAAACGTCGCAAAAGACGCCGGCGTCAAGCATGCCCGCAATGTTCGCACCCAGGTCGAAACCGGGTTCAGCCTCGGTGGTGTCCGCCGCGGCTTCGCCAAGCGGTTGGCCGGCACAAAGGCCGGCAAGGAAACGGGCACCGCCCCGAGGCAGCTTGCGCACCTGAACATCGAGCGCCGGGCGGGTGACGAGTGCGTCCTCGCCGTCACGCTCGTGGATGCGGCCGACCGGGCCGTCACGGCGGTTGGCGACAAAGATGGCGACGGCGGGATAGGCCGATCGAACGATCCGCGTGGCCGGGTGGGGAGTGAAGACCGCTCCGGGAAGGGATTCAGGTGCGATCCCCTGAAGCGTTTCAGCGGCCAATGGCGTGCGGTCGGCAGCGTGGTAGGCATCGAGCCAGGCGCGCTCGATGCGCGCAACGTCGCCGAGCCATGGGATGGGGGCGGTATGTTCGAACCCGTCAATGAAGTCGGCGAAGCCGTGGCCGTATTCGAACAGGAGCGGCGACCGAGGCGGCTCCGCGCGAACGTAGAGCCGCGCCATGTCGCGGAAGAACTCGCGCCCGACGATGCGCTGCACGGCCGGGAAGGTGTCGGCCAGAGCATCGATCAGGCTGACGGTGACATTGTTGCGGTAGACATTGTAGCGCTTGTGCCCGGCCTTGGTGTAACCCGCCTTGGCGCGCGGGCCGGAAACGCCGTCGGGGGTGGAACGCTCCGGATCAAGCAAGGGCAGCGAGAAGCGGCCGGCGAAGGTGCCGGCAGATGCGTTATTCAGCCGCTGCATGGTGGATTTCCGTTTCGACGCCGAGCCGGACGTGGCAGTCGAGGATCGCTTGCGCGGCCTCAGCCTCGGCCTTCAGCACGGGCCATTCGGGGATGTCGCCGTCCCATTCCACAAGCGTCGGGATCGGTCCGGCGCGAGCTATCACCATGTCAAAGAGCTTCCAGACGGCATCACAGACCGGGCCGTCGTGGCTGTCGATCAGGAGCGGTTCGCCCTCGTCGTCCGATTGCTCGCGATGGCCGGCAAGGTGGACTTCGCCAACCTTATCCAGGGGGAAATCGGAAAGGTACTCCAGCGCCGAAAAGCCGTGATTGGTGGCCGATACGAAGACGTTGTTGACGTCAAGGAGCAGCCCGCAGCCGGTACGCCGCGCGATTTCGCGGATGAAATCGGTTTCCGAGTAGTCCGAGGCCTCGAAGACGACGTAGGTCGAGGGATTTTCCAGAAGCAGGCGGCAACCGATGGTGGTCTGCACCTCGTCTATGTGATCGCAGACATCGGCCAGCGTGGCGCTCGTATAGGGTAGCGGCAGGAGGTCGTTGTAAAAGACGTCGTCGTGCGTCGACCAAGCGAGATGCTCGGAGACGATCGCCGGCTCGTAGCGCCGGACCAATTCGGCGAAACGGGCGAGGTGACGCTTGTCGAGCGCCTGCGGCCCACCGATCGACATGCAGACGCCATGCAATAGCACGGGGTAGTCTCTGCGGATGCGCTCAAGTGCGGCGTGTGGCGGGCCGCCGGCACCCATATAGTTTTCCGCGTGAACTTCGAAAAAGCCGACCTCGTCGCTGCCCGCAAGGATCGTATCGAGGTGCGTATGCTTGAAGCTGGCGCCGGCGCGCCCCTGAATCGAGAAGGCCGGGAAACGCGTGGTTCCGGTCATGGCGTGCAGCATGGCAATACCCTCGCGGATCTACGTGTCCCCAGCCCTCGGTCCGAACAGAGCTTACGACGGCAGGTCGCGCTCAAGCGGCTCAAGCGAACCCATGCGGTCGCCGGGCAGTTCCATCGACTCGCAGGTGCCGGCATCAACCAGCTTCCAGGAATTGCCCTGATAGTCGACAGTCGAGGTACCCTTGCAGGTCGTGCCCGCTCCGGCTGCGCAGTCATTCTGGCCAGCCATGGCAACACCATAGCATTTTTCTTTTTCCTGCGCCTGGGCACCAGTAGTGGCAAGGGCGCCGGCGGTCAGTGCGCCCGCCACGACGCTGGCGAGATAGGCTGCGCCGATCACGGTCTTGGTCGACATGATGTTCTCCTCTCGGTTTCGAGAATTCCGGCCGGCTGGTTGCCGGCAAGGGAGACCATTTCAAATGCGTCGCTCACATGGAAATAAACCCGCCGCGAGCAACAAACACGTTGCGCTAACGCGAACGTTACCGATTTGTAATGTTCGGCCACGGTTCGTCAGTTACGTGATGGTTGCGGCGAAACGGTCAATCTCCGCCTCGGTGGTGGCGAAACTGGTGACGAAGCGGCAGATGCCCTCGTCTGGCGCCATCGAACCGTCGAAACCCTCCGGCGCATTCCAGTCGTAGAACATCACGCCCGCGTTCTTCAGCCTATCGACGTCAGAATTATGCAGGATCGCGAACAGTTCGTTCGCCTCCGGCTCCCAGGCCAGCCGGGCACTCGCACTGGCCCGGATGCGCTCGGCGAGCAAACCGGCCATCGCGTTGGCGTGGCGGGCGTTATCGAGCCAAAGGTCATCGCGGAGATAGGCATCGAATTGGGCGGCTACAAAACGCGACTTGGAAAAGAGCTGCGCGGCGCGCTTGTGCAGGAAGGCAAACTCCGCCGCCTTGTCCGGGTCGAACAGCACGACGGCCTCCGCGCACCAGCAGCCGTTCTTGGTGCCGCCAAACGAGAGAATGTCGACACCGCGCTTCCACGTCATCTCGGCCGGCGAGACGTCGAGGGCGACGAGCGCGTTGGCAAAGCGGGCGCCGTCCATGTGCAGCACAAGCTGATGCCGGCGAGCGACCTCGGCCATGGCGTCGACCTGGGCGAGGCTGTAGATTGTGCCGATCTCGGTCGCCTGAGTAAGGGAGACCGCGACCGGCCGGCCGGCATGCAGGAATTCGGGCGGATAGTGGCCGACTGCGCGCTCCAGCAATTGCGGGTCCATGCGCCCGAGCGGGCCATGAACCTTGGCAAGCCGCGTGCCGCCGGTCAGGTACTCCGCCGCGCCGCATTCGTCCTCTACCAGATGGGCCTCTGCGTGACAAAAGGCGACGCCGCCCGGGCGGCTGGCGCTTGCGAGCGAGAGCGCGTTGGCGGCAGTTCCGGTCGCGACAAAGAACACCGCGACGTCTCTCTCGAAGATGTCGCAGAACCGGCGAACGACCTGTTGGTCGAGGTCGCTTTTTCCGTAGGCGGCGGCGTGACCGGCGGCGTGTTCGGCAAGGGCGTCGGCAATCGCTGGATGGGCGCCGGCCCAATTGTCTGAGGCAAAGGTCATGGGCGATTCCGGGAACGGTTAGGGATGCGGCCGGACTGTGCCTGCAAGCGGTCCTCCGCGGCAAGGCCGTTCTGCCAAGTGTGTTGGAACGGGTGAAGATTTTTTCATCGGGCCGTAAAGGCCGTAGTCGACACGGCTCGGAACAAACTTTCGCTGACGGGCGTCTTTCGGGCATTTTGTTGCGCTGCAGGTAAAAAAATATCGCGATCCGGTCTTGTGTGCTATCGGCCTTTCTGTCATTTTGGCGATAGGACAGCAGTGCTGTCTTATTTTCGGAATTCGCAAGCCGGGACTGGCGGACAAGCGCCGGTCCCGACTTGTGCGCCCTGGCGACAGCGAGGCCGGGGGATACTGAAAGTCACATTGCTTCGATCCGTTCCGGGATCGCAGCAATGTGCATGAGGCGGTGGTGCTGATATCATGTGCGGCCGCCCTGACGCTCCCGGCGGGGGCACGAACGGAGGAAGGACGATGACGGATAAGACGCCATCCACGACGACGGAGCTTTGCCCTGCCGCCGGGACCGCGCGCGCCGTCAAAACAGCCTCCGCAACCCTGTCGGGCCTGCCTGGCGCGCGGGGGCTCTACGATCCCCGCAAGGAGCATGACTCCTGTGGCGTCGGCTTCATCGCGCACATGAAGAACGAGAAGTCGCACCAGATCGTAAGGGACGGTCTGGCAATGCTGGAAAACCTCACCCATCGCGGCGCTGTCGGCGCCGATCCGCTGATGGGCGACGGTGCCGGTGTGCTGGTGCAGATCCCCGACAAGCTCTTCCGCGAGGAGATGGCCGAGCAGGGCATCGAGCTGCCGCCGCCGGGGCACTACGCGGTCGGGCATCTCTTCCTGCCACGGGACCGCGATTTGCGCGATCATATCGAGCAGGTTTTCGCCGAGGTTGCGCAGGCCGAGGGCCAGCCGCTGATTGGGTTCCGCGACGTGCCGGTCGACAATTCGTCGTTGTCGAAGGCGCCGCATATCGCCGCGTCCGAGCCATTGCACCTGCAGGTCTTTATCGGCCGCAACCCGGCGATCGAGTCCGACGACGAATATGAGCGCCGGCTCTATATCCTGCGCAAGGTGGTGTCGGCGCGCATCTTCGAGGAGACCGGCGGCCGCGACAACGGTTCCTACACGGTGTCGCTGTCGTCGCGCACCATCGTCTACAAGGGCATGTTCCTCGCCTATCAGGTGGGCGCCTATTACAAGGATCTGGTCGATCCGCGGTTCGAATCAGCGCTGATCCTGGTCCATCAGCGGTTCTCGACCAACACGTTCCCGTCGTGGAAGCTTGCCCACCCCTATCGCATGGTCGCGCACAATGGCGAGATCAATACGCTGCGCGGCAATGTGAACTGGATGGCGGCCCGGCAAGCTTCGGTCGATTCGGAACTGTTCGGCAACGATATCTCCAAGCTGTGGCCGATTTCTTATGAGGGTCAGTCGGACACGGCCTGCTTCGACAATGCTCTCGAGTTCCTGTGGCAGGGCGGCTATTCGCTCGCACACGCCATGATGATGCTGATCCCGGAGGCCTGGGCCGGCAACAAGCTGATGAGCGAGGACCGCAAGGCGTTCTACGAGTATCACGCCGCGCTGATGGAGCCATGGGACGGGCCGGCGGCCGTCGCCTTTACCGACGGTCGCCAGATCGGAGCGACGCTCGACCGCAACGGTTTGCGGCCGGCGCGCTACGTCGTCACCGACGACGACCGGGTGATCATGGCCTCGGAAGCCGGCGTGCTGACCGTGCCGGAGGAGAAGATTACCCGGAAGTGGCGCCTGCAGCCGGGCCGCATGCTTATGATCGACCTGGAAAAGGGGCGCATCGTTTCGGACGAGGAGATCAAGTCCGAAATCTCCGGCAAGCATCCGTTCCGCAATTGGCTGGAAAACACGCAGCTGATCCTGGAGGACCTGAAGCCGGTCGAACCGCGTGCGCTGCGGAAGGACGTCAGCCTTCTCGATCGCCAGCAGGCCTTCGGCTACACACAGGAAGATCTCAAGATCCTGATGGCACCAATGGCCACTACGGGCCAGGAAGCCGTCGGCTCGATGGGCACCGACACGCCGATCTCGGCGATGTCCGACAAGTCGAAGCTGCTCTACACCTATTTCAAGCAGAACTTCGCCCAGGTCACCAACCCGCCGATCGACCCGATCCGCGAAGAACTGGTGATGAGCCTGGTCTCGTTCATCGGGCCGCGGCCGAACATCTTCGACCTGGTCGGCAATTCGCGCCGCAAGCGGTTGGAAGTGCGCCAGCCGATCCTGACCAATGGCGATCTTGAGAAGATTCGCTCGATCGGCCATACCGAGGACCGGTTCGACACCAAGACGCTCGATGTCACCTATTCGTTCGGCGAAGGCGCCGCCGGCATGGCGGGCGCGCTCGACCGGCTGTGCGAGCGCGCCGAGGCCGCGGTCGCCGGCGGCTATAACATCATCATCCTGTCCGACCGGCAGATCGGACCCGACCGCATAGCCATCCCGATGCTGCTGGCCACGGCCGCCGTGCATCACCACCTGATCCGCAAGGGATTGCGCACCGCGGTCGGCCTGGTGGTGGAATCCGGGGAGCCGCGCGAGGTGCATCATTTCTGCTGCCTGGCCGGTTACGGGGCGGAGGCCATCAATCCCTACCTCGCCTTCGACACGCTGACCGAAATGCACCGGAGCAAGGAGTTTCCGCCGGAGGTCGACGCGCAGGAGGTGGTGACCCGCTTCATCAAGTCGATCGGCAAGGGCATCCTCAAAGTGATGTCCAAGATGGGCATCTCGACCTACCAGTCCTATTGCGGTGCGCAGATATTCGACGCGGTCGGCCTGCGCAGCGAATTCGTCGAACGCTATTTCACCGGCACGGCGACGACGATCGAAGGTGTCGGGCTGGAGGAAATCGCTGCCGAGACCGCGAGCCGCCACGATGGCGCGTTCAGCAATGATCCGGTGCTGCGCCATGCACTCGATGTCGGCGGGGAGTACATGTACCGCATTCGCGGTGAGGAGCATGTGTGGACACCGGACGCGGTCGCCAATTTGCAGCATGCCGTCCGCAAAGGCTCTCCGGACACCTACCGGGACTATTCCGAGGAAGTGGATGCCGCGGCCGGGCGAGCAAAAACGATCCGCGGCCTGTTCAAGATTCGCGAAGCCAAGGAAAGCGGCCGCAACCCGATACCGCTGCAGGACGTCGAGCCGGCCGCCGACATCGTCAAGCGCTTCTCGACCGGCGCGATGTCGTTCGGTTCGATCAGCCGCGAGGCCCACACCACGCTAGCGCGGGCGATGAATGCGCTCGGCGGCAAATCCAATACCGGCGAGGGCGGCGAGGAGCCGGACCGCTACATGCCGCTGCCGGACGGGTCGGTGAACCCCGAACGTTCGGCGATCAAGCAGGTCGCCTCGGGTCGCTTCGGCGTGACGACGGAGTATCTCGTCAACTCCGACATGATGCAGATCAAGGTGGCGCAGGGCGCCAAGCCGGGCGAGGGCGGACAATTGCCGGGCCACAAGGTCGACGCGACCATCGCCAAGGTCAGGCATTCCACGCCCGGGGTGGGACTGATCTCGCCGCCCCCGCATCACGACATCTATTCGATCGAAGACCTAGCGCAGCTGATCTACGATCTGAAAAACGTCAATCCGGCGGGCGACGTGTCGGTGAAGCTTGTTTCCGAGGTCGGCGTCGGCACAGTCGCAGCGGGCGTGGCCAAGGCCCGCGCCGACCACATCACCATTGCCGGCTATGACGGCGGAACCGGCGCTTCGCCTCTGACCTCGCTCAAGCATGCCGGCAGCCCGTGGGAGATGGGGCTCGCCGAAACCCACCAAACGCTGGTGCTCAACGGGCTGCGTTCACGCGTCGCCCTGCAGGTCGACGGGGGCCTCAGGACCGGGCGTGACGTGATCATTGGCGCGCTGCTTGGCGCTGACGAGTACGGCTTCTCGACCGCGCCTTTGATCGCGGCCGGTTGCATCATGATGCGCAAGTGCCACCTGAACACCTGCCCCGTTGGCGTCGCGACGCAGGATCCGGTGTTGAGGAAGCGCTTCAAGGGTACGCCCGAGCACGTCATCAACTATTTCTTCTACGTGGCGGAGGAGGTCCGCGCGCTGCTCGCCCGCATGGGCTTCCGCAAACTGAATGAGATCATCGGCGATACCGACCTGCTCGAAAAGCGGCCGCTGATCGACCACTGGAAGGCGCGTGGCCTCGATTTCAGCCGAATGTTCGAAAAGCCGAGCGCGCCCAAGGAGGCGACCTACTGGACCGAGCGCCAGAACCATCCGATCGATGATGTTCTGGACCGCAAGCTGATCGAGCAGGCGGGGCCGGCGCTGGAGCGAAAGGAGCCGGTGAAGATCGAGGTGCCGATCCGCAATACCGACCGCTCGACGGGAGCGATGCTTTCAGGCGAGGTGGCCAAGCGCTATCGCCACAAGGGGCTGAAGGAAGACACCATCTCGGTACGGCTGACCGGTACGGCGGGCCAGTCCTTCGGCGCATTCCTGGCGCGCGGCGTCTCCTTCGAGCTGATCGGCGATGGCAACGACTACGTTGGCAAGGGGCTGTCGGGCGGTCGCATCGTCATCAGGCCGCCTGAGAACACGAGGATCGTGCCGGAGGAATCGATCATCGTCGGCAACACCGTGCTTTACGGCGCGGTCGAGGGGGAGTGCTATTTCCGTGGTGTGGCCGGCGAGCGCTTCGCGGTGCGCAATTCGGGCGCGGTCGCCGTCGTCGAAGGCGTTGGCGACCATGGCTGTGAATACATGACCGGCGGTGTCGTGGTGGTCATTGGCGGCACCGGGCGCAATTTCGCGGCCGGCATGTCGGGCGGCGTCGCCTATGTGCTCGACGAGGCCGGAGATTTCGCCGAGCGCTGCAACATGGCCATGGTGGAACTCGAGCCTGTTCCGGAGGAGGACGACATGCTCGAAAAGCTGCATCACCATGGCGGTGACCTTGCCCACAAGGGCCGCGTCGACGTCTCCGGCGACATGACCCGCCACGACGAGGAACGACTGGTGCAACTGATCTCGAACCACATGCATTATACGGGTTCGACGCGAGCCAAGGATATCCTCGACAATTGGGCCGACTACCGGCCGAAATTCCGCAAGGTGATGCCGGTCGAGTACCGCCGCGCGCTCATCGAGATGGAGCGCATGCGGATGGGAATGGCCGCGGAGTAACAGGAAATACGGACACCATGCCGGCGCGGGCGCAAGCCCTGCGCCGCGGTGCCTTGGAGATAGACGAATGGGCAAGGTAACAGGTTTTCTCGAGATCGACCGGCAGGTGCACAAGTACCAGCCGGCCTCCGATCGTATCCGGCACTTCAGGGAGTTCACCCTGCCGATGTCGGACAAGGAGGTCGAGAAACAGGCCGCCCGCTGTATGGACTGCGGCATCCCGTATTGTCACGGGCCAACGGGGTGCCCGGTGCACAACCAGATTCCGGACTGGAACGACCTCGTCTACAATGGCGACTGGGACACCGCGATCCGCAACTTGCATTCCACCAACAACTTCCCGGAATGGACGGGCCGCATCTGCCCGGCGCCGTGCGAGGAAGCCTGCACGCTGAACCTCGAGGACATTCCGGTCGCGATCAAGACCGTGGAACAGGCGATCGCCGACAAGGCCTGGGAGACCGGCTATGTGCGGCCCTATCCGCCGGAGCACAAGACGGACAAGAAGGTCGCGATCATCGGTTCGGGGCCGGCCGGCATGGCGGCCGCGCAGCAGCTGGGGCGGGCGGGCCATGACGTCCATGTCTATGAGCGGGAGAGTCGGCCGGGCGGGCTGATGCGCTACGGCATTCCCGACTTCAAGATCGAGAAGCACCATATCGACCGTCGCGTTACGCAGATGGAAGGCGAAGGCGTCACCTTCTTCTGCGATGTGAATGTCGGCGTCGACAAGAAGGTCGAAGAACTGCTCGCCGAATATGACGCGGTGCTTTATTGCGGCGGGTCGGAGACCCCAAGGCCGGCCGGAATTCCGGGTGCTGATCTGGCCGGCGTGCATGACGCGATGCCTTATCTCGTGCAGCAGAACCGCCGCGTGGCGGGTGAGGATATCCAATCTTCGGCGTGGCCTTCGGACCCGATCCTGGCGGGCGGCAAGCATGTCGTCGTTGTTGGTGGCGGTGATACCGCATCGGACTGCATTGGCACTGCGTTCCGGCAGGGTGCAGTACGCGTCACCCAGCTCGACATCCGTCCGCAGCCGCCGGAGAAAGAGGACAAGCTCGCGGTATGGCCCTATTGGGCAACCAAGATGCGCACCTCTTCCAGCCAGGCCGAAGGCGCGGACCGTGAGTTCCAGGTGGCGACGCTGGAATTCATCGGCGAGGATGGTGTGCTGACGGGCGTCAAATGCGCCGCCGTCGACGAGGCCCGCAAGCCGGTCGCGGGAACCGAGTTTGTTATCCGGGCCGACCTTGCCTTCATCGCGATCGGTTTTGCTGGCGTGATGGAGACCGGTGTCGCGGAAGAACTCGCCGGCAAGCTGGACGTAAAGGTCGACCAGCGGCGTTCGCGCAACGTGGCCGCCAACGACCGCGACTACCGGACCAGTATCGACCGACTCTATGCCGCGGGCGATGTCCGACGCGGCCAGTCGCTGGTGGTGTGGGCGATCCGCGAGGGGCGACAGGCGGCGCGGGCCATCGACGAGTACTTGATGGGATCGACCCTCCTGCCGCGGTGAGGCCGCGCTACTCCGATATTCCGGAGGTGCGTTCGCCGGAGGCTGGCGCCGGCTCGATCTTCGTCGGCGCCGCGACCGGTCGAGTGTAGATGCCGAAGTCGTCGGCCCTGCCAGGCGCCGCCGGCGGCGCGATGCCATCTATGGCGAGCTTTTCGGAAAGTGTTTGCGCGTCATCGTCCCGCGGTTCGAACCCGAAGCCGAGCAGTTCCTCGCTGCCGTCAAGAGCCGGGTCGGACAGCGATATGGGCGGCGTGCGGTCGATCGCCGGCTGGCCGGCGGTCGGTGGCCCGATCAGTTCCGGAATGATCAGATCGGGCAGGACGATGGGTTGGCCGTCGCCGAGAATGCGGGCAAGCGGCTTTTCGGCATAAAACGCGATCTTGCGTCGGCCCGCCTTCGTGAAGTTGATGCCGTCGCTGGCGCGCAGACGTACCGGCTGGCCGTTGATGTCGGGCCCAGACGCGGCAAAGGCGCCGTTTTCGTCGACAAAGCCATCCCAGATATCCACGAAGGTTCCGCCGACCGCCTCGACCGCATTCCGCTGAATGTCGTTGAAGGCCAGCATGTCAGACGACATGCTGGAGAAGCGGAAAGCCGGCAGGCCAAGCCAGACCACCGGTATCCGCCGGTCGGCAAATTCCTTGATGAACGCTTCGATGCGCGTTGCGTATTCCTCGTTCCACTTCTCAGAACGCACGCTTTCGCGTTTGCCCTCGACGACCATCGGCTGACGGTCATTGGACCCGATCAGCACGACGGCGACTGCCGGTGCTTCCTCTTCGAGGATCGAACCGATGGACGCCGGCCAGTCGTAAAAGTCGTCGCGCACAAAGCCGGATGAGCCGTTGGACCGCTCGACGATGCGCACGGACGGGTTCTCCGCGTAGACAGTTTCCAATCCTTCCGCCAACCCGCCCGCGATGAAGTCGCCAACGACGAGGACAACGCGCGCCGTCTCGGCCTTTTCGACGGCGGCGGGCGCCGGTTCGACGGGAGCGGAACGCAGCGCCGTACTGCTGCGCGGGGTGGCACGGCGTGTCGTTGTGCGCTTTTTCACCTCTGGAACGCGCCGCTCAGGCTGGCGGGCGCTTTCGCGGCCACCGCGGAAAAGGAACTCGAACAGCGATCGAGGCCGATCCTGTGCCCTGGCATCGTCGGCCACGCCAACGAAGACCATCACCATCGCGGAGAACGCGATGACGGCAAAGCGCAGCAATCCCCGGCGCGGGCGTCGAGACGTATTGATGGCTGTCAAGTCCAGCTCCGTTGTCAGCGCCGCATCCGGCTCAGCACTTCCTTGCTCGGATGGCCATCCGGCGTCATGCCGACACGCTTCTGGTAGGCTTCGATCGCTGCGCGCGAGCCGGAGCCGATCTTGCCGTCGATCGGCCCGTCGTAATAACCGAATGTGCGCAGCCTTTCCTGAAGTTCCTGCTTTTCGGCGAAACTCAACTTCGTGAACGGCCTGTTCCAGTCGCGCTCAAGTCCGCCATAGCCCGCGATATGATCGGCCAGCAAGCCGACGGCGAGGGCGTATTTGTCGGCGTTGTTGTAGCGCTTCAGGACAAAGAAGTTGCGCGTCATCAGGAACGCCGGGCCTTCCCGGCCGTCGGGCACCTTGAGTTCGGCTTTCTCGTTTAGGCGCGGAAACGGTTTGCCATTGGTACGACGCAGGCCGAGAGACTGCCATTTGGCCAGCGTCAGCGAGCCGCCAGGAAACTTGCCGGGCGGGAGTGTGACCTCGTAGCCCCAGGTATGGCCAGAGCGCCAGCCGTTCTTTCTCAGCAGGTTCGCAGCCGTCGCGAGCGCGTCGGGCACCGAGTTCCAGATGTCGCGCTTGCCGTTGCCGTCGGCGTCCACGGCATAGGCCTGATAGCTAGTCGGGATGAACTGGGTATGGCCCATGGCGCCGGCCCAGGAGCCGGTCAGGTGATGGACGTCGATGTCGCCCGATTGCAATATCTTGAGCGCGGCGATGAGTTGTGTGCGCGCGAATTTGGCCCGGCGCCGATCGGCATAAGCCAGGGTCGAAAGTGAGCGCACGACATTGCGCATGACGCGGTCGTTCTTGAGAATTTCGCCATAGTTCGATTCCATCGACCAGATCGCGAGCAGGATATGGCGGTCGACACCGTAGGCACGCTCGATGCGGTCGAGCCAGGATTTCCACTGCCGTGCCATCTGGCGGCCCGTCGCAATCGACTCCTCGTGCACGCGATTGTCGAAATAATCCCAGACAGGGGCCGTGAATTCCGGCTGGTAGCGCGCCTTCTCCAGGACCTCGGGGTCTGGTGCGGTCACGCCCTGGAACGCGCGGTTGAAGGTGTTGTTGTTGATGCCGCTGCGGTTGGCGGTGCTGCGAAAGTCGGAAACCCAGCGCTGGAAACCGGCATCGGCCAGCGCGGGCATAGAGAGGAAACTGGCGGCAAGCGCAGCCATGGCTGCAAGCGTGGCGTTTCGGACGGTCGTCGTGCTGGCTTTCATCATGTCATCCGTGGTGGTTGGACGGACGGAGTGTGGCGGGTTGCGGTTAGCAGAAGGTTTACCATAATCTGGCTTGGCAAGACACGGATGTTGCCGACCCCGCCCGGCATTGCCGATAGGTTCGCGTGTACAGTATTTCGCCAATTCCGGCACGAAGATGTCCTACCCAACAACCCAGACGGTCTGATCTATGAAGAAGGTTCGCAAGGCGGTTTTCCCTGTAGCAGGTCTCGGAACACGTTTCCTGCCAGCCACGAAGGCCATTCCCAAGGAGATGCTGACGGTCGTCGACAAGCCGGTGATCCAGTATGTCGTCGACGAGGCGCGTGAAGCCGGCATCGAACATCTGATCTTCGTGACCGGCCGCAACAAGGCCGTCATTGAGGACCATTTCGATGTCCAGGTGGAACTTTATGATACGCTCGCCCAGCGCGGGCGCGACGCGCAGCTCGAGCGGCTGAAGCGCATGCAGCCGGAGCCCGGCCAGACAAGCTTTACCCGTCAGCAGGTGCCGCTCGGTCTCGGCCACGCGGTCTGGTGCGCTCGCGACATTGTCGGCAATGAACCGTTCGCGCTGCTTCTGCCGGACATGATCATGCAATCCGAGAGGGGTTGCATGGCCAGCATGATCGAGCTCTACGAGACGACCGGCAACAACGTCATCGCAGTCCAGGAATGCGACCCCAAGGACGCGCACAAATACGGCATTGTCGGCAAGGGCGCTGACACGGGCACCGGCTTCGAGGTCACCGAGATGGTCGAGAAGCCGCCGCAGGGGACCGCGCCTTCCAACTTCTATCTCAATGGGCGCTATATCCTACAGCCGGACATCTTCGATATCCTTGCCGCCCAGGAGCGTGGTGCGGGCAACGAGATCCAGCTGACCGACGCGATGGTCAAGCTGCAGAAAGCGCAGCCGTTCTACGGCTACCACTACACCGGCCGGACCTTCGATTGCGGTTCGCCGGAGGGGTTCGTTGCCGCGAACATCGCCTTCGCGCTGTGGCGCCCCGATTTGAACGCCGCGATGTCGGAGGTGGTGGCCCAGTTCATGGAAGAGATCAAACCGGTGGAGCGCCGGGCCGTCGCGCGATGAGGGTGGCGGGTCCGGCTAGCGCTGCAACCTCAGCCCCAGGAAAACGCTTGTCGCCTGCCAGTCGCGGTCGGGCAGGGTACTTTCGAAGGTTTCGTGACGTACGTTCCCGGTGATGCCGACGTGGCGATTGAGCCACCATGTGGCACCGGCCTGGGCGCGCAGCGTCGTTTCGTTGTCGGCCGAGCCGACATAGTCGCGATAGTCAGCGCCGAGCGATGCTTCGAGAAGGACGTTGGCGCGCACCTCACGCGAGAGCCCGAGCAGTCCCGAATAGAGGACGGAGCCGCTTTCGCCCGCCGTCGTCGTGCCTTCCACCAGGGTCGAGCCGGTCAGGGTGACTACGGTTCCCCGCTCCGGAGACCAGGAGAGCTCGGCGGCGACGCTCGGACCGGAAACGGCTTCGAGGCGAGTGTCGTCGAATGTCTCGCGGAGCCAGCCGGCCGAAATCTCGCCGGTGAGCTTTTCGCCGAAATCGAAGGCGACGCCGCCGCGCAGGGCCAGCCGGTCGGCCGAACGCGCGTAGCCACTGCTGTCGAGTTCGAGATCGTAAAAGCGGCGGCCGAGTTCGACCTCCGCGAACGGAATGAGCGCCGGCGAAACCTCATAGCCGGTGCGAAGGGCAATGGTAGCCAGCGTCGAGTTGCGCTCTTCCTGCGATAGCGTCCCTCCGCCCGACAGCTCCGCGTCGGAAAAGATCTCACGTTCGACCGTTCCTGTCGCTGCAAGCCGCAGCTTGCCGACATTCTTGGCGAAGCCCAGATTGCCACCGACGATATGGCGCAGCGGTTGCGATGCAGTACCGACGATGATGACGGGTGAAGAGGCCGATTCCGGCCGCAGGGAATAGTTCAGGCCGGCACTGGCCGAATAACCGCCGCCAAGATCAAAATCGAGCGCGGCGTCGAACCCGCCCTCCGGGTCTTCATAGTCGGCGCCAGAGACGGACTTCAGGAATGTACCGTAGGCGCTGAACCGCGCCGCGTGCCGCGACCAGTCCGAGGAGCCTTGAAGCCTCAGCTGGGTTTCCGAAAGCAGTGCTTCCTCGCCGGTAGGGCTCGAATCGACATTGGTCGTCCAGCGCAATCCCTGTTCGAGCGTGGCGTTGACATCGAAGGTGCCCAGGCGAAGGCCGAGCGGCGCGTAAGGTTCTTCCTCCAACTCGAAATCGCGGCCTTCGATTGCGTCCGTCCGCGGATTCTCGGCCTCGACCCCGCTATTGGCCTCTTCGTCGAGGCTGTCGATGGTCGGCTGGCGTACGGAGGCGGTTGCCTCCACCACGTCTTCATCTTCTGCTTCGCCCTCCGGCTCGGTGGCGCCATCAAGCTCGCCACCGGTACGTGAACTCGCGCGGCGGGGTTCGTTTTCGGGCTGTCGACGTCGTTCGCGCACACTTACCCGTCCCGCAGGCTCGGAACGCGTAAAGAGCCCATCGCTGGCGAACGGGTCGTCCGCCGGGGCGGGGTCGTCCTCGGCTGCGCCCGCGCGGGCAGGATCGGTGCCGCTTTCGGTTTCCGGGAGTGCGCCTTCGCTAACCGGAATATAGGGCTCCGGGGCGACGTCCTGCCTAACCTCCGCTTCCTGGCCGGGCCGCACACCGTCGCGGGAAAGGAGCGTGGCGGTGATCTCGTCCTCCGACACGTTGCCGCGAAGTTCGATTTCCTGGGCGGTAGCAAGCCCAGCGGACACGGCGAAGACGAGTGCCATGGCGATCACGCGTGCGGAACCGTCGGCGCGCAGGACGCCGCTCTTTTCCCGCATGGTCTTCGGCGTCCTCGACATTATCCGGCTGAAGCTGTCCCGAAACTTTACCGGACCGTAAATTGCGATGGTTAACGGTTGGTTATGGGTGGCCGCGCCATGGGCGATTGCGTTGGACAGGGATGGTTGAAAGGGGTAGACGGTTCGCCATGCACGGCAACGCGAAAACGACGCCAACCGACCGCCAGGCGGCGATCGAATCGGCGCTGCGAACGATCTCGACCGAACAAGCCGGCATGGCAGCCCTTGCGGCCGCGCTCGACAATGGCCTCTCGGGGCCTTTCGCCGAAGCGGTGGTGCTGCTTTCCGACATCAAGGGTCGGGTCATCGTTACCGGCGTCGGCAAGAGCGGCCATATCGGCTCCAAGATCGCTGCCACGCTCTCGTCGACCGGGACGCCAGCGCATTTCGTCCACCCGGCCGAGGCCAATCATGGCGATCTGGGCATGATCACGTCGCAGGACGCGGTGATCGCCATGTCGTGGTCGGGCGAAAGTACCGAACTCAAGGGCATCGTCGACTATACGCAGCGCTTCTCGATCCCGCTGATCGCGATCACCTCGGGCGAGGGTTCCGCACTCGCGCGCGAGGCCGACATCCTGCTGTGCCTGCCCAAGGCCACGGAGGCATGTCCTCATGGCCTGGCTCCCACGACGTCGACCTTGCTGCAACTGGCGATCGGTGATGCGCTGGCCGTGGCACTGCTCGAGGCGCGCGGCTTTACCCCCGATCATTTCCGGACGTTCCACCCGGGCGGGCGGCTTGGCGCCAACCTGACCCAGATCCGCGAAATCATGCATCGCGGCGACGAGATGCCGCTGGTCAGGCTCGGCACGCGGATGCCGGAGGCGGTGATGAAACTGGCCGAAAAGCGTTTCGGATGCGTCTGTGTCGTCGACGATGCGGGCGCGCTGGTCGGCATCTTCACCGACGGCGACCTCGCCCGCAGTCTCGACCGCAATCTCGGCGAGCTTGCGGTCGAGGATCTGATGACGCGCCAGCCCAAGACCGTCGGACCCAGTACTCTGGCCGGCGCGGCGATGGCGGTTCTAAACGACCACCATATCAGCGCGCTGGTTGTCGTGGATGATGGCCGCCCCGTCGGGATCGTGCATTTCCACGATCTACTCAGGATCGGCGCGGCTTGACGGCGGGCTTGGCCAAAGCTGCGTGGTCTTACTGGTTGTGCTCGGCCAGGAACGCTGCAACCTCGTCGAAATATCGATCGAACGACGGTGTCCCCGCGGTCGGGATGTGGTTGTTTCCCGGTAGTTCGATGAAGGTAGCGCCGGGAATAAGCTTGGCCACCAAGCGTCCCTCCGAAACTGGCGCCACACGGTCACCTGCGCAATGCAGCACTAGGGTCGGTGTGCGTACCTTTCTCGCCCATTCGGTCGCATCCACATCGCCATTCATGTCATAGATTCGGAGCGCATTTTCGCCACTGGTGGCGTTGCGTTGCAGTTCATCGAAACTCTCCGCAATCGATGCCGCCGCGTCGGGGAGGAACGAGGATGTGAAGAAGCTGCGGAAAAGCGGATTGGTAGACCCCCAGCCATCCCGAATCATGGCCTCTCCTAAAACGTGGAGCTTTATCTGTTCGGCGTCGGTGCGCCGCTTGCGTCCGTGTATGTAGCCGCCGAACAGGATCATGCAGGAGACCTGCTCAGGGAACTGCGCGGCATAACGCATGGAAAAGGGGCATCCCTGCGACATGCCAACAAGCGCAAACCTGTCGAGTTTTGCGGCTTGCACCACCGCCGTCATGTCACCAATCATCGCGTCGAACGAGATCTCGCCGACGTCCCAGTCTGATAGGCCGTTTCCGCGCTGATCAAAACGGAGCAATCGGCACATCCGGGCATATTGTTCCAGATAGGGCCGCCAGAGCGGGCTGCGCCATTCATAGTCGAGGTGGTTCAGCCAATGGGGCGCCCTGAGCACAGGGCGACCCTGACCGATACTCGCCCATGCGATCTGGATGTTGTCGGGTGCCCTGGCGAAGTGGACCCGCTGCTGCAGTTCGAGGTCCGATGGAGGTGGAGGAGCCACCTGCTCCGGCGTCCACTGCCAGACCCGCACCGGCCGGGAAATGTTCTTCACACGCTGACGTCCCAGGTCCCTGAATGGCGCGTGGATGCGGTCCTCTACCGCCTGATGGACAATATCGGAAACGCAGATTCCTCCGGGCTCGGCGAGGCCTTCAAGGCGTGACGCGACGTTGACGCCGTCCCCGAAGATATCTCCGTCCTCGACCAGGATGTCGCCGAGATTGACCCCGACACGGTAGGCAATTCGTTCGGCTTGGTCGACTGCCCGCTCGCGTTCGCGCATGGCGCTCTGGATGTCGATCGCACACTGGACTGCTTCCTGAGCCGACGCGAACTCCACCAGCATGCCGTCGCCGGTCGTCTTGACGAGCCGGCCGCCATGATTCCTCAGTTCGGGGTCAACCAGTTCGCGCCGATGCTTCTTCTGGCGTGCGAGCAGGCCTTGCTCATCCATCTCCATCAGGCGGCTGTAGCCCGCAATGTCGGCGCAAAGGATTGCAGCCAGCCGTCGGGCCACCTCAGCCTCCAGTGGACAGTTTTCGGTTCATGGCTGGCTAGATCACCTCGACGGTCAACTCCGAGTCCTTGGCTTCGACGACACGGACGCGCGTGCCGGCGGCAGCGTCCGGGCCGGAGACGCGCCAATAGGTATCGCCAAGGCGGATACGGCCCCGCCCCTCTCGCATGTCTTCCTCCAGCGTGGCCGTGCGTCCGACAAGTTGCCGGGCGCGCTGGTTGAGCAGGGGCTGGTCGCTCGGCGTCTCCCGACCGCGAACGAAGCGATAGCCGCCATAAGCGGAAAGCAGCGACAACAGCAGGAAGACGATCGTCTGTACCTGCCAGGTCCAGAAACCCGCCTCCCATAGTGCGATCGACAGCAGGCCGGTGGCGAGCGCTGCGAGGCCGATCCATACCAGGAAGACTCCGGGGACCAGTATCTCCAGCGCCAGCAGGAGGAAACCAAGGACGATCCAGTTCCACGGACCGAGTTCGGCAAAAATGCGTGCGATCATGGCCGCCTCCGTCCGCGCCTAGTCGTTCGGCCGCGACCGATCCGGCGTGACCGCAGGCGTGCGTGCGGTCGAGCGGGTCCGCGTTTCGCCGCCGCCATCTCCGAACACCTCCTTGGCGATCGCTCCAATGCCGCCGAGCGAGCCGATGAGGGACGATGCCTCGATCGGCATCAACACTACCTTGTTGTTTGCGGCCGAGCCGATCTTGCCCAAGGCTTCGGTGTATTTCTGCGCCACGAAGTAATTGATCGCCTGCACGTCGCCCTGGGCGATCGCTTCCGATACGGATTGGGTGGCGCGGGCTTCGGCCTCCGCGAGCCGCTCGCGCGCCTCGGCGTCGCGGAAAGCCGCTTCCTTGCGGCCTTCCGCTTCCAGAACCTGCGCCTGCTTCAGCCCCTCGGCTTCCAGAATCTGGGCGCGTTTGTTGCGCTCGGCCATCATCTGCCGGGCCATCGATTCGACTAGATTTTCCGGCGGGTTGATGTCCTTGATTTCGACCCGGGTCATCTTGACACCCCAGGGGTTGGCCGCCTCGTCAACGACGCGCAGAAGGCGCTCGTTGATAGCGTCGCGGTTCGACAGCAACTCGTCGAGATCCATGGAACCCATGACCGAGCGAATGTTGGTCATGGTCAGATTGAGGATGGCGTTTTCCAGCCCCGACACCTGGTAGGCAGCCTGCGCCGCGTTCAGTACCTGGTAGAACGCGACGCCGTCGACGGCGACGGTGGCGTTGTCGCGGGTAATCACCTCCTGGGTGGGAACGTCGAGCACCTGTTCCATCATGTTGAGGCGCGCGCCGATCCGATCGATGAATGGCACGATGATGTTGAGGCCGGGCGTCAAAGTGCGGGTGTAGCGGCCAAAACGTTCGACGGTGAAGTTGTTGCCCTGGGGAACCGTCTTGATGCCGGCAAAGATGAGCAGCAAGACGAGGACGACGAGAACCGGAATGAGGATATCGAGACCGGTGAATGCCATGGGGATGCCTCCGCTGCCCGTAACGCGCCGCAAGTGCGGCCGCCTTGCTAAGACTTAAGCGCGAAATGTTGCAGAAACAATCTTGCTTTTGGGGATTGCCACTCAGTCGTTGCGAGGCAAAGTCGCCAACCACGTCGCGACCGCATTGATCGCTGCCGGGTCGGTGACGATCCCCAGATGAGAGATGCCGGGCAGCACGCGGTAGGAGCCAGCGTCCGTATGTTCGGCGATGGTCACTTCATAGGCTTCCGCGATGAAGGCTTCGTCCTTGGCTCCCGCGACCAGCAGGAAAGGCGCTGTCATTGCCGCCAGGTCGGCCCCGAAGTCTGTGCGCGGCGCGAAAGAAACGTTCATGCGATGGCTGTAGCGCGTCGTTGCCGTCGCGCCGAGCGGTCCATCGAGCACGGAACGCGGCATCGCGAAGGATATGACCGGCAGGTGGTTGAACCCAGCGATGCCCAGGCCGTTAAGGATCGACAGGCCGATAATGCGCGGCGTCGCAGGCCGCGCCCAGCCGCCGGAGTTCGGCCGCGTAGTCGGCGCGTCGTATTTCAGAAATGGCGCCATAAGCAGGAAGCCATCGGCGATCTTGCCGAACGGGCCGCCGGCGAACCGTATGACGAGCCCGCCGCCCGAGGAATGCCCGCCGAGCACCATGTGGCCGTCCAGTCCCAGCGCGCGGAGGTGACCGATCAGGTCGGCGAGGTCTTCCTCGAGCTGGCCGATATGGTCGACGTCGCCGCGGCGTTCAGGGTCTCGGCCGTGGCCGCGCAGGTCCGGAACGATCACCGTCGCGAGGCCTCTACGTGCGAGTGCGCTTGCCATCGCGTGGAACTGCATGCCGTGCCAGCCGGAGCCGTGCACGAGAATGACGACACGACCACCGGTCCCTTCCCGGTCATAGCGGCGATAGACGAGCGCCGTTCCATCGCGTGCGGTCCAGGATGTCGGTTCAGGCAATCCGGCAAGGTCCTGAGAGATCGCCGCGCTGAAATCCAGACTTTCGTCCGCCGCCGGCTGCGGCTGTTCGGGAGGCCGACTGAAGGCAACGAGGCCGACCACAACAGCGGCGAAAGCCGCGAGGATCGCCACAATAAGTGCAATAATGCGAGCGATCATGCCAGTCAGAGCCAGCCGGAAAGCTCGCGGCGGACCATCGCCTCGATGACGGCCATGCCCTCGGTGCTGTCGTTCAGGCAAGGGATGTGGGTGAAATTCTCGCCGCCGGCTTCATGAAAAATTTCGCCAGCCTCGCCGGCAATCTCTTCCAGCGTTTCCAGGCAGTCGGAGACAAAGCCGGGGTTGAAGACGGCGATCGATTTCACGCCATCCCGCGCCAGCTTCTCAATCGTCTTGTCGGTGTAGGGCTGCAACCACTCCTCGGGCCCGAAACGGGACTGGAAGCAGGTGATCAGCGTTTTCTCGTCCCAGCCGAGGCGCTCGCGCAGCAGGCGTGTCGTCTTCTGGCAATGACAATGGTAAGGGTCGCCACGCTGGAAATAGCTCTGCGGAATGCCGTGATAGGAGGCGATCACAACCTCGGGCTCGAAACCGACCGTCGCGAGATGGGCTTCGATCGAGCGGGCCAGCGCCTCAATGTAGACGGGCTCATCATAATAGGCAGGCACCGTCCGGACCGCGGGCATCCAACGCTTGGCTGACAGAGCTTCGAAGAACTTGTCGTTCACCGTGGCCGTCGTCGTCGCAGAATATTGCGGATAGAGCGGAAACATAACAACGCGGTCGCAACCGGCCTCGGTCAGCCGGTCCAGCACGCTCGCAATCGACGGCTGGCCGTAGCGCATCGCCCAGTCGACGACGACATGCTCGTGGCCGGAAAGGGCGTCCGCCAGCTTCTCCGCCTGTGCCCGCGTGAACGTGCGCAGGGGCGATTCGTTGCGTTCCATGTTCCAGATCTTGGCGTAGGCGGCGCCGGATTTCTTGGGCCGTGTGTTGAGAACGATGCCGTAAAGGATCGGGTACCAGATGGCGCGCGGCCACTCGATCACGCGCCGGTCGGACAGGAACTCGCGCAGGTAGCGCCGCATCGGTGCGTAGTCGGTGCCGTCGGGCGTACCGAGATTGACCAGCATGACGCCGACTTTGGGAGCGCGAACGGGCGGATGCCCTCCGGGCAGAGGGCCGAGTGCCTTCGCGCTGGCGCCGGAAATGCTGGTCTTGGTCGTCATGAAGATGCCCTCGTCCACATGCCGAGATAGAGGCGCCCGATCCTGCTTCAATAGCGGGCGCGGCCTGTAAAGACGAGAACTACACGACCAAGCGTCGTAGAAAAGCAAAACCCGCCCTTTGACGAAAGGGCGGGTCAATTGGTCGCGAAGGAAGCAGGCGGTCAGTTCGCCGCCGGCACCTTCAACATCGCGCCGATCGGCAGGAAGTCGGGGTTGTAGTCCGGATTGGCGGCCTTCAGCTTGGGCCACATCATCGGATCGCCGTAGAACTTCGCCGCCAGCCTCCAGTAGCTGTCGCCGCGTGCGATGGTATGCATCTGCTCTTCCATCGCCATCTCGCCGCCAGCGGGCTTTTCGGCGGCCATGGCGGTTTCTTCCGCCTTCATCTCCGCCTCCTTGGCCATTTTCTCTTCCTCGGCCTTCTTGGCGGCTGCCTCTTCGGCCATCTTGGCCTCCTCGGCGGCCTTCATCTCCGCCTCCTTGGCCATTTTCTCTTCCTCGGCCTTCTTGGCGGCTGCCTCTTCGGCCATCTTGGCCTCCTCGGCGGCCTTCATCTCCGCTTCCTTCGCCATTGCCGCATCAGCGGTTTCATCGGCCGGCAACATCGGCGCCTCGGTGGTGAGCGTCGAGGACATGGCCGGCAGTTCCGGGGTGGTGATGGCCGCTTCCTCGGCCGCCGCTGCTTCCTCGGCGGGCGCGGGCTCATCCGCCATCGCCTTGTCCTCGGTCTCGTCCATCGCGGCCTCGACCTTGGTCACGCGGCCTTCGATCTTGGGCTCATAGGGGCCGACTTCGGCGAGGTAGTCGGCAACCACCTGCTCGAGACCCGGGCCGTAATCATAGGCGTTTTGGGCGTTGGTCTTGAACAGGGCGTAGCCGTCGCCGCCATTGCGCATGAAGTTGTTGGATACCACGCCGTAGACCTTGTCGGGGTCGATCGGTACCCAGTTGCCGCCCTCGTTGACCTCGACCGACTTGATGCGGCCCTCGTTCGGTGCCACCGACGGATCAAACGAGTAACGCAGGCCGGCAACCTGCGCGAAGCGTCCGCCGCCATCCTCGATCTGGCTGACGCCGTTCTCGAGCGAGGCCACGATATCCTTGCCGGCCAGTTGGAACGTGGCGAGGGTGTTCTGGAACGGCAGTACCGAGAGCACCTCGCCCATCGTGACCTCGCCCTGGTCGATGGAGGCGCGCAGGCCACCGCCATTCTGGATCGCGACCTGGATACCCTGGTTCTTGACCCGCTCCAGCATGGCGTCGCTGACGAGGTTGCCCATCTCGCATTCGCCGGCGCGGCAACTGTCGCGGCTGCCGTCGATCGGCGCCGTTGTCTCGGCCACGACCTTCGCCTTCAATTCCTCGATCGGTGCGCCCAGCTCAGCGATGCGGGTAAGCACGCCAGCATCGGGGGTGACCGAAGCATCAAGCAGCATCGGTTCGCCCGTCGCGGAGGTAACGACGCCGGCATCGTCGAACACGACCTTCAACTCGCCCAGATATTTGGAATAGGACGCCGCCTGGACGACAGGAACCTTGTGACCGTCGGGATTGTCCACCATCGTCGGGTAGGGGCCGTCGGCACCATCGGCGGTGTTCGACAGGAAGGTGTTGGAGTGGCCGCCGACGACCACGTCAACGCCGGGGATCTTGGCGATTGCCGCCAGATCGCGCGGATAGCCGACATGGGTGAGCGCGATGATCTTGTTCACGCCCTGAGCGGTGACTTCCTCGACAGCAGCAGTAATGGTCTCGACATCGTCGGCGAAGCTCACGTGCTCGCCGGGCGAGGAGAGCTCGGCGGTGTCGTTGGCGACGGCGCCGATGATCGCCACCTTTTCACCGCCGACGTCCAGGATGGCATAGGCCTTCACCCGGTCGCCGAGAACCGAGGCGTCGTCGGGCGCGACGTTGGCGCTGAGGACCGGAAACTTGGCCGCGTCGAGAAATGTCGCAAGACCTTCCTCGCCGTCGTCGAACTCATGGTTGCCGACAGCCATGGCGTCGGTACCCATCTGGTTGAGGAACTCGGCTTCGACGGCCCCCTTGTAGGTGGTGTAGTAAAGCGATCCTTGGAAATTGTCGCCAGCATTGAGGAACAGCACGTTCTCGCCCTCTAGCGCGCCGCGCCGGGCGGCCGCGGCGGTCACCAGCCTGGCGGCGCCGCCGAAGCATTTGCCTTCAGTCTCGTCCTCGGCCGAGCAGGTCGAATCGTATTTGTTGATCGACTCGATGCGGCTGTGCCAGTCGTTGATATGCAAAATGTTCAGCGTGTAGTCGGCAAAGGATGCCGTGGCCGACATCGCAAGAGCCGATGCCGAGACCGTGGCAAGCGCGGCGAGCTTTTTCATGACGATTCTCCCATTCCACCCCGAACAGGGACGCATTCCCGCCGGGAAACGAAAACGTTCGCAGATCAGACCTAGCGCGCCATGTTGTCGAAATTGTCTCGCGCCGGACAAATCCATGTTCACACCGCGCCCGACAGGATGCAAGTGGCTGGTTGTGCGCCGACGGATCTGACTCAGGCGGAATAGTCACGCTCGTCGGCGATCACCTTGCCGTCATTCGGCAGGCTCCCCGCCGCCACCAGTGTAACGGCTCCCGCGAGCTTGGTGAGTTCGCGCAGCGATCCCTTGAGCGCGCCGACGTCGGGCGCGGCGCCGTTCGCCGGTTCGACCTGCAACTCCATCGCGTCGGTTTCGCCATCGCGGCTCACCACAAGCCGCGCCTTTGCGACCTCGGGGTGGCGCCCGACGATCTCGGCAACCTGTTTCGGGTCGACGAACATGCCCTTGATCTTGGTACGCTGGTCTGCGCGCCCCATCCAGCCACGGATGCGCCGGCCGGTCCGGCCGCAAGGGGAGATGCCGGGCATGATGGCCGAAAGGTCGCCGGTTCCGAGCCTGACCAGCGGATAGGTGGCGTTGAAGCCGGTGACCACGACTTCACCGACTTCGCCGTCTTCGACGGGATCGCCAGTGCCCGGCCGCACGATCTCAACGATCAGGTTTTCGTTGAGGATCATGCCGGGCAGGGGATTGCCGCTCTCATCGGTGGATTCGTAGGCGATGACGCCGAATTCGGCGGTCGCGTAGCACTGAAGCACCGATATGCCGCGTTCGGCGTATTCGGCACGCAGCGACGGAAAGAGCGCGCCGCCAGAAACCAGCCCAAGGCGGAATGAGGACAAGTCCTTGCCGCTCTCCGCCGCCTTGTCGAGCATGACCTTGAGGAAGTCGGGCGTTCCGCAATAGACGGTCGGCCGCAGCGCCGCCGCCGCTTCGACCTGCATTTCGGTGTTGCCGACGCCGGCCGGGAACAGCGTGCAGCCCAGCGCCCTGGCGCCCTGGTCGAGGATGAAGCCGCCTGGCGTCATGTGGTAGGCGAAAGCGTTGTGGACAAGATCGCCGGGGCGAATGCCGGCGGCGAAGAAGGCGCGCGCAGCCTGGGCAGGATCGGCGCCATCGCCTTGCGGTTCCCAGATCGGACCCGGCGACAGGAATACACGCCGGCCTGCAAGCCGGGTCTCGTCCGCAAAGCCGCCGAAAGGCGGGTTCTTCGCCTGCATTTCCATCAGCTGCGCCTTGCGCAGCACCGGCAGCTTCGCCAGCGCTTCGCGTGAGGTCAATTCGCTTGCCGAAACGCCAGCCAGCCAGGTCGCTAACCCTGGTGCCTGCGCCATCGCCTGCGAGAGAAAATGTGGCAGCCGGCCGAACATTTCGGCCTCCCGCTCGACCTCGTCGCGCGTCTCCAGATCGTCGAAATATGCGCCCATGCGTGAGCCTCCTCCCGATTTTTAGCCGTTATCGCAGGAGGCCACTTCGCCGTGCAAGGCGAGGGAAGACAGACGCAGAAAGATTTGTGCGACGAGGGCCTGCAGCCCCCGTTGTCAGCTTACCGAGCGGCGGACAAGGACGAACTGACTGCCCGAATCGCTGGTGCAGTTGAGCTGGCGCTGGTTGACCATTGAGCACGCCACGCTCGAGGTGGTCTGACGGATCAGCGACCGGAGCGTGATGTCGATGGTGCGCGCGTCGCGCTGGCGGTATGTGCCCTGGGCGAGCTTGTTGCCGGTGTCGGTCGCGAAGGTTTCAAACGTGCCGCTGTTGAAGCGCGAGATGGCGACACCATCGGTGCCGATCCAGTCGCCCTCCACACCGGTCTGCTGCCGTGCGAACGAGCCGCCGCCTCCCTCGGTCTGGCATCCGGCCAGCACCGCCGCTGCCGCGGCCGCCAGCATCAAGCGGTAAAGTTTCATGGCGGCGTCTCCTTAAATTCCTGCGCTTTTCTTGCCGCGTCAGATCGGCAAAAGCAAGGCGGCCACGGTCGTGGTCCCCACCTTAGGCCGACAGATGCATCCTCCTGCCTCCACGAGGCGTGAGATTACCTGACAAGGATGTTGCGGAACTGCCAGGGGTCCTTGCGATCGATGTCTTCCGGGAACAACCCGGGACGGGCATCGAGAGGCGTCCAGTCGGTGTAAAAGCCGTTCACCGGGCCGAGATAAGGCATCTGGACCTCAAGACAGCGGCGATAGTCCATCTCGTCGGCTTCCACGATGCCGGCTTCAGGGTTTTCAAGGGCCCACACCATGCCGGCCAGCACCGCCGAGGTTACCTGCAACCCGGTGGCGTTCTGGTACGGCGCGAGCTTGCGGGTCTCGTCGAGCGACAGTTGTGAACCGTACCAGTAGGCGTTCTTCTTGTGGCCGTAGAGAAGCACGCCGAGTTCATCGACGCCGTCGACCAGTTCGTTCTCGTCGAGCACATGGTGCACCGGTTGCGCCTTGCCGGCCGCTCCGAACATCTCGTGGAGCGACAGGACAGCATCGTTGCAGGGGTGATAGGCATAGTGGCAGGTCGGCCTGTAGGAGACCTTTCCCGCCTTGTCGCGTACCGTGAAGAAATCGGCGATCGAGATCGCCTCGTTGTGGGTCACGAGAAAACCGTATTGGGCGCCGGGCGTCGGGCACCATGTGCGCACGCGGGTATTGGCGCCGGGCTGCTCGAGATAGATGGCTGCCTTGCAGCCCTTCTTGTGACCGCGGGCGTTCTTGGGCTTCCATTTCTCGTGGGTCCCCCAGCCGAGTTCGGCAGGCTGCAGGCCCTCTGACACAAACCCTTCCACCGACCATGTATTCCAGAACACGTCCATCGGCTTCGGCTTGCGGGTGCGCTGGGTATCGCGCTCGGCGATGTGGATTCCCTTTACACCGGCTTTCTTCATCAGCTTCGCCCAGCCGGCTCGATCATCGGGTGCCGGTACCTCGAACTTGAGGCCGAGATCGCCGGCCAGATTGACCAGCGCCTGCTTGACGAACCACGAAACCATGCCGGGGTTGGCGCCGCAGCAGGAGAGCGCGGTGGTGCCGCCCGGCTTGCGCTTCTTCTCGCGCCTGACGGTCTCGCGCAGCGCGTAGTTGGTGCGCGCCTCGTTGCCGGCCCTGCTGTCGAAATAAAACCCGAACCACGGCTCCACCACCGTGTCGACATAGAGCACGCCGAGCTTGCGGCAGAGCTTCATCAGTTCCAGCGACGACGTGTCCACAGAGAGGTTGACGCAAAAGCCCTGACCTTCGCCGGCGGTCAGATAGGGCGTCAGAAGCTCCCTGTAGTTGTCCTTCGTGACATGAGCCTGGACGAAGGCGATCCCGCGCTCGTCGAGCAGCTTGCGGTCGTCGTCGCGCGGATCGATGACGACCATGCGGCTCTTGTCGAAGCCGAAGTGGCGCTCGATCAGGGGAAGTGTCCCGCGACCGATCGACCCAAAGCCGATCATCACGATCGGACCGGAGATCTCACCGTAGACAGGCCAGTCGTTCTTCGCCATTGAGGAGCCCTCATGTCGGGTTGTCGCGATCGCACTCGTTGGCGGCTAAAACACAAACGAGTGTCACAATAAAGCGAAAAGCCGCAAAGCGAAGCCGCGCAGCACGTTGCGAGTTGCAAAGACGGTCGCCACTCTTGCGTTGCAACTCGCGAAGAGTTGCGCCGTGGCCAGCCTTTGCCGAGGTGGCAGATGACATGCGCGATCCGGCGCCAAAAGATTTGGCGCCGGATGCGGAGGCTAGAGTCGATCTAATGCGAGCAGGCCGGGATCGCCGCGCCACGCCTTGGCAAGCGCAGCCGTGGCGTTCTGTTCGCCGACGGTGTCGCCAGAGGCCTTGGCTGCCTGCTGCAGGCCGTATAGCGCCCACGCGCTGCCGCGGGCATGTTCGAGCGCTGCCTTGAACGCCTGGGTGGCAGCTTGGGCGTCGCCTTGCCTGAGCAGTGCGGCGCCAAGCGATTGACGGACCGGGTAGTACCAGAATGGCGGTTCCATGTAGGGGATCGTATCCTCGATCTCGGCGGCTTTGCGCCAGAGTTCGATGGCGGCCGTGTCGTCGCCCTTTTGCTGCTCGATGCGCGCCCGAACAACCGTTTCTGCGACCGCCAGCACAGGACGCGCCGGGATCGCCCAAGCATCTAGCGCCGCCCAGTCAGTTTTATTGGCGATGACCTTGATGGCATCCGCCTCAGCGGCGGCACCGGCAAAGTCCTTTCCGGCGGCGAGCGCCACGCCGCGCGCATAGTGCCACATGGCCTTGACGTAGGGTGGTGCACCTGGCGGTTCGGACAGCGCCAAGACGCTTTCGGGTTCGCTGTACTGAGCCCAGGCGAAATACGGCGCTGCCTTCACTGGTTGTGCGATCGGGATCGCTGCAGCGACGTCGTTGGTCAGCCATCTGTCGAGCTTGTCTGCTTGGGCGAGCACTGTTTCAGTTTCCCCCAGAAGCTGGGCCGAAACCAGTACGAAGTGGATATTGTGCGAGTAGTAGCCGAGCGGATAGACGCCCATGGCGCCGGTCTGGCTGATGTAGGCTTCGTCGACCGCGGAAGCCGCCTTGTTGGCCTCGAGTGAGTCGACGTAGCGGCCGACGCGATAATAGATGTGGCTTGGCATGTGCACGATGTGCCCGGCGCCCGGCATCAGCGCGGCGAGACGATCGGCATAGGGCTCGGCACGCTCCGGCCGATCCGAAGCCTCCATCAAATGGATGTAGAGATGAATTGCCCACGGGTGGTCCGGAGCCTTCGCCAGGACATGCTCGAGACGCTTCTGCACATCCGCGGTTCGCCCCTTGGGCATCGCGCCGCCGGGTTCCCAGTAGTCCCAGGGCTGCGTGTCCATGCCGGCTTCGGCCGCAAGCACCGCGAACTCCAGATCGTCGGGATATTTATCGGAAAGCGCGGCCATTGCCGAAGCGAAGGCGGCGTCGAGCTGTGACCGTTCGGCTGCGGGGTCGGGCGAATAGCGAACTGCCAGTGCGCCGATCAGGTCGGCTTCCTTCTCGCTTGCTCCAACCGCCAGCAATTGCGCCTTTTCCAGCGCAGCGAGGGCAACTGGATTGGCGTCGGGATGCATTGGCACGTTGATGTTGGGCCCTAGCACCAGGGCCTCGCCGAAAAAGCACATGGCGCATGTCGGATCGAGACGTTGCGCCTTTCGGAAAGCGCGCCGCGCTTCGGAATGGTTGAAATTGGCGGTCATGCGCAGACCTTGGTCGAAATAGGCCTGAGCATCCGGCACCGCGGTGGTGACCGGATAGGTCAAACTGCCAAGATCGTCCCAGATCGGCGGTTCGGCATCCTCGTAAGCCTTGACCGCTTCAGCAGACTGGACTTGCGTGGGGATATCAGCCAGCAAGCACCTCGGCGAGCGCGCGAGCGCCTGTGCTGCATCACCGCTGACATTGTAGGCGGCGGCCGCGGCGCCGGCTCCCAGACCGGCGAGGACCAGGGCGGGAAGTCTTGCGTTTTTCAGGAGTACGTGAAACCTCATGCGAGCCTCCACAGATGGGCGAAGGGTCTTGGAACCGACCCTTTAACGCCGGCAGCAATTATCCGCCCGCCAGCGATCGCTGGCAAATCAAATACGGCACGTCGACGGCGCGAAACGCATCCTGCGCAGACCATTTCGATCGACGGTACTGCCGCGCTGCTCGTCACAAATCCCGCCGTGGGTTTGCGGTCAGCCAAATCCGCGCTAAATGAAGGCCAAACAGACAGGACACCATCATGCCCGCCTATCGCTCCCGCACTACCACCCATGGCCGCAACATGGCCGGCGCGCGCGGTCTTTGGCGCGCGACAGGCATGAAGGATGGCGATTTCGGCAAGCCGATTATCGCGGTGGTCAATTCTTTCACCCAGTTCGTGCCGGGGCATGTACACCTCAAGGATCTCGGTCAACTCGTCGCGCGTGAGATCGAGGCTGCGGGCGGCGTTGCCAAGGAATTCAACACGATCGCCGTCGATGACGGCATCGCCATGGGCCATGACGGCATGCTTTATTCGCTGCCGTCGCGCGAGGTCATCTCCGACGCGGTCGAGTACATGGTCAACGCGCATTGCGCCGATGCCATGGTCTGCATATCCAATTGCGACAAGATCACGCCCGGAATGCTGAATGCGGCGATGCGGCTCAACATTCCCGCCGTGTTCGTCTCGGGCGGCCCGATGGAAGCCGGCAAGGCGCTGGTGAAGGGCAATCTCCAGGCGCTCGACCTCATAGACGCCATGGTGGTGGCTGCCGACGACAGCTACACCGATGAGGAAGTGCAGGCGGTCGAGGAGGCAGCCTGCCCGACCTGCGGCTCGTGCTCGGGCATGTTCACCGCCAATTCGATGAACTGCCTGACCGAGGCGCTCGGTCTGTCGCTGCCCGGCAACGGCTCGACGCTTGCCACCCACGCCGACCGCAAACGCCTGTTTGTCGAGGCGGGGCACCTCATTGTCGACTTGGCTCGGCGTTACTACGAGCAGGATGACGAGACCGCGTTGCCGCGCTCCATCGCCACCAAAAAGGCGTTCGAAAATGCCATGGCGCTGGATATCGCCATGGGCGGTTCGACGAATACTGTCCTGCATATCCTCGCTGCCGCCTATGAGGGCGGCATCGACTTCACCATGGATGACATCGACGCGTTGTCTCGCCGCGTGCCGGTGCTGTGCAAGGTGGCGCCGGCCAAGAACGACGTGCACATCGAGGATGTCCATCGCGCCGGCGGCATCATGGCCATTCTCGGCCAACTCGACCGCGGCGGGCTGATCAACCGCGAGGAGCCGACCGTCCACGCGGTGACGATCGGCGATGCGCTCGACATGTGGGATGTGTCGCGCACCAACAGCGACAATGTCCGCCAGTTCTACATGGCGGCTCCCGGCGGCGTGCGCACCACCCAGGCTTTCAGCCAGGCCAATCGCTGGAAAGAACTCGACCTCGACCGCAAGGCTGGTGTCATCCGTTCACCCGAACACCCGTTCTCAAAGGATGGCGGGCTCGCTGTGCTTAAGGGCAACATCGCGCTCGACGGCTGCGTCGTGAAGACGGCGGGCGTCGACGAATCGATCCTGACGTTCTCCGGGCCGGCGAAGGTCTTCGAAAGCCAGGACGCTGCCGTGAAGGGTATCCTCGGCAATGAAGTGAAGGCCGGCGACGTTGTCGTCATTCGCTACGAGGGGCCGAAGGGCGGGCCGGGCATGCAGGAGATGCTGTACCCGACCAGCTACCTGAAATCGAAGGGGCTGGGAAAGGCCTGCGCACTTTTGACCGACGGTCGCTTTTCCGGCGGCACCTCCGGGCTCTCCATCGGCCATGTCTCGCCGGAGGCGGCGGGCGGCGGTGCCATCGGGCTGGTGCGGGACGGCGACACGATCGAGATCGACATCCCCAACCGCACCGTCAACCTCATGGTCTCGGATGCCGAACTGGCCAGCCGGCGTGCCGAGCAGGACGCCAAGGGCTGGAGGCCGGCCGGTCCACGCAAGCGTAACGTGACGACTGCGCTCAAGGCCTATGCGGCGTTTGCAGCCAGTGCCGACAAGGGTGCGGTGCGCGTCCTGCCGGAATAGGTTCGTGCAGTGAGGGTGCAGCTTTCAGCGCCTTCAGCCGCGTTGCAGCGTCGCCGGTCGTGGCCTAGAGTTTCTCCGTAGAGGGAGGACCGAGATGGATGCAACGGGCTGGCGTCGGATGGAAACCGCGCCGAAAGACGGGACCCGCATTCTGGTGACGGTCCGCTCGTCCGAGCAGGGGCCGGCAGAAGTGGACGTCGCCCATTGGGCTCGTGCCGACCAGTACGGCATGGAAGGCTGGCGCTCGGCTGATTCCCACCCAGGACAGGTGTTCAGCTATGCCGAGCCGGAGCTGAAATGCTGGATGCCTTTGCCCAGGGCCGGCGCGGCACCGATGCCCGCCCCTTGGGAAGAGGGCGAGGAACTGTTCGGCTCCGGCATCTAGCCGAGGAGATCTCCGTCCTCCGCTATCGTCCGAAGGCTGGCCACCAGGCGATCGCGATCCGCTGTAAGGCCCTTGTAGTCCAGTTGTGCGTCATCGAGCGCTGCCAGTTGTTCGGCAAATGACGCGGCGATGCGCTGCCTTTGCGGATGCCGTCCGATCACCGTCATAGGGTCGAGGTGAATGCGGATGGTGAACAGGATGTCGCCGGAGAGTGGCAGCTTGGTGAGCGTCTGGCGCTCGACGCGGATGAAGGCGGCAGCGATGGGATCATTTGCTGGAAAGGATGGCGTCCGGCTTCCGATCCGTCCCTCTCGCGCTTGAGCTGACAAAGGCCTGTGAAGCAGGTCGTCGGTCTGCAGTGACCAGTTCAGACGTTCGACCGGCTGTTCCGGCTTCAGACTGTCGAAAATGCGGTTGATCAGCAGTGCGGCCCGCGTGCCGCGGCCGAATTGCGGCACTGGCGCGTGGATGTCCTCGATAGGTCGCGCGAATTTTTCCGTCAGCGTCCACGACGACGGAAAGCAGACCGAGCCCGCGGCGAGCCGCCAGCCGGCCTCGCCCTTTCGCATGAGGACAAGGTCTTCCTGGACGAGAAGTGAGGCCGCCACCAGGGGCGCATGCCCGGCGCCAAGTTCCCGGTCCATCGCCGCGAGTGCCGCCTCCCATTGGCGCGTGCCGGGGAAGATCGCCGGGAATCCTGCCACGAGGTGGCTGCAGATCCGTTCCAGTGCTTCGCCCTGTGCTTCGCGGGTGCCCGGCTCCTCGACGAAGACGGTATTGCGGCGCTCCGCCAGCAGCCGCCTTTTCCCCGCCAGCCAGGCCTCGTAGTGCTCGTCGATTTCGATCCAGCCGGTCGGACGAAGCGGGGTGAGGCCGATCGTGAAAGGACGAGACGACCCGTCATAGGGCGTGTGCATGACCGTGCTGTCGTTCAGCCGTCCATCGCCTCGAGTTCGTCGATCAGTCCCTCGATCATCGACAGGCCCTTGTCCCAGAAGGCGGGATCGGAGGCATCGAGGCCGAAAGGCTCCAGAAGCTCGGAATGATGCTTGGTTCCCCCGGCACGCAAGAGGTCGAAATATTTTTCCTGAAAACCGCGCTCCGCATTCTGATAGACGGCGAACAGCGAGTTCACGAGGCAATCCCCGAAGGCGTATGCGTAGACATAGAACGGCGCGTGGACGAAGTGCGGAATATAGCTCCAGAAGACTTCGTAGCCATCGCGCAGGCGGATCGCCGGCCCGAGGCTTTCGCGCTGCACCTCGAGCCAGAACTCGCCGAGCTGATCGGAGGTCAGTTCGCCCTTGCGGCGCTCGCAATGCACCTTTCGCTCGAAAGCGTAGAACGCGATCTGGCGCACCACCGTGTTGATCATGTCCTCGACCTTCTGGGCGAGCATTGCCTTGCGTTCGCGCCGGTCGGTGGTGCGCTCGAGGAGCGAGCGGAACGTCAGCATCTCGCCGAAGACCGACGCCGTCTCGGCGAGCGTCAGCGGCGTTGAGGCCATCAGGGCGCCCTGCTTGCCGGCCAGTACCTGATGCACGCCGTGCCCCAGTTCGTGGGCAAGCGTCATGACGTCGCGCGGCTTGCCCATATAATTCAAGAGCACATAGGGGTGGACCGACGGCACGGTGGGGTGAGCGAACGCGCCGGGCGCTTTGCCGGGGCGAACGGGCGCGTCGATCCAGCGCCTGTCGAAAAAAGTCGCGGCGATGTCGGCCATCTCCGGGGCGAAACCACGATAAGCCGAAAGCACCGTCTCCTTGGCTTCGTCCCAGCCAATCACCGCCTGCGGGCTTTCCGGGAGTGGTGCGTTGCGGTCCCAATGGTTGAGCGCCTCGAAGCCCAACCAGCGCGCCTTCATCGCATAGTAGCGATGTGACAAGCGCGGATAGGCCCCCTGCACGGCCTCGGCGAGCGCGTCGACGACGGGCCGCTCGACCCGGTTGGCCAGGTGGCGCGAGTCGGCGATGTCGGCAAACCCGCGCCAGCGGTCGGAGATTTCCTTGTCCTTGGCCAGCGTGTTGGTGATCAGCGTGAAGACGCGCAGATTGGCCTTGAAAGTTTCCGCGAGGGCATCGGCGGCTGCCTTGCGCTTGCCGCCGTCGGGGTCCTGCAACAGGTTCAAGGTCGGTTCGAGCGTCAGTTCGCGGCCATCGACATCGAAGCGCAAGGCCGTCATCGTCTCGTCGAACAACCGGTTCCAGGCTCCGCGCCCGGTCACCGATTTCTCGTGGAAGAGCTGCTCCACCCGGTCTTCGAGTTGATAGGGCTTGTCCTTACGCAAGTCGACGATCCATGGGCGATAGCGGCCGAATGCCGGGTCGGCGGCAAGCGCTTCGTCGACCAGCGCTTCGTCGATCTTGTTCAGTTCGAGCGGGAAAAACAGCAGGTGAGCGCTGGCGTCGGTCATCCGCTCCTGGATGTCGCCATAAAGCTTGGCGCGCTTCGGATCGCTGGTGTCGCCGGCATAGACCAGGCTTGCATACGAGACGATGCGGCCGATCAACTCCTCCAACGCCTCGTAACCGGCGATTGCCTCGCCAAGCCCGTTCGGCCCAGGCTTGGCGGCCGCGTCCGAGAGCTTGCCACGCCAGCGCGCCTCGAAAGCTTCCGCTTCCGCCCTGCCGCGCTCGAGGTCACGCGTCAGCTCTTCGGCTTCCATGCCGGCATAGAGGTCGCCCAGGTTCCACTCGGGCAAGTCACCGAGCCGCGGTTGACCTTCGGCGGACGCGGTTCCACGCGGCGCGGAGGTGGCCGAAGCGGCCGGGAATTTCTCGGTCATGGCGCGCATGCGGACTTCCTCGCGGTCAGGGATGCAGGCTCGCGGGCCGGGAAAGGGTTTGTTCACCGGCTTTGTTGAGCCCCTATTTAGATGGGTGTGCCACTATGATCCAGACACCAATTTCGGATCACTGCAGCACTCGCCATCGCCATGTCGCGTACCATACTCATCGTCGATGACGATCCCGTTCAACGGCGTCTGCTTGACGCCGCGGTGACGCGCGCCGGCTACGCCGCACTGGCCGCGGAGGGCGGCAAGGCGGCCATGGCGCATCTGGATGGCGGGTCCGCCGAGGCGATCGCACTGGTGATCCTCGACTTGGCCATGCCCGACATGGACGGTCTGGCAGTGCTGTCAGCAATGCGGGAACGCGGCGTCGACGTGCCGGTCATCGTACAGACCGCGCAGGCCGGGATCGAGACAGTGGTTGCCGCCATGCGTGCCGGCGCGTTCGATTTCGTGGTCAAGCCTGTGTCACCGGACCGGCTGCGCGTCGCCATCACCAACGCACTGAAGGTCGAGGCGATGGACGCCGCATCCCGGCGCTCGAAACCGGTCGCCGTCGAGACTCTGGCGATCAAGGATCTCGTCACTCGTAGTTCGGCGATGGACCGCGTTATCCGCCTGGCGGAAAAGGCGGCCTCGTCCAACATCCCGATCCTGATCGAAGGGGAGTCAGGCGTCGGCAAGGAAGTCATTGCGCGCGCGATCAAAGGCTCGGGCACACGCCGCGGCAAGCCGTTCGTGACCGTCAATTGCGGCGCGATACCCGAAAATCTGGTTGAGAGCATTCTGTTCGGCCACGAGAAGGGCTCGTTCACGGGCGCCCAGGAGCGCCACGCCGGCAAGTTCGTCGAAGCGAATTCGGGTACGCTGTTCCTTGACGAGATCGGCGACCTGCCGCTCGACGTCCAGGTGAAACTGTTGCGAGCTGTCCAGGAGGGGGAGGTCGACCCGGTCGGTGGGCGGGCGGCGGTCAAAGTCGACATCAGGCTGATCTCGGCAACGCACCGGGACCTCCTGCAAAGGGTCAAGGACGGGCTGTTCCGCGAGGACCTGTTCTATCGGCTCAACGTCTTCCCGATCTACGTGCCGCCCTTGCGGGATCGTGGTGAGGACCTTGAGGATCTGGTGCAGCATTTCATCGCGCGCTTCGCAAGGACCGAGACCGACGGGCGGGTGAAGGGAATCTCCGGCGAGGCGCTGGCGGTGCTCAAGGCCTATGACTGGCCAGGCAATATCCGCCAACTGCAGAACGCCATCTTTCGTGCCGTCGTACTCAGCGAAGGGCCGACGCTGACGTCGGAGGAATTTCCGCAGATCGTTGCGCAGGTGGGTGCCGTGGACCCGGGCACGGAAACCGGGCTCCACCTGGCCTCAACACCGGCGCTGGCGGCAGACCCGGTGCGGTATTCGATTTCCGGCCACTTGGGAAACAATGTTTCAATGGGGCAAGGAGCGCTCGAGGCTCTTGACGAGCGCGGCAACGTTCGGCCGCTCGTCGACATCGAGCGCGAGGTGATCCAGTTCGCCATCGATCACTATGGAGGCCAGATGAGCGAGGTTGCACGCCGGCTCGGCATCGGGCGCTCCACGCTTTATCGCAAGCTCAAGGAATATGGCATCGACCCGGAAACCGGCCGCGGCGAAAAGGTGATCTCCTGACCCCGGCACCGGCATTTCCGGTGTAAAATATTGGTTTACCTTGATACTGATCGTTCCGCGGGCGTCCGAATTCTGCCATCGTGTGACCGCATTTCACCTTCAATAAGCGTCGATTAACCATTAGGAATGATAGTCGGACGCAACGGAGTGCGTCTTGCGGTCTTCCGGGGACACTTCAAAGCCAACAAGGCCTCTTGATTTGAACGACCAGACTTCCATCGGCGGATGGCGATTCGGCATGCTTTTGCGCCCTTTTCACCGGGCGATTTTGCTGATTGCGGTTTGCTTCGTTTTCTCGGCCGGTGCCGCGCACGCGGAAACGCGGACGCTCAAGCTCTACTTCATACATACCAAGGAACGCGCCGAGATAACCTACAAGCGCAACGGGCGCTACCTGTCCTCGGGGTTGAATCAGATCAATCGGTTCCTGCGCGACTGGAGGCGCAACGAGCCGACCAAGATGGACCCGCGCCTGCTCGACGTCGTTTGGGAAGCCTATCAGAAGGTTGGAGCGCGCGACCATATTCACGTCGTGTCGGCCTACCGGTCGCCGGCGACCAATTCGATGCTGCGCAAGCGTGGTCGCGGCGTTGCCAAGAAAAGCCAGCATATGCTGGGCAAGGCGATGGACTTCTACATTCCCGGCGTCTCGCTCAAGAAGCTGCGAAATGCCGGCCTGCAATTGGGCGTTGGAGGCGTCGGGTATTATCCGCGCTCGGGCTCACCTTTCGTGCATTTCGACACCGGCAGCGTGCGCCACTGGCCGCGGATGAGCAGAGGCGAACTCGCCTCCGTGTTCCCCAACGGACGCACCTTGCACGTGCCGACTGACGGCAAGCCGCTGCCCGGCTATGACCAGGCGCTCGCCGCCTACAAGTCGAAGAAGAGCGGTACGGTCCAGATCGCGCGGACCAGCGACGACACGCCGTCACGTGGCGACGCTTCCGGCGGAGGTGGCTCGTCGGGTGGCGGCCTGCTGGCCAACCTCTTCGGTGGTGGCGCCGACGAGGAAGAGGACAACAACGAAAGCAGCAACATTTCGCAGGAGCCTCTTGATCGTGGCATGATCGCGACAAGGCGGCAGGGTCCGACGAAGCCCAAGCCGGCGGACGAGCTTCCGGGGGTGGCCGTTGCTGCGGCGCCTGAGCCGGCACGTCCGGCGCCTGAGCCCGAAAAGACCGAGGAAACGCCCGAAACCATTCTGGCTGCGTTGCCGCAACGCAGTATCCCGGTTCCCGCGTTCGCTCCGCGTCCGCAGACCGACACCGGCCAGGCGTTCGCGCTCGCGTCTGTTGCGGATGACGCCGAAACCAAGGACGGCGAGGCGCTGGCCTATGGCGTACCACTGCCCGCGACGCGTCCCGGACAGGCGCAGGCGGTCGCCGCAGCCCTCGCCGCGGCTCGGCCGCAGGAAGATGGTGATGCGGCCGCGGAAATCCGCAAATCGGCGATCGGTGCGATCATTGAGAAGAGTGCCCGGCTGATCGCGGCCGACAAGGAAGAGGAGAAGGAGCAGCGTCAACTGGTCTTGGCGGCTTTCGCTCCGATCCCGAAATTCCGTCCTGGTGGCGGGCCTCTAGAAGAAATCATCGCGGCATTGCCCGAGCCACGCCCGGGCGACCGGCTGCGTGAGGAGATTACCGGCACCACAGGGCCGATCCCAGAGAAGCGCAACCGTCTGGCGATTGCGCCTGACACGCAACGCGCGCTGCTGCTCGCAAGCACCGGCGACAGCAAGCCGGAAGATGTGATTGCACCGTCCGTGCGCACGACGCAGAAATCGGCAAAGCCGGGACCGTCCGACGCCAAGGGCGATCGCCGTATCGTCACCTTGCCGATTGAGGATGTACAGGCGCGCTGGGCGCTCGAAACAGCGGGCCGTGTGACTCGTGCCATCTCCAGCGCCAAGACGCCGTCTCTGGCCCACAGCGCCATCCGCATCGCACCTACGCAGGTCTATACAGGCGGCTTCCAGCCGGAGCCGGGCGAACCCGACCCGGCTCGTTTCGCGGGAAACGCGGTAACCTTCCTGTCGGTAGCCCGCTTCGAGGCTGAGTAGGCCCGAACCCAGTCTCCTACCTTGCCGGTGCCAGCGCCGCCGCTTCGCGCGCAAGCGCCGTGATGGCGCCCCACTCGCCCTCGTCAACGAGATTGTCAGGGGCGACCCAGGAGCCTCCCACACAGATCACGTTGGGCAGCGACAGATAGGCGCTCGCGTTTTGCGGGGTAACGCCGCCCGTTGGACAGAAGCGGGTGCCCGCCAGCGGCGACGACAGCGCTTTCAGGAAGGCAACGCCGCCCGACTGCTCGGCAGGAAAAAACTTCAGGATCTTGTAGCCCTCCTCAGCCGCCGCCATGACCTCGCTCGGGGTCGTTGCCCCCGGCAGCAACGGGACATCGGTTGAGCGAGCCGCATCGAGCAGTTCTTGTGTCGTGCCGGGGCTGACGATGAAGCGCGCCCCGGCGCGTCTCGCCTGGTCGAAGTGGCGTGCCGTGAGGATCGTGCCGGCGCCGACAATCGCTTCGGGTACTTCCGACGCGGCAAGCCTTATTGCATCGATCGCTTCCGCAGTGCGTAGAGTGATCTCGATGGCCGGCAGGCCGCCGGCGGCCAGTGCGCGGGCCAAAGGCACGGCATCGGCGGCCCGTTGGATTTTCAGCACCGGGATGACGGGCTGCCCGGTCAGCACGGGCAGCAGCTTGTCGGCTTTCTGGGGCATTGGCGGCTCACTCGGTTCCTGATCCAGGCGCGGTATAAACGATCGTCCGCCAAACCAGAAGCCGCCGCCGCGAAATCATTCCCGGCCAAGCCAGGCGGCGAACGCTGACAGGAAGCGCGCCCACACCCCGGGAGGTTGCGCGATCTGCTTGTGCCGGCGCAAGGCCGACATCGTTTCGGGACCGGCGATGCCATCGATGGCGAGCCCGTTGTGCTGCTGAAAGGACCGCAAGGCCTGCTCGGTCAGCGGCCCGAAGATCCCATCGGCCGAAATTAGGGCGCCGGCCCTGATCAGAAGCCGCTGCAGTTCCAGCACATGGGTGCCGCGCATGCCTCTCGCCAGCCGGCGCGACCCGGGCGTTTCCTGCGCGGTATCCTCGCCGTCGTTGGCGGCGGCATATCTGGTGTAGGCCGCAGCCATTTTTCGATCATAGGCATACTTCGCGTATTGCGGCCCGTTGTAACCCTTCGCGAACGTTTTCCAGTCGCGTCGCTTGAGTGCTGGCAGCAGTCCGGCCTTTTCGACGTAGCGCAACATCAGCGTGACCTGGCCCTCGACGCCGGAACGGGCGGCTTCCACCAGCGCGTCGACGCTCGCATAGCCGAGCCATGCCCAATGCGCGCCCATGACCTGCCCGATACCCCAGGAGACCGATTCGCGCGCTGCCTTGCGGTCGATCTCCTCGGCGCGCGCCAAGAGTTGCCACCTGGCGGCCTGCGTGCGGGGGTTGGCGACCTCGCCGGCCTTCGGGGATGCGAGCCCTGCCGCGCGCGCCTGAACTCGTTTGGCGCCCGTAAGTCGGCGGTCGAAATAATGCCCCTCGAACCGGATTATCGGCTCTGGCCTTCCGCCGACGATGGCGAAGGGCTTGCCTGCACTCTCGACGTGGGCGATCGCCAGCAGCGTCGCCGGCTCGAGCCTGGCGCCGCGCGCGGCGGCGGCGATCGATCGAATGACTTCGCTTGAAAACATCTTTGAGCTTCTCCTGAGGTGCAGCCGGCATTGTCGCCGTGCGTTGCAGGAGGTGGATCGAATGCCAGGGGCCGCGACCATCGGCGTTAAGGTCATGTGGCCGGCAAGCATCGGAACGGATTGACAAAACCGCCCCCGCTTGCACGTTGGCGGGCGAGGCGATAGGCGATTGCCCCATGGTTCCATCCCGCACCGACCTGCCGATCAAGATCGCCGCGCTCTACCGTTTTGCTCCGTTGCCGCGCTGTCGGCAATTGCAGGAACCGCTACGTGCGTTCTGCGACAGGCATGGCATTCGCGGCACGCTGATCCTGGCGCCAGAAGGAATTAACGGGACCGTGGCCGGAACCGACTCCGCCATTGATGCCCTTGTAGCCTTTCTGGAAACGGATTCGGCCCTTGCGGGACTGGAGATCAAGTTCAGCCGCTCGGCCGAGATGCCGTTTCATCGCATGAAGGTCCGCATCAAGCGTGAAATCGTGACGATGGGCGTCGACGGGATCGACCCGGTCGAAGACGCCGGCGACTACGTTGAACCCGGCGAATGGAACCGCTTGATCGACGATCCGGATACCGTCGTCGTCGACACGCGCAACGCGTATGAGACCGCGCTTGGCACGTTTGAGGGCGCGCTTGATCCGGGAACGGCCAGCTTTCGCGAATTTCCAGCCTGGGCCGCCGCGCGGCGCGGTGAATTGGTCGGACGCAAGGTGGCGATGTTCTGCACCGGCGGAATTCGCTGCGAAAAGGCGACCGCGTATATGAAGTCGATCGGGGTCGAGCAGGTCTTCCATCTGAAGGGTGGCATCCTCAAATATCTCGAACAGGTTCCGGTCGATGATAGCCGCTGGCGTGGCGAGTGTTTCGTCTTCGACGAACGCGTCTCGGTCACGCATGGTCTCGGCGCGGGAAACGCCGAGCTTTGCCGTGCCTGCCGTCGCCCCCTGACACCGGCCGACAGGGCTTCGTCGCTTTACGAAGTGGGCGTGTCGTGCCTGCATTGCCACGACGAGCGTTCGTATGCGGACCGCGAGCGTTATGCCGAGCGCCAGCGTCAGGTAGAACTTGCCGCGCAACGCGGAGGGCTTCGACATATCGGCCGACGCGACCGTTCCGGTTGACCTCTTGGAGGAGGCAGTCATTGTATTGTTGCGTGTGCCGTCCTAGCTGGAAAGCAGCGCAAATATTTCGACCGCCTGACAGACGGAGGCCGCATGTTCGACCCCAAGAAACTGCTTGATGACCTGCTCGGGACAAAAATCCCGGGAACAGAGTCGACGATCCGCGACAAGGCAGGGCAGGCGACACAACTCGCCAAGGACAACCCGATCGCCACGGGGGCGATTGCTGCGGTCCTGCTGGGGACCGGCGCGGGCCGTGCACTGACCGGGACGGCGCTTAAGGTCGGCGGGCTCGCCGCCGTGGCCGGACTAGCCTACAAGGCCTACCAGAACTACCGCGGTGGCGGTGAGCCCGATGCGGAAGCGGCCCGGGATCCGGAATTGCTGCCACCGCCTGTCGACAGCGGTTTTCGGCCCGAAGAAGCTCCGCAGGGCGAGACCGAATTTGCGCTCAGCCTGGTGCGGGCCATGATCGCGGCGGCGCGTGCCGATGGGCATATCGACCAAGAGGAACGCGGACGGATCGCCGATCGCTTGAAGCTGTCCGGGGTCGGCGCCGAAGCGGAAGCTTTCCTTGTTTCGGAACTAAAGAATCCGGTCGATCTCGATGCTCTGGTGTCGGCGGCTCGTACCGAGGCGCAGCGGGTCGAGCTTTACACCGCATCACGATTGGCGATCGAACCGGAGAGCCGCGCCGAGCGCGGTTATCTCGATATGCTGGCCGGGCGCTTGCAACTGCCCGATGCCCTCGTTGACCACATCGAGGCTACGGTCTCTTCGGCGAAGGAGCCGGCGGGAACGGTTGAAACGAGCGACAAACCCGAACCTGGCGGTCCCGCGTCACCCTGGTAGGCGACCTATGCGGGCAGGCTGCGCGCGATGATCGCCGCGAGGGCATTGTCGCGTTCCCTGCCTTCGAGGCTGTCGAGGCTCCGGATGCGCCCTGAAAGCAAGAGGTCGGCGAGGCCGTGTACGATCGCCCATGAGGCGGTAACGTCTGCCTGACGTCCGTGACTCGCGCGCGGATCATCGCCGCGTAACGTGCCAATAGTCGCCACCAGATGGTCGTAGGCAGCGGCACTGGCCCGATCGAGTTCCTGTTCGGAAAAGTCCGCCCGGCGCGACGAGAACATCAGCCGGAAGAGTTCGGGATTGGCCAGCGCGAAGTCGATATAGCCGAGTCCGGCTGCGACGTACTGGCTGCGTGCATCGGGCGCGGCTTTCGCCTGTCTTGCCCTCTGCGTGGCGATGAAACGCTGAAAGCCTTCGGTCGCCAGCGCCGTCAGAAGTCCGGTGGCATCGGCGAAATGATGTGCGGGTGCTGCATGGGAAACGCCAGCACGCTTGGCGCAGCCACGCAAGGTGAAACGCTCCAGGCCCTTTGCCCGCAGTTCCTGTTCGGCGGCAACCAGAAGCGCGTTGCGTAAATCGCCATGATGATAGGCGGGTTTAGGCGGAACGTCTCTTTCGGCCACAAAACTCCCCCATGGTGACCGGAGGATCAGTACCAAAGCGGACAGGCAGGAACAATCTTTCTACCGTCAAAATGGGCGGCGTCTGCGTTCCCCATACGTCGCCTCGAAATGAACCGCCATGCATTAAGTTTTTGTTAACCAATTGAGAGCAAGCTGAATTCAGTCGGATCAGCTTTCCTCCTCCCAAGCATGGTCCAGATCGGGCGGCCGCGAATGGCCGCCCTTCTCATTATCACGACAGCTTGCGCTCCACCACGTCCTCTGCAATGTGCAGGGGGTACGAGGAGGACGTTATGGCAAGCAACAAGGTCGCGATCGTCACCGGGGCGGGCAGTGGGATCGGTAAGGCGGTCGCGCTGGCTCTGCTTGCAGACGGCTGGAATACGGTTCTTGCCGGTCGGCGTGCCAACTTGCTCGACGATGCCGCGGCGATTGCGGGAGACACGGCCGGCAAGCCGCTTGCCGTCGCTTGCGACGTCACCAGGGCTGAGGAGGTCGACGCGCTGTTCGACAGGACCGTGGCTACATTCGGCCGGGTCGACCTCTTGTTCAACAATGCCGGCATGTTCTCCAAGGGTGCGACGATCGACGAAACCCCCGTCGATGTCTGGCAGGCAGTGGTCGACGTCAACCTGACGGGCGCCTTCCTGTGCGCGCGCGCCGCGTTCCGGCAGATGCGCCGGCAGCAGCCGATGGGTGGTCGCATCATCAACAACGGCTCAATCTCGGCGCATGCCCCGCGACCCGGCTCTGTGCCTTACTCCACGACGAAACATGCCATCACCGGGCTGACGCGGACCTTGGCGCTTGACGGCCGGCCCTTCGACATTGCCTGCGGCCAGATCGATATCGGCAACGCGCTGACCGAGATGGCGGCGCCGATGGCCAAGGGTGTGCCGCAGGCGAGCGGCGAGGTGGCGGTCGAGGCGGTGATGGATGTCGACAATGTTGCTCGTTCGGTCCTCCACATGGCAAGCCTGCCTTTGGACGCCAACGTTCTCTTCATGACCGTCATGGCGACGAAGATGCCATTCGTCGGCCGCGGTTGAGAAAAACCGTTCCAAAGCATCGCTCATCTTCAACGGATTTGCTTGGACAAGGCCGCCAAGGCGCGCTTCCATGAGGAACGTACGATCGGGCGAAGCGTTGATGGGCAGGCTTTGCCGATGGTCGAACTGCGGCGGAACATAAGCGAGGGACATTCCCGTCTATGGAAATGATGTTCGGCGCATATTCGGCATATGTGGCCCTGGCCTTGCTTGTCGTGCTGCTCGCCGCCTTCATCGTCGAGCGCTATCCGCCGGAAGTGACGGCGGTCGCCGGTGCAGCGGGCTTCCTCGTGCTCGGCCTCACGCCGCCCGACGAAGCGCTCGCCGCCTTCTCGAACGCTGCCCCGCTCACCATCGCGGCGATGTTTGTGCTGTCGGGCGCTTTGGTCCGCACTGGCGTTCTGGAGACTGTCGCCGACACGGTGATCAGCTATGCGGCGCAACGGCCGGCGGCCGCGATCGCTGTCTTGCTTCTAGGCACTGTCGCCGCGTCCGCCTTCATGAACAACACGCCCGTGGTGCTGATCCTGATTCCGATCGTTTTCAGGCTGGCGCGCTCGATCGATGTGGCCGCGACACGGCTCCTGATCCCGATCTCCTACGCGGCGATTCTGGGCGGTACGTGCACGCTGATCGGTACCTCAACAAATATCCTCGTCGACGGCGTGGCGCGCGAGGCGGGCTTGGTGCCGTTTTCGATCTTCGAGATGACACCGGTCGGCATCGTGGCCGCGCTGACCGGGACGGTGGTCATGCTGTTGCTGGGGCGCTTCCTGTTGCCCGACCGCCGCAGCGAGGCCGAAACCTCGCCGGGCAGTCAAACGGAGTTCCTCTCGGAAGTCACGGTGCGGACGGAGGGACGCTACACCCAGCAGAAAATCGGCCAGCTCGCGGATTTCAACCGCTCGGGGCTGCGCATCCTGGGACTTCGCAGCGGTCCGGAGATCATCCGCGACGGCGTCCCGGAATTGACAATGAAGAAAGGCGATTCACTCATTATCGCTGGTACGGCAGCCGAAATCCTGACGCTGAACGAAAAATCCGGCCTGCGCGTAGGCATGCGTCGCGGGCAGGAACGTTCGGGCGAGACCGTCGCGGTCGAGGCCGTTGTGGCCCCACACCGTGGAACTGCTGGCGAACGCATCGCCGACCTGTCACTCGGTCGGCGATACGGTGTGAGGGTGCTTGGCGCCCATCGTCACCGCCACATACCGGGCTCGGACCTGGAAAGCGTCAAGCTGAGGCCCGCCGACAAGCTGTTGCTCGAAGGCCCGCCGGACAATTTTGATGCGCTGACCGAGGACGCCGCGCTTGTCTCCGTGACCCGCCCGAGCAGCCGGCCCTATCGGCGCGGCAAGGCCCCCGTGGCCGCGCTGGCGCTGGCCGCGGTGGTAGCGCTGGCGGCCTTCCATGTGATGGACATCGCCATCCTTGCCATGCTGGCGGTCGCCGCTATCCTCGTCCTGCGCTGCATCGACAGCGACGAGGCCTGGAGTTCGATCGACGGCGGCATCTTGATCCTTATCTTTTCGATGCTCATCATTGGCGCTGGACTTGAACGCACCGGCGCCGTGCAGATCATCGTCGCCTTCCTGACGCCTCTCCTTTCCCAGTCGTCGCCGCTGGTGATGCTGGTGGTGATCTATCTGATCACGTCGCTCTTTACGGAACTGGTCAGCAACAATGCGGTTGCCGTGCTGATGGCGCCGATCGCGATCGGACTCGCCGCCCAGATCGGCGTTGATGCGCGGCCATACCTGATCGCGGTGATGATCGGCGCCAGTGCCAGCTTTGCTACGCCGATCGGCTACCAGACAAACACCTTGGTCTATGGTGCCGGCAACTACCGCTTCACGGATTTCCTGAAGATCGGCCTGCCGATGAACCTCTCCATCGCCGCGGCGACCTGCCTGGCGATCTGGTATCTTTACGATCTCTGACCGGCGGCCGTCCGTCGGCTATTCCTGTCCGACAGCGACACCGGGAAGGTAGAAAGGAATAGGGCGGATTTCGTAGACAGCCGAGGTGTTGACGCGCCGCAACCGGCGGGCGGCATCGATCGCCGCGTCCGCTGAATCGCATTCGATGACGTAGAAACCAAGCAACTGTTCCTTGGTCTCGGCGAACGGCCCGTCCGTAATCATGCCTTCTCCCGGCCCGCGCAAGGTCATCGCGGAGCGCGTCAAATCCAGACGTGCCGCGGGGCCGAGGCGGTTCTTCTCGTTGATGTTGTCGTGAACCTTCATGAGGTCCCCCATCAGCGCGTCGTCTTCCTCAGGGGTCATCGAGGTTATCGCGCCTTCTTCGTGATAGGCGAGGATGGCAAAGAGCATTTGCAGTCTCCGGCGGTGACAGAGGTGATTGCTGCCAAGAGCGAGGCGCGACCGGACTACGCGCTGAGGAATTGTTCAATCCGTTCCAGTGCGCGCAGGATGCTTTCTTCGGAATTGGCGTAGGAGAGGCGAATGTAGCCTTCACCGAGCACGCCGAAATCCGGGCCGCCGATGAGCGCGACGCCGGCATCCTCGAGCAGCGCCGAGGCAAGCTCCTTGGCTTTTCTGCCGGTGCCGGAAACGTTCGGGAAGGCGTAAAAGGCGCCCTTCGGTGTCACGCAGGACACGCCTGGCAGGCTGTTCAGCCCTTCCACGACGACCTGGCGCCTGCGGTCGAAGGCGCGGAGCATGGCGTCGACCTCGTCCTGCGGCCCGTCGATCGCGGCGATGCCGGCAAACTGGCTCGGCGCATTGACACAGGACCAGCAGTTGACCGCAAGCTTGCGGACCTTGTCGAAGAGTTCGTCAGGCCAGATCGACCAGCCCATCCGCCATCCGGTCATCGCCCAAGTCTTCGACCAGCCGTTCAGGATCACCAGGCGATCGCGCAGTTCCGGGAAGTTGAGCAGCGAGCAATGCGTCTCGCCGTCATAGGTCATGACGTCGTAGATCTCGTCCGACAGGATCGCGACGTCCGGGAAGTCGACAAGGCCGGCCGCCAGCTTTTCGATCTCCGTGCGCGGCGTTACCCCACCGGTCGGGTTGGCTGGCGAGTTCAGGATCAACAGCCGCGTCTTCGGTGTGATGAGTGAAAGCGTTTCCTCGGCAGAGAAGGCAAAGCCGTTTTCCTCGCGCACCGGAACCGGGATCGGGGTGGCGCCGGTGAACTCGATCATCGAGCGATAGATCGGGAAACCGGGATCGGGATAGAGAACTTCCGCTCCGGGCTCGCCGAACATCAGAATCGCCGCGAACATGGTTGGCTTGCCGCCCGGCATGATCATGACGTTCTCGGGCGAGACCTCGACGCCTGTCGTCGTCAAGGTTCGTCGGACCACCGCCTCGCGCGTCGCCAGCAGTCCGGTCGCCGGCGTGTAGCCGTGGTGTCCATCGCGCAGAGCCCTCACTGCGGCCTCGACGATATGTTCGGGCGTACTGAAGTCAGGCTGGCCGATGCCCAGATTGATAATGTCGCGGCCCTGTTGCGCCAGCCGGGTGGCGCGCGCCAGCACGGCGAAGGCATTCTCCTCGCCGATGCGGTCAAAGGCATTTGTCGTGTGGAGCATTGCGAGCGTCTGCCTGATCCTGTTTCGTGCCAGCGGTTTTGTGAGCCATCGGCGCAAAAAGTCAAACTCTGGAGGGCAAGCGTGGACGAGGTGCTGAAAGACTGGACGCCAAGGCCGCTACCCCGGCGCGAAATTCTCGAAGGCCGCTACGTGCGGCTTGAGCCGCTCGACGCGGCAAAGCACGGCGACGGCTTGTTCGAGGCGTCCTCGGTTGCGGACGCCGGTGACCGTTTTCGCTGGCTTCCGGACTATCCGCCTGAAGGCCGCGATCAGTTCCAGCCATGGCTCGTCAAGGCGACGGCAAGCGAGGATCCGCTGTTCTTCGCGGTCATCGACAAGGAGAGCGGGTCGGTCGCCGGCCGCCAGACGCTGATGCGCATCGACGCCGCCAATGGCGTGATCGAGATCGGCAACATCTACTGGGGACCGCTGGTGTCGCGAAAGCCGGGGGCGACGGAGGCGCTCTACTTGTTTGCGCGTTATGTTTTCGAGGAACTCGGCTACCGGCGCTACGAGTGGAAATGCAATGACCGCAATGCGCCGTCGAAGCGGGCTGCGGAGCGCTTCGGCTTTTCGTTCGAGGGTGTCTTCCGCCAACATTTGATCGTCAAAGGCGAAAATCGCGACACTGCGTGGTATGCGATGCTCGACAAGGATTGGCCGGCGGCCAAACGGGCCTTCGAGACTTGGCTCGATCCAGCCAATTTCGATGACAGCGGGCGGCAAAAGCGCCGACTTGAGGATTTTCGCGCCGACATGGCCGCGGCAACGGGATAGCAAGTGTTTCCGTGGCAGCGGCGATCACCGGCACTGCAATGAACATCGACGCGCAGGGATGCAGCAGGAGGGGAGGAACAGCGAATGGCCGGCAGGCTGAAGGGAAAGATCGCGGTGGTGACGGCTGCGGGGCAGGGGATCGGGCGGGCGATCGCCGAAGCCTTCGTGGCCGAGGGCGCGACCGTGCATGCCTCTGACATCGCACGTGACAAGCTCGACGGCCTCCGACGGGTGAAGAAGGCAAAGCTTGATGTACGTTCGAACAAGGCGGTGAGCCGATATGCCGAGAAGGTCGGCGATATCGACATCCTGGTCAATGTTGCCGGCTTTGTGCACCACGGCACGGTGCTCGATTGCTCGGAGGAGGACTGGGCGTTCTCCTTCGATCTCAATGTGACATCGATGCACCGCTTGATTTCCGCTTTTCTGCCCGGCATGCTGCGCCGCGCGGAGATGACCGGTCAGTCTTCCTCCATCATCAACATGTCGTCGGGCGCATCTTCGCTGAAGGGAGCCCCCAACCGCTATGTCTACGGTACCACCAAGGCAGCCGTCATCGGCCTGACGAAGTCGGTAGCCGTCGATTTCATCCGTCAGGGAGTGCGATGCAACGCGATTTGTCCCGGCACCGTGCGTTCGCCATCGTGGGAGGCACGAGTGGACGAACTCGGGCGTTCGGTCGGGGGCAAGGACAAGGCAATGGAAATGTTCGTGTCGCGCCAGCCCATGGGTCGCGTTGGCGAGCCCGACGAGATCGCGGCGCTTGCCGTCTATCTAGCCTCAGACGAAGCCGCATTCACCACCGGGACGGCGATCCCGATCGATGGCGGCTGGACCTTGTGATGGATCCGAAAACGCGCAGCTCGCTGATCGCGGCCGGGCTTATCATGGTCGGCTTCGGGATTGTCGCCTTCTTCATGCCGACGATCATGCTGGCCGTCGGCGACATATCGCCGGCAGCGGCAGGCGGTATCGCAATCCTGTTCGTTGCGGCCTTCTTCCTGGTCTTCTGGCTGCGGGCAAGGACACAGCGGAGGAATGACGAATGAAGGTGCTGATCACGGGTGCGGCGGGCATGATCGGACGCAAGCTCACCGAGCGGCTGGCGCATGACCCAATGCTCAATGGGAGGCCGATCGCTCGCCTCGACCTGCACGACATCGTCGCCGCACAGGCACCAGAGATCGCCGGTGCCGAGGTGAACGTGATAGTCGGCGATCTCGCCGCCGACGGCGAGGCGGAGCGGCTGATAAAGCCAAAACCGGATGTCGTGTTCCATCTCGCTGGTGTGGTTTCGGCCGAGGCGGAGGCAGATGTCGACAAGGGCTACCGGGTCAATCTCGACGGGACACGGCTGCTTTTCGAGGCAATACGCGCCGCCGGTCACGCCCCTCGGGTGGTGTTTTCTTCGTCGATAGCAGTGTTCGGTGCGCCGTTTCCCGACATCATCCCCGACGATTTTCATGCCACTCCGCGCACCTGCTATGGTACCCAGAAGCTGATAGGCGAAGCGTTGCTCGCGGACTTTTCGCGGCGCGGCTTCTTCGACGGCATCGGCCTCAGGCTGCCGACGATCTGCGTCAGGCCCGGAAAGCCGAACAAGGCCGCCTCATCCTTCTTCTCGGCGATCATCCGCGAGCCTCTCGCCGGGCGCGAAACCGTGCTGCCGGTGCCGAGGAGTTCGCTTCATACCCATGCCAGCCCGCGTTCGGCGGTCGGCTTCCTGATCCATGCCGCAGGCATTGACGGTGAGACGGTCGGTCCGCGCCGCAACCTGACCATGCCGGGTATTGCCTGCACGGTCGGCGAGCAGATCGAGGCGCTGGCGCGCGTTGCCGGTTCCGAAGTGGTGAAGCTTATCCGCGAAGAGGAAGACGAGGCGGTTTGGGCGATCGTCCAGAACTGGCCGACGCGCTTTACGTCGCAACGGGCGCGGGAACTCGGCTTCGTTGCCGAAACCAGTTTTGACGACATAGTCAGGGCCCATATCGAGGACGAGCTGAGCGGAAACGCTCGGCCCGCTTAAGTGCTCGTTCACGCTCAGAGACTGGCGGTCAGAAGCGTCAGCCCAAGCAGGAAGACCAGCGCCGCGCCGGCGATCTCGATCGCGGCGTGGATGCGGTTGCCGGCGCGTCCGTCGCCGGCAATGGCGACGGCCCAGTTCTTCGCCGTCACCGCCAGCGTGGCCAGAACCGAGACGGTGATCGCCGTGCCGACCGCCATCGCGAAGACCGAGACGATGCCGGCAAGCCAGAGCCCGTTGAGGAAAGAAAAGGTGAGGACGATCAGGGCGCCGGAGCATGGTCTCAACCCGACCGCCATGACCGCCGACCATGCCGTTCGCCAACTGAAACGATCGCCCGCAAGCATCTTCGGATCCGGGGCATGGGCATGGCCGCAGGTGGCGCAGACCTCTCCAAGGCCGTGATCGTGATGATGGTGATGATGCGCGTCGTGGTGGTGGGGCGCATGGTCGTGATGGTGCACATGGTCAGGTCGATCAGCGACCGCGGCTGACAGTGTGCGAGCGGGGTTGCCCAACAGCAGGCCGCGCAACCGCCCGCCGGCCTTCTGCCACAACAGCCAGGCCCCGAATGCCGTGATCAGCGCGTAGCTGGCGACCTCCATGAACCAGGTGGCGTCGGTCATCGAGATGGCGCCGCCGCGCAGGAACAGGAACACCGCGCCGATCAGCAGGATCGCGCTCACCGCCTGCAGAAGGGCGGAGACGAAGGACAACATGACCCCGCGCCTGAGCGCGACCTCGTTGGCCAGCATGTAGGAAGAGATGACGGCCTTGCCGTGCCCGGGGCCGGCGGCATGAAAGACGCCATAGGCGAAGGACAGGCCGACCAGCAGCCAGACCTTGCTGCCGTCGTCTCGCATCGCCTTCAGCGCACCGGTCAGTGCGCGGTAGAAAGCCTGCTGCTGGGTGTTGACCCAGTTGAGGAAACCGCCGAACAGCCCCGTCTGCGGCAGCATCGCCTCATTGGTCCCGATGCCGAGCGAACTCTGCGCATGCGCGCCGGCGACGGTCAGCGCGGCAAGGCCGCACGCTGCTACGGTGAACGTCAGTGCACGTGATTTCGCGGAAGCCATGTTCAGCCTTGCGCCTGGCAGTTCAGTTCGAGGCGCGTGGCGAAAATCTTGCTGAGATCGTTGCCTCCCGGGTCGTCGAAGAAAGCGTCGGTAAGGCTGCCCTGGTTCTGGGCGATTGCCTCGTCGGGGTCGGGACGAACGACCTTGCGGCTGCAGATCTCCGGAAGCCCGGTTACGGCCAGATACTCGTCCTCGACGAAGTCGATCGCGGTATAGAAAGTGGGGTCGTAAACGCCGAAATCCAGCGTGCCTGCCAAGGGCAAGGTCTCCTTCGGTTCCGATTCGAACAGGATGATCAGCTGGTTATCCTCGAAATTCGCCATCAGCCGCTCGGGAGCCTTCATGGCGACGGGCTTGCCGTCGGCCGAAACCACCTGGAAATAGCCGAACTCGGCGAGTGATTCGAAGACGACGCTCGAGACCAGTTCGAGTTCCTCCGTACCCAGCTTGAGGTCGCCGTTCTGATCGAACTCGACCAGAACGGTGCTGGAAAACAGATCGTCGAAACGCCAGACGTGGCGAAGCGCCCCTACCGTGCGGCCTTCTTCCACCACGACATCGAGACGCGCTTCGGCAAAAACGTGCGGGTGAGCCAGAGCCTGAGAGGATAAGCCAACCGCCAGGGACGCGGCGAGGGAGCATATAGTGTTGCGCTTGATCGACCGCATGGTTCCCTATCCGGAGCCGGTGAGCGAGGTTTCTTGCTGTAGCATAAAGCGGGCAAAAATTGGACTGCTTTCAAGCCCGCTTGTCCTTGAACCAGGTCACCAGGAAGTCGACGAACACGCGGATCTTGGCAGGCAGGTAACGTCGGTGCGGATAGACGGCGAAAATGCCCGCGCCCGTCGGAACGCGATCATCCAGTAGGGTCTTCAGCCGGCCTGCTTCTATATCCGGTTCTGCGATGAAATCAGGCAGGATGGTGTAGCCAAGGCCGGCAAGGGCGGCGGCCCGCGCGGTCAAGGGGCTGTTGACCTCGATAGGGCCGGAGACCGGAACCGTGATTAGCTCCCCATTGTCACCCTGGAAGGGCCAGTTGGAAAGCCAGCGGCCGTTGGTGTCGATGATGCAGGGCAGGGAGGCGAGATCCTGTGGTCGCTGCGGGGTACCCAGCCGCGAGATCAGGTCGGGAGATGCGCAAACCTTGACTGAAAATGGCATCAGCTTGCGCGCGATCAGCGACGAATTTTCCAGGCGCGCGATGCGAATGGCCAGATCGAAGCCCTCTTCGACAAGGTCGACGAAACGATCGTCGAGATTGATGTCGAGCACGATGTCGGGATGAGCCTGCGCGAAATCGACCAGCGATTGTCCAATCGGCGCATCGGCGAAAGTCCGCGGGGCGGAAAGCTTGATGCGACCCTTCACATCGCCGGAGGATTCACGCACCGAATCGGCGAGGCTGTCGATCTCGCGGATGATTTCGCTGGCGCGGCGGAAATAGGTGTGGCCTGCTTCGGTGAGCGAAAACTGGCGCGTCGTGCGGTTCAGCAGCAGCGCGCCGAGTTCGTCCTCGAGTTCGCGCACATATTTCGAAAGCAGCGCCTTGGAGCGTCCGATCTTGCGCGTCGCCGCCGAAAAGCCTTCAGCTTCGACCACCGAAATAAAGGCGCGCATGCGGGTCAGCGTGTCCATCAGTAGCCTTCCTGTCCGGTGAGCACGGTGCGAGCAATTGCGAGCAAGGCGAGATCGCTGTCTGCCGGCCCGAGCAGCGAGATGCCGAACGGAGCGCCGTCAAGCAAGCCGAGCGGCAGAGTGAGTTGCGGAAAACCCGAGAGGCCGGACAGGCACAATAGGCGCAGGGCGCGCTCGCGATAGGCCTGCAGGTCGTCGAAGCCGGCGTCCTTGAGCGGCGCCGCGCCGGGCACCGTCGGCATGAGGATGAAGGTGTCTTCGCCAAGCAGCGCCCCGAGTTCGTCGCGGAAGGCGGACCTTCGCTGAGTTTCCGCGGCGGCGGTCTCACACCCGACAGTGGCGCCGAAATCGAACCGTTCGCGAACGCCCGGGCCGAGATGGCGGTCCTTCAGCGACAGCCATTCGCCGTGGACAGCCCATGCCTCGTAGGCCTGCAGGCGCCGAAAGCACCAGTAGAGGTGGTCGATGTCATGGCCAAGCGGCGGGGCCGGTTCTGGTTCGCCGAGGACAGCGGCGACTATCGCCGTCATTTTTTCGTACTCGGCGGCTTCGGCTGGACCGACGACGAGCTTGTCAAGCGCAGCAAGGCGGAGAAGGCGGGCTTTCCTTATCGTTGGAGGAACTTTGCCGCCGAGCAGGGTACCGGCAACCTGCGCGTAGGTATCGATATCGCGTGCAAACCAGCCGAAGGTGTCGAAGCTAGGGGCGAGTGGCATGGTGCCGGCGAGCGAGATCCTGCCATGCGTGGTGCGAAGGCCGATCAGGCCGCAGAAGCTTGCAGGTGCGCGGATCGAGCCGCCTGTGTCGGACCCGGTGGCGATGTCGGCAAGGCCACCGGCGACGGCGGCTGCGGACCCGGATGACGAGCCGCCTGTCACCCGGTTCGGAGCAACAGGGTTCACCGGGAAGGGAAAATGCGCGTTCTGGCCGAGCAGCGAGAAGGCCAGTTCGTCGGTCTGGGTCTTGCCGATAAAGTGGGCGCCTGCCCGCAGCAGGTTGTCGACGGCAGGGGCGGAGCGATTCGCGGCCTGGGCTTCGGCGAGCCGGTCGGGGTTGCCGCATCCGGTCTTGAGGCCGGCAACATCGAAGATGTCCTTCACGGCCAGGCTCTTGCCGGCAATAGGACCCGTTTCAGCATGCGGAACAGAGACTTCCGGGAAATCGAGAAAGGCGTTGAAGGGGTCGCGGGCAATCGTCATCGTTCGCAATCTCTGCACGGTTGGGCGAAGAATGTTCGACATCTGAAAAAATTCAAGCCCGCTTGTTTTTTTCATTGATTGTGACAGACGCCGCGCCTATATCGCGCCTGCCCAAAGTCGCACGTGCCTGTGGGTGTCCGCCGGTCCCTCGTTATGGTGAGGGTCTCGGTAAGGTACCTGGAACTAACCCCTCCAGTCGGTCTGACGGCCAACCGCCATTCCGAGGACATCTTGAAGCAACGACGGTGCGGGCCTTTCTGGTGTCTGCCGGTCGTCCAAAGACCGGGGTTACTGAAGAGGCACACCTTCATTGCCGGCAGTGCGGAGGGGTCTCCCCAATCCAAAGCTGAGGCAGACAAAGCGAGCGTTCGCCGCAAGGCGGAAGCTCACCGCCGCGTGACAGGCGTTCGAGGTGCCGGTGACTTCCACCGTCCGGTTCCTGGAAGCTGGCCACGTCCTTTGTCCATGCGGATCGCAGCCTTGCGGCAGCGATGCCCGCGACCCTGAGCAAGGCGGGTCCGCCCGCCAATGGAGAGACCGATGGCAACCCAGCGCATCCTCGATTTCCTCGCCACCCGACGCCCCAACGGACCCTGCCTCGTCGTTGATCTCGACGTTGTGCGCGACAATTTTTGTGCCTTTGAAAAGGCGTTGCCCGACAGCCGCATCTTCTACGCCGTGAAGGCCAATCCCGCGCCGGAAATCCTGCGTCTGCTGGCCTCGCTCGGATCGTCCTTCGACACTGCAAGCGTGGCCGAAATCGAGATGGCGCTCGACGCCGGCGCGACCGCCGATCGCATCTCTTACGGCAACACAATCAAGAAGGAGCGCGACATTGCACGTGCCTTCGATCTTGGCATCCGGCTGTTCGCCGTCGACTGCGTCGAGGAAGTCGAGAAGGTCGCCCGCGTGGCGCCGGGCGCGCGTGTTTTCTGCCGCGTTCTCACCGACGGCGAAGGCGCCGAATGGCCGCTGTCGCGCAAGTTCGGCTGCGTACCGACGATGGCGGTGGATGTGCTCCGCCACGCGCATGGCCTCGACCTCGAAGCCTATGGCGTCTCCTTCCATGTGGGCTCGCAGCAGACCGACCTGACCGCCTGGGACCGCGCGCTCGCTGATGCGGGCCGTGTCTTCGCGACGCTGGCGGAGGAGGGCATCGTCTTGAAGATGGTCAACATGGGCGGCGGCTTCCCGACCCGCTACCTGAAGGATGTGCCCGCGGCTCAGGCCTATGGCCAGGCCATCTTCGGTGCGCTGCGTCGGCATTTCGGCAACCGCATCCCTGAGACGATCGTCGAGCCGGGCCGCGGCATGGTTGGCAATGCAGGCGTGATCAAGTCGGAAGTTGTTCTGATCTCGAAGAAGGCCGACAATGACAATGTGCGCTGGGTTTATCTCGACATCGGCAAGTTCGGCGGGCTGGCGGAGACAATGGACGAGGCGATCCGTTATCCGATCGTGACCGGCCGCGACCACGACCAGATGGCGCCGTGCGTGCTGGCCGGCCCGACCTGCGATTCGGCCGACGTACTCTACGAGAAGACGCCTTATCCGCTGCCGCTGACGCTCACCATCGGCGATGAGGTGCTGATCGAGGGAACGGGTGCTTACACCACCACCTACGCTTCGGTCGCCTTCAACGGCTTCGAGCCGCTCCGATCCTACGTGATCTGAGAGGCTCAGGCCTCTCGGATCACCCTGCCGCGGGCCATCGCGCCCGCGACAGGTTCGCTCGTGGAATATCTCTCCGCTGGTGAAGGATCGCGGATATGGAATCTCTGCTTGTGCCGTCTGTAGCCGGCGGATTTGCCGCCCAATCGGGCAGCGAGCCGGTTCAGGAGGTTGCTGGACAGGCTGTCGTCGTCGCACCGGAATCGCCGGCCGATGAAGCCGCGCGCGAGGTGCTGCTCGACCGGGCGATGGGGCCGGGTCGCAAGCGCAAATCGTCGGAGAAACTGCGCCGGGGTCGTTTGCCGGCCGATGGGCTGGCGTTCTCGGCGATGGACGGCGATGGACGCCTGGTCGGTACCGTGCGGTTGTGGAATGTTCGCGCCGGCCACAATGGGCCTAATGCGCTCCTCCTCGGTCCGCTAGCGGTGGAACCGGCGCTCAAGGGTGCGGGCATCGGCGTTGCGCTGATGCGGCACGCGATCGCCGAGGCCCGCCGACGCGGGCACGGCGCGATCTTGCTCGTCGGAGACCCCGGATATTACGAGCGCTTCGGTTTCAGCGCCGAGCGGAGCGACGAGCTCGCCATGCCGGGACCCTACGAGAAGCATCGTCTTCTGGCGCTCGAACTTATCGACGGCGCACTTGCAGGGGCACGAGGGGTTGTAAGGGCATCGGGACGTAGGATCGAGGTTCAGGCGTTGCGGCGGGCCGCTTGACCACGAAAGCCGGAGGCTGTGGGCGGGCAGCCTCCGGCACTATTCCGGTGAACAGCTGATCGTCTGGAAGTTACCGCGCTCGTTCTGGATGGTGATGTCGAACCCGATGGATCCGCCAACGGCCTTCTTGAGCACGGTGCTCACGACGCGATTGCCGCCGGACGACAGACCCCCAAGAGGACCCTGCCAAAGAATGACATTGTCGGCCACCGTGAACGGGTAATCGCCCTCATATTCGCCGTCAAAGGCGGGGCCACGATAGACGTCTCCGTCGATCTCGATCACCCCGATCATATAACTCGACAACGTGCAGACATAGGCACCATCGCTGAGCTCGGCCGAGTACGCAGGCAAAACAATAGCTGCCACGCCTGCGGCAGCTACACAGATACGACAGCTGGTCATGATTTTCGATCCCCGACCCAGCACACAATATGTCCGACAGGCCTACGCCGGCAAGAGCCGAAATTGTGCACCGAAGGGACCGGTGGGGCCGCCTGGCGAGGGACGGACACCGGACCCGTTGTGGCCGGTCAGAGCACCTGGCTGAGCGCCATCGCGGCCGACATGTCGCCGTCCACCTTCATTTTGCCCTGCATGAAGGCAGCAGTCGGGTCGAGTTCACCCGAGACCAGCGACTCGAAATCGTCCTTCGACATTGAGATGGTGCAGTCGGCATCGGCGTTGTTGGTCGACACCGTGGCGCCGTCGATCACGATGACGCCGGCCTCGCCGAGGTCGAACTTCACCGACTTGTCGAAGCCGGCGCCGGCGACGCGTTCGCCGATTTTCGCTGCGATGGAATCCAGGCTCATCATCATTCTCCTCGTGGCGGCGGCAGCCTTGCGTGTTTCCTCTCGGCCCCGATGGCCGCGTCGACCCCATATCAGTCGATTGACGTTTACGTCAACGTTGACTAGCGTTCGTCCTGCGGAAGGAGGAGCGCGATGGGCTACAAGAGCATACTGCGCGAAAACTGCTTCGGCGGCGAGACCCATATCGTCACCGGCGGCGGCTCCGGCATTGGGCGCTGCATCGCGCACGAACTCTCTTCGCTCGGCGCCCATGTCGTTCTGGCCGGCCGCAAGGTCGAAAAGCTCGAAAAGGTGGCCTCGGAGATCGCCGCCGATGGCGGCAGCGCCGAGATCCGCGCCTTTGACATCCGCGACGAGGATGCCGTGCGCGAGGCGGTCGCGACAATCGTTTCCGCGCACGGTCATGTCCATGGCCTGGTCAACAATGCCGGCGGACAGTTTCCAGCGCCCCTTGAGGCCATTTCCAAGCGCGGTTTCGAGGCCGTGGTCTCGAACAATCTGACCGGCGGCTTTCTGGTCATGCGCGAGGTCTTTGCCCAGACGATGGGTGAAAATGGCGGTGCCATCGTCAACATGGCGGCCGACATTTGGCGCGGCATGCCGGGCATGGCGCATTCCGGCGCGGCGCGGGCGGGAATGGTGAACCTCACCAAGACGGCAGCCTACGAGTGGGGTCAGTATGGCATCAGGGTCAACGCCGTGGCGCCGGGCTGGATCACATCGTCCGGCATGGATACCTATGACGGCATGACCAAGACGCTCATCCCGCAACTGAAGAACCACGTGCCGATCGGGCGCATCGGCGTCGAGGCCGAGGTATCCTCGGTGGTGTGCTTTCTGCTGTCGCATGCCGCATCCTTCGTCACCGGCGTCACCGTGCCGATCGACGGTGGCGCGCCTCTCGGTAACCCGCTCTACCCGGTCAAGCCGACGAGCAGGATTGCCGCTTTCGACGGTTTCCACCGCGCGGTGGTGCCGGAGGTGCTGGCCAGCGAGGAGAAAGGCTGATGCCGGCTCTTTCGACTGCGCTCGACACGCGCTCCGAAGCCTTCCGGGCCAACACCAAGGCGATGTCGGACAAACTTGGCCAGGTGCGCGACCTCGAGAGGCGGGTGCGCGAAAACTCCGCGTCGCGCCGCGAACGTTTTGCCGAGCGCGGCCAGATCCTGCCGCGGGCGCGAGTGGAGCGTCTTCTCGATCGCGGCCAGCCCTTCATCGAGCTCAGCACGCTTGCCGGCTACAAGATGCATGACGACGACGGCGAGAAGAACATCATGGGCGGCGGCACCATAGCCGGCGTCGGCGTGGTCGCGGGCCGACGCTGCATCGTCTCAGCCTCGGATTCGGGCATCAAGGGCGGGACCATCCCGCCGATCGGGCTCAAGAAGGCGTTGCGGTTGCACGAGATCGCGTTCGAGAACCGGCTGCCGCTGATCTACCTCGTCGAAAGCGGCGGCGCTAATCTGCTCTACCAGGCGGAGATGTTCGTGGAGGGCGGGCGCTCCTTCGCCAACCAGGCGCGGCTGTCGGCTGCCGGGATTCCCCAGGTCGCGATCGTGCACGGCTCCTCGACCGCCGGTGGCGCCTACCTGCCCGGGCTCTCCGACTACGTCGTGCTGGTGCGCAAGCGATCGAAAATTTTCCTCGCCGGGCCGCCGCTGGTGAAGGCCGCGATCGGCGAGGAAGCGAATGACGAGGATCTCGGCGGCGCCGACTTGCATGGCCGGGTCACGGGCCTTGGCGAATACATCGCCGAGGACGATGTCGAGGCGATCGCGCTCGGCCGCGAGATCATGAAGCAGCTGGCCTGGGACGACGTCGGGGCAGTGCGGACCGTCGCTCCCGCCCCAGTGTTCGATCCTGAGGAACTGATGGGGATCGTGCCGGCGGACGAGAAGGCCCCGTTCGACATGAAGGAGGTGATCGCGCGCATCGTCGACGGTTCGGATTTCTTCGAGTTCAAACGCGAATATGCGCCGGATACCACCTGTGGCCACGCCGCTGTCGAAGGCCACCGCATCGGCATCCTCGCCAATAATGGGCCGATCATGCCGGCCGGTTCGCTGAAGGCGGCGCAGTTCATCCAGCTCTGCGACCAGACCGGCGTGCCGCTGGTCTTCCTGCAGAACACGACCGGCTACATGGTCGGCTCAGAAGCCGAGCGCGACGGGGCAATCAAGCACGGCTCCAAGATGATCCAGGCCGTCGCCAATGCGCGGGTGCCGAAATTCACCTTCATTCTCGGAGGCTCGTACGGCGCCGGCAACTACGGTATGTGCGGACGAGGGTTCTCGCCACGCTTCATCTTTTCGTGGCCGTCGGCGCGCACGGCCGTCATGGGCGGCGAACAGGCGGCGAAGGTGATGGAGATCGTGCATCGCGGCAAGGCGGCAGCGTCCGGAGCCGAGGTCGACGAGGAGCAGCTTGGCAAGATGAGCGGTGGCATCAGGGCCGGCGTGGAGGCGCAATCGACCGCTCTCTTCGCCACGGCGCGACTCTGGGACGACGGCATCATCGATCCGCGCGATACGCGCCGTATCCTCGGGCTCTGCCTTCAGATCGCCGCAGAAGGCGCGGGCAGGGAGCTCAGGCCGAACAGCTTCGGGGTCGCGCGAGGATAGCGAAGGTACGCGTTCTCCGTCACCTCGGGGAAGCAGAGGAGGAACCGCATGCAATTCACCGCCGAGCATGAAAACCTGCGCCGCACGGTCGCCAGGTTCGTCGAGACCGAGATCAACCCGCATGTCGATGAATGGGAGGCAGCGGAGGAGTTCCCCTCCCACGACCTGTTCAAGAAGCTCGGCAAACTCGGCCTGCTCGGCATCAAATACGATCCCGACTATGGCGGCCTCGGCCTGGACTTTTCCTATTCCATGGTGATGGCCGAGGAACTCGGGCTTTGCGCATGCGGTGGCGTGCCGATGGCGATCGGCGTTCACACCGACATGTGCACGCCGGCGCTCAACCGCTTCGGTTCAGAACACGTGAAGTCGAATTTCCTGGCGCCGTCGATCGCCGGCGACGTTGTCGGTTGTCTCGGCGTCTCCGAACCCGGCGGCGGGTCGGATGTGGCCGCCGTGAAGACCACCGCCCGCAGGGACGGTGACGACTACGTCATCTCGGGCACAAAGATGTGGATCACCAATGGCATGAAGGCCGACTGGTGTTGCCTGCTCGCCAACACATCTGAAGGCCAGGTGCACCAGAACAAGTCACTGATCGCGGTGCCGATGGACGCCAAGGGTATCACGCGGCAGAAAATCAAAAAGATCGGCATGAACTCGTCGGACACTGCGCAGCTCTTCTTCGACGAGGTGCGGGTACCGGCTCAGAATATTATCGGCCAGGAAGGCATGGGCTTCACCATGCAGATGCTGCAGTTCCAGGAGGAGCGGCTCTATTCCGCGGCAAGCTCGCTGAAGGGCTTCGACCGGCTGATCGACCTCACCATCGAATATACCGGCGAGCGCAAGACCTTTGGCAAACCAATCCTCGACAATCAGGTGGTGCATTTCCGGCTCGCCGAATTGAGGACCGAGGTCGAGGCCCTGAGGGCGCTGACCTGGGGCGCGGTCGAGCAATATGTCGCCGGGCGCGACGTCACGCGGCTCGCCTCCATGGCCAAGCTGAAGACCGGACGGCTGGCGCGCGAGATCACCGACACCTGCCTGCAATATTGGGGCGGCATGGGCTATACCTACGACAACCCCGTCAGTCGCGCCTACCGCGATACGCGCCTGGTGTCGATCGGCGCCGGCGCTGACGAGATCATGCTCGGCATCATCTGCAAGCTGGAGGGCACGCTGCCCGGCACCAGCAACAAGAAGCGGACGTGACAAACGCGGCGCCATGATCACCAAGCTCCTGATCGCCAATCGGGGCGAAATCGCCTGCCGCATCATCCGCACAGCGCGCGCCATGGGGATTGCGACCGTGGCCGTCCATTCGGACGCGGATGCTGATGCGCTTCATGCGAGGCAGGCTGACGAGTCGGTGAGGATCGGCGGCCCTCAGGCGTCGGAATCCTATCTTGATGGCGATGCGATCATCGCCGCCGCCAAAGACAGCGGCGCACAGGCGGTGCATCCAGGCTACGGCTTTCTGTCGGAAAACGCCGACTTTGCCGAGGCGTGCGAGGCCGCGGGCCTGATCTTTGTCGGTCCGCCGGCGGAGGCGATCCGAGCCATGGGCGACAAGGCGCGTGCCAAGGCGATCATGCTGGAAGCGGCGGTCCCGGTAGTGCCGGGTTATGACGGCGAGAATCAGGATCCCGGGCGGCTGGTGAGCGAAGCCGAAACGATCGGCTTTCCGCTATTGATCAAGGCGGTTGCCGGGGGGGGCGGTCGCGGCATGCGCCGCGTCGACCGCGCCGAAGACTTTTCGGACGCGCTCGAAAGCGCCGTGCGTGAGGCGCGGTCGGCCTTCGGCGACGGGCGCGTCCTGATCGAGAAGCTGATCACGGATGCGCGGCATATCGAGATACAGGTATTCGCCGACGCGCACGGCAACTGTGTCCACATGGGCGAACGCGACTGCTCGGCGCAGCGGCGCCACCAGAAGATCATCGAGGAGGCGCCGTCGCCCTTCGTCGACGCCGCAATGGGCGCATCGATGGCGGTCGATGCGGTGGCGGCGGCAAAGGCTGTCGGCTATGTCGGTGCGGGGACGGTCGAGTTCATCATCGGCGCCGACCGCCAACACCATTTCCTCGAGATGAACACCCGGCTGCAGGTCGAGCACCCGGTGACGGAGCTTGTGACCGGTCTCGATCTCGTCGAGTGGCAGTTGCGCGTCGCCATGGGCGAGCGCCTTCCGCTCGAGGAGGAAGAGATCGACTTCAGTGGCCACGCGATCGAAGCACGGGTCTATGCCGAAGATCCGGGCGACGGGTTCAGCCCGCAGACGGGTCCGGTGCTGCTGTGGAAGCCCGCGTTGCGCGCAGGTGAGGCTGGTGTCCGTATCGACAGCGGGGTCGAGGAGGGGGACAGCGTCACACCCTACTACGATCCGATGGTCGCGAAGGTCGTCGCGCATGGCCGCGATCGGGACGAAGCGGTTGCGCGACTGGTTAAGGGCTTGCGCGAACGGCCGCTGTTCGGGTTGAGGACCAATCGCGGATTTCTCATCGACCTGCTGACCAGCCGCGAGTTCTTGGACGCCTCGGTGACGACTGCGTTCGTCGATCGATGGGTAGCGGAAGGGTACGCAGCCAGGCTCACCGAGGCCGAGGACTGGCATTTCGGTGTCGCTGCCTGCGTGCTTGCGATGCGGGGCGGCGGTGACTGGTTCCGCTCGACAGGCGTTGCATCCTGTCCGATCCTGCTTGCCTCCGGGGGCACGACGTCGGACGCCGTCGTCGAGATCGAGCGTGGCAACATCTCGGCCGTAGAGGTGGGCGAGGTCAACGTCGAACTCTCCGACCTTGCGATCACGCTCGATCAGGTGCGGTTCTCGCTCGCGGGCACGCGTCGATACGCGACCTATCTCGCATGGGAGCGTGATCTGTGGCTGGATTTCGACGGCCGGACGTTTGTCTTTCACGAACCCGACCCGCTGGCCAAGCAGGCAGACGCTGCCGACCCTGCGCGCATCGTCTCGCCGGTGGCCGGGCTGCTGCGCGCGATCTCCGTTGCTGCAGGAGACAGAGTCGAGGCCGGCCAGAAAGTAGCGGTCGTTGAGGCGATGAAGATGGAAACGACGCTGGCGGCCAGGGCAGCCGGTACGGTGCGCGCCGTTCACTGCGCGACCGGCGATCAGGTTCGCGTTGGCGATTTGGTGGCAGAGCTCGAACCCCAAGCCTGACACGATCCGGCTTGAACCGACACTATAATTGTTATAGAAGATAACATTATTGCAGGGAGGAGTGTCGATGCCGGTTGTAGACCTGCCCGGTATGCGGCCGGTTCGCATGGGCGAGTTGGCTGTCGAGGAGCGATCTGGCGAGCCGGGAGTTACCTATGTCCGTGCCAAGGCCGAACTGCCGGAATACCCCCGCGCGCTGACAGATCGGCTGCGGCATTGGGCCGCCACAGCGCCCGACCGGATGTTCCTTGCCGATCGCGGCCCAGACGGCGAATGGCGCCGGATCAGCTACGCCGAGACCTTGCAAAAGGCGCGGGCGATCGGCGAATACCTCATTGGCCGGCGGCTGTCGGCGGAGCGCCCGCTGGTCATCCTTTCCGGGAACTCGATCGAGCATGGCTTGATGGCGCTGGGCGCGATGCTAGCCGGGATCCCCTATGCGCCGGTCTCGCCCGGCTATTCATTGCTGTCGTCCGATCACGCCAAGCTCAGGCATGTGTTTTCGCTGCTAACCCCCGGGCTCGTCTTCGTCGCCGAGGGCAAGCCTTTCGAGAAGGCGCTCGACGCGGTGATGGGTGACGAGATCGGGCTGGTGGTAGCGCGTGAGCCGATCGAACGACATCCGGCTGATTTGTTTGATGCCGTACTCGGCACAAGGCCCGGACGCGCGATCGACGATGCGGAGCTGGCACTGACACCGGATACCGTCGCGAAGTTCCTGTTCACCTCGGGTTCGACGGGCATGCCGAAGGCGGTAATCAACACCCAGCGCATGCTGACCTGCAACCAGGTGATGATCCGCTCCGCGCTCGCCTTCCTGGAGGACGAACCGCCGGTCCTGGTCGATTGGCTGCCGTGGAACCATACGGCTGGCGGCAACCACAATTTCGGTATCACGCTTCACAATGGCGGCACGCTTTACATTGATGATGGCTCGCCGACGCCCTCCGGTATCGCCAAGACCGTGCGCAACCTCACCGAGATAGCGCCGACGCTCTATTTCAACGTGCCCAAGGGCTACGAGATGCTTTGCGAGCATCTGGTGGCCAACAAGCCCTTGCGCGAACGGTTCTTCAGCCAGGTGAAGGTGCTGCAATATGCCGGTGCCAGCCTCGCCAAACACGTCTGGGATACGCTGGAACGGCTCGCGATCGAGACGATCGGTGAAAAGATCATGATCATTACAGGCTACGGCTCGACCGAAACCGCGCCCTTCGCCTTCACCACGACCTGGCCAGTCAATCGCCCCGGCGAGGTGGGCCTGCCGGCACCTGGCCTCGAGTTCAAGCTCGTTGATAACGGCGAAAAACGCGAAATCCGGCTTCGTGGCCCGTCCATCACGCCCGGCTACTGGCGCCAGTCCGACAAGACCGCCGAGTGCTTCGATGAGGAAGGGTTCTACATGATCGGCGATGCGCTGAAGCAGGTCGATCCCAGCGACGTCAACAAGGGCTTCCTCTTCGATGGCCGTGTTTCGGAGGACTTCAAACTTTCCACGGGCACATGGGTCAACATGGCTGGGGTCCGCTCCGGACTGATCGCGGCCCTCGCGCCCTATGTTCGCGATGCGGTCCTGACTGGTCTCGACCGCAATTTCATCGGTGCGCTGGTCTTCCTCGACGTCGATGCCGCGCGCCGTTTCGCGCCAGAGCTCGCGGCTGCCGACGAAGCGGAACTGGCGGCACATCCGGGCTTTCGCGCCGTTTTGCAGCAACGCCTCGAAGCGCTTGCCATCGAGGCGACGGGCAGCTCAAACAGGGTCGCGCGCATCGTCGTGCTCGACCAGCCGCCGTCGATCGACGCGCACGAAATGACCGACAAGGGTTCGATCAACCAGCGGGCGGTGATGGCTGCCCGGGCGCATCTGGTCGAGGACCTTTACCGCGACCCGCCCCCCGCCCACGTTCTCGCTGCCTCAGGAAAGGCCCGGACATGACCAGTACGCCCAAAGGCATCCGCTACAGTTTCGACGATGCATGGCTGATGGCCGGCACAAGGACCCCCTTTGTCGACTACACGGGCGCTCTCTCCGACGTTTCGCCGATCGATCTCGGCATCAAGGCAGCGCGTTCGGCCGTCGCAAAAGCCGGCATTGACCCTGCCGACATCGGCACGACGATTGCTGGCTCCATGGCGCAGGCTTCGTTCGACGCCTACATGACGCCCCGCCATATCGGCATTTATGCCGGCGTGCCGGTTGACCGTCCGGCGCATCTCGTCCAGCGCATCTGCGGGACGGGCATCGAAGTGTTGCTGCAGGCCGCGGAACTCGTCAATCGCGAGCGGGTCGAAGCTGCGCTCTGTGTCGGCACCGAATCGATGAGCCGCAACCCGGTCGCAGCCTATACGCACCGGTCCGGCTTTCGCATGGGCCAGGTCGAATTCAAGGACTTCCTGTGGGAGGCACTGCTTGATCCGGCGTGTTCGTGCACGATGGGCGATACGGCGGAAAACCTGGCGCGCGACTATCAGATCAGCCGCGAGGAGGTCGACCGCTACGCCGAACGGTCCTTCAACCGTGCGCTGGCCGCACAAGAAGCCGGGTTCCTTGCGGGCGAGATCACCCCGGTGGTGACTGAAACGTTTTCCGCCGATGGTTTCAACGATCGCGGCATCAGGTTGCCGCGCAAGGTCGAGCAAGTCGACAGGGACAGCCATATCCGGCCTTCCTCTTTCGAGGCGCTGTCGAAGATCAGGCCTGCTTTCGGCGGCGTACAGACCGGTGGCAATTCCTCGGCGATCGTCGACGGCGCCGCCGCCGCCATCGTCGCCTCAAGGGCGCGTGCGGAGGCCAAAGGCAACCGGCCCCTAGCCCGCATTCTTGCCGGCGTCAGTGTTGGCGTGCCACCGCATATCATGGGCATTGGACCGGCGCCGGCCATCCGTGCAGTGCTGGAAGAGTGCGGGCTGGCCCTCGACGACATCGATCGCGTCGAGATCAACGAGGCTTTCGGCGCTCAGGTGATGGCTTGTGCACGCGAACTCGGCCTCGACGAGGAGCGACTCAACGTCAATGGCGGCGCGATCGCCATCGGTCATCCGCTCGGCGCTACCGGCATCCGTATCGCGACCACCGTTGCGCGCGAATTGCAGCGTTCCGGGGGGCGCTACGGCATCGCGTCGGCGTGCATTGGCGGTGGGCAGGGGATCGCAATCCTGATTGAGAACCCTCAGGCAGCGTGAGTGAGCAGGCAATGCTGGTCAATCGGCGCAAGGTCGAGATCGAATGGGGAGACTGCGATGCAGCCGGCATCGTATTCTACCCGCGCTATTTCGCCATGTTCGATGCCTCGACCGCCTACCTGTTCGAGCAAGCCCTCGGCATGAAGAAGATCGCCTGGACGAAGAAATATCATATCGTCGGTATCCCCATGGTCGATACGGGGGCGAAGTTCATCATTCCCTCGCGCTATGGAGACGGCATCGTCATTGAGAGTCGCGCGAGCGCGATACGGCGATCGAGCTTCGACATCGAACACCGAGTCCTCAAGGGCGATCAGCTTGCCATTGAAGCGCGCGAAACACGTGTGTGGGCCGAACAGCACCCGGACGACCCGCAGCGCATTCGCGGAGCCGAAATCCCGGCTGAGGTGGTCGCGGCGCTGTCGGGCGAGGGGTAGAACTGGATCAGTTCTCGGGCGTTCCGAGCAGGCGGTCCAGCAACTCGATCAACCGGTCGCGTTCTTCTGGGCCGCCCAGCCGCGCAATCATACGGTTTTCATGCTCTGCCCAGACGGCGGCCATCTTGCGAACGAATTTCGTCCCCTGTGGTGTCAGATGCAGCGAGTGCGAGCGGCGATCGGTATCGGCCTTGCGGCGTTCGGCAAGACCTCGCTTTTCGATCCCGTCCATGAGAGCGACGAAGTTGGCACGCTTGATGCCCAGCATCTCCGCGATTTCGGATTGCTTGAGCCCAGGGGTATTGGCGATGATCGTCAGCACCGAGAACTCGGCGGGCCGCAGCTTAAGCCTCGAGAAGGTCTCGAGGAAATCCTGGAAGACGTAGAGCTGTGCACGGCGAAGCTTGTAACCGATGATGGTCGCCATAGGCGGAACGTCGACCGGTTCGGTCCCGATCTCTTCTTTCGTCTCGGATTTGCCTTGGCGCGAGCCGTTATTGTCGGTTCGGACGCTCATGTGACTTCGTAAACCTTGATCTTGACGGCGCTGGCGTCGCGAGCTCCGGTGCCCAGGCAGATGAGGCTGTTGAGCCAGGAATAACGCGAATCGCCTGTCTCGAAGCGCGGATGTGTCCGCATATAGTACAAGGCAGGATCGATTGTCTCGCCGCGTGCAAGGGCAGCGATGACCTCCGGAGGCCCGTGCCGATAGCCGAAATTGCGGATGTCGACCGTCGCGCCGTCGTTCGTTTCGAAGGAGTAACGCGTGTCCAGTTCGGCGGTCCCATCGGCCAGGATCGTCTGCCAGTCGGCGCCGAGATTGAGAATCCGACCGTTCAGCCTTTTGCCTATCACGCTGCCGCCCACGATCGGAATGATGCGGCGGCGCCCGCGCGGGCTGTCGCCAAGCTCGATCGGAGCGGCCAACTCGACCGTGAGGTCGCAGAGGTGGATGAGTTCGGGTTTTGCGATCATCGCCGCCCCCTAGTTCATGGTCATTGGCAGGAAGAGTACGATCGCCGGAAAAATAATCAGCAGGATCAGCCGGATGACGTCTGTAACCACGAACGGGAGAACACCCCGGAAGATGGTGAAGAGGTTCACGTCGCGAGCAATGGTGTTGATGACGAAGACATTCATGCCGACTGGCGGAGTGATCAGGCCGAGCTCCACGGTCATGACTATGATGACCCCGAACCAGATCGGATCGAAGCCCAGTTGCGTGACCACCGGAAAGACGATCGGTACCAGAAGGATGATCATCGCCATGGCATCGAGGATGCATCCCATGAGCAGGAAGAAGGCCAGGATCAAGCCCAGTGTCCCGTAGGCGCCAAGATCGAGAGCGACGAGGAAGGCGGTGATCTTTTGCGGTGTCTGCGTGATGGCAAGGAAATAGCCGAACAGGACCGCCCCGATCAGGATCGTATAGATGGCGACCGAGGTTCTCAGCGCCTCGATCAGGCTCTCCATGATGTTGGCGTAGCCCAGCCTGCCGCGGAAGATGCCGATCAGGGCGGTCAGAAGCGACCCCACTGCGGCGGCCTCGGTAGCCGTGACGACGCCGAAATACATGCTGCCAATGATGGCGACGAAGAGCACCAGCACTGCCCAGACGTCGCGCAAAGAGGAGATCGCCTCGCGGGCTTCGAAAGGTTGTCCCGCGGGCAGTGAACGCCGATACGCGATACGGACGGCGCCCATATACATGAGCACCGCCAGTAACCCGGGCAGCACACCGGCGATGAAGAGTTTACCGACGTCCTGCTCGGTGATGTAGGCGTAGACCGCAAGCACGACGGAGGGCGGAATGAGAATTCCGAGTGTGCCACCAGCCGCTATCACACCGCTGGAGACGTCGTTGCGATAGCCCACCCGCTGCATTTCGGGTAGGGCAATCTTGGTCATGGTTGCAGCCGTTGCGACCGAAGAACCGCAGATCGCGGCAAAGCCGCCGCAGGCGGCGATGGTCGACAAGGCCATGCCGCCGCGCAGGAAGCCGAGCCAGGCCTGACCGGCACGGAAGAGTTCGCGCGACATGCCCGAATTGGTCGCGAACACACCCATGAGAACGAAGAACGGAATGAGGCTGAGGTTGAAGTCCGTAATCACCCGGATGGGCGATTGCGCCAGCAGGTTGAGCGCCGGCCCGGGGCCGGTGATCGCGGCAAAGCCGCCCACGCCGATCAGGCCCATGGCAATGCCGATCGGCACGCGCACGGCCATCATTGCGAACAGCAGCACAAAGCCGGAAACAGCGACGAGGTCGGCCTTAGACATCGTCGTCCTTGCTCGTCGTTGCGACGTCCGGCGCGTCGAAATGGTCAAGCGTGCCGCGGCCCGTGGCGATGATCAGGATGCGGGCGAGCACGGTTACGATGGCGACGGTGACGCCGGCCCAGATCAGCGCGAGAAACGGCCAGGCCGGCATGCGCAGATCAAAGGTGGCCTCGCCACTCGCCTGCGCGCTCATCACGCGGGCAAGGATTTTCCAGCTCATCAGGACCGTGAACACGAAGAGGATCGTCCATGCGAACAAATCGACGATTCGCCGTATCCGAGCTGGCATCATCTCGGCGAAGAGGTCTACCTTGATGTGCGAGCCGCGATAGCCGACGCTGGCGAATCCCCACATGATGGCGACGCCCAGCATCAGGCGCGAGATGTCGAAAGCGTCGGGGATGGGAGCGGTGAAAACGTAGCGGCCGATGGCGGAGGCCACGACCAGAAGGGTGATCGCCGCAAGGAATACGCCGGCGATCCTGTCGATCGCGGTCGAGAACGCTCCGAGTGTACGGATCAGCCTGAACATTCTTCCCCCCCTCGGCGACGGATCGGGCGCCGGCACTAGATGGCGGCGCCCGATCGTGGCTCGGTCAGAACAGGGAGTCGAGTTCCTTCAAGGCCGAGACGTAGTCGGCGTAGATTTTTTCGGGATCCTGCCCCTTGGCCTTGACGTCTTCCTTCCACGCCTCGATCAGTGGCTTGGAGGCTTCGCGCCATTGACCAATCTCATCGTCGGTGGGCGTGTAGACCGTATGATCGGGCGAATCGATCATCTTTTGGCGGCCTGAATATTCATTGTCGGCCCAGCCGGTCGAGAATTTCTGCGACCAGTCCGGCGTACAATGATCATCGATGACCTGGCGGTCTTCCGGTGCCAGACCGTCATACATGCCTTTGTTGAGGAGCAGCATCTGTGAAGAGATGTAGAATGGCATGTCGAGATGGAACTTGGTCTCCGAATCGATGCCGAAGATATAGATCGAGTTCCACGGGAAGGTGATCGCGTCAGCCGTACCCTTTGCGAGGGCCTCGCGGGCCTCGGGTGCCGGCACCTGCACGCTGGCGCCGCCAAGCAAATTCACGAAACGCGCCATCGTCGCGTGCGCCGGGCGCACGTTCATGCCACTGATATCGCTGGGAACCTTGACCTGCGTCTTGGAGTGCAAGGTGCCAGGATCATGCGGGTTGATGAGGCAGAACTTGACGTCCGACATCTCGATCTCGGCAAGCGGTGCGTACCAGTTGTGGAGAGCTTTCGCCGCCTGCTTCCCGTTCGAGGCGTGGAAAGGTATCTCCGCCAGGCTGTAGATCGGGAAGCGGCCAGCCTGGTAGCCGGGATTGGTATAGGTGATGTCGGCGATGCCGTCGCGGGCCATGTCGTAGTGATCCGGCGCGGCGCCAAGCTGCTGGGCCGGGAAAATGGTGATGTTGATACGGCCGTTGGACGCCTGCTTGATCGATTCCACCCATGGCTCGATGCCGAGTGTCTGGATCGGATGCGTTGGCGGAACCCAGTGCGAAAGGCGCAGTTCAACATCGGCTGCGTGCGCTGAGGATACCGACAAGAATGCTGCGGCGCCGAGCGCCGTTAGGCTGATTGCTTTCATTGTTTCCTCCCGAAACACCACTGAGCGTCTCATTCCGGCGTGTTGGCGGCAAGCCTACGCTCTTGTATGCGCTAAGAATGTTATGATATAAAACAATATAATCAAGGACAAAATGATGGTTCCTTCCCGGAACCGCGTGTGGAGAAGCGTCCGATGAGCCCTTCAAATGGTGCGGCAGCGCAAAATGCCGACGAGTCCGCGCTGCGGATCAAGCTCGACGGTGCGATCGCGACAATCGCCTTCAACCGGCCGGAAAAGCGAAATGCGATCTCCGACGCCGTGCTGACGCAACTGCGGTACTTCTTCTCCGAGCCGCCGGAAACGGTGCGGGCGGTCGTGCTCTACGGTGTCGGTGGCCACTTTTCGGCCGGTCTGGACCTCTCCGAGCAGGTCGAGCGCGAACCGGCCGAAGTTCTTCGCCATTCGCGTGGCTGGCATCAGGTGATGGAGTTGATCCAGTTCGGCGGTTTGCCGGTGGTATCGGTGCTGACCGGCGCGGTCATGGGCGGCGGGCTGGAAATTGCGGCAGCAACCCATGTGCGGGTCGCCGAACCGTCCGCACGCTTCCAACTGCCCGAGGGCAAGCGGGGAATTTTCGTTGGTGGCGGGGCGACGGTGCGCGTCGGCCGGATCCTTGGCGCCGATCGCATGACGGAGATGATGCTGACCGGCCGGGCCTACGATGCCGCCGAAGGGCATCAACTTGGCCTTGCCCACTATCTCGTCGGCGAGGGGCAGGGGCTCGCACGCGCGCGGGAACTCGCGGAGCAGATCGCCTCCAATGCGCCGATGGTCAATTATCTGGTCATCCAGGGCATATCGCGCATCGACGACATGGCGCGCGGTGACGGTCTTTACACTGAAAGCCTCAGCGCGGCGCTCTCGCAGACCGGCGCCGATGCTCAGGAAGGCCTCAAGGCGTTCCTGGAAAAGCGTGCGCCACGCTTTCGCTAGCTAACGGCAAGCGGCTCAGCCCTGCACCTTTATCGTGTTGCGCAGCACGCCAAGGCCCTCGATCTCGAGTTCGACGACATCACCGTCGGCCAAGAAGCGGTCGAGTTCGAGCCCGCAGCCATTGCCCATCGTGCCCGAGCCGAAGAGTTCGCCGGCGTGAATGGTCTCGTCGCGCGACACGTATGCAATCATTTCCTCGAAGGTGAACAGCATGTCCGCGGATGATCCGCGGCCCCAAATTTCGCCGTTGACCCGGGCTTCCATGGCCAGGTTATGCGGATCGGTGACCTCGTCGACAGTCACGATCCACGGGCCGATCGCGTTGCCATAGTCGAAGCTCTTGCCCTTGGCAGGACCGAGCATCGACTGCATCTCGACCATCTGCGTGTCGCGCGCGGAGAAGTCATTGTAGATTGTGTAGCCGAAGATATGCGAGCCAGCGTCCTCGACGGATGCGTCGCGTGCCGTCCCGCCGATTACGACGGCGAACTCACACTCGAAATCCATGATACGGCTGTATCGCGGCCAGGCGACTACGCTGTCGGGACCGATGACGCTGAAGCGGTTGGTGAGGTAATAGACCGGCTGGCTGCGATAGATCTCTGGAACCTCGTCGAAGCCGACCGCGGCTGCGGCTGCTTCCTTGTCGCCACGTGCCAGTGCGGCGAGCCTGCGCATGCCGCGCGGAGCCTGTTTGATGTGCCCCGGAAACACGGAGAAGTCACGTATCTGGCGTGGCACCGGCAATGGCGCCAGAAGCCGGATCCTGTCCTCAGGCACGGCATGCTTCGCCTGAAGGCCTGCATCGGCGCACATCTCGCGCGCGTGCGTAAGGGCCGCCTCGCCCCCGTCGATGAGGTCCATCATGGTAGCGAAGGCGGGATCGTTGCCCGAGGCTTCGGTAAGATCCAGCACGAGACCGGTCTTCGCCTCGTAGTGCCCGATGTGTCGTGCCGCGCCGCGTTCGAAGGTCACGAGCTTCATTCAGGCGGCCCTCCCTTGCGCCGCGGGTAGGTATCTGCCCTAGCGAAGGACGGGACGGTTGCTGCCGCCATTGCTGTCGCGGCGGCGCAAGGCATTGTCGCGGATGTCACTCTTGGTCAGGTAGTCGACCTGTTGAACCATGACGTCTTCGATCAACTGGTCCTTAACGCGCTTGTTGATGCTGTCGCGCAGGCCGTTCCGCAAGGCATCGAGGTCGAGAGTATCGGTTTGCGAAAAGTCGATCAGGGGGTTGGAAAAAAGATAAGTGTAGAGCTGATCGACGAGCAGCGTGTCGAGCGGAAGCTTGAGCTTTTTCAGCTTCTCCGGGTCGACCGTATAGACGAGGCGGGTGAGAAAATATCCACGAACCTCACCCTTCTGGATCACCGGCACCGAGACGATCTCGGTCTTGAAATACTCCAGGCCCTCAAGATAGGCGCGGTCGCCGTCATTGGGTTTTTCGCCGGTCGAGGAAAAGGCGAAGAGGATCGAGCCGATGGTCACGGCGACGATCCAGAGGGCAGCGACGACAAATTTGATCATGGAACACGCCCGGCGAAGGCGTTGGTCGTGTACGTTCCGTCCGCCTCGGAGCGTTCGATCGCGCCCTGCAGCAGACTGGCCACCTCGTTGACCGCGCTGAGGTGCGCGCGAATGGCCGCCTCGTTTCTTTCCAGTTTCGTTCGAAGCCGGGCTATGTCAGCGCGGTAGGGCGCGAGCGCTTCGGCGCCGGGAACATCCTTCACTGCGCGGTTCAGTTCGTAGAGATAGCGGCTCTTGCGTGCATTCGACGCCTTGAGGTCGAAATTGATGTCGCTGCGAATTGCCTCCGTTTCGGCTTCGACCGCCTCTTCGATACGAAGGATAATGGAGCGCAGGTTGCCTGCCTTCGGGCCGGGCAGCACGGTCCGAGCGAGCGCGTTTGGCCGCGGTGCCGGGTCCGGCGAATAGAAATCGGGATCGTTCATTCTGCCGTGGCTTCCTCGTTATCGCGTCAGCGTCCGCTTACCGCTTCGCCGGACAGCGGCGGGACGTCGCTGTCGAAGCTTCGCACGATCGTGCGCTGGATTTCCTGAATCAGCGCGACCGAAAGCAGTGATTGGGTGTCGGCCTCGGCCTGTTCCAACGGATTGCCGTTTACCCCTGCGAGCGCCACACGGCGGTCGTTTTCCATGTAATAGTCGCCCATGACCCGCTCGGCGATGCCGATGCCGCCGCGTTCGGCCATCACACCGGCAAGTTCCTGCGCCAACAGCCCTTTCCACATCTCGCCGGAGAGCCCTTTGCCGTAGGCCTCTCCTGCGTCTGTCGGCAGCATGTGTTGCAGGAACGACTGCAGCACCATGCCCTCGAATTTGCGGAACGCCTCCGGCCTCGCGCCCGTGGTCTTGTCGACGTCCGCCAGACTGGCACGCAGGTCGGCGGCTGTAGAGACGGTGAAATCGGCAATGCTGCCGGCAAGCGAGTTCAACTTTTCGCGTGCGGCGGCCATCTCTGTGGCGTCGACGGCACGTGCAACGTCGAGGACGATGTCGCTGGGGGGCGATATGGCCAAGACGGTCCTCTCGTTGCCGTTTCGTGACAGTGCGTTTTTCGCAAACTTAGCTTGCCGCAACCTTACTTGTGGTCGAGCGATGTCCGGCGTGCCGCAAGCATGCGCTCAACATTTTCGAGGCCGGCGCGTTCTTCGCGCTGGCGTTCCTCCTTCCGCGACGCCTCCCGGTGGTTACGCTCCAGCAGTCTGGCGCGAGCGGTCTCGGCCGCTACCTTCTCGGCTTCCGCCTCTGCCTTGGCCAGTGCGCGGTCTCGATTTTCGAAGGCGCGCGAGATGCCGCGCTCGTAGACATCCGGAAAGACTTCCGACAACGAACCGTCGCCGCCCTTGCGCGCCATGATGTCCTCCGCACGCGCCTCGGCGGCGTGCGCCTCCTGCAAGGCTGCGGCCCGGTTGGTTTCGTGCACGGCCTTCAACTGGTTCTGAACCTTCACCAGTCTCGCCAGGCGATGGCTGCGCTCCATGGGCCTACCTTCCGATCGTGACGGGCACAAATGCGTCGGCAAAAAGCCTGAGCATGGGGCCGGTGCCGAGATAGAGCAGCAGGATGCCGCCAGTGAGGACGAATGGCAGGGAGATGAAATAGATCGGAATCTGCGGCGTGAGTTTGTTTACGAAGCCGATGGCCAGATTGACGATGATCCCGTACGCGATGAAAGGGCTCGCCAGCCGTAGGGTGACGAAGAACGCTTCCGCCAACGTATCGACGATGTCGGTCAGGGCCGACTGCGGATTGAAGAGCAGATTGGGCGGGGCGACCGTGTACGAGTTCACCAGTGCCTTGATGATCTCGTGATGGAAATTGAAGATGAACAGCAAGAGCAGAGCCGAAAGGGTGATCAGATTGGTCACAGCAGCCTGAGGCTCTACTTCCTCGATGCCTTGGGTGATCATGTTGCCATAGCCCGACAGCATGGCGATCGCCGAACCGGCGAATTGCAGGGCAAGGATGTACAGCCGCGCGACGAGCCCGATCAGTGCCCCGGTCAGAAGTTCGGAAACGATCAGCGGCGCCAGAACGACGGGCTCCCGGCTGGCATAGGGGAGCAGGCTGTCCCAAAGATGGATGAGCAACGCGCCGGTCGCCGCGATAGCGACGAAGAGCCGGATCTGAACGGGAACACGGACGCTCGAGAGCCCCGGCATGATCATGAAACAGGCGCCGATGCGGCAGAACGCCAGGAATGCCGTGATGACGATCTGGTCGGTGATCACGACAAGGCGCCGAGCACCTTGATCTCGACCCCCTTGGCGATCTCGACATGTGAGAGCACGGGGAGCGTCGGGAACAGGCGCTCGATGATCATGCGCACATAGGGCCGGGCGTCTGGAGCGGTGACCAGCGCGAAGCGTGCGCCCGAGTCGAAATGCTGGCGGATAACCTTGGAGGCCTCTTGGCCGAACTCCTCCAGCAGCCGCGGATCGATGTCGAATTCGCGGACCTCGCCCTTGGCGTCGCGCTTGAGCGACTGATGGAAGGCGAGATCCCAGCGATTGCCGAGCCGAAGTACCTTGAGCGTGCCCGCCTCCGACAGGTCACCGCAGATCTGCTGTGACATGCGGATGCGGACATGTTCGACGATCTGTTCGGTGCGGCGTACATGCGGTGCGATTTCGGCGATCGCCTCGATGATCAGGTGCAGGTTGCGGATTGAGACACGTTCCGCCAGCAGCAGCTTTAGCACCGCCTGCAGGCCGGGATAGGAGATGTGGCTGGTGCAGATCTCTTCGGCAAGCTTCTTGTATTCGGGGTCGAGCCGCTCGATCAGTGTCTTCATGTCCTTGTATGACAGGAGCTGCGGCAGATTGTTGCGAACAACCTCGGAAAGGTGCGTGAGCAGCACCGAGAGGTTGTCGGCGACGGGGAAATTCTCGCGCTTCATGTCCTCGGCAAAGGTTTCGGGCACGGAAAGTGCGCGCATGCCGAAGGCCGGTTCACGCACTTCCTCGCCCGGAACATCCGGCGGCTCGCTGCTGCCCAGAAGCACCATGACCTCGCCGACCCGCATCTGGTACTCGGCCACCACCGTACCGTGGATCTTGATCTGATAGCTCTTGGGCGGGATGGCGAAGTCGTCCGTGAGGCGAACCTCCGGTACCACGAAGCCGTAGTCGAGCGCGAATTTCTTGCGCATCTTACCCATGCGGAAGGCCAGTTCCTGGTGCGATGCGAGCATTCGCGCCGAAAGCTGCTTGCCGATCAGAAGTTCGATTTCGGGCGTCTTCAGCGACGACTTGATGGAGTTCTTGTCCTCCTCCGCCTCCGCCTGCTGGCGCTCCTGTTCGCTGGCGGCTTCCTCGGCCATGCGCCGGTTCTGGCGCAGCGGGATCGCGTAGCCGATGCTCGATAGGATGAGCGCCAGAACCATGAAGGGCAGGAACGGCAGGCCCGGCAGGAAGGCCAGCACGACAAGCAGCAGGGCGGCGACCAGCATGGCGCGCGGATAGGCGGTGAGCTGGCCGAAGACCGCCTCGTCGGCCGAGCCGCGGGTGCCGCCCTTCGAGACCAGCAGGCCGGCGGCGAGCGAGACGATCAGCGCAGGGATCTGCGTCACGAGCCCATCGCCGACCGACAGCTTGACGAAGACGTCGGCGGCCTCGCCGAGGTTCATGTTGTGACGGCCATAGCCGATCGCGACGCCGCCGACGATGTTGACCCCGGTGATGATCAGGCCGGCGATGGCGTCGCCGCGGACGAATTTCGATGCCCCGTCCATGGAGCCGAAGAAGGAGCTTTCCTCTTCCAGTTCACGCCTGCGCGCCTGCGCTTCCTTGTCGTTGATCATGCCGGCCGAAAGATCGGCGTCGATCGACATCTGCTTGCCGGGAATGGCGTCGAGCGTGAAGCGGGCGCCGACCTCGGCGATGCGCGTCGCGCCCTTGGTGATGACGATGAAATTCACCACAATCAGGATCAGGAAGACGATGAGGCCGATGACGAAATCGCCTGCCATCACCAGGTTCGAGAAACCGCCGATGACGTAGCCGGCCGCGTTGGTGCCTTCATTGCCATGCGAAAGGATGACGCGTGTCGTGGCGATGTTGAGCGCCAGCCGCAGCATCGTGGCGATCAGCAGGATCGTCGGAAATGACGAGAAGTCGAGCGGGCGCTGGATCCACAAGGCCACCATGAGGATCAGCACGGACATCGCGATCGAGAAGGCCAGCCCGATATCGATCATGAAGGCCGGTATCGGCAGGAACAGCACCGACAGGATCGTGATGACGCCGATCGCGAAGAAGACGTCGCGGCCGTTGCGCTCGGCTGCCGCCGGAACGGGAGTGAATGTTACTGGATTGGCCGCCATGTCGAGCTTGGTCGCTTCCGGAGATTCGCTGGTCGCCGGAGACTAGGAGCCCAACCTTGCGCGAGGCCCGTGAAGGGACATCCGTTTGGTTAGAAACCACCCTCGATGCGCTGGAAGATAACGTTGGTGAAGGAGGAAATCTGGGCACCGACAAACGGGCCGGAGAAGGCGACCGCGAGAAGGATGGCGATGATCTTGGGAACGAAGGTCAGGGTAATTTCCTGAACCTGGGTCAATGCCTGGATCAGCGCGATCGAGACGCCGACCAGCATCGCCACCGTCACCGCCGGGCCCGAGGCCAGCAGAACGGTCCAGATCGCGAACTGGACGATGTCGAGTGCGTCGGCTTCGTTCATCGGTTCATGATCGCCGGCCTTGCCGGCTCAGCTTATCACAATACCGGGGCCGACCGGGAACTCGGTGCCGTTTTCGAGGATCGCCACCATGCCGTTGCTGCCGATCCGCACCTCGTCGACCTTGCCTGACACCGTACCGTCGGCGGATGACACGGTTCGGCCAATGATCGCATCGGCCTGGCCGAGCAGGGAAAGCTGCATGAGCTGTTCCAGCTTGGTGTTTGTCTGCAGCGTCTGCTCGACCTGGGAGAAGGTGGCGAGCTGCGCGATGTAGTCGGTCGATTCCATCGGCTTCGTCGGGTCCTGGTTCTTCATCTGCGTGACCAGGAGCTTCAGAAACGAGTTGTAGTCGACCAGATTGGACTGGCCGGTGGAGCTTTCCTGCGCTGCGGTGTTTGCTCCGGCTGCGACGGGCACAACGTTCATGATGCAAGCGCCTCCAGCGCCAGGTTCTCGATCGGTTTCTGCATGGCTTCCTGCTCGGCCATGATCGCCCGCTCCAGCGGGAACAACCCACGGATCATCTTGAGCGCCTCGTAGGTGTGTTCTTCCGACAAAAGCCGGTCGACGTGCTTCAGGGAGGCGCGCACCTGCTCGTTGCTGAAGCTTGCCAGCAGCAGCGGAAGCGAACGGCGGAACATTTCGCGCGCGTCGGCGGAATCGCTCGGGTTCATCAGGATGACCTGAACGATGAAATAAAGCTGGCGCAGCGGAGTGCAGGCATCTTCGGGTTGCATGACATGGTTTTCGAGCAGAAACTGGACGTCGTTCAGGAACTCGATCGAGGTCTTGCGGTCAACCTTCACCACCGCGCCGTTGATGTAGATCTTCTCGTTCGCCTTCAGCGAGATCCTGAGCGTGTTCTTCATTGTATGCCGTCCCGGATGATCTGCGACACTTCGATCAGCCCGTCGAAATTGTCGGACTCACCCTGGCGGATCGATTCCGCCTCTCTCAGCAGCCACAAGCCTATCGAAATCAGGTTGGCCCTGAGTTCGGAGGGCAGGCCATTCTCAGGGCTGCCGAGGTCTTCCACGAAGGCCGTCCACAGCCGGTTGAGGAAATGCAGGGCTTCTATCGCCTGCATCGAATCCGTGCCCGTGTCCCGGGCCGCTGCCAGAAGGTCGATGGAGCGCGTCAGCAGCTGCCGCTCGCGATCCTTCGCATCTGCAGCCGATTCGGATTGTATGTCGGCGTAGGAGAACTGATACATCGTCTGTTCGTGCTCGTTTCTTTGCCGGGGCCGGCGCTGGGTTAAGACAACAGTCTGGTCAGGCTGAGCTGCTGGATGCGCGCGGTCAGCGCGTAGGAGGTTTCGATCTGGGTGATGAGTGCGTTGACCTTGGTCGCAGCCTCATAAGGATCGACCCCTTCCATTTCCTGCAGGAAGCCGTTGAAGATATCGATCTGCATCGAGGTGCGCTCACTGGCGTTCTTGATGCGCTGCTCGGTGAAGCCGGCCTTCGCCTGCTCCTGTGCGATGTCGCCCATCGCTTCGCTGACGAGCCGCGTGGCCGTGTCGGCGATCTCCACCAGGGCGCCTTCGCTCAGTCCGCTGCTGAAGAGGTCGGCGACAATCGTCGCCGCCATGGCGAGCTTGCGCACGCCCTTGGTGTTGGCGCTGACCGAGGTTTCGACCGTTTCGTTGAGCGATATGCGGGTTGTGATGCCCTGGTCGGTCGCGCTCGACCAGTTGGCCTGCCAGCCGGCGCCCAAAAACTGGTCGACGACGGGGCCGTCGAGGAAGGCCTTGATGTCGACGCCGCTGAGGTTGGCTGCGGCCGGGTCGTCCTTCGTGAAGCCAAACTCGGCAAGGAAGGCGGCCTCAAAAGCACTCTTCGCAGCCGAGGGCGGCGTTGTCTGGTATTGCGCGATCGGCGAAACGTCCGTGTTGACGCCGGCGAAGACATGTTCGCCGTTGAAACTCGAGTTGATGATGCCGGTCAGCGCTTCCAGCATCACCGTGCCGGCCTGCTGCGTTGTTGCCGGGTTGGCGTCACCGGAGACCGCAGCGGTGAGCGCCGACAGATAGGTCGAGCCGGCTTCGGCCAGCTGGGAGAGGGCGCCCTGCGTTGCTGAAAGGCGTGATGCCACCAGAGTGTTGGTGTCGACGATCGATTGCAGCCGGCCGACGTCGCGGGCCATCGAAACGGCCTGCCCGGTTCGAATCCCGAGCGCCAGGCCGGTATCGGCCACGCGTCCCGTCTGCGCCTCCTTCTGACTGCCGACCAGGTCAGACTGCATGCGCAGCAGCGAATGACGGAGCGCCTGGGAAATGGCTTGCGAGGAGACGTATGAGACCTTCACAGCACCCTCACACCGCGTCCAGGAGTGTCGCCATCATCTGGTCGACCGTACGGATGATGCGCGCCGAGGCCTCGTAGGCGTGCTCCAGGTCGAGCAGCAGCGACATTTCCACATCGATGTTGACGCCGGTCTCGTTGGACAGGGCCTCGCCTGTCCTGACCACCAGTGCGTTCCTTGAGAGTTCGGCATTGGAAGCGCCCTGCCGCTGCGCCTCCAGCCAGCCGATCGATCCGGAGCTGAAGTCGAGTACGCTTGTTCCATCAGGGAGACCGGCGGATGGATCGAAGGCCATCGTACCGCCGAGGCGGTCGCCATATTCGATCAACAGGCCCGCGTAGGACGCGCCGCCGGGGTTGGCGACATAGGCCGCGCCGTTGGCGCCGCCGTCCCTGATCAAGCTCGGATTGCCGCCGGCGTCGGAATCAAATGCCGGGTTGACCCGGATGGAGAAAGCCAGCCCAGTCGATACGGTGCCCGCCGGCGGCAAGCCCGGGCCGCCGGGCCAGGTGAACAGGCCCGCGAGCGCAGGCCCGCCGCCGCCCGTACGATCTGTTTCGGAGAACGCGGTCATCACGCCGCGTGCAACCTCGTCTAGCTGGCTTTGCAGCTTGCCGGCGACGTCGTCGCGCAGGCTCAGGAATCCGGCGAGGCGACCCGAGACGGCGTCCTTGCTGCCCGGCGAATACGGAACCCCATCTATGTAGACGGCATTGCCGACCGTTCCTGTCGCGTAGCCTGACGTCGCCTCGAAGGAGACCATGCGCGGCTTGGTTTCGTAGAGCGTCGCCCCATCGGCGGTGGTGACCACCATGTCGTCGTTCGACCGGTTGAAAGTCGAAACCGGGATATATTGCGATATCTGCTTGAGGATTGCCTCGCGCTGGTCGAGTGCATCGGACGCGTCGCGGCCTGTCGCCCGGGCGGCAATGACCGACTTGTTGGCAACGTCGAAATCAGCCAGCAGTCTATTGAGATCGTCGACCGCGAGCCCGACTTCTACATCCATGTTGGCGCGAAAAGTCTGGATCTGCCGGCTGCCATTGTTGAGCGAATTGACGACCTGGCGGGCTGCGTCGAGAGCACCTTCAGCCAGCGTGGCACTGGACGGTGAACTGGCGTAGAGTTGAAGGGCTTCCTGCAGCTTGCCCAGCGCGGTCGCCGCGGACGAAGCGTTGTCGGCGCCGTTGACTGCAAGCGCGATGGTGTCGAGACCGGCGAGAAGCTGCTTCTGCCCCTCCCAGGAGGAGAGTGCGTCAAGGTTTTGGCGAAACAGCGCCTCGCTGGTAGCGCGCCGAATCTCCGCGACGCGGACGCCGGGCGCCTCGCTCGAAAGCAACGCGGTGCGGCGGGAGTAATCCGGGTTCGACGCATTGGTGATGTTCTGCGAAACGACGCTGGTGCGGCGCGCGGTGGTCAGAAGCGCGTTTTGAGCGATGCCCAGAGCGGACGTCAGCGACATTCCATTGATCTCTCCGACGAATACACGTCAGATTACCTCTTCAAGTTAACCAAAATATCCATCAGCTCGGAGCCGGTCTGGAATACCTTCGAATTGGCAGTGTAGCTGCGTTGCGACTCGATCATCGCCGTCAGTTCTTCGCCGATGTCGACATTGGACGCTTCGAGTGCACCGGAGCGAATAGCCCCGAAGCCGCCCTCGCCGGCAAAGCCGAGATAGACGTCGCCCGAGGTCGTGCTCTGGCTGTAGACGTTGCCGCTTTCAATGCTGAGTTCGTCGGGGCTGCGGACATTGGCCAGCGGGATTCGGTAGAGTTCCTGCAGCGTCCCGTTCTCGTATTGCGCAAAGACGGTGCCGTCGCCGTCGATTTTGACCTCCTTCATCGCACTCGCGGCGCTGCCGTTCACATTGGCGTCGCCCGGGATGTAACCAGCCGAAAGCTGACTGAGATTGGAAAGGTCGAGGTCCAGAATTTCGCCGCCGGGAACCTGGATCTGAAGACTGTCCGGGCTGCCCGCGGCGAGCTTACCCGACGTGTCGAACGTGAACGTATCCGTGGCGAGCGCCGCCGAGCCGTAGGGAAAGCCGGTCTGGCTGGTGCCGTCGGCCTGGTTGAAGACGGTGATTTCCCACTCATTGGCCGCCGTCTTGGAGAAGTAGATGTCGAGCAGAACCTCGCCGCCGAGGCTGTCATAAGTGACGATCGAGGTCTTGTTGGTGAATTGCGAGCCGGCGCCGTTGGTCGAGGGCAGATCACCCGCTGCCACGATATCCGCGCCCGCGGGAAGATTGGCCGAGAAAGTGCCGAAGGTACTGGGGATCGCAGTCAGCGCCTGCTGGATCACGCGGATCGGCTCCAGGCCGGCGAAGGAATTGCCGACAGGGGTAGGAGTTCCGTTCTCGAAGCTGTAACCCATCAGGTAGAAGCCGGCAGCATTGACCAAGCGGCCCTCGTCGTCGGGCACGAACGATCCGGCCCGGGACAGAAAAGGCTGGCCCGCGGTGTCCTGGACAACGAAGAAGCCGTCGCCATAGATCGCCAGGTCGGTCGCCGACGGGGTGTATTGGATGACGCCCTGGCGGCTGATCGCGGCGCGAACGTTGGAAACCACGCCGCCCGAAGAATAGGTTCCGGTTCCGCCGCTCGACACCACGAGCGTGGAGAACTCGGTCATCGACTTCTTGTAGCCATTGGTGTTGGCGTTGGCGATGTTGTCCGCAACGGTGCCGAGCCGGTTGGACTGTCCCTGCATTCCGGACACGCCGGTCCGCATCATTCCGTAGAGGCTCATTGCAACTTCTCCTCGTGGTCAGCGCCGCTGCCATTGAGGCTATCGTTCGTGACTTGCGCGAAACTGTATTGGTGCCGTGGGAAGCAGGTCGTCAGCACAGCGCGGGACGCGAAACGCTTCCCGCGCTCTGCCATCAGACGTTGAGCCGATAGCCGAGGAACCGCTTCGAATCGATCGGATCGAAGCCGAGCTTTTCCCGCAGCTTCTTGCGAAGCTTGCTGACATGGCTTTCGACCACGTTTTCCTCGACCTCGTCGTCGAAAATGCCGTAGATCGCGTTGAACAACTGCGTCTTGGTCACCCGGCGTCCGCGATTGTTGGCCAGATGCTCGAGGATGCGCCGTTCCCGACGCGGCAGCGGCAATGGCGTGCCGTCGATCTCGGGATCCTTGCCGTTCGTGTAGATTCGCAGGTTGCCGATCTCGGCATAGGGCTCGTCCTCCTGCGCGCGGCGACGGATCGCCGCGATGCGCGCGAGAAGCTCGCGGATATGCACCGGCTTGCGTACGACATCGTCGACGCCGAGCTCGAACAGCTTCAGCGTGTTTTCCAGCGAGTGCTGTTCGCTGAGCGCAATCACCGGCGCTCCACAGCGTTCTCGCAATGCGCGTGGTGAGACAGGATGGTTGTCACATTCGCCGATGAGGAAAGCACCGACCGCCTTGAGGTCGTCTTCCGCCGCCGTCGATATCCACTCGCCAAACTCGCTTGCGCAGAACCCTGCGCTCGGGACGCCCTCTCTGCCGAAAAGCGAAGAATATCCCTCTTTTACTCGATCACGCTCATCCACAATCACAATCATCGGCCCGCCCTCCGAATCAGTTTTATGGTTCGCCTGGCAAAGGCGTACCTGTTGGCAGGAATCGTCGACAACCGTGATTTCTTGTATGTATCAAATCGGGATTCACGTCGGGGCAGGATGCGAATTGTCCACAGCTTGTCCACAGGGCGGCAGGATGCTGTGACACCGATCTTGGCAGCTCGCCCGGTTGCAATTACGGATTGCAGAAACGTTTCGCGTTGGCCGTCCAGCGCCCGAAGCCGGTTGCAACCATGTTGGCGATGACACGGCATACGTACCGCTTTTGCGCAGGGTCGTTGTCGGGGCCGGCATGATAGCGAGCGACAGCCATCGACCAGCTTGTATGGCGCCGCTTCAAGGTAACGAGAAAGCGCGCGGCGTAGTCGACGTTGCGGCGTGGGTCGAGCATGTCTGCCACGTCTGTGAAATGGCTGGCGTGGTAATGGTGGTTGATCTGCATGCAGCCGAGATCGATCAGTTTCGCGCCGCCGGCTCGCGCCTGCTTGAATTCACGCACCGCGTCCGTCGGACTGCGCGCGAAGACCGTGCGGCCCTCGATGTTGAGGGCGTAGGGCTGAAGGCTTCCCTTGCGGCCCGTCTCGGTCAGACCCACCGCATATAGTATGCCCACCGGGACACCGTGCTTCTGCGAGGCGCGCAGGATCTCGCCCTCACAAGGGTTCGCGGCAGATGCTTCAGATATAGATGCCGCCAGAAGAAGAGCTGGAAGCAGCCGCGCGGCCGTCGCCTTTCGCATCGTTCCTCTCGCTGTTGTCGAACTGTCTGCGGCCGGAACCCGGCTGCCCATCGTGCTGGCGTTCGGAACCCGACGAGTGCCCGGAAGCCGCGTTGCCGTCCCGCGCCGAGGCGCCGCTCTGGCCGTTGTTCGTTGCAGCGGGCTGCTGGACGATCGCGACCTCGTCGACCTTGAACCCGAGGCCGCGGAGCGAGGTGACTATTGCGTCGCGATCGGCCGAAAGGCGCTGAAATGCCTCTGCGTTCTCGACGCGAATCTCAACCCTTAGTTGCTCTCCCTCTACCCGCAGGCGCGCGTTGACGGTGCCAAGCGAGACCGGTTGCAGCTGGATTTTGAGGTCGCGCACTGGTGCGTGAAAGTGGCTTTCGGGGGCGTCTGCTGGCGCACTCGCCGCGGACGCGAACGCACGCCAATCGCCGTCGGAGGCGATAATTCTTGCAAGAGCCGTTCCCGTCTGGCCCGATTGAGCCGGCGCGATGCCGACATGATTGGCTTCCGAGATCACGGTGACCCTGACGGGCAGGCTGTCCTTGACTTCAGCAGTGATGGAAGTGGTGATTTTCGCGACGATGTTGTCGGCGTCACCGGTTGGCTTTCTGGTGCTGGCCGCGTCCTTACCGTCATCTCCGCCAGCGACAGTTTCGGGGTTGTTGGCCGCCGCGCGTGCGAGGCCGTCGGGTTCCCCCCGGGTTACGCCGGGCTGCGCGCGCGGCGCTTCCTGTGCGCCGCGCCTGTCCGTGAGTGCCTGTCCGAGCGTGGTGATGGCTCCTGCGGCCGACAGTGTCGCCACATCCTCGGCGCCTTGCTCGAGTTCTTCTTCGCCCAGGCTTTCGTCGTCGCCCTGTTCGCCGACCGCCTCGTCTACCGGAGTGTCGGTCTCGCCTTTCTGACCAAGCACGATCCGCATCGATGCGCTCGCCTGCGCCGTGAGCAGGAAGGGAACCTGCGCCCTGCTGGTCGTGCCGTCCTGAGCGGCCCCATCCTCATTGTTGGTGGCGGTTCCGACGCGCCGATCCGGCTCGCGCTCGTCCGGTTTGTCAGGCTGTCTCTCGGCAGCGATGGAGCGTCCACCGTCCGAGGCCTTCTTGCGGCCATCCAGTACGCCTGAGAAGCCCTCGCCATCCTTACCCTTGTTGCTGGAACCGGCAGGGGTCCTTGGCGCTGAGGGTGCCGGAAACGATCCGACCGCTTCGGTCATTTGAGTTCCCTTTCGTCGGCTGCCTCAAGCATCTTGTCGATCGCGTCGAGCTTGCTGCGTACCGAACTGACCAGCCCTGCGTTCCTTGAAGTGCCCTCGTCGGGCGGTCCGGCGGGGCGGCCGTCGCTGGCGGGCGTTCCGCCGTTTTCGATCATGTCGGCGATCTGTTTTTCCGCGGATTTCGTCGCCTTTTGCGGATTTTCCGTTTCCGGAGCTGACATTTCCGCGGTCTTTTCGGCCGGTATTTCGTCCTCGTCGGCTTTCGCGGAGCTGGCGTCGATCTCGGCAACGGCTGGCAGGGGCGCGGGCGGCGAGAGCATCTCGTCGGCGATCGCGCGCGCGGCAAGGAACAGGCGCCGGTCGCGCGGCGACAGCTTCGAAGGGTCGACCTTTTCGAGGCTGGCCACCACTTCGCGTGCGTTTTCAGCGGTGATCGAGGCCAGCGCGGCATAAAGCGTCGCGCGCGGGTCTTCGGGCGAGTGGGCCATGCGCGCGACCTCGCGCGCCTTTTGCGACGCGAAGGCGGAGCGCTGGACCTGACCCTTTATGGTGCTGCGCCGGGCAAGGCGAAGGTAGATCGCTTCCTGCTGGGCCGGGCGCATCAGCGAGACGATGCCGTCGATCCGTTCGGCGTCGATACGGTCGCCGAAGGTCACGAGGCCCTCGACGAAGGCGTCGGCGAATTCGCTGGCATAGGGTGATGCAAGGAAGCGGCGGACGTAGCGCTCCACCGTCGTCATGAAGCGGTCTGGTTGGTCAAGCGCGATGCTGGCTGGAAGCGAGCGGCGAAGCGCCGCCTCCTCGACCAGCGTGCCGGGTGCCAGAAGGCGCGCCTGATCCATGAAACCGACCGCCGTGCCGGGCTGCCGGAGAGCGATGATGGAGCCCTTGACCAGGGCCAGGTAGGCGCCGACCTCGGGCTCCAGCGACATCGGATCGAGCGCGGCTAGTTCCTCGGCCGCCTTCGGCAATTGCCCGCGCATATAAGCGAGCACACCCTGGCCGAGCGAGCGGTCGCTGCCCTCCGGCACCAAGCGCGACAGCACGATGTCGAGCGTGTCGGGATTGCCGCCGCTCATGGCATAGACCATCAGGGCGGTGAAGTTGCGCCGGTCCGTGAATTCTTCCTTGGTCACCGTGCGAAAGCGCTCGTCGGTCAGCTCGAGCAGCTTGCGCTGCATCGGCAGAGCCGCATGATCGCCGCGCGCCAGCCGATCCTGCACAAGCTGCAGTGATCGGACCATCTTGAACGGTTCCATCGCCGCGCCCTGGCCGGCCGCCGGCGCGATGGCGGTGCCAAGCAGAAGTGCGGCCAGGACGGCCCGAAGCATCATCCCTTAGTCTCCAGGAATATCTCGATCCGACGGTTGCGGTCGTCAAAGGGCTTCTCGGGCACCTTGAGTTGCCTGTCGGCGTAGCCCGCCACTTCCCTTACCCGCTTCTCGTCCAGGCCGCCGCGCACCAGCATGTAGTAAGCGGAGTGCGCTCGCGCGGTCGAAAGGCGCCAGTTGTCATAGTCCTTGCTCTTGAAGGGGCGGCCATCAGTATGGCCGTTGATGGTAATTGCGCCGTTGTGGCCATTGAGGATCGTTGCCACCTTCTCCATCGCCACAACCAGGTCGCGACGGGGGACGGCCGAGCCAATCTCGTACATGCCGTAGTCCAACTGGTCGGTCAGCGACACCATCACGCCTTTTTCAGTCGGCGTGACCGAGATGCCCTCGTAGATCTTTTCGTTGGTGCCGAAAGCCGCGGCCAACTCCGCGCGAATTTCCTTGGCTGCCGCTTCCGCCTCCGGGCTTACTTTTTCCGCCGTCTGCGCTGCCTCCTCGGCCTGCCCGTTGCCCTTGCCATCCTTGCCGACGCCGAGACCGGCACCGACGGCCTCCTGATCGCCTTTGCCTTGCTTGTCGCCCTCGCCATCGGCGGCGCCCTTCTTTTCGTCCTCCCCGTCCACCTGTGCGGCAAACGGATCGTCCTCGAACGCATCGTCATGGCGAATGCCGCTGCGGGGATCGGTGCCTTCCTCGGCGTTCTTGACCCGCGGCGATTCGAAAAGGTCCGGCTCGCCGGGTTCGTCCTGCTCGACCTGCTTGGACCAGAAATCCGGTGCGAACGGATCGCGATAGGATTCGCCACCCGACGCGCCGGTAGCCGCGCCCGAGGTTGCCGCGCCGCCGTCGCCCTTGGCGCTCAGATTCTGCAACTCGCCGGACTCGGCGGCGATTTCGGCCAGTACCGCGTAGGGGTCGGAGAAAAGGTGTTCGTCGGACGCGGTTTCGGAGCTTTCGCCTTCCTTTTCGCTCTTCTGGTTGCCACCGCCGCCTGCGGAAGGGCCTTCCGACTTGGCCGACTGCCGGTTTTCCTCGTCGCTCGCCGCTCCCTGCTTGTTTTGCGGTCCGGCGCCGACGTCATCGAGGCCGCGCCGGCTGGAGTTGCGGTCGACGAGCTTGATCGGGTTGAAATAGCTGGCGACGGAGACCTTGGTCTCCTCGTTGGCGGCATTTATCAGCCACATGACCAGGAAGAAGCACATCATCGCGGTCATGAAGTCGGCGAAGGCGATTTTCCACACGCCACCGTGGTGACCTTCCTCATCTCCGCCGCGACCATGCTTGACGATGATGATTTCGTGCGGATGATCCGGGCTGTTCTGGCTCACGACAGCACCTCCGCGGCCGCCTTGGACCATTCAGCCAGCCGTGTCTCGTAGACGCCCTCGTCAAGCTCGACGGTCAGATCGAGGCCGCTGGTTTCGGAAAACTCAAGCATCGAGGCGAGGTCGCCGAGCTTCTCGGTCAAGGGCTCGTAGAGGGATAGCGGGCCACGCACCTTCACCCGCACCGTGCCGGCCTCGCGAATAGCGGTTCTGATGATGTTGCCGAGCTGTTCGACCGAGCGCTGCTGCAGGTCTTCGGTCAGGATCGTGCCGAGGATTCGGCTCATCACTTCCGCCGTAAGGTCCAACAAACGACCTTCCGTGGCACCGAAGCTGGCCTCGATCCGGGTAGCCAGTTCCTCGCCCAGCCGCTGGTTCAAAGCCTCGACCTCGCCAGCATGGCTTTCGCGCTCGGCCGCGAGCCTCTCCTCGTGCTCCGCCTCCAGGCGCGCCGCAAATTCTGCTTCGGCTTTGGCCACCGCTTCGGCGACGATCGCATCGATGTCAGGGGCGGGGTCGCCGGTCTCTGCTGCCTCGACGGGTTGCGCCCGCTCGAAGGCGGGGAACTCATCGACTGCGCGGACCTTCGGCTCGTCGCGCTTGCCGAAATCGATCAGCACGTCGGCAAGTGAGAGAAGTGCCATCAGCCAGCCATCGCCTCCGCCGCGGTCTCACCCTGGGTCCACTTGCGCAGGATCGCCGCGGTGCGCTCTTCGTTCAGGTCGACCATCTGGGCCAGGCGCTCCTGCGGCGCCGGGCGCAAGCGCATCTTCAGCTCCTCCATGACGTCGTTTTCACTCGGCTCCATTTCGGCCAAGGGATCCGGCAGCGCAATGTTGTCGAGCGGCGAGCCGATCGAAAGCTGCAGGTCGTCGAAGCTCGGAATATCCGCCTCGTCAGTTTTTGTCAGCATGCCGGCGAGCGGCCGCAGACCGAACCAGGAGACGAGGAAAACGACCACCACGAAGGCGAGCGCGTTGATCATCGAGCCAGTGTATTGCGCGGCGATCTGGAGGTAGCTCGGTGCCGAAGCCGCCTCGGCTTCGGCCTGGTCGACGAAGGAGAGCGCCGTCACCGAAACCTTGTCGCCGCGCTCCTCGTCGAGTCCTGCCGCGGTGGCCACGACTTCGCGAATCTCGGCGATGCGGGAGGCGATCATTTCCGGTGTTGCGCCCTCGCCGATGACGGAGGCCAGGCGTTCCTGGTTCACCACGACGGCGATCGACATCTTCGAGATCGAGTAGCCATTGCTGACGGTCGCGACCCGCTTGGAGTTCAGCTCGTAATTGGTGATTTCCTCGCGACGTTCGCGCTCCTCGACCGATTGCGGCGTTGCGCCGGCCGCATCCTGCTCGTCAGGCAGATTTTGCTCGACAGTTGCCGGCGCGGCGGTCGTGCTCTGGTTGGAGTTATCGTTCTCGCGGATCACCTGGATTGACCGTTCGACGCGCGAATCGGGATCGAAGATGGTTTCTTCGATCTGCCTGCTGTCGGTGTTGACCACGGCCTTGACACTGGCGCGAAAGTTCTCATGGCCGAGATAGGGCGCCAGCGCACGGTAGATGTTGTCGGAAATCTGGCTTTCAACCGTGCGCTGGATCGAGATCGACCGGTTCAGCGAGCTGGTGGTGGGATCTTCGCCGGCGGCCAAGAGCGAGCCGTCGGCGTCGAGCACGGTGACGTTGTCCGCGGTCAGTCCGGGTACGGCTGCGGCGACCAGATGACGGATCGACATCGCACTCTGGATAGCATCGATGCCTCGGGTGCGGATGACAACCGATGCGGTGGGCTTCTGCTCCTCGCGGCGGAAATTCGCCTGTTGCGACATGACGATATGGACACGTGCGGACTTGATGCCGGAGATTGACTGGATGGTGCGCGCGATTTCGCCCTCGAGCGCCCGAACGCGGGTGATCTCCTGCATGAACGAGGTCAGGCCCAGCGAGCCGACATTGTCGAAAAGTTCATAGCCCGCATTGGCGCTCGCCGGCAGACCCTTTTCGGCCAGGATCATGCGCGCGCGGCCAGCCTGTCCGGCCGACACCATGACCGAACTGCCTTCGGCCCCGATATCGTAGGTCAGACCGGCTTCGCCCAGGACGACGCCGATCTTGGTCACGTCGCCCCGGTCGAGGCCGATATAGAGCGTCTCCATCGCCGGCCGATTGAGATAGATCGATCCAACGGTGATCACCGCCAGAACCAGCGCGGCCATGCCGCCCATGATCATCAGGCGCTGCGCTCCCAGAGCCTTAAGGTTCTCGATGATGGTCTGGAGTTGTTGAGGCAAAGGTCGTCATCCCCGAAGAAAGAGGCTCGGGGAGACTAGAGGTCGAAGCTTGCGCGTAGCATGAAATCGGGCCGCGCCCTGAAGGACGCGGCCCGAGATTTGCCCCCGCCCGGCGCCGGAGCGCCGGTGTTCCGCTTAGCGGAAGAGCGACAGGATGGTCTGCGAGTTGGAATTCGCCATCGACAGGGCCTGGATGCCCAGCTGCTGCTGGACCTGGAGCGCCTGGAGACGGGTCGATTCCTTGTTCATGTCGGCATCGACCAGAGTGCCAACACCCTTGTCGATCGTGTCCATGAGGTTGCCCACGAACTCCGACTGCAGGTCGATGCGCTTCTTGGCGGCACCGAGGTCGGAAGCCGCCGTCGTCATGCGGCCGATGGCGTGATCAACACCAGAGATGTAGTTTTCCAGCGTGGTCAGGTCGGCAGCACTGTTGGTCAGAGCCGAAATGTCCAGGGTCGCCACGGTGAAACCACCTGCCGACTGGTCGGCAAGAAGGGCGCCGGTCGCGGCGTCGTAGCGGCCGTCGAGGATGCCGGTACCAGCTGCCGCGGCGTCGGCCGCGGAGTCGAACAGCTTCGTGCTTGCCGTGTCGACAGAGATCGTTCCGACCGAAACCGTGCCATCGGAGGCGCGGGTAAAGGACGACACGATCGTCTTTGTGGCGCTGTAGCCGGCGGCGGCGGAGTCCACCGAAAGCCAGTTCTCGCCCGAGAAGGTCGCGGCGGCCGCGTTGCTGGTCAACTGACCCTGAAGCGCGGCGATCTCCGACTGGATCTTGGTGCGATCGACGCCCGGTTCGCGGGCGGCAACCAGCTTCGACTTGATCTCGTCGACGACGTCGATCGCAGAGTTGATGCCGGTGTAGGCGACATCGACCTTGGCGGCGCCGAGGCCGAGCGCATCCTGGACGGTCGAAAGGGCCTTGTTGTCCGAACGCATGGTGGTTGCGATCGACCAGTAGGCGGCGTTGTCGCTTGCCTCGCCAACGCGGAAGCCGGTAGCGATGCGGCTCTGGGTGGTTTCGAGAGCCTTGTTGGTGGCCTGGAGGGTCTTGAGCGCGGTCATGGCCGACGCATTTGTCATGATACTCGACATGGGTGTCCCCTTACAAAACGCAGTTACTCGACATACCGGACTTCACCGGTAAGACGGCTCGGCATCATGCCAATCGAGCACCCGAAACGCGGGCAACGACCCGTCCTGCGACAAAAAAGTCCCGACCTTTATAGGGCCGGGACATTTTGATTCAGTTAATTGAGGATAGACGGTCGGTTAACCGTAAAACTAGCCTCGGAAGAGCGACATGATCGACTGCGAATTCTGGTTCGCAATCGACAGCGCCTGGATGCCGAGCTGCTGCTGGACCTGAAGGGCCTGCAACCGGGTCGACTCCTTGTTCATGTCGGCGTCGACCAGGGTGCCGACCCCCTTGTCGATCGTGTCCATGAGGTTCGACACGAACGTCACCTGCATGTTGATACGCTTCTTCACGGCACCGAGATCGGAGCCTGCGGTCGTCATGCGGGTGATGGCGTCGTCAACGCCGGAGATGTAGTTTTCCAGCGTGGTCAGATCCGCGGCACTGTTGGTCAGGGCCGAGATGTCGAGGTCCACGACGCGGAAACCGCCCGCCGACTGGTCGGCGAGAAGGGCGCCGGTCGCTGCGTCGTAACGGCCATCGAGGATGCCGGTGCCGGCAGCCGCAGCGTCGGCCGCGGCGTCGAACAGCTTCATGCTGACCGTGTTGACGGTGATGGTGCTGATCGACACCGAACCGTCTGCGGCGCGCGAGAAGGACGCCACGATCGACTTCGAGGCATTGTAGTTGCCGGCAGAGGAGTCCACCGACAGCCAGTTCTCGCCCGAGAACGATGCGGCCGCGGCGTTGCTGGTCAGCTGCCCCTGAAGTGCTGAGATCTCCGACTGGATCTTGGTGCGATCGACGCCCGGCTCGCGGGCGGCAACCAGTTTGGCCTTGATCTCGTCGACGACGTCGATCGCGGCGTTGATACCGTTATAGGTGACGTCGACCTTGGCAGCGCCGAGGCCGAGGGCATCCTGGACGGTGGAAAGTGCCTTGTTGTCCGAACGCATGGTGGTAGCGATCGACCAGTAGGCGGCGTTGTCGCTGGCTTCCGCAACGCGGTAGCCGGTGGAGATGCGATTTTGGGTGGTTTCGAGGGCCTTGTTGGTGGCCTGAAGGGTCTTGAGCGCGGTCATAGCCGCGGCATTGGTCATGATACTCGACATGGGAACTGTCCCCTACTGAACTGTCACAAACTTACTGAACAGGGACATACCGGACTCAACCGGTAAGACGGTTTGGCATCATGCCAGTCGACACCCTTCAGTCAGGCCGCCGATCCATCCTGCTTAACCATGTTCTGACAGACAAAATTTACCAAACCGATAATTTTTCGGCCGATTTCGCGGGAAATGGCTAACGAATTCTTACCCGCCGCCCGGTGTTTGGTGGCATGCCGAGAAAGGACTTGGATGAAAGGTAGCCTTTGCTGCCGACGCTCAGTTGAAAGAGCGCACCAGGCTGCCGACTAGCAGGTTCCAGCCATCGATCAGCACGAAGAACAGGATCTTGAACGGCAACGAGATCACGGTTGGCGGCAACATCATCATGCCCATCGCCATCGTGACCGTTGCCACGACCAGGTCGATGACCAGGAACGGCAACACGATCAGGAAGCCGATCTCGAAGCCACGCCTGATCTCGGAGATCATGAACGCCGGGACCAATACCCTCAGGTCGACCTGTTCGCCGGCGACGACATTCTGGCCGCGTTCGCGGGCGAGGTCGGCGAAAAGGTTGAAGTCGGTCTGCCTGACGTTGGCGAGCATGAAGTCGCGGAAAGGGTCGGCGATGCGCTCCATCGCCTGGGTTTCGCTGATCTCGTTGTTGACCAGCGGGCGCACGCCATTGTTCCACGCACTGTCGAAGGTTGGCGTCATGACGTAGAAGGTCATGAAGAGGGCAAGGCTGATCAGGATGATGTTGGCCGGCGTGGTTTGCAGGCCTATGCCCGCCCTGAGGATCGCGAAGACGATCACGAAGCGGGTGAAGCTGGTCACCATGATGAGGAGACCCGGCGCGACCGACAGGATCGTCAGCAGGCCGAAAATCTGGATGATGTAGCCGATCGTGGCGCCGTCGGCCTGTCCGGCGATCTGACCCAGGTCGAGTCCTTGCGCGCCAGCCGTCCCGACCGAGGCCAGCAAGAGAACGAAAAGGGCCGCGATCGTTCTCATTCGAAGAGCAGGGTCCGTATGACGAGTTCGCGCGCCAGGCCGTTGCTGCGGATATGTGCGCGTTCCTCGAGGTCGGTCTTCAGATGCTGGAAACCGCTGGCGCCTTGGACCTGCTGAAGCGTGACGGTGCGCATATAGGCCAGAATATCCTGGTGAATCTGGCGAACGAGCCCCGCGTCCGGCGGCGCCGCAAACACCATCGAGAGTTCCATGCGCACCCAGATGTCGGCGGGCGCGCTCAAATTGGTCGTAACGGGGTCCAAAGCGACCAGGCGCGGTGCAGGTTTGTCGTCCTCTGCGCTACCCGTCTCGCCCTCGTGGCTGTCGGTCTCGGCCGGTGCTTCCGGCGTGCCGCTTTCGACGATCACCTTCGCCGTCTCGGGTTGTGCCGTGGTTCCCGACTTCAGATAGGCGCCGGCAAACCAGCCGCCACCGATTGCGAGGAAGGTCAGAACGGCGAATACGGCAAGCTGTATGATCAGGGATGGTCCCTTCTTGCCTTCGTCCGTGTTGTCGGCGTTTGCGAGGGACATTGCCGGTTTCGTCAGAACGGGGAGATGATGTCGAGCAACTGATGCCCGTAAGGAGGTTGCTGGACCTCGGTCAGACGGCCGCGACCGCCATATGAAATGCGCGCCTCCGCTATGCGTTCATAGGGTATGGTGTTGTTGGCGCTGATGTCGGCCGGCCTCACAATGCCGGCGATTGTGAGGATTCGGAGCTCGGCGTTGACCCGGACTTCCTGCGAGCCCCGGATCATCAGGTTGCCGTTCGGAAAGGTTTCGGTGACGACCGCTGCGACGGAAAGGCGGATGTTTTCAGAACGCGCCGTCGCGCCGGAGCCGGCGGCGGTCGAGCGCGAGTTGATGTCGACGTCCGCTGCACCGGATTGGCCAACACCGCCCCATTCGTAGCCGCCCGCCAGCCCCAGGGTGCGATTTGTGGTTCGGGTGCGGTCGGATTCGTTGTTGAGGATCGCCTTGTCGTTGATCGAAATGAAGACGGTCATGATGTCGCCGACGGAAAGTGCGCGCGCGTCCTCGTAGAGCTGGCTCTGCGTGTCGTCCCACAGGGAAAAGCGCTTCACCGGGGCGGCTGGCGGTTCCGGATAGGCGTGAACCGCGCTGCTGCCCTGGTCAAGGCCGGAGCCCACCGGCGATAGGCCTGGCGCGCGCCCGATCTCGCTCAACTCGCCAGCGCAGCCGGAGAGTGCGATCGCGGCGGCCGCGAAGAACAGGTTTCGATTCATGTCGGGTTCTCGGACTTGGCGACGTCGGCGATGATGCTCGTGAGCCTGGCCGCGGCGCGGGCTTCCATTTCGTTCAGGATCACGCCGGCCTGGCGATGGTTGAGCTTGAGCACGATGGCGGCGGCCAGCATGGCGTCCATCTTTTCCAGCCGCTCTGCGGCTGCATCGGGGCGCATGCGCGCGTAAATGCCGACGATGCTGTCTTCGGCGCTGTCGATGACCTGTTCGCGCCGCTTGAGCCAGTCTTCGTATTCGGCCCGTTTGGCTTCCAGCGCCGCGATGCGGTCATCGATCTCCGTGCGCAGCTTTTCCAGTTCCTGCGCCTGTACCGCGTAGCGGCGGTCGCGCGCGGCATCGATGATGTTGGCACAGAACTCGCGGACCTCGTCGGTGAGGCGGGTAGGCACCTTGCGGGCCTGGGCGAAGGAGTCGGAGACGGCGAACGCACCAGAGGCGAAACACAGGCCGGCGAAGGCGATCGCCAATAGCCCCTGCTTCGCCCTTCTCCTGTCAGTCGTGAAGCGTCGTTGCGGCATGGTCGCTCCCTACTGCAGCACCAGTTCCGCCTGCAGCGCACCCGCGGACTTGATGCCTTGCAGGATGGCGATGATGCCGTCCGGCTTGACGCCGATGCGGTTCAGGCCGGCGACCAGTGTCTGCAGATCCGGTCCGTCAAGGAGGGCGACGCGAGCGTCGTCCTGCTGCGCGTCGATGATTGTCGCCGGCTCCTCTGCGGTCTCGCCGCGAGAGAAGGGTGCCGGCTGCACGACCTTGGGCTGCTCGGTGATGCGCACGGTGAGGGCGCCGTAGCTGACCGCCACCTGCGATATCTTCACGTCCTGGCCGATGACGATGGTGCCGGTGCGCTCGTCAATGACGACCCGCGCCGGAGAATCGGTCTGGATGATCAGGTTCTCGAGCTCGGCGATGAAGCGCGCACCGGAGATGCCGTTCGGTTTCTTGATCAGGATGGTGCGTGAATCCTGCTCGCTGGCGGTGCGCTTGCCGAACCGGCTCGCGGTATATTCATTGATAGTGTCGGTGACGCGCACCGCGGTCGAGAAGTCCGGATTGCGCAACTGCATCGTGAGGACGGCGTCATCGTTGAAGCGGGCCTCGACCTGACGCTCGACAATGGCGCCGTTGGGCACGCGGCCGGACGTTGGTACCCCCTTGGTCAGGGTCTCGGCGTCGCCCTGTGCGGTAAAGCCGGACACGAAGACTGGCCCCTGGGCCACGGCGTAGATTTCGCCGTCGGGGGCGCGCAGCGGTGTCATGACCAGGGTGCCACCCGCCAGCGAGGTGGCGTCGCCCAGCGAGGACACACTGACGTCAATGCGCGATCCGGACTGCACGAAGGGCGGCAGGTTGGTGGTCACGATGACCGCGGCGACGTTCCTGGCACGCGCTCTGCCATCCTCCATCGCAATGCCGAGATTGCGCAGCATGGCCCGAATCGACTGTTCGGTGAAGGGCGAGTTGCGCAGGCCATCGCCGGTGCCCTGCAGGCCGATGACGAGGCCGTAGCCGATCAGCTGGTTGTCCCGGGCCGTCTGCAGCGTCGCGATGTCCTTGATGCGCGAGGCCGGGCCGGTGGCGGGGGGCAGGGCGGACGGGCCGCCGGCCGCAGCAATATTCACATGCCGCATGTCGCCGCCGGCATAGCTGCCGCCGTCGGTGTAACCGTCAGCAAGATCGCCACCCGACATGGCAGGAGCCGTCAAGCCGAACGATACAAGTGCGAGCAGGGCGAGGCGGCGGATCATATGGCGCCGACCCGGATGGAGCCGTCGGCCAGCACGATGCCGCTGAAAACCGAGCCGGAATCGGCGTTGCGGACCTTGACCAAATCGCCGACAGCGCCTGGCTGGAGCGGAATGCCGATCGTCGAGATTTCCAGCCCGCCGTGCACGTAGCTCACGGCAACGGGGGAGCCCGCCTCGACGACATATGCTTCCCGCACCGAGCTGACCGGGATCAGCTTGCCGGGCAGGAGGGTGCGCTTGGCAACCTTTCCGGCAATCTCGTCGGGATGACGGGCGATCGTGGTAAAGATGCGGTTGCTGCGGCGCAGCGTGACCTCGGACAACGAGCCGGCATCGATTGTTTCGCCGGGATAGATGACATGACGGGCCACCACCGCCATCTCCTGTGCCGCGGCCGTGCAAACGGCACCCGCCGCCATGATGGCGGCGAGGAGAAAGATGCGGAGGCGTGGGAAGCGCATGGGCGTTACCTGATGCTTTGGGTGACCACCGAGGCCATTTCGTCGGCCGCCTTGATGACCTTGGAGTTCATTTCATAGGCGCGCTGCGCCGAGATCAACTCGGTGATTTCCTTGACCGGATCGACGTTGGAGTTTTCCAGATATCCCTGTTCGATCACCGCGAAACCCGGATCACCCGGCACGCCGACATTTGCCGCGCCGGAGGCTGCGGTTTCGCGGAACAGGTTGTCACCGAGTGGTGCCAGCCCCGCTTCGTTGGCGAAGGTTGCCAGTGTCAGTTGGCCGAGTTCCTGCAGTTCAACCTGGTCGTCGAGGCGGGCAAAGACCTGGCCGGACTTGTTGACGATCACTTCGACGGTTTCGGCCGGGAAGACAATGTCGGGGACGATGCGAAAGCCGTCGGCGGTAACCAGTTCGCCATTGGCGTTGGTATTGAAGGCTCCCGCGCGGGTATAAAGAGGCTGCCCGTCGGCGCCCTCGATCTGGAACCAGCCCGGCCCGACCAGTGCCAGGTCGAACCTGTTGCCGGTGCTGGCAAGCGAACCCTGCATGTGGACGTTGCGCACCGAGGATGCCTTGACGCCGAGGCCGATGCTCGCACCCTCCGGAACGATGCTCTGGTCGGCTCGATTGGGCACGCCCTGCAGGCGCTCGACCTGGTAGAGGAGGTCGGAAAACTCCGCTCGGGCGCGCTTGAAGCCGGTCGTGTTGATGTTGGCGATATTGTTGGCAATCACTTCCAGATTGAGCTGCTGGGCGTTCATGCCGGTCGCGGCAATGGCAAGGGCTTTCATCGCTGGTCCTCAGATCGCCATTCGGCTGATTTCGAGATAGGCGGTCACGATCTTGTCGCGGATCGAGATCGCCGCCTGGAGAGACTGCTCGGCGCTCATGACGGCATCGACCACATCGCGCGCCTGAATCTGCCCGCCCTGGAGGGCATGAAGGGAAAGGGCTTCGGCCCGCTCCATCGAGGCGACGGTGCGCGTTCCGGCTTGCTCGACCGCGGCCGCGAAGGAGGTCGCACCGGAAACTGGAGCGACCGGCGGCTTGATGCCGGCGGCGTCACCCAGGCCATTGCCGAATGAGGTCTGGTTGATGCTGTCGATCAGGCCAAGTCCTGCGATCATGTCGCCCTCAACAGGTCAATGGTCATCGAGATCAGCTGCCGCGCCTGCTTGATGACCTGCAAATTCGCCTCATATGAACGGTTGGCCTCGCTCATGTCGGCCATTTCGATGATCGGGTTGACGTTGGGCATCTTGACGAAGCCATCCTCGTTTGCCGCCTGGTGATTGGGCAGGTACTCGATCGGGAATTCGGAGCGATCGACATCAACGGACTGCACACGAACGAAAGCCCCACCATTGTCGCGATCAAGCGCCGACGTGAAGGTTACTGTCTTGCGCTGGTAGGGGTCGCTGCCCGGTGTCGCACCGGTCGACTGCGCGTTGGCCAGGTTTTCCGACACCACACGCAGCCGCTCTGACTGAACCCCCAGTCCGGAAGAGGCCACTTGAAGGGCCACGGAAAGCGGATCGATTGCCATCAGCTTCTCGTCGTCATCATGACCATGCGGTGAAACGCCTTGACGATCGCGGTGTTCAGCTCGAAGGCGTGGCGGATCTCGCCAGATTTGGCGAGTTCCTGCTCGATCGTCACCGAATTGCCGGAGGGGGACGTTGTCTCGATCTCGTCGGCACGGATGTTGAAACCTTCGCGTGCGGCCCCGATCGGCATGTGCCCGACACGGGTCGGCGACAGCTGCAGCTTGCTGCTTTCAAGCACACGTTCGAAAGGCACAACATCGACCGCCTCGTAGCCGGGCGTGTTCATGTTGGCGATGTTGCCCGCCACGGCGGATTGGCGCACGGAGAGCCAACGCGCCTGCTGTGCCGCCAGATCGAACAGACTTACCGGTTGCATCTTAATTCCCTTGCTCGAAGGGAATCCTAGGCAGGCAGTCTTGCGCGGAACTTGCGCGACCGGTCAGTTGGCGATCTCGACCACACGGTCGTCGCTGGTACGCAGCACCCACTTGCCCGATTGCTGCTCGATCGCCACCACGCGCGTGTTGTCGGGCAATATGGAGCCCCGTTCCACGACCCAGAAGCCTCTGGCATCCTGGATCATGGCGCGACCGTTGGCGACGTGAACCAGCGCATAGGAAGGTTCGCGTTTCGGAAAGGGCTGTACGCTTCCGGTGGTGTCGGGCGAATCGAGGCGGTCGCGGACCGTCCCGGTAGGCACGAAGTCGAGGGGGAGTTCGGCGACCTCTTCCGGGCTCAGCCGCCGCGGTTTCCACTCCACCTGATGGGTGTAGAAAGGCCCGGAAAGGTCGGAGTCGCGTTCCACTTCCTCGAAATTGACGACCCGAACTCCGAACTGTTCCTGATTGAAGAAGACATACCAGGGGAAGGTGAAGCTGGCCGCTCCCAGGCCGAGTCCGAGGCCGGTCAGGACAGCATCGCCGATCTTGAAGCGCCCCTTTTTGCCGCCTGCGTTTCGTGAGGTTTTGCCGGGCGCGGCAGCCTTGGAGGACGCGCGAGGCGGCGTGCCTGCGAGGGAGGGTTCCCCGGCGATCGGCTTGCGGCCGCGAAACGGGTGCCAGCTAGCCATTGGCGGCCTCCTGGTTCTTCAGCCTGCTGGCCAGTTCCGCGAACGGGTCACGGCTTGGACCGTCCTGCGGCGTCTGCGTAAGTGCGTCGTAGATGACCGGTACCTGGCGCACCGCGTTGTCGAGTTCGGCGTCCGCGCCGGCGCGGTAGGCTCCAAGCATGCGAATGTCGCGGGTCTCTTCGTAGCGCGAGATCATCGCCTTGAGCTTGGTCACCAATGCGCGCTCGCCTTCGTTCCAGGCGCGCGGGGCTAGACGCGACACCGAAGCGAGCGGGTCGACGGCCGGGTAGCGGCCCTGCTCGGCGATGGAGCGGTCGAGGACGATATGTCCGTCGAGGATGCCGCGCACCGAGTCCGCGACCGGGTCGTTGTGGTCGTCACCATCGACCAGCACGGAAATGATCGCCGTGATCGAGCCGGCACCCTTGCCACCCGGGCCGGCGCGTTCAAGCAGCTTGGGCAGGTCGGTAAAGACGGACGCAGGATAGCCGCGCGCCACGGGCGGTTCGCCGGCGCCGGTTGCGACCTCGCGCATCGCATGGGCAAAGCGCGTCACCGAGTCGAGGATGAGCAGCACCCGTTCGCCGCGATCGCGAAAATATTCGGCGACAGACATGGCGGTGCTGGAAGCGCGGCGCCGCATCATGGCGCTTTCATCGCTGGTGGCCACCACTGTGACCGTCTTCCTTATGTTGTCGGCGCCGATCGTGTCTTCCAGGAACTCACGCACCTCGCGGCCGCGTTCACCGACCAGCGCGATGATGACAGTGTCGAAGACTTGCGCGGAAGCCAGCATGGCGAGAAGCGTCGATTTGCCGACGCCAGATCCTGCAAAGACACCAATGCGCTGGCCGAGGCAAAGGGGCGTGAAGATGTCGATCACGCGGACGCCGGTCCGGAACGGCTTGGCAACACGCTGTCGGGCCAGAGCGGACGGTGTCGCCGAGGTCGACGCCGTGTTGTCAGGCGAGCCTACAACTGGCCCGAGGTCGTCGACCGGGCGCCCGAGCGCGTCGATGACGCGACCGCGCCACGAGGCGTCGGGCGTTACGCGGAATGGGCCACGGATGAAGACCGGATCAGAAATCCCTGCGTCGAAAGTGGTGTCGAAGGGCGCGACTAGCACGTCGCTGGCATTGATCTGGACGATCTCGCCGGCACACTGACCGCGGCGGCCGCGATGCTCGACGATATCGCCGAGGCGGGCATGGGCCGACAGCCCGCGCACACGGTAATGCGTTGCCGAAACCTCGCTGATCCTGCCGCCGCGCTTGACCAACATTTCGCTCTCGGCGAGGCCGCGATGGAGACGCCCCAGAGTTTCAAGGGTGGCCAGCCCCGTTCCCGAAGTCGCCGCGGTCGACGGCGCTCCGGCATAGGCTTCGAACGGTCCGGAAGGTCGCATCAGTTGCCGAGGGCCTTGACGGCCTCGCCGAGTGCCTGATCACCGTCGCGCATCACCGCGGCCGCATTCTCGAACGCTCTCTGCACCATGATGAGCCGCGTCATCTCCTTGACGGGATTGACGTTGGACTCTTCCACGAAGCCCTGGACGACGCCCACTTCCGGGTTGTCAACGACAGCCTCCGGCGGTCCCGAGGGGACGATGCCGGAGTTGCCGTAGCGGACAAAGTCCGGACCGGGCACGAAATTGAAGAGGCCGATGGCGCCGAGCGGCTGCCCGTTCTGGCGCAGCATGCCGTCTGCGCCGGCGACTGGCGGCCCGTCGAGCGGATTGAGCTGGATCGGCGCGCCGCCTGCATCGAGCACCGGATAGCCTTCGGTCGAAACGAGTTCGCCGGTTTCAAGCATGCTGAAACGCCCATCGCGGGTCATGACCGGCCCGGCGGGGGTTTCGAGTGCAAACCAGGCATCGCCGCGGATGGCGAAGTCGAGCGGATTGCCGGTCTGCTTCAGCGGTCCCGAGATCGTCGACAGGTATGTCGAGCCAGGCGAAACGTAGGCAACCGAATCCGAACCTGACTGCGTAACGACATCCTCGAATTTCACCTCGGTCGCGCGAAAGCCGACGGTGTTGGCGTTGGCGACGTTGTCGGCGATTGTCCTGAGGCGCTTTTCGAGCGCGACCTGGGAGGAAATGGCGACATAAAGTCCGGTCTGCACGTTGCCTCCTCAGCGCTTCAGTTGCTGCATGGTCAGCAGGATGTCTGTCGAGATGCCGTATTCCGCCGGCTGGCCGAAGAGCACGCTGATGCCCGGCAGGGAGGACGAGGACGTCGGGTTCTGTATTTCCCACAGGCTGGTGAACCGGGTCAGGAACTCGCCAAGCGCTTCCGGATCCTTGAAGTCCTCGATGTCGACCGTGCGTTCGAAGATCTCGACCTGCTTGTCGACATCCAGAAGCGCGAAGGAGTCGGGCAGGCTGAGCGCGGTGCGGACTACCTTGGAGAGCGCGTTGTCGGCGAGGACGGAGTAGAAGCTTTCAATGTCCGGCGCCTTGCGCTCGAAATAAAGAGCCAGGCGCACGCCTTCATTCTGGGTGCCGGCATCCTCTTCCAGCGTCTGGCGCACGAAACGGTCCACCGTTCCCTGGCGCGTTCGCTCGAAGATCGTCGTATTCTCGCCGAACTGCTTGAAATTGAAGGCCTCGGCGAACTTGCGATATTTCGTATCACTGAGTTGGTTGGCGAAGCTGTCGCTATCGTCGACGCCGCCTTCGAGCACCTTCACCATGAAGGCCTTGGCGTAGGACATGTCCTCGAGCCCGAACGCCTTCATGGCATAGCGGAAGAGGCGATCGTTGCCGATGAACTCCTCGATGGATTTCACCTTCTCGATGTTTTCCAGATAATATTCGCTCTCGCGCTGCACTTGTGGCTGGGCGTGCACGCGCTTCAGCGACTGGGCGAGATCGCGCGTGATGTTCGCGTAGGTGACAAAGGTGCTGACCAACGCCGGGCTCTCCGGTGCTTCTTCGACCGGTGCGATGCTAGGCCGCAATCCTTGCGTGAACCTTTCCGGCGGCCCAGATCAAGCTTCACACAAGGCACGCGCGCTAGTTGGGATGACCCAACCCAACGGCGGAGGCGTATCCTTGGGCATTGTCATCGGTCTGGTCGTGACGTTCGGCTGCGTGCTTGGCGGCTTCATGGCCATGGGCGGCCACATCGACGTTCTGATACAGCCCTGGGAGTTCGTCATCATCGCCGGCGCCGCGCTTGGCATCTTCCTCGTGGGCAACCCCATGACCACGGTGAAGGACGCGGGCAAGGCGATCCTGGAAGCCTTCAAGCACGCGGTGCCCAGCGAGAACGATTATCTGGAGACGCTTGGCGTCCTGCATAGCTTGATGCGCGAGCTCAAGACCAAGTCGCGCAGCGAGGTGGAAGGGCACATCGACAATCCCGACGAGTCACCGATCTTCCAGGCTTATCCGCTCGTCCTGAAGAACAAGGATCTCACCCACTTCATCTGCGACTATTGCCGGCTGATCATCATCGGCAATGCCCGTTCGCACGAGATCGAGGCGCTGATGGACGAGGAGATCCACACCATCCGCCACGACAAGCTGAAATCCTACCACGCACTGGTTTCGGTCGGCGACGGTCTCCCCGCAATCGGCATCGTGGCGGCGGTGCTCGGCGTTATCAAGGCAATGGGCGCGCTCGACCAGTCGCCGGAAGTGCTGGGTGCGCTGATCGGCGCAGCGCTGGTCGGCACCTTCCTCGGCATCTTCCTTTCCTACGGTGTGGTGGGTCCGATCGCGGCCAAGGTCAAGGTGGTTCGCGACAAGCGCAATCGGCTCTACATCATCGTCAAACAGACCCTGCTCGCCTACATGAACGGCGCCCTGCCGCAGGTGGCGCTCGAGTTCGGCCGCAAGACGATCTCCTCCTATGATCGCCCGACGATCGATGCGGTCGAGCAGCACACGTTGTCGTCCGGTCACGGCGAAGCGAAGGCCGCCTGACATGGCCGACGGCGCGCCAGCCCAGGGAAGCCCCGGCAGCGACATACTGGAACGTCTGCTCGGCGACACCGGCGAGCCGGACAGGGTCGCCGAAAGCGCCCGCGCGCTTGGCGAGCGCACTTTGAAACCGCTGCGGGCCGCGTTCGCTGACGGAACCAGCCAGCCGGTGGAGGTCGATCTTGGCGCGGTCGATACCGGGCGCATGAAGGACGCTATAAGCGATGCCGGCCCGTATGACGCGGTCGTCGTGGCGGCGTCGGCGAACTCGCCGGACGCCCTGGTCATCCGGGTCGACCCGATGGCGATAGCGATCTTCCTCGACGCACTTTTCGGCGGCGAGCCGGGAGCGGAACCGCAGCCGATCACCCGCAACCTGTCATCGCTCGAGCTCGATATCGCGACCCTCGTAATCCAGCAGGTCGCGGCCGCCTTCAATGGTTTCGGGCAGCGCACACTGCAAGTCCGTTTTCCCCTTTCACCCGCGCAGTCGGGTGAAGCGTTGCGCAAGATCGCGCTGCGCGACGGCCCGGCGGTCAAGATAACGTTCACGGTCTCGGAGCGGGCCGAGCCCGGCCGCGTCGTTGTGGTCATGCCGCAGCGTATCCTACTGCGTCCGCGCGATGGCGCCGAAGCTGTGGAAAGCCCGGCCGGGAACTCGCGCTCGGACGACTGGTCGGCGCGTTTTTCGGAGGAGGTGATGCGTTCCAGGGTAACGCTGGAAGCGACCATGCCGCTTGGCAAGTTGACCCTCGGGGCGATCGCCGCGCTGCAAACCGGCCAGGTGATCGAGCTTAGCCCGACCGCGGCCTCGGAGGCGAAGCTTTCGAGCAAGAACAAGACACTGTTCGTTTGCGAGTTTGGCCGCCTTGGACAAAACTACACTGTCCGAATCAAATGTCCGTGGGATACAGAAGGGAACGTGATCGATGGCCTGCAACTTCCATGATGGAAGCCGGTTCATCGGCAGGGCCCACCTCGGAGCCGTACGATGAACCAGGGCAATGCCCCGGCCAGCGCCGGGGATGAAGAAGAAGATCTGAACCGGGCGATCGACGAATTGCGCGGTGTCCTCAAGGAGGACGATGACGACGCGGGAGACACCGCGTCGGCGTCGCCACTCGATGGCCTCGACCTTGCCTCCAACCCTCTTGATGCGGCGGCAGACAGCCCGCTTGACGCCATGGCCGACAATCCGCTCGCCGACATGTCCGAAAGCCCGCTGGGGGACATGCCCGATATGTCGTCCGCAGAGATGCCGGCGGCCTCGGCAGGTCTGCCGGAGTTCGATCAGGATGCCGGCGGCAAGTCCGATTCCGGGGTTATCATGAGCATCCCGGTCGACGTGCAGATCGTGCTCGGAAGCACCGAGATGCAGGTCTCGGACCTGATGTCGCTGCGCAAGGGGGCGACCGTGGCTCTCAACCGCCGCATCGGCGAGCCGGTCGACGTGGTCGTCAACGGGCGCAAGATCGCCCGCGGCGAGATCACCGTGCTGGAGAACGATCCTTCCCGTTTTGGCATCCGGCTGACCGAAATCATCAAGAACTCCAAGGCGTCCTGAGAAAACGATGGATTTCGATCCGCATCCATCCATGTCGTCCGGGGGGACCACGGCCGAAAACCTGACGCGGGCGCAAAAGGCGGCGGCCATCCTGGTGGCGATGGGCAAGCCGGCGGCCGGGCGGTTGCTGAAATTCTTCGCGCATGAGGAGTTGAAGTCGCTGATCGAGGCGGCGCGCAAGCTGCGCACGATCCCGCAGAGCGAGCTCGAAAAGATCATTGCGGAGTTCGAGGACGAGTTTGCCGAGGGCGCCGGTCTGATGGATTCGGCCGCTACCATGGACAAGATCCTGAGCGAATCGCTGTCGCCGGAAGAGGTCAGTGCGATCATGGGGTACGGCGCGGAAGTCGGCGATACGCCGGAGCCGGTCTGGCCACAGATCGAGGCGCTGGAGGCCAAACAGGTCGGAGATTTCCTGGCCGGCGAGCATCCGCAGACGGCCGCGCTTGTCTTGAGCAATCTGTCATCCACCAGCGCCGCCAACATCCTGCTGGCAATGCCCAAGCCGCAGCGCGGCGAGGCGGCCAAGCGCATGGTCTCGATGGGCTCGGTGAAGCCCGCGGCCCTGCGGATCATCGAGAATCAGCTGCGCACGCGGCTCCTCGGCGACAGTGCCAAGAAGTCTTCCACCGAAGGCCAGGCCAAGGTCGCCACCGTGCTCAACGAGATGGAAAAAGCCGAACTCGACGAGCTTTTGGCCGACATGGAAACGGCCGGATCGGCGGACGTGAAGGCGATCCGCGCGCAGCTGTTCTCGTTCGAGGATCTGCCGCTGCTGAGCCAGAAGGCGCGGCTTGCGCTCTTCGACGGCCTTTCAACGGAGGTCGTGACACTGGCGCTGCGCAAGGCCGACAACCAGGTCACGGAAGCGGTCCTGTCCGCGCTGGGGGTTCGCTCGCGGCGCATGATCGAATCCGAACTTTCCATGGAAGCTGACAATGTGACTCAGCCGGACATCATCAATGCCCGGCGGTCGATCGCGGCGACCGCCATCCGTCTGGCCAAGGAAGGCAAGATCGAGCTGCCTTCCACCCAGGTCGCCGCCTGACGGGCGAATTGTCCGCGACGCGCCGCCGGGGACGATGAGAGGTCGGTTGGCCGATGGCCGAAGAACAGGACAAGGACAGCAAAACCGAGCCGGCCACGGAAAAGAAAATCCGTGACAGCATCGAGAAAGGCAATCAGCCCTTTTCCCGCGAGGCTCCGATCCTGGCGTCTTTCATCGCCATATCGATTTTCGTCTTCTTCTTCGCCTACGACACCAGCATCAGGCTTGCCGGTTTCCTTTCTGTGTTCATCGAGCGGCCGGAAGAGTGGCGGCTCGAGACCGAGCTCGACGCGATTTCGCTGTATCAGGCCGTGTTCATGGAAATCGCGCGGGCGATCGTCTTGGTGATGTTCCTGCTCGTCGTCGCGGGCATCACGGCCTCGGTTTTCCAGAACATCCCGCGATTCGTCGGCAATCGCGTCATGCCGAAATTCTCACGCATCTCGCTGATCTCCGGGTGGAAGCGTGTGTTTGGCATCAAGGGTTTCGTGGAGTTCCTGAAGTCGCTTGGCAAGGTGCTCTTCACCGCGATCTTCCTGTTTTTCGTCATGCGCGACGCCGATATCAGGCTGCTCGAAGGCATGATCACCAATCCGATGGGCTTCGGGCATGTCATTCGCGAGATGGCTGTACAGCTTGTCGGCACGGTGACAGTGGCGATGATCATCATCGCCACCGCCGACCTGTTATGGTCGCGCTATCACTGGCTCCAGGAGCTGCGCATGACCAAGCAGGAGGTCAAGGACGAGGTCAAGCAGGCCGAGGGCGACCCGATCCTGAAGTCACGCATGCGCTCGCTGGCACGCGACCGAGCGCGCCAGCGCATGATGGCGGCCGTCCCGCGCGCCACATTGGTCGTGGCCAATCCAACGCACTTCTCGGTGGCGTTGCGCTATGTACGCGAGGAGAACGCGGCTCCCGTCGTGGTCGCCAAAGGACAGGATCTCATCGCCCTGAAGATACGCGAGATCGCCGAGGAGCACGACATCCCCGTCTTCGAAGATGTCGCGCTTGCGCGTTCCATCTTCAAACAAGTTTCGGTCGATAGCATGATCCCGCCTCAGTTCTACGAGGCGGTCGCGGAGCTCATCCGCATCATCCACAGCCAGAACGGCAAGAAGACGGGCAAGTTGCACTGATGAACCGCCAGCCGCAGACCTCCGCACGCGAAATCATCGTCGCCGAGGCGATCCGCGAAGTGGTCTCGGAATTGCGCCTGGTCGATGTCGCCGACTACATCGCCTACATCCGCCTCGAGCACTACGCCAACCTCTCCGATATCGTCGAATCGGCGGCCGAACTCTATTTCATGCCCGGTACGCTACGCTTCGGGCACGGCGGCGAGGTCGATGTCGGCTGGTCCGGCGAACCGACCGTCAATCTCGACCTGCAATTGCGGCCCAAGGGCGCGACCATCTACTTCACGCTCAACATGAGCGCGCTCAAGGCTGGCGTGGATATCGGATATGTCGCGCTGGACGACCCGTCGCCCGACCCGGCGGAAAACACGCGCTATCTGGCGAGTGCCCTGCAGGAATCGCGGATCAGGCGCACCGAACCGCTCGACTTCTGAGCGCGACCGGTAAATCCTTCAGTCTATCAGCCCAAGCCGCAACGCCCTGGCGACAGCGTGAGTGCGACTCATGGCATTCAGCTTGTGCGTGGCGGTCGCCAGATACTGGTTGGTGGTATGCACTGAAAGACCGAGTTCGGCGGCGATTTCGTCGCTGGTCTTGCCGTCGGCGGTCAATGTCAGGCACTGCAGTTCGCGGCTAGAGACCGGCGGCGTGCCATCGAGTTGCGACAGGCGCAGGCGGGCAACAGCCCTGAAAAGAGCAAAGGCACGGATATGCAGGTCGCAGACGATGGCGTCGTCGATCGCCATGTCGCGACCGGCCAGGACCACGAGGCCACCAACACCACCGTCGGCGAAAACCGGCAGCGCGATGCCAGGCAGGTCGGGCGTCAGCGCCGGCCCCTTGCGGGCGATCGACAACAGCGGAAAGGCCGGGCACTGATGGGCGCCGGTCTCGCAGTACCACCATACCGGCTCCAACGAACGCGTTCGTGTCGCCATCCAGACGGCGCCGGACGCTCCGCACAGGATGCGCGACAGGTCCGACGTCCGTGGGAACTCGCGGTCGAACGCGGTGGCAAGGCCCGGGACCGCGCGGTCGCGTGTTTCCACATAGACCCCGTAGAAGGATGCTGACGCGTCGGCCGACAGGCGCCGGGCGCCGCGCACCGTTTCCAGGACCACGGCCACGTTGTTCGGGGTGACGTCGAGGCCGCTGGCTGCCGATGCAAAGCCCGCACCGGTTTTCTCGTCATGGCGTTTTTCGGGCGGTGACCGCATGGTCAAATCGCCCCGCTGCGAATGGCGGTGGCGATCGCCATCGCCCGATTGCTCGCGCCATATTTCTGGATGGCGTTGGCGAGATAGCTGTTCACCGTGTTCGCGCTAACCCCGACGATCATGGCGATCTCGCCCGTGGTCTTGCCCTCCGACACCCAGCGAAGGCATTCGCGCTCGCGTTCGGAAAGCGAATCCGGCGGCGGCGCGCCCAGGAGTTCAGGCGAAACCCGCGACAGGAGATAACAGCAGGCAAGCTGAGCCTGCGACAGGAGGTCGACGTCGAGGCCGTCTTCCTTTCCGGCCGAAAACAGCGCCTGGCAGCGCTGTGAAGCGGCATGCAGCCGTACGCAGCAGATTTCGACATGGCCGTGGCTGGCAAGAACGTCGCCGAGGCCGGGAGCCGTCATCGAGAGGTGCGAGACGGCTTCGCCAACGGGGGCGGCGGCGCGATCCGACGCCAGTACCGCCAGGCCTTCCGGGCCCACGATTTGGATCGTGTCGTAGACCCAGTTCGACGCAATGACGTGGACGCGTTCGCCGCCATGCTCCAGCACCGTCCCAAGCAGGAGGTAGTGGTCGGCACCAACCTCGGCGGCGATCGCTGCTAGGCAGGCTGAAAGCTCGCCGCGGGTCTCTACGCGAGAGATCAGGGCCAGCGTTTCGCGTGAAAGCGTGCGTCTGGCGGCGCTCATCTCAGCCTCGCTGCCGTACCCCTGTGGGCGGACACTGCCATGCGCGCGACAGGCTGCGCTGCGAACAACGGCGTCGGAGCAAAGCAGTGCGAATCAGTGAACATGCTCAACGATTTCCACGCGCGTGGAATCGGGTCAAGCAGTCAAATCCTGTGGTTTCCACCGCTTTCGAGAGCGATTTCGGGCTGGCGGGTCAGCCCGAGGTCGTCGCGACGAAGCCAGCGCCACAGAAGCAGGACCGCGACCACGGCGAGGCCGCTCGACAGGCCGAGCCATATACCTGCTCCGTCCATGCCGTATCGGAACGCGAGCAATGCACCGAGCGGCAGGCCAACTCCCCAATAGCCGATGGCAGCCATCACCATGGGCACCTTGGTGTCGTGCAGGCCGCGCAGCATGCCGCCGCCCACGGCCTGGGCGCCGTCGAAGATCTGGAACAGCGCCGCGAAGGCCAGGAAGCTTACGGCCAGTTCCGCGACCGCGATGTTCTCGGGCGCGCGAATATCGATAAATGCCCGAATCAGCAGATCGGGAACCGTGATCATCAACAGCGCCATCAGGGCCATGAAGCCGACGCCGAGCCAGAACGATGTCCAGCCGGCGCGGGTGATGCCGTCGTTGTCGCCACCGCCATAGGCGCGGCCGACGCGCACGGTGACGGCCTGCGAAATACCCATCGGCACCATGAAGGAAAGCGACGCGATCTGGATCGCGATTGCATGCGCCGCCAGGGCCGTTGCCCCGATCAGGCCCATCAGGATGGCGGCCGCGTTGAAGATCGAGACCTCGAAAAGCAGGATGGCGCCAATCGGCAGGCCGAGCCGTGCCAGCGCGACAAAACGCGGCCAGTCGGCGCGCCAGAACCGGCCAAACAGGCGGTAGCGCCGGAATTGCCTTTCGATACTGACGATCATTGCAACGCCCGCAAACATCAAGAAGCTCGACAAAGTGGTCGCAAGCCCTGATCCGGCGATCCCCATCGCCGGAAAGCCAAGATTGCCGAACATCAGGCACCAGTTGGCGAAGACGTTGAAGGCAACCGCGACGAATGTCACCACCAGCGCCCAGCCCGGCCGCTCCAGCGCGGACATGAAAGAGCGCAGGACGATATACCAATAGAACGGCAGCACCGCCCATTGCAGCCAGATCATGTAGCGCCCGGCCTCGGCGGCGAGTTGCGGCTGCTGTCCCATCAGGAGCAGCAGCGGTTCGGCAAACCAGAGCAGCGCCCAGATCGGCAGCGAGACCGTTGTGGCGATCCATAGTCCCTGGCGCACTGTGCGGCGCACGTCGCGCACGGAGTGGCGCTTGCGGCCGATCTCGCTCGCGATCATCGGCGCCGTGGCGAGGATCAGCCCGAGCCCGAAAATCATCGGCGCGAAATAGAGGCTCCAGCCGAGCGTGCCGGCGCCAAGCGTGATCGGGCCGAGCCTGCCCATCATCATGACGTCGGTCGCGGTCATGGCGTTCTGGCCGAGATTGGTCAAAACCATCGGCCAGGCAAGCGCGAGCGTCGCGCGCACCTCGGTGCGCCACGGGCTGCCGCCAGCCACCGCAGCGGGCGCGGCGGCAAAATTCGCCGGTCTGACCATTGTTGGCCTCGCTTCGCGGGATGCCGGCGCCAGGCCGCATCGACCGCATCGATTGGAACTGGCTCTTGCCTAATGACAGACGGTGCCACAAGCGGCTCGGGAGCTTTTCGATTGGCACAGGCGTGTATTTGGTCGCACAGGAAGGAAACCGGATTTGCGGCCGCGACGGGGGATGCTAGGAACGGAGTTGTGGCCGCATGGCCGAGGAGGAACCAACTGTGAAGGTTCGGCGCAGGGGATCGGGCTTCGGGATCGCGCTGGTCGCGGCCTATCTGCTCGTCCTGCAAGCCGCCATTTCTGGCTTCATCTCGGGAGCCAGCGCAGCGCCGTTGGCGCTTGACGCCTTCGGCAATCCTCTTTGTATCACCAGCACTGATGTCGGCTCGCCTGCTGAAGGGGGTGCTGACCACCATTCGCCCGAATGCTGCCTGTCGGCATGCGCCATGTTTGCGCCGGTTTTGGCTTGGGGGGAGGTACCGAAGGCTCCAACCGTTTTGCATGCGGATACGGTTACGATCGTTACGCTACCTGCTCCAACGCTTGCCCAGCGTAGCCGTGGCGAGCCAGGCAATCCGCGCGCTCCACCGCGGACGGCGTGAGACCGGCCGCGTCGCGGCCCGCCAACACATACGAAAGTGCCGGGCTTCTTAACGCCCGGAATCCGAGTGTGGAGCAAGAACATGTTCATATTCCCGCGCGCCGTGCGCGCCATTTCGATCAAACCCCGACGGTCCTTCCTCGCCAGAATCGATGAGCAGGCCCATGTCGTGGTGCTGTCGCTGGCATTCCTTTTTACCGGCGGCCTTTCACTTTTTGCCGCGCCGGCGCTGGCCGGAGATGTTGTCGTCGAACATGCCTGGTCAAGAGAAACGCCTGAAGGGGCAAAGGTAGCCGGCGGCTTCGCGCTGATCCGCAACGAGGGCAGCGAGGCGGATCGCCTTGTGGCCGTAGCTTCTGAGATCTCCGAGCGTGGCGAGGTCCATGAGATGGGCGTCGATGACAAGGGGGTCATGACCATGCGCCCGCTTGCCGATGGGCTGGAAGTCCCAGCCGGTGCGACTGTGGAGCTCAAGCCGGGTTCCTATCATCTCATGTTCCTGGGACTGAAGTCTCGCCCCAAGGAAGGCGAGAGCTTTGCCGCCACGCTGAGCTTCGAGAAGGCCGGCGACGTGTCGGTCACTTTCGAGGTTACCGGCATGGGCGGCGGCCATGGTGGCCACGGCATGAAGAAGGGCGGTCACAGCAACCACGACGGCTGACGCCGGCCTTCGGGCAGGGCGCCCTTTCTCCGGCGGATCGAAGGCAGCAACCACAATCACTGGCGGCTTGCCAGCACCCCGCGCCTTTCGACGGGCGTGGGGTGTATCGGCTGATTGCGACAGCGTCGTATCTGAAAGCGACGTCATGTTGACATAAAGATATCCTTATGTGACTATTCGGCAGTTCCGGAACACAGTCACGAGAGTAGACAGTTTATGGCCTCCAGCCTTGACGCGCTGTTCGGTCCGCTTGCGGCCAAGCGCAGCGGCAACGAAATCCGCGAAGCAATCGAGAAGGCGTCACGCGAGCGCATCCTCGTCCTCGACGGTGCCATGGGTACGCGCATCCAGGCGCTCGGCTTCGGTGAGGACGACTATCGCGGCGAGCAGTTCGCCGGCTGCGCCTGCCATCAGCAGGGCAACAACGACCTCCTGATCCTCTCGCAGCCGAAGGCAATCGAGGAGATTCACCTCGAATACGCACTCGCCGGCGCCGACATCCTAGAAACCAACACGTTTTCTTCGACATCGATCGCCCAGGCCGACTACGGCATGGAGGAAATGGTCTACGAACTCAACCGCGACGGCGCGCGGCTTGCCAGGCGCGCCGCGACGCGCGCCGAGAAGCAGGACGGTCGCCGCCGCTTCGTTGCCGGCGCGCTCGGGCCGACCAACCGCACTGCCTCGATCTCGCCCGACGTCAATAATCCCGGTTTCCGCGCCGTCACCTTCGACGATCTGCGCCTGGCCTACGCCGAGCAGCTGCGCGGCCTGATCGATGGCGGCGCCGACATCGTGCTGATCGAGACGATCTTCGACACGCTCAACGCCAAGGCAGCGATCTTTGCGTGTTTCGAGATTTTCGCCGAAAAGGAGATCGAGCTGCCGATCATGATCTCCGGCACGATCACCGACCTATCGGGACGCACGCTTTCCGGCCAGACGCCGACGGCGTTCTGGAACTCCGTCCGGCACGCGCGGCCGTTCACGGTCGGCCTCAATTGTGCGCTCGGGGCGGCCCAGATGCGCCCGCACCTGGCCGAACTGTCCGGGGCCGCCGGCACCTTTACCTGCGCCTATCCGAATGCCGGCCTGCCGAACGCCTTTGGCGAATATGACGAGAGCCCGGAATTCATGGCGGAGCAGGTCGAGGAGTTCGCCCGCGAAGGCCTGGTCAACATCGTCGGCGGCTGCTGCGGCTCGACGCCCGAGCACATCCGCGCCATTGCTGACGCGGTTTCGAAACATCCGCCGCGCGAGTTGCCCGAGATCGAGCCGCGCATGCGCCTGTCGGGCCTGGAACCGTTCACGCTCAGTGACGACATTCCCTTCGTCAATGTCGGCGAGCGCACCAATGTGACCGGCTCGGCCCGCTTCCGCAAGCTGATCACGGCCGGCGACTACGCCACCGCGCTGGACGTGGCGCGCGATCAGGTCGAGAACGGTGCCCAGGTGATCGACGTCAACATGGATGAGGGCCTGATCGATTCGGCTGCCGTCATGGTCGAATATCTCAACCTCATCGCTTCCGAGCCTGACATCGCACGCGTGCCGATCATGATCGATTCCTCCAAATGGGAGGTGATCGAGGCAGGCCTGAAGTGCGTGCAGGGCAAGGCGGTGGTCAACTCGATCTCTCTCAAGGAAGGCGAGGAAAGCTTCCTCGAGCAGGCGCGGCTGTGCCGGGCCTACGGCGCCGCCGTCGTGGTCATGGCCTTCGACGAGAAGGGCCAGGCCGATACGAAGAAGCGCAAGGTCGAGATTTGCACACGGGCCTACAAGCTGCTCACCGAAACGGTCGGCTTTCCGCCGGAAGACATCATCTTCGACCCCAACATCTTCGCGGTCGCCACCGGCATCGAGGAGCACGACAATTACGGTGTCGACTTCATCGAGGCGGCCCGTGAAATCACCACCAACTTGCCGCATGTGCATGTATCCGGGGGCGTCTCAAACCTCTCCTTTTCGTTCCGCGGCAATGAGCCGGTGCGCGAGGCCATGCACGCCGTGTTCCTCTACCACGCCATCCAGGCGGGTATGGACATGGGTATCGTCAACGCCGGGCAGCTCGCGGTCTACGACACGATCGACACGGAACTGCGCGAGGCCTGCGAGGACGTCGTTCTCAACCGCAAGCCGAAGGCGGGCGGAAGCGCGACCGAGCGCCTGCTCGAACTCGCCGAACGTTTCCGCGGCGCCGGCGGCAAGGAAGCGAAGGAAAAGGACCTCGCCTGGCGCGAGTGGCCGGTCGAAAAGCGTCTCTCGCATGCGCTGGTCAACGGTATCACCGAATACATCGAGGCCGACACCGAGGAGGCCCGCGCTGCGGCAGAGCGTCCGCTGCACGTCATCGAAGGCCCTCTGATGGCTGGCATGAACGTCGTCGGCGACCTCTTCGGCTCCGGCAAGATGTTCCTGCCGCAGGTGGTCAAGTCAGCCCGCGTCATGAAGCAGGCCGTCGCCTATCTGCTGCCCTACATGGAAGCGGAAAAGCGCGAAAGCGGGGAGGAAAGGAAGAGCGCCGGCAAGGTGCTGCTCGCTACTGTGAAGGGTGACGTCCACGACATCGGCAAGAACATCGTCGGTGTAGTGCTCGCCTGCAACAATTACGAGATCATCGATCTCGGCGTCATGGTGCCGTCGACCAGGATTCTTGAAACCGCGCGCAAGGAACAGGTCGACATCATCGGCCTTTCCGGCCTGATTACGCCGTCGCTCGACGAGATGGTGCATGTCGCCGCCGAGATGGAGCGCGAGGGCTTCGACGTGCCGCTTCTGATCGGCGGCGCGACGACCAGCCGCGTCCACACGGCGGTGAAGATTCATCCACAATACGATCGCAGCCAGGCGATCCACGTCAACGATGCCAGCCGTGCGGTCGGCGTGGTCTCGAGCCTGCTGTCGCCCGACGCGAAGGCGGGCTATGTCGAGACCGTGCAGGCCGAATATAAGAAAGTCGCCGACGCGCATGAGCGTAACGAAGCGGCCAAGCGCCGCATGCCATTGCCCGCGGCGCGGGAAAATGCGTTCAAGGCGGACTGGTCTTCCTACGAGCCGCCGGCGCCGTCCTTCCTGGGCACGAAAGTATTCGAGAGCTGGGATCTGGCGGAACTTGCCGAGCACATCGACTGGACGCCGTTTTTCCAGACCTGGGAACTCAAGGGGCGCTATCCCAAGATACTCGAGGACGAAAAGCAAGGCGAAGCGGCGCGCCAGCTCTTCGACGACGCGCAGCAGATGCTGAAGCAGATCATCGAGGAAAAGTGGTTCGCGCCCAAGGCGGTGATCGGCTTCTGGCCGGCCAATGCGGTCGGTGACGACATCCGCCTGTTCACCGACGACAAGCGCGAAAACGAGCTTGCCACGCTGTTCACGTTGCGCCAGCAACTCGCCAAGCGCGACGGCAAACCGAACATGGCGCTGGCCGATTTCGTCGCGCCGGCAGACAGCGGCAAGGCCGACTATGTCGGTGGCTTCGTCGTGACCGCGGGCATCGAAGAGGTGGCGATCGCCGAGCGTTTCGAGCGCGCCAATGACGACTACGCATCGATCATGGTCAAGGCGCTTGCCGACCGCTTCGCCGAGGCCTTCGCCGAGCGTATGCACGAGCGGGTGCGCAAGGAGTTCTGGGGTTATGCTCCCGACGAAACCTTCACGCCCGGGGAACTCATCCGCGAACCCTATCGCGGCATCCGCCCGGCGCCGGGCTACCCGGCGCAGCCGGATCACACCGAGAAAGCGACGCTGTTCAGCCTGCTCGACGCAGAGGAGCGTATCGGCGTCAAGCTCACGGAGAGCTTCGCCATGTGGCCCGGCTCTTCGGTGTCGGGGCTCTATCTCGCCCATCCGGAGAGCTACTATTTCGGCGTCGCCAAGGTCGAGCGTGACCAGGTCGAGGACTACGCCGCGCGCAAGGGCATGGATGTCGCGGTGGTCGAGCGCTGGCTCGGGCCGATCCTCAACTACACGCCGAAGAACTTCGCCGAGGCCGCCGAATAGGCCCTGTGAGAGGCTGACTTCCGGGCTATGGCGATGTGAGACGCGTCCGCGTCCAACGGCTGGTAGCGGCAAGCTATCTGTACCAGATAGCTTGAGGCGGTCCGCGTCTGGACATGGACGCGCGTACTGTCTACCCATCCTTGCCGACCGCCCGCCCGGAGCCTTCATGAAAATCTTCGCCTACAAGCCCGGCCATGACGGCCATGTCGCCATGCTGGACGACGGGCACCTCGCCTTCTCGATCGAGGCTGAGAAGGATTCGGGTCCCCGCTACGGGCCGATCACGCCGGAACTGATGATGCACGGGCTTTCGCTGACCGAAGGCGTGCCGGACGTGGTGGCGGTCTCTGGCTGGCTGCGGTCGTTTCGGCCCATGGCTGATCCGATCGGCGCGGGCTATTTCGGCGAAAGCGAGGTCGGTACCATCGAACGGCCCTATCGCTTCCAGGGTCGCGACATCCGCTATTTCTCCTCCTCGCACGAGCGGTCGCACATTCTCGGCAGCTACGCCATGTCGCCTTTCGAGCAGGGGCAGCCCTGCTACGCGCTGGTCTGGGAAGGCGTGATCGGCAGCTTCTACCGCATCGATGAAAATCTCCGCATCACGAAGCTCGGCACGCCGATGTCCGGGCCTGGCCACAAATATGGCTTTCTTTACGGCCTGGCCGATCCGACGTTGCCGGTCGACGCGCGCAAGTCGCGGCGCGAAGACGCCGGCAAGCTGATGGCGATCGCAGGCTACGGCCACGACACGACCGAGACGCCGGAGGAGCGGGCGCTGATCAAAAGGCTGATCGCTTGGGATGCGGTCGCCGCGCCGTTGCGCAAGGCCGACTTCACCGACACGCCGTTCTGCGACATCGGGCTGGACAGCCAGGATTTCCGCAACCTTGCCCGACGGTTCCAGGACGAGATCTTTCAGCGGTTCGCCGATTTCGCGAAGCGCGAGATGAGGGATGGCCTGCCGCTGCTGGTCTCGGGTGGTTGCGGTCTCAATTGCGACTGGAACAGCGAGTGGATCGGGTCGGGCTTGTTCGCGGATGTCTTCGTGCAGCCCTGCACCAACGATTCCGGCTCGGCGATCGGTACCGCCGCCGATGCGCAGTGGCGGCTCACCGGCCATGCCAAGATCGACTGGACGGTTTATGCCGGCGAGGCGTTCGAGCATGACGCGGCCGACCTCTCGGGTTTCGAGGCGAAACCGCGCGACGATGCCGAGATCGTCCGGCTGCTGGCCGAGGGCGCGATCTTCGCCTGGGTGCAGGGCCGTTACGAGATCGGGCCGCGGGCGCTGGGGAACCGCTCGCTGATCGCCGCGCCTTTCACCGCCGAGACCCACAAGCACCTCAATGAGATCAAGAAGCGCGAGGGATTTCGCCCGATCGCGCCGATCCTGCTCGAGGAGGAACTTGACCGCCATTTCGAGCATCACGGGCCGAGCCCGCATATGCTCTTCTTCCAGCGCGTGAAGACAGATGCGCTGAAGGCGGTCACCCATGTCGACGGATCGGCGCGGGCGCAGACCATTACAGAGATACAAAACCCGCAGATGCATGCGCTTCTGACCGAATTCAGGAACACCACCGGCTACGGCGTGCTCTGCAACACTTCGCTCAATTTTTCCGGCCGCGGCTTCATCAACCGCATGAGCGACCTTGCCGCTTATGCGCGTGATACCGGGCTCGACGGCTTTGTTGTCGGCAATACGTTTTACCGCCGCTGCTGATCAGCGCGACCGACGTTCGAGCAGCACGTTCTCGGCGGTTTCGGCACGGCGGACATACCCCTTGTCGGCAAGCACGGAGAGGCAGTCTTTTTCCCAGAGGTTGGCGAGCACCGTTTCAATGAGGATGGCCTTTGGCCATAGCGTTCCATCGGCTTCTTCGAAGAAGGGCAGCAACGCCTGGTCTTCAAAACCCTCGACATCGACCTTGAGCAAGTCGATGCGCTCCAGGCCCTCCTCCCTCGCGACCGCGGCAAGCGGACGGACGGCGACCACGCGACCGTCGCGAACTATGCCGGCGCCTTGTTCCAGCAGCGACGCATGCCCGATATTGCCGCCGCCGTCGTCGTAAAGCGTCATCGTGCCGTCTTTGCGCGCCACGGCCAGATTCTTCGCCGTGACGTTCGAAAGCCTGTTGGCGGCGATGTTGAAGTTGAGCTTGGCGAAGGTGCGCGGATGCGGTTCGAAGGCCAGCACCGTCCCTTCCGCGCCTAATCGCCGGGCGGCCCACATTGAATAGGTGCCGACGTTTGCGCCGATGTCGACGAAGACCGCTCGCGGTTCGAGGAACGGTTTGATCAGCGCCATCTCGGCAGGCTCCGGCATAGCGCGCCGCCCCAGCAAAATTCGGTCGTCACGGTTTTCCGTCGGGTAGGTACGGAACCTGATATCACGCACCGTGACGTCGAACGGCCCGGGCCAGGGGCTGGCTATCCTCCTGCGGACCGCGCGACGCTGCTGGCTTGTGAGCGCAGGGCTTGTGGCGAGCTTCCAGGCGGCCCACGCTGCGATGCTGGGCGCGCACTGCCCGAACGGCGTCGTGTCGTCGAGCGGTGCTTTCGGTTTCTTCATCGGCAATGTCTCGGGCGGATGTTCACAGCGCGGCGGCAGCCGACTTGCCGGAATCCCGCCCGTCTTTGCCAGGCTCCTCGATTGCCGAGCGCACCGAGCCGGCGATCGCCTCCTTCTGCTCTTCGGTCAGTTCACTGGCCTTGGTGCCGTCGGCGAGCCGCACCGTTACCTCGCGATGGGCAAAGCGGATGCCTTCCTTGTGAAACAGGTCCCGGATCGCGGCATACACCACTTTCCGGGTGACGAACTGGTCGCCCGGCCGCGTCATGAACTTGACGCGAACGATCATCGCCGAGTCTTCCATCGAATAGACACCCTGCGACTTCAGCGGCTGAAGGAACAGTGAACCCACCACCTCGTCATCGAGCAGCTGCTGGCCGAGCTTCTTGACCAGCTTGCGGACCTTCTCGACATCGGTGTCGTAGGTCAGCCGCAGCGGCAACTTCATCATCACCCAGTCGCGCGAATAGTTGGTGAGCTGGTGGATCTCACCGAACGGCACGGTGTGGACGGCGCCGAGATGATGGCGGAGCTGGAAGGACCGCATCGAGATCTTCTCGACCACGCCCTTCACATTGTCGATCTCGATATACTCACCCTTGCGGAAGGCGTCGTCGATCAGAAAAAAGGCGCCGGAGAAGATGTCGCGGATCAAAGTCTGGGCGCCGAAGCCGATGGCAATGCCAACGACGCCGGCGCCGGCGAAGAGCGGCCCGATATCGACGCCGAGGCTGGCAAGCCCAACCATGGCGGCTGCGGCCAGGATGAACGACACGAAAACGTTGCGGGCGATCGGCAACAGTGTCGCAAGGCGCGACTGGCCCTTGCCCCCTTCGCTGTCGCCTTCGCCGGGATTGAAGGGCTCGTCGTCCAGCGTGCCGCCCTCTTCGACGATCCTGTGGTCGATATAGCCATTGACGGCCCGATAGGCCGAGGCGGCGATGATGGCGACCAACAGGATATCCAAGGCTGAGGCGAGCGGGTGGCCGCCGTCGCGGCCGATATCGACACCCCAGAGCCGGGAGAGTTCGCCGGCAGACACGACGAGGATGGTCGCGGCGACACAATTCTCGAAAAAGCGCTTGAAAGCGGGAAAATACGGCCGAATCTGCGAATCTGGCGCGGAAACGGAATGCATCATCGTCATCTCAGCGCCTTCCTCCAGAACCTCTTGTGTTTCCTCGCTGAGCTCCGACATCATTTCACGACTGGCCTGCGTTCGCTCCCAAGCCCGCCTTTCGGCCTCAAGCCGCGCCAATTCGCGGCGCTCGTGGGCGGCGGCGCGGCGTTCGTAAATCACCTCGATCAGATAGGCGGCAACCGCATAGGCGAAAATCGCAACGACAAAGACGATGATCGGTGCCAGCACCGGGATGTAGCCGCCCGGCAGTCCGAGCGTCAGGCGTACCGAACTCACGAACCAGGCGAGTGCGAGATAAAGCAGGATCAGCGGCAGGGCGGTAAAGGCGATGGTACGCAGCCAGCCGGGTTTTTCCTTCACCTCTCCTGGCCCCAGGATGATGGCCTTGAGCTCGCGGCGATGGATTATGGCTAGTAGGGCGAGAAGGGCCGCGCACACGAAGAGGCCGACGATGAACGCCAGGCGATGGGCGTCGTCATTGATCTGTGCCATCGCCGTTCCGGCCTCGGCGCCGTTGGCGCCGAGTATCTGGACCCAACGGCACAGCCCGATGATGATCGCGCCGACGGCGAGTGCGGCTGCCCAGTGCCGGAACAGGCTCTGGGCCTGGGCGTCGGACAGGTTCACCAACCGGTGGGCGGAGGAGGTCGGCGCGAAGAAATTCCAGAAAACGACGCCGCGCAGGATACGATAGACCACGTAGGTGGAGACAATAACGAAGATGGTCGCGCGCGACGGTTCATGACCTGAATCGAAAATGACGGCGACCAGGATCGCCGTGACGAACATGACCCCGGCGCTCAGTAGCATCCAGCCAGCGCGCGCCAGCAGGTAAGCGAGCTTGCCAGACCGTCTTTGCTCGTTTTCGTCATACAGAGCGCGAAAGTGATCGCGTCCCCAACGCGTTATCAGGCGAAAGACATAGTGTCCGGCGACAAGGCCGCCTATTGCCGTCGCTGCCGCAAGGAAGAACCAGGTCGCCGCCCCGTTCGGGCTTGCCGCCTTAAGCGACTGCGGCAGGTTTTCGAGGAACACTTGGCCATTGGCGATCATGCGGCGCAAATTGGCGCGGGCTTCCAACAGGCTCTTGCCCGAAAGAGCCATGGTCATCGGCATGTCGCCTGCCGTCTCATCCTTCGAGCCGTCCGGCTGCACGATGATGATGGTCGAGCCGTCGCCACGCGCGGCCTCCAGGAAGGCGTCGAGCGCTGCACGATCGGCCTGAGTCTCGGCTTCGGTTTGCGCGAGCGCTTGGGTGGCGGGCAGCGCAGCGCAGAACAGCGCTGCCGCCAGCGTCAGTGCGAGGCCAATGGCGAGACGACGCCATGCTGGGCAGGGGGCGAAACTGCTGCAAAGTGTCATCGAGGGTGTTTTTCCGCGCTTCTTCCTTGATCGGATACATGCCACATATCGGCGCGAAGTGACGATAAACTAAGTTCAAAACCATGTTCTACGCAATCCGCCATGGTGCCACGCGCTGGAACGCCGAAGGGCGGTTCCAGGGCCGCAGTGACATTCCATTGTCACGCGAGGGGCGGATACAGGCCGAGCAATGTGCGCAAAGGCTCACGGAACTCGTCCGTGATGGGCGGGTCGACGGTCTGCCAGGCGCGATCGTCACCTCGCCTTTGGAGCGTGCCGTCGCAACGGCGGAGGTCGCTTGCGATGTCCTCGGCCTGCCGCGTCTGGCGATCGAACGGGACGTCAGGCTGCGCGAGGCGGGTTTCGGTAGTTGGGAAGGCCTGACGACGCTGGAGGTCAAGGCGCGGTTTCCTGAAGAAAGGCGTTCGCGCAAGCAGGACCGATGGGGGTTCGCGCCACCTGGTGGGGAAAGCTTCGATGATCTTGCCGCGGCAATGCAGTCCTTTGTCAGCGAACGCGCCGAGGACGATCCGACGCTGGTCGTCACGCACAGCGGCAACATGCGGGTTCTGCTCGCGCTCTACGCCGGCATGGAACGCACCGACGCCGTCCGCGCGCCGATCGGCCATGATGCGATCTTTGCTTGCGGTCTCGACGGTCTGCGCGTTCTTTGACGCAAAGTATGCCGGCCGAAGCGGCGCCGAGCCGATTGGCCTCTTGCGGCGTTGCTGACGAATTGCAAAAATTTGGAACGTCTCTACTGTGCCGGGCGATCGTAGGATCAAGGGCAGGGCGCGATCGGGGGAATCGGGCGTGAACGCCAGGGAAGACTTGCTGCGGATCGAGAACCTAAGTGTCTCGATCGCCATACAGCGAACCAGTCTTGAAGTCGTGAAAGGCGTCAGCTTTCGCGTGCCCGCGGGCAAGACGGTTGCGCTGGTTGGCGAATCCGGGTCCGGCAAGTCGATCATCGCCCAATCGATCATGGGTATCCTGCCGCGTGTCGCGCGCGTCACTGGCGGCAGCATACGTTTTCGCGATCCCGCGTCTCCCGGCAAGGACATCGACATTGCCGCACTTGACGACAGGGGCGCGGAGATGCAGGCGCTGCGAGGCGCCCGTCTTGCCATGATCTTTCAGGAGCCGATGACGTCGCTGTCGCCCCTGCACAGGATCGGTGACCAGGTCGAAGAGGCGCTTGTCCTTCATCGCGACGTGGCGAAGTCCGAGGCGCGCAAGACCACCGAGGAGATGCTGCAACTGGTGGGGTTCCCCGATCCCTCGCGCGCCTACGACATGTACCCTATGGAGCTTTCGGGCGGTCTGAGGCAGCGCGCCATGATCGCCATGGCGCTGATCTGCCGACCGGCGCTTTTGATCGCCGATGAGCCAACGACGGCGCTCGACGTGACAGTGCAGGCTCAGGTGCTGGGGTTGCTCAAGTCTTTGCAAAGCAAGCTTGGCATGTCGCTGCTCCTGATAACCCACGACCTTGGCGTCGTCGCCAACATGGCCGACGAAGTTGTGGTAATCTACCACGGTCAGATCCTCGAGGCGGGACCACTTGAGGACCTGTTCGAGAAGCCGGGCCATGCCTATACGCGTGCTCTGATGAAGGCTGTGCCCGATCTCGATATGGAGCGCGGGCAGAGGCTGGTCGCTCTGCGTGAGAGCGAGCATGTCATCCCCAAATCGATGCAGGGCGAAAAGCGCGACTTCGACCGTATCGAAGGTCCGCTGCTTTCAGTGCGCAACCTGTCCAAGACCTACACGATCAAGGCAGGCAATTGGCTTGGCGGCGCAAACCGCTCGCTGCTGGCGGTCAACGACGTCAGCTTCGACGTCATGCCGGGCGAGTGCTTTGGCATTGTCGGCGAGAGCGGCTGCGGCAAGTCGACGATCAGCAAGCTGATCATGCGCGCGATCTCAGCAGACGGCGGCAAGATCGACTTCGACAACGGCAACATGTCCTGCAACGTGCTGGATCTTGAGGGAAGGGCGCTCAAGGACTTCCGCAAGCGCATCCAGATTGTCTTTCAGGATCCGTTCGGCTCGCTCAGTCCGCGCTCGACCGTTCTCAACACGCTGTGCGAACCACTGGAAATCCACGGCATGTCGGACACACGGCGCAATGTGGAAAATGCCAGGGAACTGATGGCTCTGGTCGGTTTGCAGACAAGTCAGCTCAACCGCTACCCGCACAGTTTCTCGGGCGGCCAGCGCCAACGCATCGGTATCGCACGGGCTCTGGCGCTGTCTCCGGACCTTCTGATCTGTGATGAGCCAGTGTCGGCATTGGACGTTTCGGTCCAGGCGCAGATCCTCAACCTGCTCAAGGCGCTACAGAAGGACCTCGGCCTGACGATGATCTTCATTTCCCACAACCTCGCTGTGGTGAAGTATATCGCCGACCGCATCGCGGTGATGCGGCGCGGCCAGATCGTGGAGATCGCCGATTGCGAGACGCTTTTTGCACGCCCCGTCCATCCCTACACGCAAAAACTCTTGAGCGCCGTGCCGACTGTGCGCCTCGATCACAAGCTCGATTTTGCACGGCAGGGTAGTGAGGAGGGCGATCCGACCGCCGACTGGCCGGACGAATTCAAGCCGGAAAGCGACGCAGGGGAGATGTCGCTCATTCCGGTCAGAAAGGGTCATCTTGTGCTTGCCCGGGCGCTTCCGTCTCCCGAAAGGATACCAGCATGAGTTCGCTTGCCACGCGATTGGGCGTCCGCGTCCTCTTCCTGTCCTCGATACTGTTGGTTGCCGCGCAGGCAGGATCCGCCGCGGCGGAAGAGCCGCCGGCCTTGAAGGAGGCCGTCGCCAGCGGCGAACTGCCGCCCATGGCCGAACGTCTTCCCGACGATCCCCGCGTCATCGATCTCTCGGCGCAGGGCAAGTCGCCGGGGCGCTACGGCGGCACCCTGACGATGCTGATGTCGAACGCCAAAGACATCCGCATGATGACGATCTACGGCTATTCGAGGCTTGTCGGCTTCAACGACAATCTGGATCTGGTTCCCGACATCCTGCAAAGCTTCGAGGTCGAGGAAGGCCGCATCTTCACACTGAAGCTGAGGCCCGGCCATCGCTGGTCGGATGGTCATCCTTTCACGGCCGAAGACTTCCGCTATTCGTGGGAAGATGTCGAAACCGACCCCGATCTATCGCGCAGCGGCCCGTCGCAGGTCATGCTCGTCGACGGCGAACCACCGGTCTTCGAGGTCGTGGACGACCTGACGGTACGTTACACCTGGTCCAAACCGAACCCGCAATTCCTGCCGTCGCTGGCCGGCGCCAGCCCGAATTACATCGCCGTGCCAGCCCACTACCTGCGGCAATTCCACAAGAAGCATACCGACGCGGCCGAACTCGACGCCAAGGTTGCCGAGGCTGCCGTGCGCGACTGGGTGGCGCTGCATACCGTCAAAGCGCGTGCCTACCGGCCGGAGAATCCGGACCTGCCGACGCTGGAACCGTGGATGAACACCACGCCGCCGCCGGCGGAACGCTTTCTCTTCAAGCGCAACCCTTATTTCCACCGTGCCGATTCCGCCGGCAACCAGCTGCCTTATATCGACGAGATCTTCATGGGCATCAGCTCGGAGGACATCATCCCGGCCAAGACCGGCAGCGGCGACAGCGACCTTCAGGCGCGCTACCTGCGTTTCGACAACTACACGTTCCTGAAGCAGGGCGGCGAGGCGCACAATTTCGAGGTCAAGCTATGGCGCGACGGAACCGGTTCCCAGGTCGCCTACCTGCCGAATCTGAACGTCAACGATGCGGGGTGGCGCGAGCTGTTCCGTGACGTCCGTTTCCGCAGGGCCTTGTCGCTGGCCATCAATCGCGAGGAAATCAACCAGCAGTTCTATTTCGGGCTCGCCCACCCGGCGGCCAATACCGTGCTGGAGGGCTCGCCGCTGTTCAAGCCGGAGTACGATCAGGCCTGGGCGCAGCACGATGTCGAGTTGGCGAACAAGTTGCTTGACGAGATCGGGCTCGAGCGCGGTGACGGCGGGATCAGGAAGCTTCCCGATGGTCGACCCGCCGAGATCATCATCGAGATGGCAGGCGGTACCGAGGAGAGTGATGTCACGCAGCTGGTCAGTGAGTATTGGAAGGCGATCGGCATCAAGGTCTTCCCGCGTGCCATGCAGCTTGACAATCTGCGTCGGCGCTTCCTGGCCGGCGACACCATGATGTCGATCTGGAGCGGGCTCAATATCGGGCTGGCGACGGCCGACATGCCGCCCGAGGAACTCGCTCCGGTCTCGTCGGTCCAGGGCAACTGGCCGAAATGGGGGCAGTATGTCGAGACCGGCGGCAAGGCCGGCGAGATGGCGGATTTGCCCGAGGTGCAGAAACTATCCGAACTGTTCCAGTCATGGCGGACCTCGTCGACGACGGAGGAGCGGCGGGCGATCTGGCACGAGATGCTGGCGATCTACACCGACCAAGTCTACACGATCGGTACGGTCAACGGCGTCCTGCAGCCGGTCGTCGTGCGCAAGAGCCTCAATAACGTTCCGGATGAGGGCATCTACGCCTTCTCCCCGGTCGCCTATTTCGGCGTCTACATGCCGGATACCTTCTGGTTTTCGGCAGGGGACTAGGCCGTTTGCTTCGTTACATCGTCTACAGACTGCTGGCTGCGATACCGACGCTGCTGCTCATCAGCGCGCTGGTTTTTCTCATCATCGAGTTGCCGCCCGGCGACTATTTCGAAACCTATGTCGCCGAATTGCAGGCCCAGGGCGAGACGGTCGATCCCAAGAAGATCGAATATCTGAAGGAACAGTATGGCTTCGACAAGCCGCTGTTGGAACGCTACGTCACTTGGGTCGCCGGCATGCTGCAGGGCGACTACGGCTATTCGTTCGAATACGAGCTGCCGGTCAGCGATGTGGTAGGGGACCGGCTCTACCTCACCATCGTCGTATCGATGGTGACCATCATCTTCACGTGGCTGATCGCCTTCCCGATCGGCATCTACTCGGCGACCCACCAATATTCCTGGGGTGACTACGGGCTCACCTTTCTTGGCCTGCTCGGCCTTGCAACGCCGAACTTCCTGCTCGCCCTGATCCTGCTCTACCTGGCCAATGTCTGGTTCGGCACTTCGATCGGGCACCTCATGGATGCAGAGTTCATCGATCAGCCGATGAGTTGGGCGAAGTTCAAGTCGATCGCCGAGCATATGGTGATCCCGGTGATCGTCATCGGTACGGCAGGCACGGCGGGCATGATCCGCCGCCTGCGCGCCAATCTGCTCGACGAGTTGCAGAAGCAGTATGTGGTGACCGCGCGGGCCAAAGGCGTGCCGCCGATGCGGGCGCTGCTGAAATACCCGCTCCGGATGTCGCTTAATTTCTTCATCGCCGACATCGGCAGCATCCTTCCCGCCGTGATCTCCGGTGCCGAGGTGGTGGCGATTGTGCTGTCGCTCGAAACGACCGGACCGCTTCTGATCCGCGCGCTGCAGAGCCAGGACATGTATCTCGCCGGCTCGTTCCTGATGTTCCTTGCAACGCTGACGGTGATCGGGGTCTTAATCTCCGACATTGCGCTCGCCATACTCGACCCGCGCATCAGGCTTCAGGAGGGCCGCAAGCGATGAAGAGCTCGCTTCCGGCCGATGGCGAGCCGCTCGGCCACTTCGTTTCGGCGACCCCGTTCGATCCAAGCATCACGGAGAAACTGACGCCGGAGCAGGAGCGCATCTATCTGGCCTCGCAACTGCGGCTGATGTGGTGGAAATTCCGACGGCACAAGGCGGCGGTGATCTCCGGTGTCTTCCTGCTCGTGCTCTACGCCTCGATCCTGATCTGCGAGTTCCTGGCCCCCTACAATCTCGAAAACCGCAATGTGAAGGCGATCTACATGCCTCCGCAAAGCGTGCATCTTTTCCATGAGGGATCGTTCGTCGGACCCTTCGTCTACGGGACGAAGCTTGAACTCAACATGGAGACGCTGAAGCGCGAATATGCCGTCGACCCAAATGTCATTCACAAGCTGCGCTTTTTCTGCCGGGGTGACAGCTACGAATTCTGGGGCTTGTTCGAATCGGACGTGCACCTGTTCTGTCCGGCGGAAGGCGGCAATGCCTACTTACTTGGAACCGATCGTCTCGGCCGGGACGTCCTGTCGCGGATGATTTACGGGACGCGCATCTCACTCACCATCGGCCTGATCGGCATCACGGTCAGCTTCATCCTCGGGATCACCATAGGCGGCATGGCCGGCTACTATGGCGGCTGGGTGGACCACATCGTTCAGCGCATTATAGAGGTTCTGCAGAGCCTGCCGAGTATTCCGCTGTGGCTGGCGCTGGCTGCCATCATGCCTGTCACGTGGAGCCCGATCCTGGTCTATTTCGGCATCACCATCATTCTCGGCCTCATCGACTGGACCGGCCTTGCGCGCGCCGTGCGCTCCAAGCTGCTGTCCTTGCGCGAGGAGGAATATGTGATGGCGGCCGAGCTGATGGGTGCCAGTCCGCCGCGGGTCATCTTCCGCCACCTGATCCCGGGCTTCATGAGTCATCTGATCGCGTCCGCCACGATCACCATTCCGACCATGATCCTCGGAGAGACCGCGCTCAGCTTTCTCGGGCTTGGCCTGAGGCCGCCCGTAACCAGTTGGGGAGTGCTCTTGAACGAGGCGCAAAACATCAACGTCGTTGCGCTTTACCCGTGGCTGATCCTGCCGGTCGTCCCGGTGATCCTGGTCATCCTTGCGTTCAATTTCCTGGGTGACGGGCTGCGCGACGCGGCCGATCCTTATCACTGAGCCGCGGCTGCGTCTCGAACGAGGTCGTCGGCACGGCGAAAAGCCAGAGCATGCTTCGTCCGGAGGTGAGAGATCAGGCCCTCGAGCGTGACCCAGGCCTGCTCGTCATGGACAAGGTGGTGCGAAAGGATGCCTAGAGGTGCGCCGCCGCGTTCGCGGGCCCGACGCAACCTTCTCGCCGTCTCTTCTGCTGCCCAGATGAGGCTCCTGCCGCGGCGTCCGTCGTGCCAGTCGACGATGTCGATCTGGGTGTTGATCTCCGGCAGTTGGCTTCCCGCCGGTTTCCAGGCGTGGACGGAGAGGCCGGTGAAACCCAGCTCGTGAATGCGGGCGGCGACTTCCGGCGCGATCCGGTTCCATGGCGGCACCAGAATGCCGGAGAGACGGTCGCCAAACAGGGCATGCATTCGCCTGTGGGCCAGGCTGAGTTCGGCCAAAATATCTTCAACAGGCCGCCCGCCGCCCAACTCCACCGCCTTCTCGGAAACCGGCGTATGACGACGATGCGCGTAGCCATGGGTGCAGGGTGTCACCAGCGGCTCGCCGACCAATCTCTCGGCCAGCGCCGACGTCGCCAGCGCCGGAATGACGGCAAGCAGAAGCGGCACGTCAAAGCGGCGGGTCAAGTTCAAGAGCCGGTCGAGCGCTGGACCGGGTTCGATGGCGTCGTCGTCGCGCAGGAAGAAACGCGGCGTGATCCCGTCAGCGCTCCAGCGCTTCAGTTCGGTGTCGAGTTCCGCGAAGTCGTTCATGCCGACGAGACACGGTTGCGGGCAGCAGCAAGCAGCGGATCGAGCGAGTGCCTGATCGTTTCGGCGGCGGCACGGATCGAATGGTTCGCCGCCACATGCGCGCGGGCGGCGACCCCCATGCGCTGACGAAGCGCAGCGTCGGCAACCAATGTTTCAATGTGGTCGCGCAGCGCGCCTGTATCGCCAGACGGAGCCAGCAGTGCCGCCCGGTTGCCAACCACTTCCGGAACGCCTGCCGTGGCGAATGCGGTCACCGGGAGCCCGGCGGCCTGCGCCTCCAGGAACGCCATGCCGATCGCTTCGCCGATACCCGGCCAGACGAAAATGTCGCCTGCCTCCAGCCAGGCGCGGACCTCGTCGTGAGGAACCGCACCGGCCAGATGCAGGCGGTCCGGCGCGAGGAAGGCAAACAGCGTCTCGATCTCCGACCGGCCAGGGCCGTCGCCAATCAGGACAAGGTTCCACCGGCCGGGCAGTTCGCGGAGCGTGTCCGCGAGCGCCGCGTAGGAGTGCATCTTGGCGCCGGGCCGCATCATGCCGACCGCAACCAGAACCGGCTCGCCATTGGCGAAGGGCAGGGCGGCGGCCGCACCGCCGGCCTGATCGTCGATGAACGGCTTGAGCGGAACCACACTCGACATATCCGGCAGAAAGGTTGCCAGATATTCATGGTCCGACTTCTTGAGACAGAAATTGACGTCGGCGCTGGTGACGGCCTTTTGCACGCTGGAACGTGCGTCATGCCAGTCGGCGTCGGTCGCCTGGCGCGTTCGACATGCCTCCGCGGTCACATAGGGTATGGCCAGCGCTTTCGAGACGGCCGGTCCGATCCAGTCCGGCGACTTGCAGTAGGGATGATAGGTGAACCACAGGTCGGGTGCGGTTTCCGGGGCTGCGCGCCACTCAGCCAGCAGCCGTTCGCGCTCGGCGGTGCAGGTGTCGCGACGTGCCTCGAAAAGTTCGCGCGAAGGGCGCTTCTGGTACGAAATTGCCTCTGTCGCAACCGCCACTTCGTGGCCACAAAGGCGCAGGGCCTTGATCAGATTGCGCGCTATCTCCCGGTCTCCAGAGGGGATTGGATGGCTTGGCGGCTTCAAAGGCGCGTAGAATGCGATCCGGGGCGGCATGGCGGACGTTAGAGGGGGCGTTCGCGGGCCGTCAAGCGCTTGCGGTCCTCACGTGGCCGTCGGCGAGCAGACGCAACAGGCGCGCGGTCTCTGCGGCGCCGTCAAGGCGGAGGCGGCTGCGATCTGGAGCCGGCCCCTTCAGGGCGCGATCGATGGCCGCAGCGTAGGCTTCCGGCGTCTCGCTCCCCGGCGGGATGACCTCGGCCAGTTGGTGGCGCGCCATCAGTTCGGTGCGCTCGATCTGCTCCGTCTCGGTGCCGTCCGAAAGCGGGGAGACGACCGCCCGGCAACCGGAAACATAGATGTCGGCGGCGGTGTTATAGCCGGCCCGCGATATCGAAAGCCGCGTTCCGGCTAGCAGGGCGGGGAGATCGTCCACAAAGGTGAGGAAACGCAGATCGCCGGAGGCGCTCTCGCTCAATTCCTGGCGCTGCTCGGCGGTCGAGCGCAAACCGGTGATGACGGTCCAGCGCTCATCCCGAAGGGTCGACAACGGCTTGGACGCGACAGCCGCCTTGAGCAACCGATAGCCGAGCGCACCGCCTCCGACCGACACTACGACCCCGCTTCGCTCGGCGATTTCCGCTGGCACCGGCGGCGCCACGATGCCGGTATAGGCGATCCGGTCGGCGATGTCGGTTGCATGAGGGAAGGTATCTTCAAGCCTGGTGAGGGCCGGATCGCCATGGATGAGAATGCGGTCGAAATAGCGCTGGATCAGTTCGACGACCTCGCGGTCGCGCTCCGGCTTGGTGGTGTTGCGCTGGATGATGTCGCGCACCGAGCCGACGATAAGCGGACGCGGGGTGCGATTTCTGGCAGCCTCCATCAGCGGCAGCAGTTCGAAGCGCATCTGGCGGCGGCCGAACGGGAACGCCTCGGTGATGATGATGTCGGGGCTGACGCGCTCGAAGATCTCCAGCAGCATGTCACGACGCTGGTCCTTCCACGCATCATCGACAAGCGTGCCATCTGGCAGTTCAAGCCTGTTGAAAACCTCCTCGCCGGCTCTGACCGGCGGCAGATAATGAATGCGTGCCCCCCCGCCATCGTAGTTGGGGATCGGGATACCGCCGAAGGCGAAGTCAACTTCAAAACCTGCGGCCACAAGTGCCCGGATGATGCGCGCGGCGCGAAAGACATGCCCGACACCCATCAGGTGCTGGACGTAGAACAGGACCCTGCGCATCAGGAGGCGAGCTTCTCTTGGGCGACGCTCGACGTCAGTCCGGAGGCCTCGAACCTGCCGATCAGTTGTCCTATCGAGGCCCGGTGGTCGAAAGCTTGAAAGACCCGGTCCTGACCGGCTCTGCCCAACTTTTCGCGCAGCGAGGGGTCGCGTATCACTCCTTCCATGGCCGAGCGTAATGCCGTGATATCATCCGGCGGCACGAGCAGGCCGGTCCGCCCGTCCTCGATCAGTTCGGGAATGCCGGAGATAGGCGTGGAGATGCAGGTCACTCCCTGGCTCTGCGCTTCCACCAGTACGTTGGGCAGGCCGTCACGATCGCCGTTGGGCGCGATGCGGCAAGGCAACACGAAGAGGTCCGCCTGCCGATACTCGGCGAGCACTTCCGACTGTGGGCGCGAGGCGTGCATCTCGACGCGGTCGGCGATACCCAGACGGTCGACGAGCGATTTGAGCTCGTCTGCCAGTTCGCCACCACCGATGTGGGTCCAGCGCCAGTGGATGTCTTCGGGTAGCCGTGCAAGTGCGTGTGCCAGTGTGTCGAGGCCCTTCTTCTTCACCGCGCGGCCGACCGACAGGATGCGCACGGGATTCTCGGGCGCACCGCCATTGCGGTCATACGAAACCGCCGTGGGTCGACCAAAGCGCGACAGGTCGATGCCGTGATAGACCAGGCTCACCTTGCCGGCATCGTCGGCGAGTTGCTTGAGATGGCGGCTACCGCCAGCCGTACAGGTCACGGCCCAATCGGCGGCGGCAAGCTTTTCGCGCAGTTCCCAGTCCGGCGAGGTCCAGATGTCCTTGGCATGCGCCGACGCACTCCACCGCATCTCGCGTATCTCGGCGGCATAGCGGGCGACGGAGGAGGGGGTGTGGATGAAATGGCTGTATATCCACTTTGCGCCGGCCGGAAATTCGGCGGCGAATACTAGCGCCTGCCCAAACCGACGGACCCGGTTGCGCGTGGCGTCGCGGGCAAGGTCGCGCAGAAAGCTGCGAAATGCCGCGCGGTATCCGGGCAGCCGCCGGACCGCACGCCAGGCAGCGAAAACGCGGCGTGGCTCATGGTGCAGGTACTCGGGCAGGTAGGTCACCGGCGCAACGATCTCGTCATTGATGGGGTGCGTCCGCTTGTCGGTCGGATGGCGCAGCGACACCAGGGTCAGTTGAAACCCCGCGCGCTGGAGTTCGAGGATCTCCTGCGCGACAAAGGTCTCCGACAAGCGCGGGTAGCACTTCAGAACGACGGCGATGTGGGAACTCATCTGCCGGCTGCCCTGAGCTTCTCTCCAGAAGCCAGCGTTTCCTGCCGATGGTCAAGCAGGATCTCGGTGAGAGCACAGATGCGGCTGAGGCCGTCAAGGTCGGGGCGCGCCACGGCCTCGGAGGGCAACGGTCGGCGCAGGAGTTGCTTGAGCGATGCGAGGAACGTGTGCGGGTTCTTGGCGTATTCGATATCGAGGACGTCAACCCAGCCGAACTCCTCGGCGCGATGGGCACGGATGGTTTGTTCGCGACGCGGCGCCGTACGCGGGACGAAAAGCACCTGCTTGTCGAAGGACATCGCCTCGCAGAACGTGTTGTAGCCGCACATGCCGATCACTGCGCGCGCGTTGGCGACGATCGCCTCGAGATTGGCGTCGAATTCGACGATACGCACGTTCTCGACCCCCGACGCCCGCGCCAGCATCTCGAAACGCTGGCTTTCGGTCATGAAAGGACCGAGCACGAACAGGAAATCCAGGTCGTTGGTCTGGCCAAGCTTCACGGCGGCCAGAGCCGCCGACATGAGGTCGTAGCCATCGCCGCCGCCTCCGGCGGTTATGAGAACGTAGCCGCTGCCATAGTCGGTGCCGTGGTCACGGTCGGTGACGGCGCGCGGCAGGAACCCGGTGTAGCGGGTGCGCGACAACAGGGATTCCGAGAGATCGATGCCGGCGAGCGGATTGTAGAAGGAGCCTGGGCCGTAGATCCAGATCTCGTCGTAAAGATCCTCGAGGTGGTCGAGAATGTGCTTGCGGTTCCATTCCTCGCGCAGCAGTTCCGGCGCGTCGAGCACGTCGCGCAGGCCTAGCACGGTGGTCGCGCCGCGTTCCTTGAGACTCGTCAGGGTGGCCAGCATTTCGCGTGCCAGCCCGAGCGGCTCCTTGTCGACGATGACGAATTGCGGGTCGATGCGGTCAGCGGCCTCGCTGATCAGCGCTTCGCGCTCGGCGATGGTGTCGTCAAGCGTGCCAATACCGTTGGCCGAGACGTAACTGCCGTCGGAAAGCTTTCTCGCGGCCGGAATCTGCACGTATTCAACGCGGTCTTCGAAGGGATAGGCCGACACGACGGGTGAGCCGGAGATGATCGACACCTCAACACCCGGAAAATGTGTCACCAGGGCATGCGCGATCGTCCTGCTGCGCCGCAAATGACCCAGGCCGAAGGTGTCATGACTGTACATGAGCACTTTGAAACTAGCGAACGGGTCCATGCACGCCCTGACATGTCCGGCGGGTACGATATCGTGTGGTGATAGGCGATATCACGAGGGAGCGCAATGAAGAGGCCCGGTAGGGCGGGGGATACGCGGTCACGGCGTTTCGCTCTTCCTCGGCAGGCCCGGTCGAACCGGATATGGGGCCGGTGTATCGAGATTGAAAGGGTTGATCGTCATGGTTCGTCCGGCAGCGCAGGCGGCCGCACGTTTTGGCCTTCGACGGCGGCTTGTGCGGCCCCCGTGACCGCCTTTTCCTCGTCCGGCGTCAGCGGGCGGTCGGACAGCACCTCCACCTTGACGTTGCGCTGGGCGAAGCTGATGCCGTTCTTGTCGAACGTATCGCGCAATTTCTGGTAGGCATCGCGCCGGATCACCCATTGGGCGCCCGGCTTGGCCATGAACTTGACGCCGACCACCATGTTGAACTCCTCCATGCGGCGCACGCCCTGCGATTTCAGAGGCTCCAGGATGTAGCTGCCATAGTTGGGGTCGGCCTGCAGTTCGGCACCGACCTGCTTGACCAGCTTCTTGACGAGCTTCAGATCGGTTTCGAACGGCACGCGGAACTCAAGCTTCATGATCACCCAGTCGCGGCTATAGTTGGTCAAGGACTTGAGCTCGCCGAAGGGGATTGTGTGAACTGCGCCGCGATGGTGGCGGACGCGCATCGAGCGCAACGACATCGATTCCACCGTTCCACGGAGGTCGCCGATCTCGATATATTCACCGACCCGGAAGGCGTCGTCGACGAGGAAGAAGATGCCCGAGACGATGTCGCGCACCAGCGACTGGGCGCCGAAGCCGATCGCGACGCCGAGGATGCCGGCGCCGGCGATCAGCGGTGCGATATTGACTCCGAACGAGGACAGGATGGTCAATCCGACCAGGGTGATAATCGCCACCAGAAGGATGTTGCGCATCAACGGCAGCAGGGTCGCCATGCGCGCCTCCGGCCCGGGCGGTTCGCCGGGGGGCGGGGCGACGTAGTTCGCCATCCGGCGGTCGATCGCACCCTTCGCCCAGCCCCAGACGAGATCGGCGATCAGAACGGCCGCGATGATGTCGACCGCCACCCGCACCAGCCGGCCCGCCACGCTCGGCGATTCCGACAGCGTGGCGATGTTGGCGCCCCAGGCGGCGGCGATGAAGGCGAGGGCCAGAGCGGCGAGCACGAACCGCCCGACGCGGCGGGCGACCGGCCGATAGGTCGCATAGCGCTCGGTGTCGGATTCTTCGATCGCGTTGCTCTGGCCTTCGGGTAGGGGCGCTTCGCTCTGGATGGCCGCCACCTTCGCGATTTCGACCACGGGTTCGCCTTCGCGGTCGACGGCCCTGCTTTCCTCGGCCCGATCGAAGAAGTGATCGATCATGGCATAACTGACCCGCAGAACCGGAAAGAAGGCGCCAGCCACCAGCACAGTCCACATTAGCTCTGTCGCGCCGAACAACCACAGCAGGTAGGCGATCACGATCACGACCGACAGCACGACAGGCAGCACCCGGAAATTGATCGGTTCGAAACGGTGTCCAATCCGCGTGGGGGCTTGCTGGCGCATTGCACGCGAGAGCGACCAGACCATTGCGACGAGTGCAGCAACCGTCAGTGCCCCGAGACCGACCGCGACAGCAAGGGCGGCGTTGACTGCCTGCGGCGAGCCTGCCGGGCCGAAGGCCAGGGTGTCGAGCGTGTCGGAGGCGACCAGAGCTAGCACTAGCAAGGCGGCGACGATGACATGCCAGCGATGGACGAGCCTTGCCATGGCGTTGGTGAGCGGCACCAACCGCAGATGTTCGTTGCGCGGCGCGATGATGAAGCGCGACAGCATGGCGAGCGCACGGATGCCGATGACGGCGAGCAGCAGGTTGACGACGAGCCGCTCGAGGAAAGGCGGCCAGTCGAAACCGAGGAATGTCCCGATGCTCCCGAGCGCGAACAGCGCAAGCGCACTCGCCTGAAGCAGCAGCCGGCTGGCGGCGCCGGCGACGCGCCGCCACAAGGAGGCGGGCCGGACATGCTCGATACGCATCATGACGGGGTGGAAATATTGCCAGAACAGCCATTCGAACCCGCCGCCGACGAACAGGAACACAATGACGTAGATCAGGCTGCGCAATGCCTGATCCTGCGAAAGTTCGCTCCGCCAGGCTTGCGCCAGCACCTGCGGCACGAACGGAAAGTTCGACCAGGCCGCGGCAAGCTCGGCCATGCGCGAGCGGGCAGCGGCCAGGCGGTCGCTGATCTCGGTGCGCAGGGAAAGGCCTTCCTCTTCGGCTGCTGGCGGTGAGTCGGCAAGCTGCTGTTTGAGCCATTCGACCACGCGCGGGTCGCCGAGGATGCGCAGCAATTCCTGGACGTCGTTGGGCGACGGTTCCGTCGCGGCCGGTGCTTCCTCGCTGCCTGACGGGAGCGGAAGGGGCTGCGCAGCTGCCGCGCTGCACAGCATGGCCGCGAGCAGCAAGGCCGAAATCAGGCGCCCGACCATGGTCATTCCGCGGCCTCGGCCGCGCCATGTTCGGAAAGTCGGTGCGCCTCGTCGAACCTGTGCAGGTCGCGCGCCCGCAGGAAAGGTGGAACGAGCCGCCTGACCTTGAATTCACCAGCCGGCGGCGCCAACTGGCAAGAAAGGCGGGTTCCGGCTGGGGCGCCGACCCGTGCCAGCGTCTTTTCTTCCTCCGCCTCCATCAGTGGCAGCATGCCTCCATTCGCGATTTCCACCCGGCAAGTGCCGCAGCGTCCGCGTCCGCGGCACAGATTGGCCATCGGCACGTCGTTGAGGCGGGCGATGTCGAGCAGCGTCATGCCTTGGGTTCCCGCCGCTGCCATGCCGCCGTCGAAGGAGACGCGGACGAGCCCGTCATTGCTGGCCAGGCGCAACTGCCGCGCGACGAGGACGAGCACGACCAACCCGACATAGACATAGAAAACGGTCCAGTTGATCGACTTCAGGATCGCCAGGATTTCTTCGAAGGGCAGCGCCAACTGCATCGGCGGCAGCGCCGGCCGGCCTTCGGCGATGACCTGATTGCCGGCCTCGACGAAGCCGAGCAGTCCGAGCACGGGGATCGCCACCGCGAAAGGATAGAGGAACGCTCCCGCCCTTGCCCACCAGAGCTGGATACGTGCCCAAGTGTAGACACCAATGCAGCCATGGATCCAGAGGACCGCGAGCAGGACCACCTGCCGCAGCCCTTCGAGCGGCTGGTCGATCCAGAAATAGGGGATCAGGCTGGCAAAGCTCGGTACCACGCCGTAGCGGGCCGCGATGGCGGTGCCGACGACATGGGGAGCGAGTAACGGAACGATCGCCAGGCTGGCGATCACCTGGACCGTATCCGTCGGTGACAGGCGAAGCGTGGTGCGGCGATAGATTGCCAGCATCCCGAGAGCGAAATGGGCGCCGAGGGACAAGGTGAGTAGGAGGGTTCCGGCCAGATTGGTCCAGGCGCCCATGAGCAACGGACGCGCCCGATCCATCATCTCGACCGAGTGAAGGCCGAGCGCGACGTTGATCAGGTGCATCGTGACGAAAGCGAACAGGACCAGTCCCGAGATGATCCTGATCCGCTTTTCCATGACCCCTCCGCCTGGCCTCGGGCGCGGGTGCGCGCCAGCAGTAGCGGCGATATTAGCAAGACTTTATGGGCGCGCACTATCCCCGACCCGGGCGGTGATTGACTCGGCTCCGTCCATGCGCGAGACAATGTTGAAGATTTTCCGTTCTCTTGGAGAAATCGGTGTTCTTTCGCTCGGACGAGGACAATGCCACCGTGGTCCGCCTGCTCGCCGAGCAGGTTCGCCGCGACATCTCCTTTGGCGTTCTTGAACCTGACACCAGGCTGAAGATCGACGACCTGCGGCAGCGCTACGGCGGCAGTGCGCATTCGTTTCGCGAGGCCCTCACTCTTCTGGCCGCCGACGGCCTTGTCGAGGCCAGCGCGCAACGGGGATTCCGCGTCGCATCGGCAACGCAGGCCGACCTGGAGGACATCCTTAGACTGCGCGCCGAGATCGAACCGCTCGGGCTGCGTTGGTCGATGGACCGCGGCGACGTGCGCTGGGAAGGCGAGGTGGTGGCGTCACGTCACGCGCTGTTGCGGACGTCAGAGGCCGTGGTGGCCGACCCCGAGGGGTTTGCGCTCGATTGGGACGATGCCCGCCGCATTTTCCATGCCAGCCTGGTGTCGGCTTGTGGGTCACCGCGCCTTATCGGGGTGCAGGCGCGGCTGTTCGGACAAAGCCGGCGCTTCGGTCTCGCCGCGCTGCGCGAGGGGCGCATCGATTTCGCTCGTGATGCCGCGACAGCCGAGGCGCTTGTGGAAGCCGTGCTGGCGAAGCTGGTCCGGGAGGCAGCGGAACTTCTGCGCACCTACATCCTCGAACCGGTGACCGGGTTGGGGCATGGCGCCGGAACGTAGAACTCGTCATTATTTTCAAGGGAGGAAAAACCATGCATTTGATCAACCGCAGAACGTTCGGGGCGATCGCCCTAGCCGGCACGTTGGTCGCCGCGTCCGGTACGGCCGTTGCCGCCGACAAGATCAGCATCGGCCTGTTGTCACTCACCTCGCATTCGCCAAGCATCATCGCCGAGGCGAAGGGCTATTTCACAGAGCAGGGCCTCGAGACCGAGTTCGTGACGTTCCAGGCCGCACAGCCGATGGCGGTGGCGATCGCCTCCGGTGACGTTGATTTCGGCGTGACGGCGATCTCGGGCAGCCTGGTCGCCCTGGCCGAAAAAGGCGTGGTCAAGGTGATCGGCGGCGCGCTGCAGGAGACACCGGACGTCGAGGGTCAGAAGATTCTCGTTTCTAAGGCGGCCTATGATTCCGGCGTCACCTCGCCGGCCATGCTCAAGGGACGCAGCTACGGCATCACCACTACCGGTTCGTCGTTCCACTACATGGCGCACAAGATCGCCGACAAGGAGGGCTTTGACCGCTCCGAGATCAGTGTGAAACCGCTGCAGAAGGTCCCGGCGGTGATCGCGGCGCTGAAGTCGGGTCAGATCGACGCCTGGTCGATCGTGCCCAACATTGCCGGCGCGTTGACCAAGGGCGGTGAGGTGATGGAGATCGGCAAGGTGTCCGACTACATCGACAGCTATCAGGTCACGACCGTCTTCACCTCGACGGCGATTGCCACCGAAAAACCTGAACTGGTGAAGAAGTTCCTTGCCGGCTTTTCCAAGGGCGTTGACGACTACAATGCGGCGCTGGTCGACAAGTCGATGAGTGAGGCCGACACCGACGCGATCGTCGAGATGATCCACAAATATGTCTACAAGGATCAGCCGCTCGACCAGGCGGCGCCGCGCATCAAGGCGGGCGCCATGCGCATCAATCCCAATGCGCGCATGAACCTTGCCAGTATCAAGGACCAGCTTGAGTGGTTCAAATCCGAAAAGATGGTTCCCGAGGACGCGTCGATGGCAAACCTCGTCGACACGAGCTTCGTGGAAACCTTCTGAACCGGTTGATCTCCGGAACATCGCGCGAAGACGGGCCACGGGATGAAGATCATTCTCGATGACGTCTCGCACCGGTACGGCGAGACGGAGGTGCTGAAGAACATCTCCTTCTCGCTCGCCGACGGCGAGATCGTCTGCATCATCGGCCCGTCGGGTTGCGGAAAGTCGACCCTCTTGCGTTTCGTCGGCGGACTTGAGCGCCCGGAAAGCGGCAAGGTGCTGCTTTCCGGCGAGCCGCCGGCGGGTTCACTCAACCCGCTGACCTATGTCTTCCAGGATTTCGCGCTGCTGCCCTGGCGCACCGTCGAAGGCAATATCAGCCTGGTTCTGGAGGATCATGGCATCCGCGGCGGCAAAGCGCGGGAAGTCATAGACGACGTGCTTGCGCGCACCAAGCTGACGGATTTCCGCAAGGCCTGGCCGCGCCAGCTTTCGGGCGGCATGAAGCAGCGCGTGGCGATCGCGCGGGCGCTCAGCGTGCGGCCGGCGGTGATGCTGATGGACGAACCGCTTTCGGCGCTCGACAGCCAGACCCGCGAGCTCTTGATGGACGATCTGGTCGATCTGTGGACGCGCGAAGGCTTTTCCGCCTGCTACGTGACTCACAATCTCGCCGAGGCGGTGCGCCTCGGCCACCGCATCGTCGTCCTGTCGCGGCGTCCGGGCGAGATACGCGAGATCGTCGAGATCGACATTCCGCTTGCCCAGCGGCTCGACAGGCTGCCCGAACTTGACAGGCTGCAAAGGCGTATCTGGACGATCATGCGCGACGAGGCGAGGGCCGCCGACATGGAGATCGCCGATGTCGGATGAGCGGGTGGCGCGCACGACCGGTGAAACGGTCCGACCGACGGAAGGTGGTGAACGGCAGGTGCCCTTCCGCGGTGGCGGCTTCCGTCACCGCCCGCTCGGCGTGGTGTCGCCGCTTGTCTTCGTCGTCCTGATCCTGGTCTGGGAGCTCGGTTCCCGCTGGGGCATCATCTCCGATATCGCCCTGCCGGCGCCTTCCGAAGCGTTCCAGGCCTTTATGGCGCTGGTCGAGACCGGCATGCTGTGGAAACATCTCGGCGCCAGCCTCTACCGCCTGCTGATCGGCTGGACGATCGGCAGCCTGCTCGGCATCGCCGTCGGGCTGATGATCGCTCTGTTTTCGCTCGCCCGCGCCGGCCTGCTGCCACTGGTCTCGGCCCTGTTCCCGATCCCCAAGATCGCGCTGCTGCCGCTCTTCATCATCTGGTTCGGCATCGGCGAAGGCTCCAAGGTGGCGACGATCCTGTTCGGCACCTTCTTCCCGACCGTGATCGCCACCTATGGCGGCGTCGACAATGTCGACCGCAACCTGATCCGCATGGGCCAGTCGTTCGGGCTGTCGTGGCTGTCGATCGTGCGCAAGATCATCGTTCCGGGCGCGCTGCCGGCGATCCTGTCCGGCTTCCGTATCTCGGCCTCGATCGCCATCGTGCTCCTCGTAGCGGCCGAGATGATCGGCGCCGAGTTCGGCATCGGCGCCTACATCCTGATGGCGGGTGCGCTGTTCGCGACGGATCAACTCATCGCCGGCGTTGCGATGCTGTCCGTGTTGGGGCTCACCATTGGTTGGCTGATCGGGCGCGCCGAACGCGTGTTGCTTGGCTGGCGCACCTAAGTCTTGGAGTCGGTCGCGCCCTCCGCGTGGGCGCTGTCGCGCAGTCTCAAGAAGCTCATCGAGATGTGCGACCGGCGGATGTGGCCGATGATCTCGAGGTCGCCGAGTTCAACCGCGGCGACGATGTCGGCGACTTCGCGGTGAAAGATCACGATCTCGTTGTGCAGCACTTCCTTGTAGCTGGCGAGCCGCGACGCGGTCTTCAGCCAGATGCGCGTCGTCTGGTAGTAGAGCCGCTCGCTGATCGCGCGCAGCGGCTCGTTCGCCGTCAGCGACGTCAGAAGGTGGAAGAAATCCATGTTGATAGTGGCAAATTCGCGCGCGTCCGGCTTCGCGATCAAGGCGTCGCAACGCGCCAGAAGGGCGCGAAACGCAGCCACCTTGTGTCCGTCTGGACGGACGGGGGCCAGCTTGCCGATCAGCTCGGCGAGCTCGACGCGAAGCTGGTACACCTGCTCAAGCTGGTCGATGTCGATGTCGGTGACGATGGTGCCGACGCCGTGCACCGAGCGCAGGAGCCCCTCGTCCTCGAGCCGGGCCAGCACGCGGCGGATCGGCGTGCGGCTGACGTCGAACTCCTCGGCCAGCGCTTCCTCGCGCAGGCGTTCGCCCGGCGGGTATTCGAGCAGCGAGATGCGCCTCCGCAGCACCGCATAGATGCGCTCTATGCGCTCGCGGGAACCACCGGGCGCGGTGGCGGGTTCGTCGGTATCGCTCTCGAGGATAGACTCCAGTTCACTCATCGCATCATCTTGAGGCGCAGCTTGTCCAGCATGGTGATACAGGCTTGTAACTGATCAAGTGCGACAAATTCGTCCGGTTTATGCGCCTGCTCGATCGAACCGGGCCCGCAGATCACCGAAGAGATGCCGGCGGTCTGGAACAGGCCGGCTTCGGTGCCGAAGGGCACGACACCGGCATCTTCGGCGCCGGTGAGTTCGCACACGATGCGGCGCGCTTCCGATTCGGGTACAGCACGCAGACCCTGGACCTCGCCGATGACGTGGGTGACGATGTCGGCGTCGGGCGAAACCGCCTGCATGGCCGGGCGCAGTACTGTCGACACGTAGGCGTCGAGGTCGCTCTTCACGAAGTCGGCGTCGTCAATGGTGATAGGACGCATTTCCCACTCGACCGAGCACTGGCCGGCGATGATGTTGCGTGCCGCGCCGCCGGTCATGCGCCCGACCTGCACCGTCGTCCATGGCGGCTCGAAGCGGCTGCTCGCGGGCGCCCGTTCCTTCAATTGCTCGCCAAGGTCGAGAAGACGGGTGATGTAACGTGTCGCGTATTCGACGGCGTTGACGCCGCGCTCGGGCGCGGAGCCGTGGCCTTCGAGGCCGGTGAAATCGGTTGTGTATTCGTAGCAGCCTTTGTGGCCCTCAATGACGCCCATCTCGGTCGGCTCGCCGATGATGGCGACGGCCGGCCGCAGCCCGGCATTGGCGAGTTCGGTGATCAGCGCCCTGGCCCCGAAGCAGCCAATCTCCTCGTCGTAGGTGAAGGCAAAATGCAGCGGGCGTGCCAGTTCGGTTTCGGCGAAGGCGGGTGCCGTGGCGAGTGCGCAGGCGATAAAACCCTTCATGTCGCAAGTCCCGCGCCCGTAGAGCAGGCCGTCGCGCTCGTCGAGCACGAAGGGATCGCTCGACCATTCCTGGCCTTCGACCGGCACCACGTCGGTGTGGCCGGAAAGCACGATGCCGCCGTCGCCGGCTGGCCCGAGGGTGGCGAAAAGATTGGCCTTGCTGCCGCTGTCGTCACGCATGATCGAAAGCGTTGCGCCGACGCTGCTCAGCAGATCGGCGGCATAGGTGATGAGGTCGAGATTGCTGTCCGACGAAACGCTCGGGAAGCTGACAAGATCGGCGAGGATCGCGCGGGTGCGATCGAGGTCGGTCATGGCGCTCAATCCTTGACAAAAAGCTTGCGCGGTCGGTTGCACAGGCATTCCGCCGCGGCACCGTCGCGGATCAGGATGCTCTCAGTGATCTCCAGTCCCCAGTCGGTCATCCACAGGCCTGGCATGAAATGGAACGTCATGCCGGCCTCCAGCACGGTGTCATCCTCGTGGCGGAAGGAGATGGTGCGCTCGCCCCAGTCGGGCGGATAGGAAAGGCCGATCGGGTAACCGCAGCGGCCCTCCTTCTTGATGCCGGCTCGCTCCAGGGAGCCGAAGAGGGCGCGCGCGACATCGCCGGCGCGGTTGCCGGGCCGGGCCGCCTCGAGGCCAGCCTCCAGCCCCTCGACCAGCGCCTTTTCGGCGTCCAGCATCTCCTGCGGCGGCCTGCCGAGGAAGACCGTGCGGCAGAACGGCGCGTGATACCGGCGGTAGCAACCGGAGATTTCGAAGAACGTCGCCTCGCCTCTGGCGAAAGGACGCCCGTCCCAGGTCAGGTGAGGCGCGGTTGCATCGGCGCCGCTCGGCAGCAGCGGCACGATAGCCGCATAGTCGCCCCAGGCGTCGCTGGTGCCCCGAACGGCGTCGGCATAGATCTCGGCAACGAGCTCGTTTTTCACCAGCCCCGGTTCGACACGCTCGACGATGCCGTCAACGATCTTTTCGGAGATGCGCGCGGCGCGTCGCATGAAGGCGATCTCCTCGTCCGACTTGACCGCGCGTTGCCAGTTCACCAGCGCGGTCGCGTCGACGAAGGTGGCGTCGGGCAGTTCCGCCGTCAGCACCAGATGCGCCTTGGCCGAATAATAGTAATTCTCCAGTTCCACGCCGACATGTTTGTCGGCATATCCGCGCGCGCGCAGCCTTTCGGCCAGGTCCTGCATCGGGTGATGGCGGGTCGACTGGATGTAGCGGTCGGCGTAGCCGATGACGTCGCGATCCTCCATCCACACGGTGCGGACCGCGCCATTGGCATCTTGCGTGCGGCCCCACCAGACCGGATCGCCATCGTGGAAGACGATGACACCCTGATGGACGTAGAAGGACCAGCCATCATAACCCGTCAGCCAAGCCATGTTGGATGGATCTTCGACGAAAAGCACGTCGATTTCGGCCCGCGCCATCGCGTCGCGAACCTTGGTCAGGCGGCGGTCATATTCCCCTTTCGAGAAGGGCAGTTCGGCAGCCGGCATGTTTCCTCCCTGCAGCGGCGCACACGGTTCGCCGCTGAACTGAACGATAATGTGTACAACTATCCGGACGCAAGCCGAAACAGGCATATGATGCGGATGGAAAGCTGCAAAAAATCGTTGACAGCCTTCGCGCCAGCGTGATGTTGTACACAACAAATGAAAACGGGTGAACATCACAATGGGAGTGTTGCTATGAGACGTGCAATCCTGAAGGGCGCGCTCGCGCTCGGCGTCGCCGCGCTGACGGTCGGTTCGTGGGCCGGGTCGGCGTCCGCGGGCGAACTGCTCGACAAGATCAAGGCCGGCGAGACGATCCGCATCGGTTTCTCCAACGAGGTTCCCTGGGCCTACCCGGGCGACAACAACCAGCCGCTCGGCTTTGTGAACGCCATCACGATCGACATCCTGAAAAAGCTCGGCACCACGAACATCGAGCCTGTCGTGACTGAATGGGGTTCCCTGATTCCCGGCCTGCAGGCCGGCCGTTTCGATATCATCACCGGCGGCATGTACATCCTGCCGGAGCGCTGCCGAAACGCGCTCTTCACCGAGCCGCTCGGCACGTTTGCCGACGCGCTTCTGGTTCCGAAGGGCAATCCGGAAGGCCTGCATTCCTTCGACGACGTGCGCGACAAGGGGCTGATGTTCGTCACCGGTGCCGGCTACAACACGGTCAAGAACGCCAAGAACGCGGGCATCGCTGAAGACAAGATCATGCAGGTGGCCGGACCGGCCGAAATCCTGCAGGCGGTCAAGGCAGGGCGCGCCGCGGCCGGCAGCGGCACCTACTTCACCATGAAGGAGTTCGCCGACAAGGACGAAGCAGTCGAGCTCGCCGACCCGTTCACGCCGCCGGTCATCGACGGCTATCCGGGCCTGGCCTTCCTGCCCAACCAGCAGGAAGAGGTCGACGCCTTCAATGCGGCTCTCAAGGACTACATCGGTTCCGACGAAATGATGGAATCGGTCAAGCCCTACGGCTACTCAAAGGCCAACCTGCCCGACGGCACGCCGACCGCAAAGCTCTGCGAAGGTTGATCCACCCCGCGCCTGCGGGCTGAACTGAACCAGGCGTTTCCCGGTTCGTCCGGGAGACGCTAGGCGGGGGTCGGCTGCATGAACGAGTTTGCACTGGGCTTCAGCGTTGCTGCGCTGTTCAAGGGTGTGGCCGTCACGTTGCTCGTCACGGTCGGCGCCTCTTTGGTGGCGATCGCGCTTGGCCTCGTCGTGGGGTTGATCCGGGTTTCGACGGTGGCGCCGCTGCGCTGGCTTGCGGTGGCCTATATCGAGTTTTTCCGTGGAACCTCCATGCTGGTGCAGCTTTACTGGTGGTTCTTCGTCCTGCCGATCTTCGGGCTCACCATGTCACCATGGACGGTCGCTATCATCGGTGTCGGCATGAACGTCTCCGGCTACGGGGCTGAACTCGTCCGAGCCGCCATCCAGAGCGTGCCGCGCGGCCAGTACGAGGCCTCCACGGCGCTCAACTTTCCGCGGTTGACCATGATGCGGCGGATCATCCTGCCGCAGGCGATCCGCGGCATGCTGCCGCCCTGGGGCAACCTGCTCATTGAGCTGCTCAAGGGCACGTCGCTGATTTTCTTCATCACCATCACCGAGCTCACCACCGCGGCGAAGCTCGCCGCCGACGCGACCGGCAACTATCTGCTGTTCTTCGCGGTCGCGCTGTTCGGCTACTACGTCATCGCGCGGGCCCTGATCACGCCGCTGGTGCGCTGGCTTGAGCGCCGCTTCTCGCGCGGCTTCGTGCGGGAGGCGCTGGCGTGAACATCTGGGACTGGGAATATGTCTGGGAGGCGCTGCCGTATCTTTACCGGGGCGCCGTCGTCACCGTTCAGGCAACCTTCATCGGCTTCGCGATCGCGCTGGTGTTGGGTTTGATCTTCGCACTGATCCGCCAGTCGCCGAACCGCCTCGTGCGCGGTGTCATGGCCGAGATCATCGAGTTCATCCGTTCCACGCCGCTGCTCCTGCAGATATTCTTCGTCTATTTCGTCGGTCCGCAATTTGGCATCGTCATTCCTGCCTGGATCGCCGGTGTCGGCATGCTCGGCATCCACTATGCCGCCTATTGCTCGGAGTGCTACCGGGCCGGCATCGAGAATGTCGACGGCGGCCAGTGGGAGGCCTGCACGGCGCTCAACCTTTCGACGCCGCGCGCCTGGCGGGTGATCATCCTGCCGCAGGCGATCCCGCCGATCGTGCCGAGCCTCGGCAACTACTTCATCGGCATGTTCAAGGACACGCCGATCCTCGCCGCTATCGCCATCCTGGAAATGCTCCAGCGGGCCAAGAATTTCGGCGCCGAGAACTACCGCTACATCGAGGCGATCACCACAGCGGGCGCGCTCTACCTGTTCTTCAGCCTCGTTGCCTCGGCGATCGTCCAGGGCGTCAGCCTTTGGCTCAATCGCCGCTACCATCTGCAGTAGGAGCCCGTCATGAGCGAACCGATGGTCCGTTTCGAGAACGTCACCAAGCGCTATGGCAGCCTGACGGTGCTCGATCAGCTCGACCTCGACATCCAGCGCAACGAAAAGGTGTCGATCATCGGCCCGTCCGGCTCCGGCAAGACAACGGTGCTGAGGATGCTGATGACGCTGGAGCGCATCAACGAGGGCGTCATCTGGGTCGACGGCGAGCCGCTCACGCACATGGAAAAGAACGGCTCGATGGTGCCGGCCAGCGACCGCCACCTGAGGCGAGTGCGCGGTAAGATCGGCATGGTGTTCCAGCACTTCAACCTCTTCCCGCACATGACGTCGCTGCAGAACTGCATGGAGGCGCCGATCTCGGTGTTGGGCCTGCCGCGCGCGGAAGCGGAGCAGCGCGCCGCCGAACTGCTTGACATGGTTGGTCTCGGCGACAAGAAGGGCCATTTCCCGATCCAGATGTCGGGCGGCCAGAAGCAGCGCGTCGCAATCGCGCGAGCGCTGGCCATGCGGCCCAAGGTGATGCTGTTCGACGAGGTGACCTCGGCGCTCGATCCGGAACTGGTCGGCGAGGTTCTGAACGTCATCCGCCAACTCGGCGCCGAGCACGACCTGACCATGCTGATGGTCACGCACCAGATGGGCTTCGCCAAGGAATTCTCGGATCGCGTCTGCTTTTTCTACGGCGGCAAGATTGCCGAGCAAGGGCCGCCGGACAAGCTTTTCAACGACCCGGACAACGAACGCACGAAGCAGTTCCTGAGCGCGGTCCTTGAGGCGGGGTAGTGCCTCGAGCCCGCCCGACCGACCATGAAAAGCTCCGAGCGACGAAAGTTCCATGACTGCCCTGACGCTTGCCGACATCCTGACCGCCCGCCGAACGATCGCGGGCACGGTGACCTACACGCCGCTGATCCCGTCGCTGTTCCTGGCTGACACGGTTGGCAGCGACTTTCTGCTCAAGCTCGAGACCACCCAGCCGGTCGGCGCCTTCAAGCTGCGCGGCGCGGTCAATGCTGTCTTCAACCTGCCCGCGGGTACCCGAGGCGTCACCTGCTGTTCGACCGGCAATCATGGGCGCGGCGTTGCCTTCGCGGCGCGGGCGCGCGGCATCAGGGCGGTGATCTGCATGTCGTCGCTGGTGCCGCAAACCAAGGTCGACGGCATCCGCGCGCTGGGGGCCGAGGTCAGGATCGTCGGCAGGAGCCAGGACGACGCGTTGGCCGAAAGCCAGCGGTTGTGCGAGGCCGAAGGCCTGACCGAGATATCGCCCTTCGACGATCCTTATGTGATCGCCGGCCAGGGCACGATCGGGCTCGAAATTCTGGAGCAGCGCCCCGACATCGCGACCATCCTCGTTCCGCTTTCCGGCGGCGGGCTCGCCGGCGGCGTGGGCGCAGCCGCGAAGACGATCAACCCGTCGATCCGGGTCGTCGGCATTTCCATGGACCGCGGCGCAGCCATGCACGCCTCGCTGGCGGCGGGCAAGCCGGTCGAGGTCGAGGAGGTGGCGAGCCTTGCCGATTCGCTTGGCGGCGGTATCGGCCTCGACAACAAGCTTTCCTTCCAGCTTTGCCGCGACCATCTCGACGACGTTATCCTGGTCACCGAGGAGGAAATCTACCGGGCCATGCAGGTCCATTACTACGAGGATCGGCTGGTCTGCGAAGGCGCCAGCGCCGTCGGCGCCGCAGCCGCACTGGCCGGAAAGCTGGACGGGCTCGACGGGCCGGTCGCCACGATCATCACCGGCCGCAATGTCGACATGCGAGCCTATACCAGCATCGTCAACGGCGCCGACGTGACGCTCGGTGCGATCACGGTCACGGGAACGGCTTATGGCAGATGACATCACCATCCTGACCGAGGCGGAACTGCGCCGGGCGGTGCGCCTCGACCTCGAAGCGGTCGCCGTCGTCGAGCAGGCCTTTGCCGCCCTTGCGTCTGGCAAGGTGGTGATGCCACCGATCCTGTCGATGGCGATCCCGGCCGCCAATGGCGAAGTCGACGTCAAGACCGCCTACATTCCGGGCTTCGACGGTTTCGCGATCAAGGTCAGCCCGGGCTTTTTCGACAATCCGAAGCTTGGCCTGCCCAGCCTCAACGGTCTGATGATCCTTTTTTCTGCAAAGACCGGGCTGGTCGACGCGCTGCTGCTCGACAACGGCTATCTCACCGACGTCAGGACCGCTGCCGCCGGCGCGGTCGCGGCCAAGCACCTGGCGCCGGCCGACGTTGCGACCGCCGGTGTTATCGGCGCCGGCGTGCAGGCGCGCCTGCAGATCGAGGCGGCGCGGCTGGTGCGGCCGTTCGGCCGCGTCCTGGTCTGGGCCCGCGATGGCGCAAAAGCTGCCGCCTGCGCCTCGGACATCACGGCAACGCTCGGCATCGAGGCGCGTGCCGAAAGCGATCCGGCGCGTCTCGTCGCCGAATCACAGCTTGTCGTCACGACCACGCCGGCCGAGGAGCCGGTGCTCAAGGCTGACTGGCTGCATCCGGGCCTTCATGTTACCGCCATGGGCTCCGACCAGGCCGGCAAGAACGAGATCGATCCCCGGGCGCTTGTCGAGGCCGGGCTCTATGTCGCCGATCGCGTCAGCCAGTGCGAAAAACTTGGCGAATTGCGCAGTGCGATCGCGATGGGCCTATGGAAAGGCGGCACGCCGCCGGAACTCGGCGAGATCGTCTCCGGCTCCAAACCGGGCAGGGTGAGTGAGGATCAGGTGACGATCTGCGACCTGACCGGTACTGGCGCCCAGGACACGGCGATCGCCACCTTCGCGATGGCCGCGGCGCGCCAGGCCGGGGCCGGGTCGGTTATCTCGACGTGATCCCTGGGATGTCGTGGCGATCCACATGCTGAAGCTCGACGACCGCGACCTGAAGATTCTTGCCATCCTGCGTGAGGAAGGCAGGATTTCGAAATCCGAGCTCGCCAGGCGGGTCAATCTGACGGCTGCGCCGTGCTGGGAGCGGCTGAAGCGGCTCGAACAGGCCGGCATCATCACCGGCTACCGGGCCGAGGTGGCGCTGAAGAAGATCACGCCGCATGTCGTGGTCTTCATGGCGGCGGAGCTCGAGCACCACCGGGCCGAGAATTTCCAGGTATTTGAGCGCGCCGTCGGCCGGCATGACGAGGTTGTCGCTTGCTGGGCCGTCGGCGGCGGGTTCGACTACATCCTGCAGATTATCGCGCGCGACATCGACGCTTACCAGCGTCTGGTCGACGACCTGCTCGATGCCAAGGTCGGGCTGGCGCGCTATTTCACCTATGTGGTGACCAAGCAGGTCAAGCTGTCAGCGAAACTTCCCCTGTCCGAACTCGTTGACCTGCCAACAGAAAAAGAATGATCGGGCCGCTGCGGCAAGTTTGGAAGAACCATCTTCGCGAGGCCGTCCAAACCAAAGAAAATTTGGCGCTGTCGGCGCGATCTTCACGGCAGGTCCGAACCGAGGAGATTCGCCCCCATGAACGCCATCGCCATGTTTCAGAAAACGTCGCTATCCGCTTTGCGCGATCCGCGCCTTTTCCGCGAGTTCGCCTATGTCGACGGCGCCTGGACCGCCGGTTCTGCGACCGAAACCATTGATGTCAGCGACCCCTCGGACGGCCGCCGCGTCGGCGCCGTGCCGGCACTGACGGCAACCGACGTTGACGTGGCCATCGACGCCGCGCATCGCGCCTTCGCCGCCTGGTCGGCAGCGCTGCCGCAGGCGCGTTCTGCGATCCTGCGGCGCTGGTTCGAACTGATCGTTGAGGCGCGCGAGGACCTCGCCCATCTCATGGTCGAGGAGCAGGGCAAGCCGATTTCCGAAGCGCTCGGCGAGATCGACTACGCCGCCTCCTTCATCGAGTTCTACGCCGAGGAGGCGAAACGCGTGAATGTCGAGAGCGTGACCTCGCATCTGGCAAGGGCTGAGATGTCCGTCATCCGCCAGCCGAGCGGAGTCGCAGCGCTCATCACGCCGTGGAACTTTCCCTCCGCCATGCTGACGCGCAAGGCAGCCGCCGCGCTCGCCGCCGGCTGCACGATTGTCGCGCATCCGTCGTCGGAGACGCCCTTTTCGGCGCTGGCGCTGGCCGAACTTGCCGAGCGCGCCGGCATGCCCGCCGGCGTCTTCAACGTGTTGACCGGCCGCGCCGCCAACGTGGTCGGCGCCATGACCGCCTCGCCTCTGGTGCGGGTCGTCTCCTTCACCGGCTCGACCGAGATCGGCCGGCTGCTTTACGCCCAGTCGGCGCCGACGGTGAAGCGCCTCGTCATGGAGCTCGGCGGCCACGCGCCCTTCATCGCCTTTGCCGACTGCGATTTCGACCGCGCCGTCGACCGTGCTGTCAGCGCCAAGTTCGCGACCTCGGGCCAGGACTGCCTTGCGGCCAACCGTTTCTACATCGAACGGCCGATCTACGAGCGCTTCGTCGCCGCATTCGCCGAACGCGTGAGCGTCATGCGCGTCGGGGCGGGGCTCAGCGATCCCGACATCGGCCCGCTCATCAATGCCCGTGCGGTCGCCAAGCAGGCCCAGCATGTCGCCGATGCGCTGTCGCATGGCGCTCGGCTCGTGACCGGCGGCAAGGCGCACGCGGCAGGCGAGAACTTCTTCGAGCCCACGGTTCTGGCCGATGTAGACGACGCGGCGCTGATTATGCGCGAGGAGACCTTCGGTCCCGTCGCCGCCTTCCAGCCCTTCGACTGCGAGCAGGAGGTGGTCGCCAAGGCCAACGCCGCCGAGACCGGGCTCGTCGCCTACCTCCACACCGAGGACAATGGCCGCAGCGCGCGGCTGTCGCGCCAGCTCGAATTCGGCATGGTCGCGATCAATCGCACCAAGATCACCGGCGCGCCGGTGCCGTTCGGCGGCGTCAAGCAGGCCGGGCTCGGCCGCGAAGGCTCACGCCACGGCATGGAAGCCTTCACCGAGATCAAGTACATCTGCCGCGAAGCCGACTGAGGCGCCGATGCATCGCAACCCGTTTTCCGACGAGGAACTGGCCGGCCGCGTGGCGAAGCTGCGCGCCGGCATGGACGAGCGCGGCCTTGATGCAGCACTCGTCTCTACGCCGGAAAACATCTTCTACCTGACCGGCCTCGACCATTGGGGCTATTTCGCGCCGCACCTGCTGATCGTGCCGGCCGAGGGCGACATGATGCTCGTCACGCGCGCCATGGAGCGGGTTTCGATCGACCGCTATGTGCGCAATGCTCGCTTCGAGGGTCACACCGATTCAGAGTCCGCCGCCGACCTCGCCGTCAGGGTGTTCCGCGACCGCTTCCATGCGCGCGACCGCTCGCTCGCGGTCGCCGAGGTGGTGCGCGAGGAGGTGTCGGATCTCGGCGTGAAGTCGTCCGTCGGCGTCGAGACCTGGTCGGCCGGGTTCAGCTTCGGCTTCGGCAACGCCCTGCGCGACACGCTTCCGGACGTCGAATGGCGCGACATCACCGGCCTCGTCGACGAGATGCGGCTGGTGAAGTCGCCGGCCGAGCAGGCGCTGATGCGCGCGGCGGCGCGGGTCACCGACGCCGCGGTCGAGGCCGCGGTGGCGGCGATCAGCGACGGCGCGGCCGAGCGCGACGTGGTCGCCGAATGTCACGCGGCGATGATCCGCGCCGGCGGCGACGCACCGGGCTTCGGGCCGTTCATCCGCCCCGGCGCGCGGCTCGGCGAGGAGCACACGACCTGGGGCGACGGCCAATACAGCGCCGGCGAGCCGGTGTTCCTGGAACTTTCCGGCTGCGTGGCCCGCTACCACGCGCCGATCGGCCGGCTCGTCCACGTCGGCAGCATAAGCGACGAGGATGCCGCCATGGCCGAGACGGCCAAGGCCGCCTTCAACGCCGTGGTCGGCGCGCTGGAACCCGGGCAACGCGCCTCCGACGTCTACGCCGCTTGGCAGGGCGTGGTGGACGCGGCCGGACTTTCGCATTATCGCCGGCATCATTGCGGCTATGCGGTCGGCATCGGCGTGCCGCCATCATGGACCGGCGGCAACCGCGTCACCGGCCTGCGCGCCGACAGCGATATGGAGATCAGGGCCGGGATGAGTTTCCACGTGCTCTCCTGGCTGATGGGGACGGGCAAGGGCGACTACTTTCTGTCGAACCCGGTGCTTTTGACCGACAAGGGGGCCGAGATCCTGACCGAGACGGATTTCGGCCCGATCGTGAAATAGGAGAGAACGCGATGCTGAGAAACGACATGCTCGACCAGTGGGACCGCGAGCATTTCTTCCATCCCTCGACCCATCTCGCCCAGCATGCGCGCGGCGAGACACCGAACCGCATCGTTGCGGGCGGCAAGGGCGTCTTCATCGAGGATCGTGACGGCAACAAACTGCTGGACGCCTTCGCCGGACTCTATTGCGTCAATGCGGGCTACGGCCGGCTCGAGATCGCCGAGGCGATCGCCGAGCAGGCGAAGGAACTCGCCTACTACCATGCCTATGTCGGCCACGGCACCGAGGCCTCGATCACGCTGGCCAAGATGGTGCTGGAGCGCGCGCCGAAAGGCATGTCGAAAGTCTATTTCGGCCTCGGCGGTTCGGACGCCAATGAGACCAACGTCAAGCTTGTCTGGTATTACAACAACATCCTCGGCCGGCCGGAAAAGAAGAAGATCATCTCGCGCTGGCGCGGCTATCACGGCTCGGGCCTCGTCACCGGCTCGCTGACCGGGCTGGAGCTCTTCCACAAGAAGTTCGACCTGCCGCTCGATCGCATCCTGCACACCGAGGCGCCGTATTATTACCGCCGCCCGGACGCGGCGATGAGCGAAGCGGATTTCGTCGCCCATTGCGTTTCGGAACTGGAAAAGCTGATCGCCCGCGAAGGTGCCGACACGATCGCTGCCTTCATCGGCGAGCCGGTGCTTGGCACCGGCGGCATCGTGCCGCCGCCGGCCGGCTACTGGGAGGCGATCCAGAAGGTGCTTCAAAAGCACGACATCCTTCTGATCGCCGACGAGGTGGTGACCGGCTTCGGCCGGCTTGGCACGATGATGGGCTCGGACCACTACGGGCTGAAGCCAGACATCATTACCATCGCCAAGGGGCTGACGTCGGCCTATGCGCCGCTGTCGGGCTCGATCGTCGGCGACAAGGTCTGGAAGGTGCTCGAGCAGGGAACCGACGAGAACGGCCCGATCGGCCATGGCTGGACCTATTCGGCGCATCCGATCGGTGCTGCGGCCGGCATCGCCAACCTCAAGCTGATCGACAGCCTCGGCCTCGTCGCCAATGCCGGTGAGACTGGCGGCTACCTCAACAAGGCGATGAAGGATGTGCTCGGCGGCCAAGACCATGTCGGCGACGTGCGCGGCGAAGGCATGCTGGTTGCGCTCGAGTTCGTCGCCGACAGGCAAAAACGCGCCTTCTTCGACCCGTCGAAGAAGGTCGGGCCGTCGGTGGCGGCCGCCCTGCTGAAGCGCGGCGTCATCGCTCGCGCCATGCCGCAGGGCGATATCCTCGGCTTCGCGCCGCCGCTCTGCCTCACCCGCGCCGAGGCCGACCAGATCGTGTCGGCGACGGCCGAGGCGGTAAAGGAAGTGCTTGGCTGACCGCCTTGGGGAGCGCGGCGGGAAAAATCGTCCCCCACGCTCCCCGTCTCTGAGAATCCTGTTCCCATCTTGGCGCCCGCGCGAGCCCGGCTTTGCCTGAAATGCCGGGTGCGATGACCTATCTTTAGGCCATCGTCATCTGGAAGCATGTGACATGGATTTCGTCCCTCTCATCGACACGCTGGGTGAGCGCGGTGCCGCGATCGCCGGCGGCGCCGTCATCGGCGCCCTGTTCGGCTTCGTTGCCCAGCGCAGTGCGTTCTGCACGCGCTCAGCGGTGCTCGACCTGACGCGTCACCGTGACCTCAAGGCGCTGGCGACCTGGGCGGCGGGCTTTGCCGCGGCGATCCTCGGCGTCCAGCTCTTGCTCGCGACCGGCCGGCTCGATGTCATCGAGACCCGTTTCTTCTCCACCGCGCAGAGCCTTTCCGGCGCGCTGATCGGCGGCGGCCTGTTCGGCGTCGGCATGGTTTTGGCGCGCGGCTGCGTTTCGCGCCTCCTGGTGCTGACCGCTTCCGGCAACCTGCGGGCGCTCTATTCGTCGCTGGTCGTCGCTATCGTCGGGCTTGCCACCTACAGCGGCGTTCTGGTGCCGCTGCGCGACACGATCGGCGGCCTCTGGAGCACGAGCCAGGTCGGCGGCAACGACATCCTCGCCCATGTCGGGCTTTCGCAGCAATTCGGTGTCGCCCTTGGCGACATGCTGGCGCTCGCCGCAGCCTTTCTTGCGGTGCGGTCGCGCCTGTCGGTCTGGCGCGTTCTCGGCGGCATCGGTGTCGGCCTCGCGGTCGTAGCCGGCTGGTGGTTCACCTACACGCTGTCGCTGCAGGTTTTCGATCCGATCCAGGCCGAAAGCCTTTCCTTTATCCGCCCGCTCGCGACCAGCGGCGAACTGGCATTTGCCGGTGCCGACGGTCCGGGCCTCGACCAGGGTGTCCTCGCTGGCACGCTTGTCGGCGCCTTGGTGGCAGCGCTTCTGTTCCGCGACTTCCGCATCGCCACCTTTGCCGAACCGGGCACGCCCTCTGTACTGCGCTACACGGCGGGCGCCGTGCTGATGGGTTTCGGCGGCATTCTCGCCGTCGGCTGCACCATCGGCGCCGGCTTCACCGGCGGCTCGGTGCTGGCGCTCTCCTCGGTGACGGGTCTTCTCGCGATGGGCGGCGGCGCCGCCATTGCCGACCGGCTGATCGACGGTCGGCAGGCGACGCGCATCCCCAGTGCCAGGGTCGCGCCGGCCGAGTAGCCTTGGCAATGGCGGGCCGGCGGGCCCGCCATCTCATTCGCTGCAGCGTTTCAGCCGAACATGTCGGCCGTGATGCCTGAATACCAGCCGATCGATTCCTCGTAGGTCGCCTTGCGCAAAGCCACGTCCTCGTCCGGCTGGCTGATGAAGCTTGTCACCGAGGTGATCTTGCCGTCCTGCGGCTCGTACTGGGCGCCGACCTTCACGCCGTCGTCGGTCTCGATCAGCGACCAGCAGGTGTTGGAGTATTTCGCCGGAAACACCTTGGAGTCGGTCAGATCGCCGCGCACGTTCATGGCGGCGATCTTGGCCTGGCTGTTGGCGGAGAAGCCGGATTTCGGCATGTCGCCGGCAATGGATGCGTCGCCGATCACGTAGATCGCCTCGTCCATGGTCGAGCGCATGGTCGCCGCGTCGATCGGGCAGAAGCCGCTGTCATTGGCCAGCCCATCGGCGATCGCGCCGGCCTTTTGCGCCGGAATGATGTTGAGCAGGGCGCCCTTGAACGTGTCGAGGTCCGTCTCGATCGTGCCGGCAGCGACATCGACAGACTTGATGCCGCCATGCACGTCCGGTCCGTACCATTCGACCATGCCCGGATAGTACTTTTCCCAGCCGGGCTGGAACAGGCCCTGCTTGGAGAATTTGTCTTTAGGGTCGATGATGATGACCTTGGAATTGGTGTAACCCTTTGCCTTCAGCACATGCGCCATCATCGAGGCGCGCTCGTAAGGGCCGGGCGGGCAGCGGAACGGGTTGGGCGGCGCCACCATGACAACGTTCTGGCCGTCCTCGACCGCATCCAGTTTCGCCTTCAGCAATTCCGTCTGCGGCCCCGCCTGCCAGGCATGCGGCGCGACATCGGCGGCCTCCTCGGAGTAGCCCGGCACCGAATCCCAGAGCAGGTCGATGCCGGGCGAAAGCACCAGCCGGTCATAGGGAATCGAGGTGCCGTCGGCCATGGTGACGGTTTTCGCCGCCCGGTCGACCGCTGTCGCCATGCCGGTCACCTTGGTGATGCCGTAGGCGGAGACCAGCGTATCGTAGCTGTGGGTGATCGACCGGAAGTCGCGGAAACCGCCGAGATAGAGATTGGAGAAGAAGCAGGTGGTGAAGGTCTCGCTATTCTCCACCAACGTCACGTCGATGCCGCCGTCGGAATCCCTGGCGATGTATTTGGCCGCGGTCGCGCCACCAGCGCCGCCGCCGATCACCACCACCTTCGGCTTGTCCTGCGCCCGCAGGTAGCTCGGCATGGCGAGGCCGGCGGCGCCTGCCGCAAGGGCCGTTGTAAATTGCCTTCTCGTCAATCTGGTCATGGTTTCCTCCCAAATGAGCCAGCCTGATCTTCAGAAAATAGCTAGGGTTCGAGCCCGGCGAAATAGGCGGCCAGCGCGGCGATCTCCTCTTCGTCCAGGCGCGCCGTCATCAGCTTCATGACCTCGTTACCGCGTATGCCGAGCTTGTACTCGACAAGGGCACGCACCGCGTAGTCGACCGACAGTCCGGTAATGGGTGGAATGCCGTCGGAAGCACCCGAGCGCTGGTGACACGTGACGCATTCGCCACCCAGATATTCACCATAGGCTGGGTCGCCATCGAGCGACAAGATATCGGAGGTCAGGCGTTCGACCTCGGCCGCTGCCGCCCCGTCCGCTGTCGTTGTTGCAAGTGAAGTGCGGGCGGGGGCAAGGGTCATTGCTGCTACGAGGAGCAAGGTCCATGGCATGCGCTTGACAAGGCCGCTTTTCGTCATGGCGCGCCCCTAGGACCCCGTCGCGTCAGTCGATGGCGCCGCCACCCTCGTCATCGCCTTCGGCGTCCGGGGTGACATCAAGCACCGCAGCATGCTGCACGATCTCCGCCTTGCCCGGCCTGCAGTCGCTCATGCATGGCTCCGCCGCCTTTGCGTAGGCCGGTTCGGCCTCACGGTCGTCGCCCACGAACCCGTCTTCGTTCGGCAGCCGGATGGTTCCGAAGTTCTCCCGGCTGAGTTCGAATTCCTCGTCGGTCACGACATCGTTCAAATATAGCACATAGGCGGTCAGCGCGTAGACGTCGTCGTCCGACAGCGAGCGCGCATTGCCGAACGGCATCGCGCGGCGCACGTAGTCGTAGACCGTCGACAGATACGGCCAGTAGGAGCCGACCGTCTTGACCGGCCGCTCGCGGGTCAGGGTGTCGTAGCCGCCGGCCAGCACCGGCCAGCGCCCTATCGCCTCGCCGAAATCACCATGGCAGGCCGCGCACTGCTCGGTATAGATCGCCTCACCCTGCATCACCGTGCCGCTGCCCGCCGGCAGCCCGGTCCCGTCGGGACGGACATCGATGTCCCAGGCGGCGATCTCAGCTTCGGTGGCCGGTCGCCCGAGATGGAAGGTCCCGTGCGACGCGATCCTGGCTGCCGCCGGCGCGGGCTTTGCCGGCGCTTCGGCCTTCTTGGTGCCTTCGTCCTTGGGGGGAGCCGCCGGCGCGGACGGCGTGTCGACGCCGGCTTCCTCGTTTGCGGAAAACGTCTTCAGATAGGCCGCCAGGTCGGCGATCTCCTCGGGCTTCTTCATGCCTGGAAACGCCATCTTGGTGCCTTTCACAAAGGCGCGCGGGCTGGTCATGTATTGGGCGAAGGTCTCGTCCTGCCAGACAAGGCCTTCCTCGCCGGCCTTGGTCATTGCCGGGGAGTAGCGATAGCCCTCCGCCGTACCCGCGGTGCGTCCGAAAAGCTCGTTGAGATGCGGGCCGACCCGGTGCTTGGCGCCATCACCGACGGTGTGGCAGGCCTTGCACTTGGCGAACAGCTTTTCGCCGGCGTCGACGTCCTGCGCGGCAGCCAGCGACGGCGCCAGAAGCAGCGTGACCAGCGCTGCGAGGCTAGGAAATCTCGACATTCTCGACCACTCCGTCCTTTGCCACATGCCAGGTCTGGATGCCGTTGTTGTGATAGATGGAGTTCTCGCCGCGCGCCGCGCGCAGCGCGTCCTTGGTCGGCTGCACGACCCCGGCCTCGTCGATCGCACGCGACTGCAGGAACAGGTCCGAGCCGTCCCAGTCGAATTCGTGGTAGAAGCGGTGCAACGCCATGGGCAGGCTCGGCCCGTCGATCCGTGCCGTCGTCCAGTTGCGGCCGCCGTCGACCGTCACGTCGACCCGCTTGATCGTTCCGGCGCCCGACCAGGCCAGTCCAGTGACGACCATGCGGCCCTTGCCGTGGGTCACCGGCGCCTGCGGGCTCGGGCTGGTGATGACCGACTTCACATCCATCGTCCAGGTGAAGCGGCGCGCCTTGCCGCTGGCGAGAAGGTCGGTGTATTTCGAGGTCTCCTCGCGCAGGTGCCAGGGCTTGTCCCCGACCTCGATGCGGCGCAGCCATTTCACCCACATATTGCCTTCCCAGCCCGGCACCACGAGGCGCAGCGGGTAGCCCTGCTCGGGACGCAGCGCCTCGCCGTTCATCCGGAACGCCACCAGGCAGTCGTCGAGCGCCTTTTCGAGCGGGATCGAACGTGACATCGCCGAGGCATCGGCGCCTTCCGGCATCACCCAGGCGGCGCTTCCCCTGATGCCGGCCTCTTCCAGCAAATGCCGCAGCCGCACGCCCGTGTACATGACGCAATGCACCATGCCGTGCGTGTACTGGCAGCCATTGAGTTGTGCGCCGCGCCACTCCATGCCCGAATTGGCGGCGCATTCGAGGAAGTAGATGCGGTTTTCGCGTGGGAAGCGCATCAGGTCGGCCATGGTGAAGACGAGCGGGGTGTCGACCAGGCCGTGGATCATCAGACGGTGCATGGCCGGATCGATCTCGGCGATGCCGGCATGGTGACGCTCGAAGCAGAGCCCGTTCGGCGTGATGATGCCGTCAAGCTCGTGCAGCGGCGTGAAGTTCACCGAGGAGATCGGATCGGCGGTTAGCCAGGGAACGCTGCGGCGCACCACATGCGCCTCGTATTGCGAGGGCGCGCCGTAGGGGCGGACGTCGACGCCGTCGCCTGGATAGCGGTTCCAGTCCTGGATTTCGGTGATTGCCGGGTCGCCGCCGGCGCGCGCCGCCGCTGCCGAGGCGGCGAGTGCCGTTCCGGCGGCAAGCCCGCCGGTGATGAAGTTTCGCCGCGTTGGTCTGTCGGTCATGGGTCCGGTTCCACTCCGGATATCTATCGTTATATATGAATTTATCTATATATCAGACGGCCGGTCCTGTCCAACGGAATCCGAGATTGCGAACTCAGTTGGCCACGGTGACGTGGCGGTTGTGCTCGAGGCGGACGACAGGGTTGTTGGCGAGATATTGCTCGACGATCTCCCAGATCGGCGGGCCTTCAGTCGCTTCGTTGACCGAGGCCCACCCGGCGACGACGTAGTCGCGCGCGGGCTCGATCGGTTCGCCGGTCTTCAGAAGCGTCATGCCGGAGATGCGGCTGCCGATTTCCTGCTCGGGATCGATGGTGTAGGCCATGCCGCCGACACGCACCATGTCGCCGCCCTGCTGGTAGTAGGGGTCCTTGTTGAACAGGTTGTCGGCGACATCCTCGAGGATCGCATGCAGCATCTCGCCGCTCATTGTCGAGCGGTAGGCGGCCGCGTAGGTCATGGCGCAGGCATTGTGCAGGTCCTCGACCGTGATCGTGTCGCCCGGCAGCAGGGAGGTCCCCCAGCGGAAGCCGGGCGACAGCGCGATGTCGGCCTCACGCACGTCGATCAGCGCCTGGCAGATCAGGTCGTCGAAGCTGCCGTTGAAATTGCCGCGGCGGTAGAGCAGCGTCTCCGTGGTCGCCAGCTTGCGCGCAAGCTCGGCCTCGTAGGGTTCGCGCAGCCTGGTGATCAGCGCGTCCATTTCCGGATCCGGCGAAATCACGTCGGCAAAGACAGGGATCAGCCGGTGACGGAAACCCTTGAGCGTGCCGTCGCGAACATCGAGGTCGAGGCGGGTGACGAACTTGCCGTGCGAGCCGCTGGCGATCAGCAGGGTCGAGCCGACCTTCACCGGCTCGGGCAGGGCGTCGTGCGTGTGGCCGGTGAGGATGACGTCGATGCCCTCGACGCGCGAGGCGAGCGCGCGGTCGACGTCGAAGCCGTTATGCGACAAAAGCACGACGAGGTCGGCACCCTCCGCCCGCGCGGTTCCGACATTGGCGATGACGTCCTCCTCCCGGATGCCGAACGACCAGTTCGGGAACATCCAGCGCGGATTGGCGATCGGCGTGTAGGGGAAGGCCTGGCCGATGACGGCGATCCTGGCGCCGCCGCGCTCAAACATCCTGTATGCCTCGAAGGCCGGCTCGTTCCACTCCGCGTCGTAGATGTTGCCGCCGAGGAACGGGAACGGCAGCGCCTCGATGATCTCGCTCACGCGCTCGGCGCCGTAGGTGAATTCCCAGTGCCCGGTCATGGCGTCGGGGGCGAGCGCGTTCATCGCTTCGACCATGTCCTGACCATTGGTCTTGAGCGAGGTGTAGCTGCCCTGCCAGGTGTCGCCGCCGTCAAGCAGCAGCATGCTGTCGCCGCGCTCGGCGCGGATGCGCTTGACGATGGTGGCGATGCGGTCGAGCCCGCCCATGCGGCCGTAGGTCCCGGCGAGTGCGGCAAAATCCTCCGACGTCAGCGCGTAGGCGTGCGGGCTGCCCGGCGCGATGTCGTAGAGCTTCAGGAAATCGGCGCCGGTGACGTGCGGCGGCAGGCCCTCGACCGCGCCGACGCCAATATTTTCCGAGGGTTCGCGGAAATAGACGGGGCGCAGCTGGGCGTGGATGTCGGTCAGATGTACCAGGGTCACATTGCCGAAGCTTTCGAAGTCGAGCAGCGCATCCTCGGTCAGCGTCTGCTGGGCGGCTGCGCGCGACCAGCGGCCGACAAGGCCGGGTCCGGCAACCGCCGAGAGCGCGGCCGTCGCCATCAGAAACTCACGTCTGGAAATCATTGTCCACCCCGACAGGGTTGGCGTCCGGCAGGCGGCCGGGCGGTGTCTTGCAAAAGCTTGGTGCCGAAGCGGGCATCATGCGCCCGCCCCGCCGGCCCTACTGGCGTACAGCCGGCGTCTCGACCGAAAGTCCGGTGCCGCGCCAGGTGACGTAGACCTCGAGCGCCATCAGTTCGTCGGAGAACGCCTTCGGGAACTCGGCCCGCGTGTCGCGGATGCAGCCGCGGAAGCGGTTGTGCAGCGACACCATGTCGGCCTGCTTCAACCGGTAGGTCGGGAAACCGTTGACCTGGCCCTGGCTCAGATGGTCGGCGCGGATGTACTGGCCCGAATTCGCCTCGTGGCAGGACGCGCAGGCGAAGTTGAGTTGGCCGGTGCGGCGGTAGTAGATTTCCTTGCCGCGATCCCACCAGCTCTGCAACTCGCCCTGAGCGAGGTCGAGCGCCACTGGCTTGCCGAGCGACTGGTGCTTGATGTAGGTCGTCAGCGCCTTCTGGTCGGCATGGTCGAACTTGTAGGCCTCCGCCCCCATGTTCTCGACCCGGCACTTGTCGATCTGCAGTTCGATGTTGATCGGCCGCCCGGCGTCGGCATCCCATTTCGGATAGTTGGCCGCGATGCCCTTCATCGTCTCGGCGGCATCGTCATGGCAGGATGCGCACGACTTGCCCATCGTACCCTCGACCGTGTTCCAGATATCGGCGCCGCGATCTACATAGAGCATGCCGGGGTTCTGGAACGAATCGGCCTCGAGTTCGCGGGTCTCGGCCTCGCGGAACAGCCAGCCCGACAGCACCTCGTCGAGCGGATGGCCTTCGGGCGGCGTGGCCCGCACCGTCATCTCCAGATCGTCGATGACGAGCGTGTCGTCGGCAGGCTCGGCGGTGGCCGGCATGGCCGCCGAAAGCGCGATGAGCGCGCCCATGCCGAGTGCAGCGATTTCGTTCCTCACGGCCTTTCCTCCCCGTTGGTCGTCGTTTTGACCGTTGTTGCCTAGTTGACCTCGATCTGCGCCTCGTGCTCGTAGACCGAGCCGTCGTCGTCGATCCAGATGAACTTGAAGGTTCCGCTCTCCTGGACCTTGGCGTTGAACTCGAAATACGGGTTCGCCGAGATCGCCGGGTCGATGTCGCAGGAGAACACCGGCATGCCGTTGAACTCGCAGCTGAACTTGTTGATGATCTGGCGCGGGATCGCGTTGCCGTCCTTGTCCTTGCGCTGACCGGATTCCATCTGGTGGCTGATCAGCGTCTTGATCGTGATGACCTCGCCGGCCGAAGCGGACTTCGGCAGCTTGACGCGGGGTTTCGGTGTCGCCATTTCGAATGTCCTTCCTGATCAGCCGCCGCAGCCGCCGATCGTCACCTTGACTTCTTTCTTGTCCATGTAGGTCGTGCCGTCCTTCATGCGGGCGACGGCGATGACGTTCTGAGTCTTGGCCAGCCGCATGCGCGTCGTGGCAGCGGCGATGCCGCTTGCCTCGGTGAAGTTGAAGGTCGCGACGTCGGGATTGGGGTTGCCGTCGGCAAGCACCATGACCTGCTCGACCACGTCGTCACCCGACATGGCGCTGTCGACCTCGATCGAGATCGGCACGGTGTTGCCGTTCTCGGCAATCTCGGGGGCGACCAGCGTCAGCTTGCCGGTCTCGGGCATCTTGCCGCCGGCGAATTCCATGATGCGCTTTTCGGCATCCTCGGCTGTCGCCAAGGCTGGCACAGGGCGCAGTCCGGTGACGGCGAAGGCCGCCGCACCCGCCGCAAACCCGAGCGCCTCACGTCTGTTGATGTTCATTTTCGTTCTCCTCGTGCTCGCGCACTATTCCTTGAGCGTGGCCAGATAGGCGACGACGTCTTCGACCTGCTGGGCCGACAGGATCGTCTTGCCGATCAGGTCCTCGCGCACATTCTCGCCGACATTGACCGAATAGAAGCCGGGCATGACCGTCTGCTCGCCGAACACTTCCTTGGCGTCGGCCACGATGGCGCGCAGTTGCGCCGGTTCCCAGCGATCGCCGGCGCCGTCCATGGCCGGACCGACCGTGCCATGGAACAGTTCGGATTTCATGTCGGAGTTGGCATGGCAGGCGAGACAATTGCCGAGCTTGCGGCTCTTGAAGACGTTGGCGCCCTCGACCGGGTCGCCCGCGCCTCCGGAGAGCGACGCGTTCACGGCGAGATCCTCGAATTTCACGTCCTGGGGAGCGGTTTCGCCTGCGAAGGCCGCCCCTGCCAGGAGCGCGGCAGCCACCGTTACCAATCCAGTCGCTCGCTTCATTGGCCTCATCACCTCCCTGTTGTCCCGCCTCTTGGCGGACAGCACATTCCTCTCCTGAAACAGGCTAGCCATGTCCAGCGGATTCTTCAATCAAAAAATATGATTATTTGCATATGTCATGCGCGACCAGGTTACTCGGCACCCAGGCGGCCAGCCGCGCGGAGTTCGTCCAGCCGGCGCGCATGGTATTTCTGGAAGTGCTCGTCGCCCTCGTAGCCCTTCGCCCGCACCCATTCGAACATGTGCAGGAAAGTCCATTTACCGAAAGCGCCGGGCATCGTCGCGACCGCAGCCTCGCCGGCGTCGACGCCGTCGGGAAGCTCCTCGGGCATGAAGGCGAGCGTCGGCGTGAAGACATAGCTCCATTTGCGTGCCGCCGTTTTTTCAGTCAGTACCTCGCCGTCGAGATCGGTCACCTCCTCGTCGCCGAACATGTTGTACTGCACGACCTTGAAGTTGGCCTTGACGAAGTCGCGCACCTCCGGATCGGACAGGAGTTCCTCGTGCATCTTGGCGCAGTAGATGCAGCCGCGCTGCTCGAACACCAGCACCAGCCGCTTGCCTTCCTCGCGCGCGGCCTCGATATCCTCGGCGACGTCACGGAAGGTCAGGGCGAACCAGTCCTGCTTGTGCAGCCCATCGTCGCCGATCTCGGCGGCGGTCGCGGCTAATGCGGCGATCAGTGAGACGAGCGCGGAAAGGACCATTGTTCGCAGCATGACGGCCTCCTAGCCGATGGTCTGGAAGATCGGAAATGTCTCGAGCAGCCAGTACGATATGGTGGCCATCTGGCCGGTGATGAAGAGGATCCCCGTCACGACCAGCATCCCGCCCATGGCCATCTCGATCTTGTGCATGTGGCGGCGGAACCGCGCCGCCCATCCCAGGAACGGGCCGGCAAACGCCGCGGCGAGCAGGAACGGAATGCCGATGCCGAGCGAATAGACGGCAAGCAGCAGCGCGCCGCGCGCGGCGGTGCCTTCGGAGCCGGCGACGAACAGGATCGCGGCCAGAACCGGGCCGACGCAGGGCGTCCAGCCGAAGGCGAAGGCAAGGCCGATGATATAGGCGCCGGCGAGTCCGGCCGGCTTGCTCTCGACCTGCACCCGCGCCTCGCGGTAGAGCAGGGCGATGCGCAACAGGCCGAGGAAATGCAGGCCCATTACGATGATGATGATGCCGGCGATCACCGAAAGGACGTCGAAATATTGCGCCACCGTCTTGCCGATAACGCTGGCAGTCGCGCCGAGCGCCACGAACACAGTGGTGAAGCCGAGCACGAAGGCAAAAGCGGCCATCAGGATGCGACGGCGGCGCTCGGCCGCCAGGCTTTCGGCGCGCAACTCCTCGAAACTCAGCCCGGCCAGCCATGCCAGATAGGGCGGCACGATCGGCAGCACGCAGGGCGAGACGAAGGACAACAGTCCCGCCAGAAGGGCGCCGCCCAGGCTCACATCGAGCATCGATCGTCTCCAGCTTCGTGCGCCTTACCTAGGGTGCGGCGCCGGCGCATTGCAAGATATTCAGGATTTCATATATGTTGCAATCGGAACAGGGAATTCAATGCGCTGGACCACAGCTTTCATCTGCCTGGCGGCCATGCTGGCGATGGTCGTGTCGGCGCCCTTGCGCGCGGACGCGGCCCAACTCGTGATGATGGAGCAGCCGGGCTGTCCGTGGTGCGCACGCTTCAACGAGGAGATCGCGCCCGCCTATGCAACGACCGAGGAGGGGGCGCGGGCGCCGCTGCGCCGCGTCGACATTACCGGACCGTGGCCGCAGGACCTCGCGCATGTCGCCATCGAGCGCTTTACGCCGACCTTCGTTCTGGTCGAGGACGGCCGCGAGGTCGGCCGTATCCGCGGCTACCCCGGCGATGAGTTTTTCTGGTATCTTCTAGGCGACCTGATCGCCAAACTTGACGAGACAGAAGCCGAATGAACCTGCCCAGACTCAATCCCGACCAAGCGCCCGAGGACTTCGAGGCGCTGCTGGCGCAGGCGCGCAAGGCGAGCGAACTGCTCAAGGCCCTGTCGCATGAAAGCCGGCTCCTGATCCTCTGCCTTCTGGCCGAGGGCGAGAAGTCGGTTTCCGAACTCGAGAACATCATGGACATGCCCCAGGCCGCCGTCTCGCAGCAGTTGGCACGGCTGCGCTTCGACCGGCTGGTGAACACGCGTCGTGAGGGGCGAGTCATCTACTATTCGATCGCAAGTGCAGAGGTCGCCTCGGTCATCGAGACGCTTTACGGCCTGTTTTGTGCGCCGGTGCGTCAGGGAGAGCCGAAGGTCAGGCAACCCTGACGGACGACGCGTGGCCGGCGGTCTTGGGAGGAGACCAGGTGCAGGAGTTTTTCGCATCGCCCGCCTTTCTGCCGGTCGCGGGAATCCTTGCCGGCACGGTCCTGGGCTATGCTGCGCGCCGGCAGCATTTCTGCACCATGGCGGCGCTCGAGCGCTATTGGTACGCCGGCGACGGCAGCGGCGTGCGTACGTGGGTGCTGGCGGCCGCTTTCGCGCTGATCGCTACGCAGGTGCTGAGCTTCGCCGGCCTTGCCGATCCGGCGCGCAGCTTTTACTTGGCGCCGTCCTTTGGCCTGACCGGCGCGATCCTCGGCGGCCTCGCTTTCGGCTTCGGCATGGCGCTCGTCGGAACCTGCGGGTTCGGCGCGCTTGTGCGGGCCGGCGGCGGCAGCCTGCGCGCGCTGGTGGTGATCCTGGTGCTCGGCCTGTCGGCGCTCGCGGCCCAGCGCGGGCTCTTGGCGCTCCTGCGGGTCGAGGCCGTCGACAAGCTTGCGATCGACCTTTCCTTCGCCGGCGACCAGTCGATCGGCGCCATCGTCTCGGCCCTGTCCGGTGTCGATCTGCGCCTTGCCGTGGCCGTCCTTGTTGCCGCCGGCTTGCTTTGTTGGGCGCTTGCCGGTGGTGCGGGGCGGCTTTCGCGCGGCGCCGTCGCGACCGCCGGAGTGGTCGGCGCGGTGATCGCGTTCGGTTGGGTGGCGACCACGCTTGCAGCACGCGCCTCGTTCATGCCCGTACAGGTCGAGGCAGGCTCGTTCGTGGTTCCGGTGGCTGACACCATCCTGCAAGCGATCGCCTTCACCGGCCAAGGGCCGGATTACGGGGTCGGGCTCGTGCTGGGCGTCGTTGCAGGTGCCGCGCTCTGCGCGTGGCGTCGCCACGACATCCGCTGGGAAGCCTGCGACGATGCGCGCGAGCTAGGTCGCCATCTTGTCGGCGGTTTCCTGATGGGCGCTGGCGGCGTCTTCGCTCTGGGCTGCACGATCGGTCAGGGGATCACGGCCGTCTCCGCGTTGGCGGTCTCGGCCCCCTTCGTCATCTTCTCCATCGCGCTCGGCGCGCGCATGGGTCTTGCCTATCTGATCGAGGGCTCGCCGCTCGCCGCCTTTCGCCGTTTCGGTTCCGAGCCGGCCGAATAGCTCAGCCGAGAGGCACAAACCGGTACCCGGCACCACTGCGTTCCGCCGTTCCCATACCGGGATGCGGCAGGTGGAAGGCGACGATGCGCGCCCCGTCGGTCGCGAGCCGATCGAGCATTCGGACGCGCGTTTCCGCGCCCTTGGCCCGGTCCTGGTCGCTGCCCGTCTCGATTTCCGGCCGGGCAAACGAGATTGCGTTGGTCAGCGCGTCCCCGACGACCATCACCGGCTCGGCGCCGCCGTGAATCATGAAGGCGACGTGGCCCGGCGTGTGCCCTGACGTGTCGATCGCCTCCACGCCCGGAAACACCTCTTCGCCGGGCGAGAACAGTTCGATCTGGTCCTCGATCGCCTGCATGCGGTTCTGCGCCCCGACGACGAAGCTCTTGCGCTCCTCGGGCATGGCCTCGAGCGTGCCGTCGGCGCGCCAGAAATCCCATTCGGTCCGCGCCATGCGGTAGGCGGCGTCGGGGAAGGCCAGATCGTCGAAATCGTCGAGCAGGCCCCAAAGATGATCCGGGTGGGCGTGTGTGAAGATGACGTCGGTCACCTCGGCCGGGTCGATGCCGGCCTCGCCGAGATTTGCGATCAGGTCGCCGGTGGTCGGCAGGAAGTTGGGGCCGGCGCCGACATCGAAAATGGCGAGCCGGTCACCCGAACGCATGAGCGTGACGTTGCAGTCCGGCCGGTAGCCGTCGGTCGGCATTCCGCTTTCGGCCAACATTGCCTGAAGCTCGGCTTCGGGGATGTCCGGGAAAACGAAGCGAAGCGGCAATTCCATATGCCCGTCACTGACGATGACGAGTTCGTTCTGGCCGACCGCAAGCCTGCCGACGGCTCGCGCCGGCGCGGCCAAGGCAAGTGTCAGCGCGGCGGCGGAACCGGCGAGAAAATCGCGGCGTTTCAGCATGAATGCCTCCGGAATGACATATTCAGTTTTTTGAATGATTTCATGCGCCGCCGGGCGCGTCAACCAGTCGGTACCACGGGCGTGCCAGTTGTGCGCCAGTCCGATTGGCGCAGTGGACAGTCGTGGCACGCGTGGCGAGGATGGACAATACAGGGCACAGGAGAGACAGATGAACCGGACGTTTCGAACGATGTTTTTCGCCGCCGCGGTCGGTACGGCGCTGCCGGCGGCCGCCGCCGACGACGTGACCACCTACACGACCGACACCGTGTTTGCCGATGTCGCGTTCGAGGTTAACGGCGCCATCATCAACCGCGGCTACGTCGTCGACTACCACGGGCTGATCGGGGAGATGCTGCAAAGGACCGCCGAGGATGTCGGTGCCGACAAGGCGCTTTATCGCAACGCCGAGTTCTTCCAGTTCTGCTCGGCGGTGGTGTCGCGCGAAGCGATGGAGGCTGATATCGGCAACATCGCCTATTGTCCCTATGTCGTCTTCGTCTACGAGACTGAGGGCGATCCGGGCACGGTCCATGTCGGCTTCCGCCGGCTGCCGGCCGGCGGCGGGCGCGACAAGGTCAACGAGATGCTCGACGAGATCGCGCGCGAGGCGGCCGGGCAATAGCGCAGATCGAGACCTTATCGACCTCGGCCGGGATCGTAGCGACAGGGGGAGAGACGATGATGCATAGCCACGGTGCTCACACGATCCACCGCGACCATCACCATTTCGGCTGGGACAACACCAACCCACCGGTCTTGATCGTTGCGCCAGGCACGACCGTGAGTTTCGAATGTATGGAGGCCTCCTGTGGCGTGCTGACGGCGGACAGCACCGTCGTCGACCTCGCGCGCATGCAACCGGGCAAGGTCAATCCGGTGACCGGCCCGATCCATGTCGACGGCGCCGAGCCGGGCGATGCGTTGAAGATCACCGTAGAAGGGTTTGCGCCATCTGGTTTCGGCTGGACCGCGAACATCCCCGGCTTCGGCCTGCTCGCCGACCAGTTTCCCGACCCTGCCCTGCATATCTGGAAATACGATGCGGCGACCTTGCAGCCGGCGCTGTTCGGTCGTCATGCGCGGGTGCCGCTGCGGCCTTTCGCCGGCACCATGGGCGTCGCGCCGGCCGCGCCCGGCCGCCACTCCGTGGTGCCGCCGCGCCGCGTCGGTGGCAATCTCGACATCCGCGATCTGTCGGCGGGAACGGTGCTCTATTTGCCGGTCGAGGTCGCCGGCGCAATGTTTTCGGTCGGCGACACCCATGCCGCCCAGGGCGACGGCGAGGTCTGCGGTACGGCGATCGAAAGCCCGATGACCACTACGCTGACCTTCGACCTCGTCAAGGATGCGCAACTCGCTATGCCACGCTTCACCACGCCGGGCCCGGTGACGCGGCATCTCGACGGTGCCGGCTACGAGGTGACCACCGGTGTCGGGCCCGACCTCTGGCAGGGCGCAAGGGCCGCGCTTTCTGGCATGATCGACCTGCTTGTCCGCCAGCACGGCATGCTAGCGGTCGAAGCCTACATGCTGTGCTCGGTCTGCGGCGACCTGCGGGTCAGCGAGATCGTCGACGCGCCCAACTGGGTGGTCTCGTTCTATTTCCCGCGTATCGTTTTCGAGTGACACCGGATCAGTGCCGACAGCAGCGAACAAGCGCCGAAGCAAAGCGGCGGGGCAGCAATTCAGAACAGCGAAAAATACTCGCGCTGTTCCCATTCGGAGACCGTCATCAGGTAACGCTCCCACTCGGCTCGCTTGATGCGCGTAAGCCAGGAGACAACGTCGGCGCCGAGCCGGTCGCGATAGAAGTCACTCGCCTCGAAACGGTCGATGGCCGCGATCAGGCTCTTCGGCAGCGAGGCGGCGTCACTGTCATACGGGTTTTCGACCGGCGACGGGGCCTGCAGGCGGCGCTCCAGCCCGTCGAGGCCCGACAGGATCTGCGAGGCGAAATAAAGATAGGGGTTGGCTGCCGGCTCGGCGACGCGGTTTTCGATGCGGCTTGCTGCGTCGCCGGGCGTCATCAGGCCGCGGATCATGGCGCCCTTGTTGTCGCGGCCCCACTGGATGCGGTCCGGGGCGAGCTGGAAAGCTTGGTAGCGCTTGTAGCCGTTGACCGTGGGCGTTGTGAGGAAGCAGGTCTCGGCAGCATGATCGAGCAGGCCGGCGATCCACCCGCTTGCCGTCGACGAAAGCGCGCCGTCGTCGTCCGGAATGAAGAGGTTGTCACCGGTCTTTGCGTCGACCAGCGACTGATGCAGATGCCAGCCGCTCGCCATGCCATGCTCGACCTTCGGCCGGCACATGAAGGTGGCGTGCAGGCCCATGCCGGCGGTGACCTGCTTCACCAATGACCGGAACAGCATCATCGCGTCGGCGTGGTTCATCGGGCCGTCAGGCTGGAAAGTGAACTCACACTGGCTCGGGCCGAATTCTGCTTCCATCGAGCGGACCGGCAGACCGACCGCTTGGCAGGCGCGGCGCAGCTCGTCCATCACGTCTTCGAGAGCGTCGTAACGGGCGTCGGTCAGATACTGGTAACCATGTGACAGCAGGCTCGTCTCCGGAGGCGAAGCCGGCATGCCGCCATCTGCGTGGTCGAGGCGCGGCTGCTCGACCTGGAAGACGTAGAACTCAACCTCGAGTCCGCAGACCAGTTGACGGCCCGTGGCCGCCAGGCGGTCGATCGCCTGACGCAGGATACGGCGGGCAGAAAACGGGATCGGCGTACCGTCGGTGTGGTGAAGGTCGCAGAGGAGCCAGCCGCTGTGCGGCGACCACGGCAAGATCCGGAATGTCGACGGGTCGGGCACCATCATGATGTCGGCGGCGCCGGTCAGTGTGCCGCGGCCGAAACCGATATCGTCGCCCCAGACAGGAAAGACGGTGCGATGCGAGGTGTCCTTGAGCAGCAGCGTCGAGGTGATCGCCATGCCGCTTCTGAAGACAGAAGGGAGGGCATCGACGACCACAGTCTTGCCGCGTAGCACACCGTGCTGGTCGGCGAAGAGTACGCGCACCGTTTCCAGCCCCTCGGCCTCGACACGGGCAATCACGTCCTCTGCCAGCGCCAGCTGGTCTCCGTCCAACAGGCCGAGCTTCGCCAGCCTGCCGTCGCGAATATCACTCATGCTGCGATGCCTCTCACGCCCCCGCGTCCTGATGAAACGCGATCAGATAGCCACTTCGCCAGCTTAGATGGCAGCGTTCCAGGTGCAAGCGGCGCGGCGCGCGGTGTCGCCTTCCTTCCAGACGCTCTCCCACGCCTCGGTCGCGCCGATGGCGTCAATGGAGATCGGGCCGCGGATGGCCTCGATGACCTCCGCGGCGCCCTGCATCGGCAGGGCGGTCGCGTCACCTTGCTGCAGACCCTTAATCGCGTTGATCAGGCGCCGGCGGTATTTGATGATGCCGACATCGCTGCGGCCGAGATGTTCGTCGGTACGGTCCTGGATCCGGCCCATCGACTCCACCGCCCACTGGTCGTGGACGTTGATGTCGAGACCCATGCCGGTATAGGTCAGGCTTTCCTGCTCGTCGGGATTGTAGCCGTAATTGTTGCGCTTGTTCTTGATCGGCGCGTAGTCAGGCAGGTGGTGTTCCTTGAGCCGCTGCTCGCGCATCACCGTCTTGTCGACCGGTTTGCCGAAGCTGGTAAACATCGAATACCAGTAGCAGGTCTCGTCATCGACGGGCACGTGCCACTGGGTGATGGTCATCTCGTTCGACATCGGGATGCAGATAGCCTCGGGGAAGATCTGGTTGGTGACGCGCACATGGCTGCGGCCATCCTCCATGTGGCGCAGCGCGATCAGGCGCATGCCATAGTCGGTCTCCTCGACCCTGATCTCCGGCCGCGGGTATTCGCGCAGCAGCTGCGTCATCGGCATGTCGGTATTGGCCGCCTTGTCACGGAACTGTTTCCCGTAACCCTCGGAGGGATCCTCGTCCTGCAGAAAGCGATGCAGGAAGGAGGCATGGGCGGGATCGATGCCGACCTCCATGGCCTGCAGCCAGTTGCATTCCCACAGCCCCTTGAAGGCGAAGACGTGGCTGTCGGGGGCGGCGAAGCAGTCGAGGGCCGGGAAGGCCGGTGGATCGCCCGGGCCCATATAGGCGAAGACGATTCCGTTCCTCTCAACCACCGGATAGGAGACCGTCCTGATGTTCTTGTGCATCTGGCTGCCTTCCGGCTCGCCCGGTTGCTCCACGCACTGGCCGTCGCGGTCGAAATGCCAGCCGTGGAAGGGGCAGCGCAGGCCGTTGTCCTCGCGGCGGCCGTAGCAGAGATCGGCGCCGCGATGCGGACAATGGCGCCCGATCAGACCGAGGTCGCCCTTGTTATCGCGGAAAAGCACCAGCTTTTCGCCAAGCAGTGTGACCGGCACCACCGGGCGCGCCGTCATCAGTTCCTCGCTCAGCGCCGCAGGCTGCCAGTATCTGCGCAGGACGGCGCCGGCACCGGTTCCCGGTCCCACACGGGTGATCAGATCGTTCTGTTCCTGGCTCATCATGGCTGGGTTCCTCCTGGATCGGAAAGGTCGGCTACTCGGCGGCGGGCCGCAACGGCGATGCTGCGACCGCCTTCAAGAGCGGGATGTCGGGGTCGGTGGCGGCATGCGGATCGATCAGGGCGCGGGCCGCGATCAGTCTGCGCGCGGCCATGTGGTCGGCCGGCCGGTTGATGGAAAAACAGGCGGCAAGACGTTCGCCGTCGAGGCAGACCAACGACCACGCATTGTTGTCAGGGGCGCCTCGGAGGATCATACGGCAGCCTGACGGCGCGATGCCTGCGATCTGGAGCTTGACGTCGTACTGGTCGCTCCAGAACCAGGGAACCGTATCGGGCGGTGCGGGTTGGCTTGCAATGTGGGCCGCCGCAGCCCTGGCCTGGTCGACAGCGTTCTGGACGGATTCAAGCCGCATTACGCTATCGGTGAAGGGGTTGCGATAAGTGGCGCAGTCGCCGATTGCGTAGAGACCGTCGGCATTGCCTTGCGTTTGACCGTCGACGAAGATGCCACCTGCCGACAGTTCAAGCCCCGCCTCCATGGCAAGTTCGGCGTTGGCGATGCCGCCGATGCCGACAAGGACCAGGTCTGCCGGTAGCCGTTCGCCGCCGGCAAGGCGCACGCCGCGCACGGTGCCTGCATCGCCCTCGATGGCCTCGATCGTGACGCCGAAGCGTAGTTCAACGCCGTGCTGGCGGTGATATTGCGCGAGAGAGTTCGCGATCTCGCTCGGCGCGGAGCGGGTGAGGAGTTCGGCCTGAGACTCCAGGACGGTAACCTTGCGCCCCGCCTTCGCTGCGGTGGCAGCGACTTCAAGGCCGATATAGCCGCCACCGACAATGACGATTTCGCCGCCGGCGCCAATGGCCGACTTCAGCCGGCGGGCATCGGCGATGTCGCGCAGCGACAAGACGCCTTCAAGTTCGGCCCCGGGGACGGCAAGGACACGGGCACGCGAGCCAGTGGCGAGGATCAGCCTGTCGTAGCCGACGACGCCGGCTGATGTCGTGACCTTGCGCGCTCGTGGATCGAGCCGTTCGGCGCGGACGCCGGAAAGCCAGATGATCTCCTGATCGCGGAAAAAGGCTTCGCCGCGTAGAGACAATTGCTCGGCGCTTTTCTCGCCGGTCAAGAACGCCTTGGACAAAGGCGGGCGATGATAGGGCTGTTCGGTTTCCTCGCCGATCAGGGTGATCTTGTCCTGCCAGCCGGCCTGGCGGAGCGATGCCGCGGCCTGCACACCTGCGTGGGATGCCCCGATGATGACCACGCCGGTCAATGGTCTGCTTCTTCCTGCCAGCCGGCGTCAGGGGTCGCTTGCAAGGGCTTGCTTTCCCGAATGTCTTGTGCGATTATCGCACGAATTGTCGATAATCATCACGATACGTCTGCCCACCACTCCGCGTCAAGGGGCAGTTGCTCGTGGCGAGGTCGCAGGTGGGAGAGGGCATGACGGGCTTTGGCGGAGAAAATCTCAGCGAGCGGGACATCTCGCTGACGTTCGCCAAGGGCCTGACGGTGCTGAAGGTCTTCGACAGCGAGCGCAGCCATCTGACGCTGCCTCAAATCGCCAAGGAGACGGGGCTTGATCGGGCGATCGTGCGCCGACTGGTGCTGACCCTCGTTCATCTCGGCTATGTCCAGCAGCAGGATCGCGTCTTTTCGCTGACGCCGCGCATTCTCGTGCTGGCCGGCGGCTTCCTGCAGGCGCGTCGCTTCGGCAGGACGATCGAACCGCTCTTGCGGAGCTTTTCCGGGCAGATATCGGAATCCATCTCGATGGCGATGATCGATGGGCATGATGCCGTCTATGTTGCTCATGCCGGGGTCGACACGCGCTCGGTGAGCATCGGTTTCACAGTGGGTAGCCGGGCTCCACTGCTGCAGACGGCGATCGGCCGTGCACTGGTCGCGGCCGCCCCTCCCGAGGTCGCCGCGCAGATGATCGCGCATGCGTCGCTCCGGCGCTTCACAGAACTCAGCATGCTCGACCGAGGCGAGATCGCGCTTGCCATCGCCGAAACTAAGGCGAGGGGCTACGCTCATGTCGACGGCGAATTCGAGGCCGGCGTCGCTGCGGTCGCGGTGCCAGTGCGCTCTGAGGCCGGAGAGGTCGCCTCCCTGGGCATCTCGTGCAATCGCGAGTTGTTACGGGACGAAGCGCATCTAAGGCAATGTGTCGATGCCTTGCGCGAATGCGGGAAGGTTGTTGCGAGCTTGCTCTAGGCCAAATCCGCCTTGGACCGTCCTTATGCTTGGTCCTCGACGACGCTTCCGTCGGACCCGATACGGTAAGCGTCGAGATTCCGGGTCATGCGGCGGACCGCCTTTTTGAGCGCGGCCTTCTCATTGCTGGAAAAGCCCATGACGACACGTTCGGAATGGGCCAGGCTCACCGCGAGCACCTTTTCAAAGGTTATGCGGCCTTCACAGGTCATGGACACGTTGACGATTCGGCCGTCGGGTTCCGTTCGCTCGCGACGCACCAGTCCCTGTTCTTCCATACGCATGACCAAGCGGCTGAGCGTCGATTGCTCGATCATCGCATAGGCCGCCAGGTCGTTGACTGTCGCGTACTTGGCCGAATCCAGGACAGCCAGCACGCGCCAGTGCGACATGCTGAGGCCGCGGGCCCGCAAGTCCTCGTTGAGCAGACGGTTCATGCGAAACGTAAGGCGATTGATGAGGTACGGGAGGATGTTCTCGAGTACCGTCCTGCGGCCGTTGGCCGTGGCAGACTGTTCGGCACGGACCTGTTCGTCGCGGATTGTCTTTTCGGTTGCCGTCATTTCATCGTCCGTGTCGGCCTCGCGACCGTTGGGCCCGAACTATTCGCAATCGGTGCCCGCGGCAAGTTGGCCATGGCGGCCGCCATCATCGCCATCAACGCCCGAGCTGCGCTGGCAGCCAGGTGCCGAGGGCCGGGAACATCAGCACCAGCACCAGGACCAGCAGCTTGACCACCACGAAAGGAGTCACGGCGGCGTAGATATGCCGCATCCGGATCCAGTCCGGCGCGACGCCCTGCATGACGAAAAGCAGGAGGCCGAACGGCGGGGTTAGCAGCGCGATTTCCATGGTCAGGAGGTACATCACGCCGAGCACCATCTCGTCGATGCCGACCGCGCGTGCCAGCGGCACGAAGACCGGCACCGTCACCATCAGCATGCTCACCTGGTCGACGAAGCAGCCGAGGAACAGCAGGATCAGGATCATGCCGAGCAGGATCTCGACCGTGGACAAGTCGAGCGTCTTGATCAGGCTGATCAGGCCGTTGGTCGCGCCGCTGAACGACAGGATCTGGCTGAAGGTCTGGCTGGCGGCGATGATGAACAGGATCATCACCGACAGCTTCACCGTCTCCATCACCGCCACCGAGAGATTTTTCACGGTCAGCGAGCGGTAGCCGAGTCCGGCGATAACCGCGGCGATGCAGCCAAGCGCGGCCGATTCAGTCGGCGTCGCGAGCCCGGCGAGCAGGCTGCCGATCACCACCACGAATATGCCGGAAAGCGGCAGGACGTGGGTGACAAACGGCTTCCAGCGTTCCCACGCCGACATCGGCGGCAGCGTGTCCTGGGGCGCGAGGTCGGGTTTAAGAAGCGAGGAGACGACGATAATGGCGACGAAGGCCGCCGAGAGCAGCAGCGCCGGCAGGATGCCCGCGACCAGCAGCCCGGCGATCGAGATGCCGGCGAGACTGCCGACCAGGACAGCCAGCGCCGATGGCGGGATCAGCATGGCGATCGCGCCAGAGGCCATGATCGGTCCCATCGCCAGCGTCGGGTGATAGCCTCGCTTGAGCATGGAAGGCAGTAATGTGGAGCCGAGCATTGCCGTGTTGGCGATCGTCGAGCCTGACAGGGCAGCGAAGATGGTGCCGGCGAAGACAGTAACGATCGAAAGCCGTCCGGGAATCCTGGTGACGACCCGGTCGACCGCGTCGATGGCGCGATGGGCGACGCGGGTCTGGAACAGGATCTCGCCCATCAGGATGAAGAGGGGAATCGGCGTCAGCTGGAAGCTGGTGATCGACTGGACCGAATTGCGCGCCATCTGCACAAGGCCAATCTCGCCCCCGAGGATGAGAAAGGCCCCGGCCAAGTTGACGGCGATGAAAGCGAAGGCGACGGGCAAGCCGGCGGCCAGCAGCGCAACGAGGCCGCCGAGCATCAAAAGCAGGATTAGCGACCAATCCATGATCTAAAGCCCTGCCGCTTCATGCGTCTTGGTTTCCTGACCAATACGCAGCAGGAAGCCGAACGCCACCAGCAGCATGCAAAGGCTTGGCGCTACGAAGGTCAGCCATTCCGGGACGACGATGATGCCGCGCACCATCGATCCACGTCCGAAGGCCGTCAGCAGCGCCTGCAGCACATACCAGAAGAAGATTGCCGACGCCGCTGCCCCAAACAGGTTCACGACCGTCGCTACGTGTCGGCGAATTGGAGTGGGCAACGCCATGGTAACAAGATCAACGGCGACATGGGCGTTCTTCATCAGAACCCAGGGCGCGGCCATGAAGGTCACGGCGGCGATCCCGTGTTCTGTCATGTCGGTCAGGCCATGGATGGCGCTGGAACAGCAGGCGCGCAGCGTCACGTCGATGCTGATCGCAATCGCCACGGCCAAAAGGATCGCGCCCGCCAGAATGGCGAGCGCGTTCGTTGCGACGCGAAAGATCGTCACCAGTCCGTTCACTGGTACATCACCCCGCCGCTTGCGTCAGTTCAGAAGCAGGCGCGCAGCTTTTCGGCCGCCTCGGCATTGATCGCCGCGATGGCTGCCCAGCCTTCGTTTTGGGCGGCGTTCAGCCAGGCGTCGCGAGCCTCGCCCTCGAACGCGATCACCTCGATGCCGGCGTCGGACTGGGCGGCGGCTTCCTTGGCGTTGATTTCGAGGTTTTCGGCATTCTTGGCCTCGATCCATTCGGCTGCCTGTTCAAGAAGCGCCTTCTGTTCGTCGCCGAGCCCGTTCCACTTGTCGAGATTGACGATCACGTTGACGTCGACCTGGTAGAAGCCGGGATCGACCCGATATTTGGTCTGCTCGTCCCAGCCGAGGTCAAGCACGCCCTGGATCGGCCAGCCGTAGCCGTCGATCGTGCCACGCTCAAGCGCGGTGTAGACCTCGCCCGGAGCGGTGCGCACCAGGTTGGCGCCGAGTGCGTTGAACATTGCCTGGTAGACCGGAGTGGTGCGGATGGTCAGCCCGTTCAGGTCGGGCTTGTCGATCGGCTTGGTCAGGTAGAGGTGGAAGTTGATGTTGTCGCCGGTGCGCGCGAGGTATTTCACATTCATCTTCGACTGGTGCATTTCGTCGATAATGTCGTAACAACCATTGGCGCGCTGATCCTGTATCGTATTTGTTGCGAGCTTCAGCGCGTCGCCCTCAGGCAGCAGGTTGGTGTAGAAGGCGGCGGTGTTGCTGGCGAGATCGACCACGCCGGTGGACACGGCATTGCCGAGTTCGAACGGCGGCACCGCTTCCGGCCCGCCGACCACGTTGATCTGCAGCACGCCTTTGCCGTTTTCATTGATCCAGTCAACGAAGGCCTCGAACGGCCGTGCGAAGGCCGTTCCGGCGGCAAAGGCGCTCGCCGCCTTGAGCGTAACTTCCTCCGCCGATGCCGCTGTCGCGGCGAACGCGAACAAGGCTCCCAGTGCAATTGTCTTTTTCATGTGGCTCCTCCCAGCTTGGCCGCTCTGCGGCACGAAAATATTCATTTGCATATTTTCTAGAGAGGCCGAGCTGGCTCGTCAATGCAACTGAGCGGGCCTTTCGCAGTGGTGCGCTTTGGACCAAGTTTGCATTTGCATGGGCAACGGCGTCGTTCGGCCTGTGATTGGCGGTGAGGTCAATTCCGGCGCTGGGCCAGTTGGCAACAGGCTTGTGCTAGTGGAGCTGTCAGACGCCGCCGATGGTGTAGACAGTCACGGCCTCGGTCTTGCCCTTGACGCGGATGCTGGCAACCTCGACCAACGGTACGTTGTGATGGATGAGCGCGGCCGTCTCCTCCCCGAGCAGAATAGAAACTCCGTGTTCCTTGGTCTGGCCTTCGAGCCGGGAGGCAAGGTTCACTGCGTCGCCGATGGCGGTGTAATCGAAGCGCCGCCGTGAGCCCATATTGCCGACGATGCAGTCGCCCGAGTTGATGCCCACGCCGATCTTGAAGCGAAGATCGTCGCCGAGGCCCTCTCTTGCCAGTTCGGCGTTGAGAGGCTCGATGGCGGCGACCATGGCGATCGCGGCCTGGACCGCATGCAGGGCATGATCGGGATCGTCGAGTGGTGCGTTCCAGAACGCCATGACGGCGTCACCCATATATTTGTCGATGGTGCCACCATGGGCGAGGATGGCCTCGGACAGGGGGTCCAGCAGCCTGTTGATCAGCCCGGTCAGCCGCTCTGGATCATGCTTCATGCTTTCGGCGATGGTGGTAAAGCCGCGCACGTCTGAAAAAAGCACGGTCAGGGTCTTGCGCTCGCCGCCGAGCTTGAGTCCGGATGGGTCCGCCGCCAATCGTCGTACCTGGGCCGGGTCGAGATATTGCGAGAAGGCGTGGGCGATGAAGCGCCGCAAGCGGCGCTCGGCTGCGAAGTCGCGGGCTCCGACTGCGCTCGCGACCGTCACAAAGGCAAATCCTGGAGCCAGAGTGGGAACGTGCAGCCGGCCGACGCGGATGGCAATGAACCCCGCCGCTGCAATAAACAACACCGTCGCCGCGCCGGCGGCGATGGTCTGCCAGCCGGTCCCATGCCAGACGAGCAGAGCCGAGGCCAGGGTCGCGGCAGCGATGGCCGTGAGCGTTACCAGAAGCGATGCCGAACGAATGAAGCTTCCCGCAGCAAGGTTATCAAAGATGGTCGCCTGAATCTCGGCCCCGGAGACGAGCCGGCCGGTCCGAGGGGTGAACGAAGTCGCGTAGGCGTCCGCGCCGCCGGCTTCGACGGTAGGCGCCGATTGCAACGACAGCCCGATGATCACCACACGTCCGGCGAGGTGGCCGGGTGGCAGAAACTCGCTAGGGACAAGCGCCTGGTAGTAGGAAACCGTATCGTAGCTGCGCGCCGGCCCGTAGGCCTGTATCAGGGCACCGGCAGGAGGGTGGACGCCCGGTACATTACCCGCGATTTCCAGCAGTTGGCGGGCGAAGCCGTCATCATAGGCGGGGATACGGCGAAGCGTGCCGTCTCCATCGAGCACGATTGACGACACACCGGGGCGTCCACCGTTTACCAGAAGCGCAGGCAGCGGTTCGACCCGCACCAGCTGGTCGGCATGGGGGCCCTCGATCAGGGTCTCGTCGGCAGCGAGCACGATGTCGGGCCCGATCGCCCCGGCCAAGGCACTATCTGCCGCAGGATCGGACGGCTCAGCAAAAATGATGTCCACACCGATCGCCCGTACGCCCGCATTGCGTAACGCGGCGATGAGTTGGGCGTGAAGGCTGCGCGGCCAGGGCCATTGCAGGCCGATCTCTGCAAAAGACGGTTCGTCGATGGCGATGATGAGAGGGCCCTCCGCCGGCCGCGCCGGCGGGAGGGTGGTTGACAGGAAATCGAAAGCTCTCGCTTCCAGCAATCGCCACGGCGCGGTCTGGGAAGACAGCGCCGCGATCGCCAAAGCCAGGATGGCGGCAATAACCACAAAGCGGCTGCGTCCGGCAGAGCCGACACGCGGGCCACGGGGAACGTCCATCAGAAGCGGACCTTGAATGTCCCGACGAAAGTCCGACCCCAACCTGGCAGGCTGGTCGCCACCTCAAAGCTTTCGTCGAAAAGATTGTAGCCGGCAAGTTCGAGCACGAAGCGTTTGTCGAGGCCTTCCCAGGTGAGGAAGGCGTCCGTTGTCCAGTAGCCGTCCAGAACCGTGCCGGCTGCATCACCAACGCGCTCGCCGACATAGCTCGCCGCGATCGTTGCTTTCACGTTGGCGGGATGGACGTAGGTGATGCCGGTGCGGGCCGCATAGGTCGGCACGAAAGGCAGCGGCCCGGCCGGGCCGCCGGGCGTCTCGTTGCTGCTGTCTGTCCAGGCGACGGTGCCAAAGAGGCCAAAGCCGGCGCCCAGGTGGACATTTGCGGTGGCGGCGACGCGATCGATGCGGCCGCGGTCGAACCCGTCGGCCGCATCAATCGGGACGATGCTGCCCGGTACGGGAATGGAGAGACCGTGCAGTTCCTGGTGCTGGTAATCGATCGTGGTGAAAATGCGCGGGTGCCATTCGGCGTCCCAGCGCAGTGCGATCGTGTCTGAATAGCCGCCGATGTCGAGAGCGGGATTGCCGGCCTGCAGGCCGAGGAGGCCGATCGGCGCCAGGGTGAGGGTGCTTGCAGCCTCGGTTTCGCGCAGGAAGCCTGCGCGCAGCCAATGTCCGTCGGTGGGCGCCCAGGCGACGCCGAAACGCGGCTCGAGCCGTTGAATTTCAAGCGCACCGTCGAGCAACGTTGCGAACAGTGCTGCCTCAAGCTTCAGGTCAGGCCGCGGCTCGTGAACCAGGTCGACATAGGCGCGGCCGAAGCGCAGATCGAGTTCACGGCTTTCGATCGTGGTCACTGGCGGGAGGAAAATCAATTCCTCCGTGTCGACTTCGACGCGCCGCTGGCGGAGAGAGCCGCCTTCGATACCGTAGCGCCAGGTCAGATCCTCGTGACCATAGGTGTGGTTGATAGCCGCGAGATAAGTGTCCTGTGCGGTCGAGGCGGCCAGTTCGCGCGTGCCGATAATGAACGGCAACAGCGCGAGATCGGCTGCTTCCCTGCTCGTCTGGTCAAGGTGAGCGCCAAAGACGGCAGCATTGAAGACATTGCGGTAGCCGAGGGTGTGACTCCAGCCTATACCGCCAGTGACCGCCTCGGTTTCGAGCCTGCGGTCATAAGCGATCGCGTCAAAGGGAAGGAAGGGGCTGTCTACGAGCACGAGCGCATCGAGCAGGCTTTCGCGGCGGTCGCGGTAGTCGAGGAAAGTCACCACCCGATCGTAAGGCGTCGGCCGCGCGGTCAGATAAGCGGTGCCCTTGGCGATGCGGTCTTCATAGCCGAAGCCGACATAGGGCACATCCGTGCCCGGTGCGAACCGTTCGCGGAACTCGTCATTATCGCTGACCTCGATATTGGCGTAGAGGCTCCAGGGGACCGGGGTCGTGGTGAAGGACTGGACCTCGAACGTGCCGAGCCAGCCGGGCTCGCCGGCATTGTCGGCGTAGCCGCCGCCGATCGCGCCCTCGATGAACGGGCGGCGCAGGAGGTTGGTCGAAAGCGAACGGCCCGACAGGATCTCGGGCGCCATCATCAGGCCCTGAAAGAGTGAGGAGAAAGCGTAGGCTCCCGGGGCCGGCTCGACCGGGCCGTCGCCGAAGCGCAGATCGCTCGCGAAAGGGTTGACAGTTCCGGCAACCGCCTGGTCGACAAGCGAGGCGCCCGCGAAAGGATCGAAGACGGCATCGCCGTAGTAGCGGCCCCAGGCATCGAGTCCCTGCAACCGGAAGGCGCTGTTGAGCAACGAGCCGGCGTCACGGTTGGCGCGCGGTGAGGCGAAATGGCCGCCGCGCGCCTTGGAGCGCGCGAGCGCCTTCTGCGCCTCCGCGATTGCCCGGTCGGACTGATAACCATCTATGGCGATGGCGGTCGCCAGCATCGAGGTGACGGGGTCGTTGGGATCGAGACGCTCCGCGTTTTCGAGTGCCTGCTCGCCGGCCTCGCGGTTACCGTTCTCGAAATGGGCGGCCGCAAGCAGCAGCAGGGCCTGGGAATAGGCGGGGTTCGCGGTCGAGGCGGCAAGCAGGTCTTCGACGGCCTTCGTGCGGTTGCCGGCCTGCAGGTGATAGCGGCCACGCGCCACCAGCCCGACATCGAAGGAAGGATCGTTGGCGAAGGCCTCGTCGATCTCCTGACGGGCCTCTTCGATGCGGTCCTGATCGAGCAGCAGGATGGCGAGATTGGCCCGCGTCACAGGATCGTGCGGATCGAGGGCGATGGCGCGGCGCAAGGCTGCTTCCGCCTCGCGCTCCGCTCCGCGCGTCATCTCGACGATCCCCATCGCGTTCCAGATCGACGTCGTGCCAGGGGAGATTTCTGCGGCGTTCTGAAGGTCGGCCAACGCGCCGTCGAGGTCGCCCTCAATGCCCGCCCGGTAGTTGGCGCGCGCCTCGAGTGCGGTAGGCTCCTCCGGATCAAGGGCGAGCGCTCGTTCGATCGCCTCGTGAACCTGTTCACGGTCGTCGAGCAGCAGGGCAAGCTGCGCCCGCACCGCCGGCAGGGTTGGGTCGTCCGGAAAGCGCCGCTCGGCCTCCGCAATGACGGCGATCGCGGCGTCGATGTTCTCGAGAAAGCCGGCGGTCCAGGCTGCCGCGAGCGCGGCGCGCGGGCCACTGCCGGCCAAGCGCGGCGGCGACTCGACGCGATCCGGAAAGGCTAGGGCGCGTGCGAAGTAGCCGCCATAGAGAGCAATGGCGCGCCGCTCCGGATCAAGTCGCGGCGCCGCCTTGGCGAACAGCTGTGCCGCCTCATCGAAGCGCTGTTCCGCTCCTGCGAGCAGCGCCGCAACGAGATCAAGCCGCGCCTGCTGCGCCTCCGTCCGCGCTGATTGGCGGGCGCGGGCGAGCGCTTCCGCTGTCCCGGCGATTCCTTCGACGGCCAGTGCGGTTTCGGCGAGCAACACGCGATCCTCTGCACTGCGCGCATCGTCTGGAAGGGCTTCGATCCGCGCCCGCTCCTCCCGCTGCCCCGCTTGCGGCAGCGTCGAGGCCGGCATCCAGCCGAAGGAGCGCCGCAGCGACAGATAAAAGAGCATCTGCTCGCGGTCGTCGGGGTCGACGATCACCAGCTTGGTCGGCGCCTGCCCGATCGAGGCGACGGCCGCTTCGCCCTGGGCGACGCTGACCGAGCCATACGGATTGGAAAGCTCGACCAGGCCCTCCAGCACGATCAGAGATGTCTTGCCGTCGCCGTCGACGGTGAGTGTCCAGTCGGTGCCGCGAATGGCAGCGGACGCGGCCGGGGTTTCCAGTGTCAGGCCAACCCCGCCACGTTCGGCCCGGCCCCACACCGTTCCGGACTGGAGCTGAAGCAGCGTATCGGCGGCCGCCCCGATCGCCTTTATCAGCATGGTCGTGTTGCGTCCGAGGCGTACCTGCGTTCGATCAGCGAAAAGCACGGCAAGATGTCCGTGCGCGTTGGTCCGAAGCAGGTCTCCCGGCAGCAGATCCTGATTGACGTCTACGCCACGCCAGCCCGTCAGGTCTATGAAACTGACTTCCTCGCCAACCTTGCGCGTGATCACCGAGCCCGCCGGGGTCGACTTGCGGGCGAACAGTTCCGCGGCGGCCGGGCTTGCACATATGGAAAAAGCAAGCGCCAGGAGAGCGCACGACAACCGATACATAACGTGGAATGCCCCGATAGACAGCTGTGCCTGCTATGGTCGGTTTCTTTCCGCTCTGTCAAGTTGCTGACATCGATGATACTTTATAAATACAGTATATCTTCTCCTACGACGACGTATATAACACCATGAACAAGATTGTTGAACTTAATACTGAGAGCCAGGCACACGAAGGCCGCTCAGTGACCCCTGTCACCGACGATAGCAAGTATCTCGATCATCTGAAAAAAATTAACGACATATACTACGATCAAATACGGATCGCCGATCAGAAGGCGGCGTACATATTTACCTTCATGCTCGCGTTTCTGGTTTCTTCGGCCGAAGCGCGTTCCGTATTCAGACTACAGCGGTTGCTGGAGAGCGAGCCGCTGGTAGCGGCGCTTTCGATCTTTTTCGCTGCTGGTGCGGTTGTGACGCTTGTATCTGCTGTTCTCGTGGTGCTTCCCCGCCACGTTAGGTCATCGACGTCGCTCTACTGGAAAGGCTGGGCAACCAACCGCTCCCGCCTGCTCGATGCACGCGGCACCGGTGATCCCGCGTACCTGTTTGGCCAGTATCTTGAGAACGTCGACAATCTCGCCGCCGTGAACCGTTCCAAATATCGTTTCGTCGCCATCGCCTTTCGCGGGCTGATGGCCGTTATCCTCGCCTATCTGACGCTGCTTTTCATGGCATAGGCGACGGCGAGAGGCCTCAGCTATGCTACGACAGTTCCCGGCGAACGATTGCCGCGCCATCGGCCATCGCCTTCATCTTGCCGAGAGCGATGTCACGCGGCAGGTATTTGAGCCCGCAATCCGGGGCTACCACGATCTTGCTTGCATCCTTGAAAGGCAGAGCGCGCCGGATACGTCCCGCGACGGTTTCGGGCGTTTCAACCTCATGGGTGGAAAGGTCGAGCACGCCGAGAAGAATGGTCTTGTCGGGCAGGGTTTCGAGTACCTTGCAATCGAGCTTTGACTGCGCCGTCTCGATGGAAACGGCCTTGCAGGAGCAGCCGGAGAACTCAGGCAGGAAGGAATAGCCTTCCGGGCGTTCATGGATAATCGCCGCATAACCGAAGCAGATATGGACCACGGTCTCACCCTCTATCCCGTCCAGGGCGCGGTTGAGCGCGTCGAGGCCATATTGGCGGGCCGGTTCGGGGCGGGCCTGCATATAGGGCTCATCGATCTGGACGATGTCAGCGCCGGCGGCGAAGAGGTCGCGAATCTCCGCATTGACGGCCGCGGCGTAGTCCATGGCCATCTCGGCGGGGCTTTCGTAGAAGTCGTTCTGGGCCTGCTGCGACATGGTGAAGGGCCCGGGCACGGTCATCTTGATCTTGCGGTCGGTATTGGCACGCAGGAACTTTACGTCGTCGACTTCAACGGGGTGGATGCGGGTGATCTTGCCGACCACGCGGGGTACCGGGTTCGGATGTCCCGAGCGGTCGAGGGCGGAGCCGGGATTGTCGAGGTCAACGCCGTCCAGTGCGGTCGCGAAGCGGTTGGAGTAGCTTTCGCGGCGCATCTCGCCGTCGGTAATGATGTCGAGGCCTGCGCGTTCCTGATCGCGAATGGCGAGCAGCGTGGCATCGTTTTGCGCTTCATCCAGATGCTCTGGGGCGACGCGCCAAAGTTCTTTCGCGCGGACACGGGGAGGGAAGCGGCCTGCGAGCTTTTGGCGGTCGATCAGCCACTCCGGCTGGGCATAGGAGCCAACGAGCGATGTCGGCAGCAGCGGAAGTTGGTAAGCCAAGTTGTCCTCCCGTATAGCAATGAAGTCGGGCGACGAACCCGTGTCGGTCGCCCTCTCTGGTCTAGACCCGGAACAGGTCGCGTTCCACGCCCGCGGCCTTGAACAGGTAGTCGCGACTGGCTTCCAGTTCGCCGCGAAGCTTGGGCAGGTCGACGTCGAGCAGTTCACCCCTCCACTTCCTGATCTTGCCGGCCACCATGACGGTGTCGACATTGGTGCGGTCCATCAGGGTGACTACGGCGCCGGGCACGTGATTGAGCGGTGTGACATTGATCGCACTGGCGTCAAGAAGGACAATATCGGCCTCCTTTCCGGGCGTCAGCGAGCCCGTCTTATGGTCCAGCTTCAGCCCTTTTGCGCCTTCAAGAGTCGCGAAGCGGATCACGTCTTGCGACGACAGCAGCTTCGGCAGGTTCTCCTCACCGGCCAATGCCCGTTCGTTGACGAACGCGCGTTGCAGCGTGAACGTGCTGCGCATTTGGGTGAAGGGGTCGGCCGTCATCGTGCATTCGACATCGCTCGAAAGCGAGGGCTGCATGTCGAGGTCGAGCGCCTTCTGGATCGGCGGCATGCCGTGGCGCATCGCCATCTCGATCGGTACGGCCAACGAGACATGCGAGCCGGCGTCGGCGGCTGCCTTCCATGCCATGTCCGACATGCCCGTCATGTGGATGAAGATGTTGTCGGAACCGAACTGTCCGGCCTTGGCCAGTTCGTCGAAGGTCGGCTGCATGCCGAATGTGCCGACGACATGGAGCGCCACCGGTACTCCGAGTTCGCGACCGATCTTCCACGCTTCCTCGTAGCCCGGAATGTAAATCTCGCCGCCCATGACCATGGTGAGCAACTGGTCGTCGGAGGCGAAATGCTGTTCCTTCAGCCGTCGCGCGTCGGCCGGATATTTGGCCTTGTCACCCCATCCCTCGAAATAGCCGAAGACCGAGCGCCGGCCGGCATCCTTGAGCGCCTGCACCACCGCATCGGAGTGCTCGGGCGAGTGATGTATCTGCGAGACATCCATGACAGTCGTGACGCCCGTGTCGAGTTGCGCGAGCGAACCGAACAGTTCGTTGATGTGGACGTCCTGCGGCCGGTAGACCATCGAGAATTTCTGCAGGACGTACTCGTAGTAGTTGACCGCGCCCTGTGGCGTTCCGTCATTGATCAGGATGCCGTCCGCCAGAAAGCTTCGCAGTGCGGTCTCGAACTGATGGTGATGCGTATCGATGAAGCCCGGCATCACGATCATGCCGGCAGCCTCGATGATCTCCGCATCGCCAGCGTCGAGGTCGGGACCGACAGCCTCAATGGCCTTGCCGGATATCAGGACGTCGGCTTCGGCGAAGTCGCCGACCCCCGGGTCCATGGACAATACGTGACCGCCGCGAATAAGCACACGTCGCCCGTCTTCTCCCGTGCCTGACGGCATATCCTGTGCGCGGGCTGGATTCGATGCGAGCAGCGTGGACGCCGCCGCGGCTGCGCCGACCAGGGCCGACGCTTTCAGAAAGTTGCGCCGGGGCTCGTCGCAACCGATTTGCGGGCGGCCTTCGTCACAGAGTCTGCACATGATGTCTCCTCCCAAAGAAAGTCAAAGGCGTCGCGCCGCTCGGTCCGTCGCCCTTCGTTGTCAGGTTTCGACGGTTGGGTAGTCCTTTCCGCTCCAGTGCTGGAGCCGCTTTGCAAATTCCCGCTGGAATGCGAGCGGGCCGTTCTCTTTCATGTAGGGCTCGTCATAGATGCCGATGAACAGTGTCAGATTGAGGAAGAAATGCGCGCCCATCTCGAACAGTGCGACGAAATCGTGCTCGACCAGGGCCTTGCGCTCGGCCTCGGTGAAGCTGTGCACCGTCGACGTCTCGACCTCGTTGAGTCGCGGTCCGATCGACTGTTCCCAGGTAGCGACGAAGTTCTTCGGATCGTCGGCATAGCGCTTGAGAAATTCGGGATTGCGATCGACCTGGAACAGGAACTTGTTCACGTAATATTTGCTCATGCCGCGCGCTCCCCAGCCTCAGTCCGCGGATACCAGGTGAGATAGGCCTCCATGGTGTGAAAGAGGTCGAGATTGTCGACGTAGTCCGCAGTCTCGGGCCCGGCGACACCCAGCATGAGGATGAAGTTCAGGAAGCCGTGGGTGGCGTTGCCGCTCCTGGCCATGCTCTCGTGGGTGACGTTGGCAAGGATGGCGTCGATGTCGCCGTTGCGCAGCCATTCGATCGCCTGGCGGTCGAATTCGGGATCCGGCCCGGTCTCCATGAACTGGCGCGGTCCACCGAGTTCGAGCGACAAATGCCCTGTCCCGATCGCTGCGATGCGTTTGCCGGAAGGATAGTCGTCAATGGCTTTCCTGATCGCCCGGCCAAGGTCATAGAACCGCTTCGGTGATGGCAGGGGTGGTGCAAAGATGTTGGTGTAGATCGGCACGACCGGCAGGTCGTTGTCAGGCCGGACGGTGATGATCGGGCAGATGATCGAGTGGTCGATCTTCAGTTCGTTCGAAAAGGCGAAATCGAAGCCCTGGTCAAGCAGATGCTGATGCATGAAGCGCGACATCGCCATATCGCCTTCAAGCACATATTTCGGAATGCCGAACTCACGCTCCTCGTTCCAGAACGTCGCATCGTAGCGATCGGCCTTGCCGATCAGGAATTGCGGGCAGTTGTCGAGGAATATCTGATGGAAATGATCGGAGCCGACCATGACCAGGATGTCCGGCTTGGCGCGCGACAGCGTCTCCCGGTAAGACTCCACCTTCCGCTTCCATTCCGGCGCCTGCGGAATCTGCTCTTCCGGCGGCATGGTCGTCGCCCGCAAGTAGAACGGGTGGTGTGTCGAGGCCAATGTTGCGACGAGTTCAGCCAAGGCGATCCTCCTTTCTTGGACCGGCTGTTTGCCGGGACAGCAACACCGAAGCTCTGCGATCGATGATGGCTGCCATCATGATCAGGCTCCCATGACCGATTGCAGGATGGGGTAGCGCTGGATCATGTGGCCGATGCGCGAAGCGGTGGCACGCAGCGTCGGCAGGCGCTCGGCGACGAGCAGGTCTGGCGTCACCATGCCGGTGTAGCCGGAGGTGTTCAGCGCCGCGACAGTCGTTCCATCTGGCCCTCGTATCGGCACGGCAAGCGCGGTGATCCCGTAGTCGAGTTGATCCACGGTTGTGGAGTACCCGGCCTCGCGCACGCGCAATATCTCCTGCTGGAGTTCGCATGGGTCGGTGATGGTTTTCGAAGTCAGGGCCTCGGGCCTCACGGATTCAATGTATCTGTCGAGCGCGGCATCCGGCAGGCCGGCAAGCAATACCCGGCCAAGCGAGGTGGCGCAGGCTGGATAGCGCGCACCGACGACTGCCGCGGCGCGCCGCGCGCGCTGAACAGAATTGTGGGCAATGTAGATGACGTCCGTACCTTCCAGAGTGCCCACTGACGAGGCATCGCCGAACTGGCGCACGAGGTCGCGCAGGTCGGGTTGAAGGACTTCATCGATCCGCGCGGCGAAGTAGAACGCCGATCCGAGCGTCATGACTTTCGGTCGCAGGTGGAAGCGCTTGTTCCGCTGGCCGACATAACCGAGGGTCTGGAGGGTGATGAGACTGCGGCGCGCCGCCGCCGGCGTCAGGCCGACGCGCCGGGCTACTTCGCTCAGCGTCATTTCGGCATGAGCGGCATCAAAGCATTCGAGGATCGCCAACCCCTTCGCCAGTGCTTCCACGAAGTCGGCGGGTCTCGGTGATGCAGCGGTCTCGCTAGGAGTCTCTGAATCGAGTTCGCTCAGGTTCATCTCGCCCACGTCTTTCGGGATGTAGGCCTGCGCGCTCGCGCGACGGCGATTTCGTATCGCGCAGACAGGCGCATTCAAATCCTCCCCGCTAGTTCCCGATCCTGCCGACAGACAACGTCTCCGCTGTCCCGACACGGGCACAATCGACCTTGACGCTAGGCTAGTTGACCTCTAGCTTTCCGACAAGAGAAAATATTTTCGCATAGCGAAAAGCAGGTGGAGAACTGATGCGCATCGGCAAGCAGGATGGGGCGTTCACGGCGATTGCGACATCCGACGCGCACACGATCACCATTCGCGGACACGATCTATGTGCCGATCTCATCGGCAAGATCGATTTCACCGACTATTTCTGGCTGCTTGTTACCGGCGAAAAGCCAAGCGAAACGCAGCGCGCGGTCACAAACGCATGTCTGGTGGCAATCGCCGAACATGGCCTCGTCCCCAGCGTGCAGGCCGCCCGCATGACCTTGGCCGCCGGACCGGACGCATGGCAGGGAGCGATGGCGGCCGGCCTGCTGGGCATGGGCTCTGTTGTCGCGGGAAGCTCCGAAACGGCTGGCCGCTACCTGGTTGAGGTGCTGGCGGAAAGCCGCCGGTCAGGCGGGGATCTTAGGTCGGCGGCGCGCGAAAGCCTTGAGCGCCTGAAAGCAGTACGGGCGAAGGTTCCGGGGCTCGGTCATCCGCAGCACAGCGCCGGTGACCCGCGCGCCAATGTTCTTCTGAAGCTCGCCGACGAGCTGGGAGTTGCCGGCGATCATGTCGCTTGCCTGCGCGCGATTGCCGAGGAAGCACCCGGCATCATGAACCGGCCGCTGCCGATAAACGTCTCCGGCGCCATTCCCGCGCTGATGTTGGACGCCGGCTGGCCGGCGGACGCGATGAAGGGCGTCCCGCTGCTCGCGCGCGCGGCCGGACTGGTCGCTCATCTGTTCGAGGAAACTCAGCGCTCGATCGGCTTCATCATGTCGCACAAGGCCGACCTAGCCATCGAATATGACGGCAGGCAAACCTCCGGCGCGCAAGGGCGGGAAGGCTGAAGGCGACGATGGCCAAGATACTCAAGGATATCCGCGTCATCGAGCTTGGCACCTACATCACGGGGCCGGCCGCCGGGATGCATCTGGCCGACCTGGGCGCGGATGTGATCAAGGTCGAACGTCCAGGTACGGGCGATCCGTTCCGGGCCTTCAAGGGCGGTCTCTATTCGCCACATTATCAGACCTACAATCGGAACAAGCGCTCGATCGCCCTCGATACCAAAGATGCCGGCGACTTGCAGGTGCTCCACGCTCTTGTGGCGACCGCCGACGTGTTCATCCAGAATTTCCGCCCCGGTGTCGCCGAAAAGCTCGGCGCAGGCGAGGACACGCTGCGCGCAATCAACCCGCAGATCATCTACTGCGCAATCACCGGTTTTGGTGCCACCGGACCTTACCGTGACCGCCCAGTCTACGACACGGTGGCGCAGGCGGCGAGCGGCTACCTTCGCTTGCTGACGCCGCCGGACAATCCGCGCGTCATCGGCCCGGCCATCGCAGACGCCGTTACAGGACAATATGCGGCAACGGGTATCTGCGCCGCGCTTGTTGAACGCTCCAAGACCGGGGCTGGGCGCCGTCTCGATATTTCGATGCTCGAGGCGATGGCCCACTTCAACCTCGACAGCTTCACGCATTACTACAGCGTGGGCGAAGTGATGGGACCGATCAGTCGGCCGGAAGTGTCGCAGTCCTACACCTTTGAATGCGCCGACAAAAAGTGGATCGCCTTTCATCTCTCGTCGCCGACGAAGTTCTGGGAGGGCCTCGTAGCCGCTCTCGATCGCCCGGAACTCGGCCGCGATGCTCGCTTTGCCGAACGCATGGCGCGCATCAAGAATCACGACGCCTTGATCGAGGCATTGCGGCCAATCTTCCGCGAACTCAGCCGCGATGAATGGTGCGATCGACTGCTCGCAAACGAGGTCCCGCATTCTCCGGCGTACGATTCCGACGAAGCGCTGGAAGATCCGCAGGCCCGGCATCTCGCACTCAAGGTCTCCGCCCAGCATCCTGAAATGGGCGCATTCACCACGGTAAGGCCGCCCTACTTGTTCGATGGCGTGCCTGACAAAGAAGTCCGGCCGCCGCCCGTACTCGACGAGCATGGAGCGGAGATCAGGGCGGAACTCGAAAGGCGCAAGGTGGGCTGAACAGGGCAGCCAGCGCGGAGGGCGAAGCGATGGGCATTCCGGTCAAGGACGTGATGCAGGCATCAAGCGAGATGCTGCAAAAGCAGCTCTATGCCATCACGACGACGCCGACCGCGGGCATCGAGCCAATCCTGGCCAACCTCGAAGAGCATCTTGCTTTCCAGGTTGCTCTGGAAAGGGAGGGCGTCCTGTACGCGGCGGGACCAATGTGGTCGGAAGACGAGCAGACATGGGAAGGCGACGGCCTGGTCGTGGTCCGTGCAGGATCGCGCGCGGAAGCTGTCGCGATTGCCGAACGCGACCCCATGCACAAGCGCGGCGCGCGGACATTCACGGTGCGACCGTGGATGATCAACGAAGGGACGATGACGGTCCGCCTCGACAAATCGAGCCAGACCTTCTCGATCCTCTAGGTTCAAAGGGAGGAAGAAGTCATGAAGAAGCTAACCGGACTACTGCTTGCAAGTGTCGTCGCCTTTCCCGCCACGGTCATGGCGCAGGAGACAGTCAGCCTTACCGTGGCGTCGAGCCATCCGCTGGTCATTCCGTGGGTAGGAATGATCAAGTCGCATTTCATGGCCGAGACCGACCGGATCCTGGCCGAGTCGGGAAACTACAAGATTGAATGGCAGGAAGCTTTCGGTGGCCAACTGTACAAGGCGAACGCCACGCTGACGTCCGTTGAAGAAGGTGTGACGGATGTGGGATGGGTGTTTTCTTTCCTGGAGGCCGCCAAGCTGCCGCTCAGCCAAGCATCGAGCTATGCACCGTTCGCTACAGCCAATCCACCTGTCCAACTCGAAGTCATGTGGGACCTCTACGAGAACAACGAAGCGTTCCGCAACGAATGGGAGCAGTACAATCTCAAGGTTCTCGGGTTCACCGGCACGGACAGCTACGATGTCTACACCAAGGAACCGATCTCCGGTCTCGCCGACCTCGACGGCATGAAACTCTCGGCCCCCGGCGTGCTCGGCGCATGGTTGCGCGGCACCGGAGCGAACCCGGTCGATGGCGCTTTGACCACCTTCTACACCGACATCCAGACCGGCGTTTCGGACGGCGTCCTGTCGCTGGCGCTCGGCGTGCTGCCGGCCAAGCTCTACGAGGTCGCCCCTTACATCAAGCGCGTGGATATCGGCGTCGCATTCTCCGGCGCGGTCGCCATCAACAAGGACTCCTGGGACGGCCTGCCGGCAGAGGTACAGAACGCGATGGTCGAGGCCGGCAAGTTCTACACGGACGCGCACGGCAAGGATTTGCTTGAGCGCCATGAGGCGGCGTTCCAGAAAATGCTCGAAATCGGCGCCAACCAGAATCCGCCGGTGACGATGACCGAGATGTCGCAGGAAGATCGCGCCGCTTGGGTGAACGGCATGCCGAACATTGCGGCCGAATGGGCGGCCGACGTCGAGTCACGCGGCATTCCGGCCAAGGATTTCCTGGCGGCCTACATGGAAGGCCTGCGTTCGCGCGGCGAGACCCCTGTCCGCGATTGGGACAAGGAGTAGTCGCTGAACGCTAGGGGTCGGAGAGACATGGCCTCTGATCCGGTGCAAGCCGGCGCCTCCGAGGGGCGCCGGCGACGGACAGTGCATCTGTTGTGGCTACGTGCGGTCGATGGCCTTGGCGCCCTGGGCACGATCATGATCGCGCTGTTGATGGCGATGATCTGCTCCGACGTGTTTGCGCGAAACATCACCGGTGGGTCGCTGCCGCTCGTTTCGGAACTCGGGGCGCTGACGCTCGTCATGATCGTCTACCTGCAGCTCGGGACAACGGTCCGAAACAACCGACTGGCTCGCACGGAATTCTTTCTCGCCCTCATGGAGAACCGCAGCCCGCGCACCGCGGCTTTCTTTTCGGGACTGTGGGAACTGGCAGGGGCCGCAGTCTGCGGCGCCATTGCCTGGTCCACCTACGGTATCCTCCTCAAAGACATTGAACACCGGGAGTTCATCGGCGTCACGGTGGTGATGACGATGCAGACGTGGCCGTTCCGCGTCCTTATCCTGGTAGGCGTTGCCGTCGCCGCGATTCAGTTTGTGGTGCTGGCTGTCCGCTCTTTCCTGAAGGCGTCTGGTGCCGGGGAACACCGGCCATGACGGGCGTGGAGATCGGCGCCGCCTGCATCGTCGCACTCGTGGTTCTAATCATGATCGGCATGCCGATCGGCATCGGCATGATCGTCGTGTCGTTCGCCGGCGTGACCCTGATCCGCAACGACGTGGTGGCGATCCGGATGATCGGTTCGGTCGCCAATGACAGTCTGGAAGAATATCTGTTCGCCGTCGTGCCACTCTTCGTCCTGATGGGGCTCCTGGTCACCATCTCGGGTGTCGGCAAGGACACGTTCGACCTGTTCGAACGCCTGCTGAGGCGGGTCAGGGCGGGGCTCGGCGTCGCCACTGTTTTCGCCAACGCCGTATTTGCCTCCATCACCGGCATCTCCATCGCGTCGGCGTCGGTCTTTTCTCGTGTCGCGGTGCCGGAGATGACGCGCCATGGCTACAGCCGCCGATTTTCTACCGGCGTGGTCGCCGGCAGTTCGGTGCTCGGGATGCTGATCCCGCCATCGCTTTTGATGATCATCTACGCCGTGCTGGCCGAAGAGTCGGTCGGCAGGATGTTTCTCGCCGGCGTAGGCCCAGGCCTCCTGCTCTCCCTGCTGTTCACCGTAACGATCCTCATCCTCGCGACATGGCGCCGGTCGTCGGTGTTCGCCGGTGAAGTCGACGAACTCGCCGTGGAGCCGCAATCGGTTTTCGATTCGGCGAAGAAGGGCATTCCGATCGTCGTGTTGGTGACGCTGGTTCTGGGCGGACTCTACGGTGGGTTTTTCAACCCGACGGAAGCCGGCGCGGTTGGAGCGCTTGGCGCGCTAGTGATCGCACTGCTTCGGCGCTCGCTGAACTCATCGCGGCTTTGGGATCTCCTGGTCGAAACGGGGCAAGTGACCGTCTCGGTATTGTTCCTGATCATGGCCGCGACTTTCTTCAGCCGCATGCTCGCCATGTCCGGCCTGCCAAACGCACTGGCCCAGACGCTGCTGGCCGGATCGATTGGTCCCTACGGCTTCCTGCTGCTTTTCCTGGTCCTGGTTATCGTGATGGGTTTTCTGATCGATTCTATCTCGATCATGCTGATCTTGCTGCCGATTGCGCTTCCGGTCGCGACGGAGGCGGGCTTTGACCTTATCTGGTTCGGCGTGCTCACGGTCGTCGCAGTTGAAATCGGTCTGCTGACGCCTCCCTTCGGACTGTCCGTCTACACGATCAAGGCTGCTCTCGACGATCCGGACCTCAAGATTAGCGACATCTTCCTCGGCGCGATGCCGTTCGTGTTTGCCATGATGGTCGGCCTTGCGATCATCGTCATCTTCCCACCGATCGCCACCTGGCTAGCGAGACTTTAGACATGAAGACAAAAATCCTGTGCCTGTCGGGCAGCCTCCGGCAGGCATCCTCATCAACCGCGGTCGTGGAAACCATATGTCGCGACATCGGTGACAGCGTCGAGCCGCTGCGCTTTGATATCGCGACATTGCCCCACTACAACGCCGATCTTGGGCAGCCGGAGGTGGTGCAGGCGTTCAAGGCAACCGTTGAAGCGGCCGACGGGCTCGTCATTGTGACGCCGGAGTACAATTACAGCGTTCCCGGGGTTCTGAAGAACGCGATCGACTGGGCTTCGCGCCCCGCCTATGAATCCGTGATGCTGGACAAGCCGGTCTTCATCGCCTCCGTCTCTGGCGGCGCAATGGGTGGAGTGCGCGCCCAATCCCACCTGAAATACATTCTCAACGGCATGCTGGCGCGTGCGTTTGTCCACAAGGAGGTCATCATTCCGTTCGCGAACAAGAAGGTGGAGAACGGCGCTCTTGTCGATGAGGGTATCAAGACCTTCCTCATGGAAGGCGTAGACGCTTTTGTGCAATCGCTTCGGGAACGTCCGCGGCAGTCCTTGGGCCGATAGCGATGTTCCGCTCCTGCCGATATTTAGGCGAATTCACCGCATTCAGCCGGTGCTTTTCCCTGGCTCTTCGGTGAAGGAACGGACCGTCCTGATCGCCCCGTCGAGGGCGACCCCGTCGGCGTCGGCAAGTGCGGCCTCCCGCAGGCGTCTGATCCAGTCGGCGGCATCCGAGCGCCCGCGCAGCGGCTCGAGGCAGGACAAGACCCGATCGAATTTGGACAATCCGCGTTGGTGCGTGTCGGAGTAGCCCTTGATGAGGCGCCGGCACTTCAGCACCTCGACCCCCAGGGCGTAGTCGGCTCGGCGCGCTTCGTCAGCACGAGCCAGCCATTCCTCCAGGTGCTGACCTTCGACCTTGTGTCTCAGAAGGCTTCGGCGCCAGCGGCGAAGTCCGCCGATAACCCACAGTATGCCGAAGCCGACGATGCCGTCCGTCCTGATCCTGCGGCCGCGATCGACCACGCGATTGAGCGTGCGCATAAGTCGTGGCCGTGCCTCGATCGCGGCTCCCAGCCGCACGGGCAAAGCGCCGCAAACCTCTTCCATGCGCGGATGAAAATACTCCGTGGTCGTGAGGATCTGTCCTTCACCGAGTTCGACCTCGTCGCGCACGCGCGCTGCGCGCGCCGATCTGGTCTTGAGATCGGCGACACGGATGATGTCGTCGTAGACCATCGCATTGGCGATGTATTTCGCGGCCTCGCGTGAAAAGACCCACCCCTCGGTTTCCGCATCTTCGGCGGCGACGCGCTCGACACGATCCAGATACTCCGCGCCGTAGGCAGGGTCGAGGAAATCCACCACCTTGGCGAGGCCGGGTTTCGCCATCTCCTGGACGGGCGCAGGCAGTGCCGCGGCGCGCTGGGCCAAGGAAGTCCAACGCTCCATCAGCGCTCCGGGACCGCTCACGCCGCCGCGAACTGGGGCTGGGCCGGGGACGGCGGCGGTAGCGCCAGCCGTGCCGGCCGCACGATCATATGCCAGCGCGAAAGCGGCAAGGCTCGCCTCCGTGCCCCGGCCGCCGGCTCGGATGGTTTCTTCGAAAGCCTTGCGCGGGAAGGGAAGCTCGCCGGAGCCGGCCAGGGCCCCGAACAGGCTCGCCGAGATCACGCTGCCGGCCTGCCGGGCCAACGCTTCCATGTCGAACTGTATGGTGCGACGAGCGGCCTCGGAGGTTCGCTTGAGCACCGTTTCCGAATCCGCCCTGCCATCCCCCGGAACGATTTTCTCGGACACCGCCAGCATGCGGTGGCTGGACGCGATCAGAACGGTGCGATCGGGCGTCACGAAGCCCCGCAAGACCGCGCGTCCCGCCTCTGCGAGTTCGGCAGCGATCAGGATGTCGACGTCGCCCGGTGACGGGCTCAGCGCCATCACCGGCAAGTCGTCCTGCCGTGACGGGTCTTTTGGCGCCATCTCGACATAGTAGATCGTCGCCCCGGTTCGCTGGGCGACGCCAGCGACCGACGTCGACTGCACATGCCACCCGGCGCGCTGCGCGAGATCGGTGATCCAGTTGGTAAGTACGCCGCCTCCCTGACCGCCGACCGCGAGCACGGCGAGCTTGATGATTCCTTTCGTACGGTCTTCGCGCTGAGGAAGCGTTAGACTCATGCGGCGGTTCCGAAAAGAAGGCGCCGTCGCTCACGCCGGGCCTGCAGCAGGCCGATGAACCGCCGCCGCAGCCCGAACCAGAACCGGTCCCAACCGGTGGGATTGCTGACAACGTCGGCCTGGTAGAAGGACGGGCACAGGACCGCGGCATCCGCGACTTCGCCGCAATTGCCGCAGCCGACGCAGTTCTGGTCGATCGCGGCTACGGGATCGTCGCGCAGCGGGTTGTCCAGATGCTTGACCGACAGCGAGGGGCATCCGGAAAGCCGCATGCAGGCGTGATCGCCAGTGCAGACGTCTTCATCGACGCCGAACTTGGTGCGCACGACTCGCTTGCCGTCCGCCATTGCCTTTTTCTTGTGTGGTGCCTCGCGCCTTTGCCTGTTGAGCATGCACTCCGATGAGGCGACGATCACTTTCGGGCCTTTCTCGGGCGTCGTCAGGGCTTCCTTCAGGACGTGTCGCATGCGGCCGACATCATAGGTGCGGTCGATATGGCGCACCCAGTTCACGCCCATACCCCTGATGGCGTCGGTGATCGGGTGCCTAGTGGATTTCGTTCGATTGGTCGCGCGCGACGACAGGATGTCCTGCCCGCCCGTCGCGGCCGAATAGTAGTTGTCCACCACCACGATCACGCCGTCGTTCTTGTTGAAGACGGCGTTGCCGATCGACGAGGTCAGCCCGTTGTGCCAGAAGCCGCCGTCACCGACGAAGGAGATCGAACGTCGCTTCGCTTCCGGTGAATTGAACGCCGAGGCCGAGGCGGGACCCAGCCCGTAGCCCATCGTGGTCGCGCCGAGTTCGAAAGGCGGCATGATGGAAAACAGGTGGCAGCCGATGTCCGAAGCAATGTGGTGCTTGCCCAGTTCCTGCTCGGTCAGCTTGGTCGCGGCGAAGATGGGCCGCTCCGGGCAGCCGATGCAGAAACCCGGCGGCCGCGCCGGGACTGTCCGGGCGAGGTCGTCGAAATCGGGCGGCGCGGGCTCGTTGGGGGCACGGATTTCGGGCGCAAGCATGGCACCGGCATGTTTGCGCATGAAGGCGCCGATGCCGGACAGCATCGCATCCCCGGTATATTCGCCGGCCTCGGGCAGCAGTCCCTTGCCCTCGAGCAGGACGCTTGCGTCGGCCTTGTAGAGCATCGAGCCTAGCGCCTGCTCGATATAGTCGGGCTGCCCTTCTTCAACAACGAGCACTGCGTCCTTGCCCTCGCAGAACGCGACCAGTTCCTCGTCGACAAGCGGATAGGTGACGTTCAGCACGTGCAGCGGCACCTCCGTCTCGCCATAGAGATCGGCGAGGCCGAGCCGCTGCAGGGCGCGGATCACCCCGTTATACATCCCGCCCTGGCAGATGATGCCGACCTTTCCTTCGCCGCCGAAGGTCTCGTTCAGCCTGTGGCGCTTGATGTAGTCGATCGCTGCCGGCAGCCGTCTGTTGATCTTTTCCTTTTCGTGCAGGAAGGAAGCAGGCGGCAGGACGATGCGCCCGGTGTCGCGCCGTGGGTTTTCGAGGGCATCCGCGACGGTCATCGGGGGGCGCTTGTTGTCCTTCGCTACGAAAGAGCCGTGCACGTGGCAGCAGCGGATGCGTACCTGAAGCATCACGGGTGTGTTCGAGGCTTCCGACAGCTCGAAGCCGTGCTCCACGCCGGCAACGATCGATGGCAAATTGGGGCGCGGGTCGAGCAGCCAGACCTGGCTTTTCATCGCGAAGGCGTGGCTGCGTTCCTGCATGATCGAGGAGCCTTCGCCGTAATCTTCGCCGACGATGATCAGCGCGCCGCCGGTCACACCGCCCGAGGCGAGGTTGGCAAGGGCGTCGGAAGCCACATTCGTGCCGACGGTCGACTTGAAGGTGGCCGCGCCGCGGATCGGATAATGCACAGACGCGGCCAGCATGGCTGTCGCGGTGGCCTCGGAGGCGCTCGCCTCATAGTGAACACCCAGGTCGCCGAGGATCTCCTGCGCGTCGGCCAGCACATCCATCAGGTGGCTGATCGGCGCGCCCTGATAGCCGCCGACATAACCGACGCCGCATTGAAGAAGGGCCTTGGTGATGGCGAGGATGCCCTCTCCGGTAAAGGTCTCGCCATCGCCGAGCCTGAGTTTTTGCACCTCTTTCGCGAAGGAGCGTTCCGCCACTGGTGCCCTCCTCAGAACTGATGTTTGCGGATATTGGCGAGCATCTTCTGGAGCGTGGCGACAAAGGCCGCGTGCTCCTCGTCGCTGATGCCCGCGAACATCCTTTCATAATTGCCGCGCATCGTCGGCCACAAGGTCTCGAAGGCCGCCCTGCCTTCCTCAGTGATCCAGACGCGAGTAGCGCGACTATCTTCCGGATCCGGGGCCCGTCGCACCAGTCCATCGGTTTCCAGCGCATCGAGCGCACGCGAAAGCGTCGACTGCTCTACCACGGCATAGACCGCGAGCGTGCTGATCTGAATTCCGCCAACCACCGACAATACGGCCAGACTGCGCATCTTCGGCGTCGTCAATCCGAGTTTGGCAAGGTCGGCGCGTAACGAGGCATTGTAGCGCCCCATGATGCGGTTCATCAGATAGGGGGCGAACTGCTGCAAGCCGATCTCGCCCAGGCGCGGCTCGTCGGGTTTGACGTCGGCGGTCAAACGTTCGTTCATGCGATCTCTTTCGCTGCCAGAAATCCGGAGCCTCCGGAAAGCCCCGGGCCCGGATGGGTGGACGCGCCTATATGAAAAAGGCCCTTCACCGCCGTGCGGTGGTTGACCGAACTCGCAAATGGCCGCCAGACGAAGGATTGGTCAAATGCGCACGATCCACCATAGGGATCGCCGCCGACAAGATTGATGTTCATTCCCTCGAGGTCGGCCGGCGAATACGCCCGCCGCGAGATCACCAACTCCCTGAATCCCTTTATGTGGCTGGCAAGTATCGCCTCGATGCGGTCCGCGAAGGCTTCGCGCAGCGTTTCGGTCCACCGGCCGTCGGCCGGTGTATCGAGTTTGCCTGCCGCGTCCCCCTTGATGTGCCGTGGCGCCTCGGGCAGTTGCAGCCAGAGGATGGCTTTACCATCCGGACAGCGCGACGGGTCGAGCGCATGGGGCTGGCCGACGCAGATGGTCGGAACTTCCGGCAACAATCCGCGGACCGCCTCGTTGCTGGCTTTGGAAACGCCATCGAGACCGGGGGTGAGATGCAGGAGCGCAACCTTGCCCAGTTCTTCGCTGGGCCAGGCAGGCGCCTTGCTCAGGGCATAATGCACCTGAAAATTGCCCTTGCCGTATCTGTATTTGGCCGCCGCATTCGTATTTTGCTCGGGAGCATTTCCCTCAAGCAGCCGTCCGTAAAGTTGCGTCGGCGTCACCGAGCAGATGACGCTCTTGGCGGCGGTGATCTCGTCGCCGGAGGCCAGCCTAACGCCGGTCGCTCGGCCGTTCGTGACCTTGATTGACGCGACATCTGCGCCCGTCCGGATCGCTCCGCCTCGCTCTTCAATCAGCTTCCCGAAAGCGTCGAGCAGACTTTGGGCGCCGCCCTTGACGATCGGCGCCCCCGCCGCTTCGAGTGAAAAGGCGATGACCTTGGCGATCTGGCCGGAAAATGCGTCCTCGGGATTGAGTCCCGCATGAAGGGCCCAGGGCGCCCACAAGGCACAAAGCAGGTCCGACTGGTACGAGGTCTCCAGCCAGCCGCGTGCGGGCACGAGTGCTCCGCCCAGGAACCCGGCAAGGCCGCGTGGGCCACGCCGCCAGGCTTCCGCTGCGAGCAACTTCATGGTCGCGCTGGACCACAGGTTGCCGCCGAGGAGGCCGAACAGCAGACCGGCATTCTGCGCGACATCCCCGACGTCACGACCGTACTGATCGCCGTCGCCGGACATAACCTTGTTGAAAGCGGCGATATTGGCCGCCTGGTCTGTCCGCTGAATCAGATAGCTGCCGTCCGGGCGCAACACGCCGGTCGGAATGTCCGAATTGCAGAACTCCAGTCCGTGTCGCGCCAGGTCTTCGCCCAGCACGGCATAGGCCGGCGAGGTGACGAACAGAAGGAAAGTCGTCGCCATGACATCATGGACGAAGCCCGGCGCCGTCACCTGTTCGGTCCGGATGCAGCCACCGATGCGGTCGTTGCGCTCCAGTATCAGCACGCTGGCGCCGTCGCCGGCGAGGAGGGCCGCGCAGACCAGCGCGTTGATGCCGCTGCCGACGATAACGTGGTCCGGCTTGTCCATCGCGACCCTGCCGCTGCTCAGCCTTTCGGCACCAAAGCCAGAGCCCGCACGGGGCTCCCGGTGCCGCTGGCGATCTTCAACGGCGCGGCGATCAGGATGGCGCCCTTGGCAGGCAGCTTGTCCAGATTGACCAGGCTGGCGAGGCCATATCTGTTAGCCTTGTGCAGCAGGTTGTGTGCGGGGAAGGGCGGCTCCATGCCACCGGCCGAGCCTGCATCGGTACCGATGCATTGCGTTCCCCAGCCGATCGCGCCCCGTTCGAGGATGTATTCGATGCAGTCGACGGTGGGTCCCGGCGAGTGCGGCCCGTTCTCGTCGGCGTTGAGGAACAGCTCTTCCGAATGGTTGCGCTTGTCCCAGTCGGTGCGCATCAGCACCCATTCGCCCGATTGGATGGCACCGTGCTCGGCTTCCCATGCCTTGACGCCGTCGGCCGTTAGCAGGAAGTCGGGGTCGGCGGCGGACTGTGCCGAGCAGTCGATGACGTTGACCGGCGCGACGTAGTTCTTCACCGGAATGGTGTCGGTGTAGCCGTCGGCAAAATCCTTGCCGGTGATCCAATGGTGCGGTGCGTCGAAATGCGTGCCAGAGTGTTCGCCCAGCTTCAGCCAATTCCAGGCCCAGAACGGCCCGTTCTTGTCGTATTCCGAAATGGTGTGGATCTCGATCTTGGGCGTGTCGACCGCAAGCTCAGGCGGGAGTTTGAGCAGTGGCGTGTCCGGCCCGAGCGTTGCCGCAAGGTCCACGACCTCAACTTGCCCCGAGAGGAGCTGACCGGCCAGATCGCCAAGAATGGTCTGTGTGTTCATGAAAGACGCTCCCTCTCCAGCAGGAATTCGCGGGCCTGACCCACCTCGTTGCTACTAGACGAAAATATATGATTATGCAATTATCTCCTTCAAGCTTAAAGGATTGGAGCGGGCTTGGGCGCCTTCGACGCAATCTTCATAGGATCGGGCCACAACAGCCTCGCGTGCGCCGCGCACTTGGCCACGAAAGGCTGGAAAGTCACGATTTTCGAGCGAAACGAGGCGATTGGCGGTGCGGTTCAGACGCGCGAGGTCACCTTGCCTGGCTTTCGCCACGACCTTGGCGCTATGAACCTGAGCCTGTTCGCCGGCTCTGCGTTCCATGCAAAATATGCAGATGAGTTGAAAACTCATGGACTTGAGTTCGTTCCGGCGAGCGCCTGCTTCGCAAGCGCTTTTCCGGACGACCGCTGGTTCGGGGTCGGAACCGACCTTGAAAAGACCGCGTCGCTGATCGCTGACTTTTCGGCCAGCGATGCAGAGGTTTGGCGGCGGCTTGTTGCCGACTTTCCGGCGCGGGCCGAGCATATCGTCGGGGTGCTCGGTTCGCCAATGAGCGTGCGTGCGCTTGCCGGGGTCGGATGGAAGGCGTGGCGCAAGCAGGGCACGGGCGGCCTGCTCGACACTGTGCGGCTGCTGCTTTCGTCACCGCGCGCGTGGCTCGACGAAAACTTCGAGTCGGCCCATCTGAAGGCGGCCCTGGCCGCATGGGGCATGCATCTGGACTTTGCACCAGACATCGCGGGCGGTGCTGTATTTCCATATCTCGAAGCCATGGCCAACCAGAGCTTCGGCATGATGCTGGGCAAGGGCGGCGCCGACACCATGGTAAAGGCGCTGGCCGGAATGGTGACCGCCGCCGGTGGCACCATCGTTCCCGGCGCGGAAGTCGTTGAGATCACCGCGACCGGAGGCAAGGCGACCGGCGTGCGTCTAGCATCCGGCGAAACGCACCAGGCAAGCAGGGCGGTTGTCGCCGGCGTGGCTCCGGCAGCGCTCGCCGGCGGATTGTTGCCGGGCGGTTCCGGCGATACGCGCTTCGACAAGGCTGCACGGAGTTTCCGGCACGCTCCCGGCACGATGATGATCCATCTGGCGCTCGACGGGCTCCCGGACTGGCGCGCCGGGGCCGAACTCCAAGACTTTGCCTACGTGCACCTGTCGCCGTCCCTCGACGCCATGGCGCGCACCTATCAGCATGCCCTGGCAGGCCTGCTGCCTGCCGAGCCGGTGCTGGTGGTCGGGCAACCGACGGTCGTCGACCCGTCGCGCGCACCCGCCGGAAAACATGTTTTGTGGGTGCAGGTCAGGATGCTGCCAGCGGAGGTCGGTGGTGATGCCGCGGGCGAGCTCGACGCGGCCCATTGGGACGAGATCAAGGAGCGCTACGCAGATCGCGTCATCAGCATCATCGAGAATTATGCGCCCGGGCTCAAGCGCAAGATACTCGGTCGCTCGGTGTTCTCGCCTGCCGATCTGGAACGAGAGAATCCCAATCTGGTCGGGGGTGACCAGATCTGCGGCAGCCACCACATCGCTCAGAATTTCATGTTTCGCCCGGCGCGGGGCTTTGCGCGCTGGAACACGCCGATCCGGGGCTTGCACCTTGTCGGCGCGGCGACCTGGCCCGGAGCCGGCACCGGCGCGGGCTCAGGCTTCCTGCTGGCTCAGCAGCTCGGCGGGAGGTGATGAGGGCAGACACCGTTCGATCGAAAATGGTCTAGCGAAAGAAAGCCCTCCCATTCGGTGCCAGAGGAACACGGCAATCACAACGCACAGGGGAACCGCAATGAGACTCAACAGACGCAAATTGCTTGGCTACGGTGCATCCACGCTTGGTGTGGCTGCACTCGGCATGCCGCGCATCGCCTCCGCGCAGGAGAGCGAACTCACGATTGCCTACAACGTCAATCTGCCGTCCTGGGATCCGACTGTCGGTCCCTCGGCGGTGAACCCGACCATCCAGGGCTTCTACCAGTCTGTCTTCGACCAGTTCATTCTGAACAAGCCTGACCTGTCCTTCGCGCCGGGGCTGATCACCGAATGGGGCTGGAACGACGACCGCAGCCAGGTGATGATGACAGTGCGCGACGGCGTGACCTGGCACGACGGTTCGCCCTTCACGGCGGATGACATCGTCTGGTCTCTGGAGCGCGCCGGCAAGGCGGAAACCGGCAATCCGATCCAGTTCGTCTGGAAGAACGTCGGCAATTTCAGGGTCGACGGCAACAAGATCACCGGCGACGTGATCCAGTTCGATCCGACGCTGTTCAAGTGGATGTCGTTCCTCACCGGCTACGTCATGCCGAAGGCATATTACGAGAAGGTCGGCCCCGAGGGGTTCGAGAAGGCGCCCATCGGCACCGGCCCCTATATGGTCGAACGTTTCGAGCAAAACGCTTTCCTTCGTCTCAAGGCCAATCCGAACTATTGGGGCGGCAAGCCGGCATTCGAGAACGTGACGATCAAGTTCGTGCCCGACGCCGCGAGCCGCGTCGCCGAGATCGAATCCGGCTCCTCGCAGGTGACGCTGGAAATTCCCTATGAGGAATACGATCGCCTGACGTCCAAGGAAGGGCTTTCCGGCGCCTGCGAAACCGTTTCCGACATCGGAATGATCTTCTTCAACGACATCGATGTGATGCTCGACGCCAATGTCCGCAAGGCAGCTGTGCTGGCGGTCGACAAGAAGCTACTGGTCGACCGCCTGCTGCGGGGATACGGCCTGCCGATCGATACGCTCGAGACGCCGGAATATGCCGCATTCGATCCCTCGATCACGGTTGAACACAACCCGGACAAGGCCAAGGAACTGCTCGCTGCCTCGGGCTATTCGCCCGACAATCCGGTCAAGTTCACCATCCAGACGACGCGTGGTTTCAAGCCCAAGGACTACGAGATGGTCCAGGCCATCGTCGGCATGTGGCGCAAGGTCGGGATCGAGGCCAGCATCGAGGTCTACGAGATTGCCAAGCACTATGAACTCCGCGCCGCCGATACGCTGGCACCGGCCGCCTTCTACAATTGGGGCAACTCCATCGGCGACCCGACGACGTCGACGGGTTTCGCCATGTTCGGTCCGAGCCCGCATTCGGTCTGGGACGGCCAGGATGTGATCGACGCGATCGGCCCATTGTGGGGCGAGGCGGACGAAGACAAGCGCATTGCGGGCTGGAAGGCGGTGTCGAAGCTGATCGCCGACAACGCCTATGTGCTGCCATTGCTGCAATATGCCCAGCCAATCGTGCACTCGGACAGCGTGAACGTCGTTCCGCACAAGTCGGGGGCGCTGTTGCCCGCCTTGATGACTCCGGCTTGATCCAGGGCTAACAAGCAAGGCGCGCCGCTTTTTCGACAAGGCGGCGCGCGTTTATTCTGCGCCACGTGCGGGCAAGCATGATCCTGCAGCGAATTCTCATCCGCCTCCTGACCATGGCCGTCACGCTGTTCGGTGTCGCGATTGTGGTCTTCGTCGTCATCCGCATTGCGCCGGGCGATCCGATCGCAATGATGCTGCCGCCCGGCGCGACGCAGGAGGATATCGAGCGACTGCGTGCGCTTTACGGTCTCGACAAGTCGCTCATCGAACAGTTCTTCATATGGATATCCGGCGTCGTGCAGGGCGATTTCGGCACCTCCATCTCTCTCCGGCAGGACGTGCTCGGACTGGTGCTGGGTCGGCTGCCGGCCACGCTGGAACTGTCCGTGGTTGCCCTTCTGATCGCGCTGGCGATAGGCGGGCCACTCGCCATCCTCGGCACGCGTGAGCGCGGGACGGCCGTCGAGGTTGGCATCGACGTGGCCAACGGCGTCGCACTGTCGATCCCCGATTTCCTGTGGGGCCTTGTCCTCATTCTGCTCTTCGGCGTCCTTTGGCCGGTCTTCGAGATTTCCGGGCGCATATCGCCCCGCCTCGATCTTCCGTTCGTGACGCAGTTCTATCTGCTGGAAAGCATCGTCAGGCTGCGCTTTGACCTGATACGGGACCTTGTCAGTCACATGTTCATGCCGGCGCTGGCGCTATCACTGCCGCTGGCAGCAATCATTTCGCAACTGCTCAAGCAGTCGCTCAAGGAACTGATGGCGGTCGACTATGTGGTGCTTGCCCGCGTGAAGGGCTTTTCCGAAACACAGGTGATCCTCCGCGAAGCGCTGAAGAACGCGGCCCTGCCCACGCTGGCGCTCATCGGTGTCCAATTCACCTTCCTGATTGGTGGCACTGTCATCGTCGAGCGGCTCTTTTCCTATGAGGGCCTCGGCAACATGGCGATCGACGCCGTCATCAACCGGGACCTGCCGCTGATCCAGGGCATCGTGCTCGTCTTCGCGCTGATCTTCGTGCTGGTGAACCTTGTCGTCGACATGCTGTACACGCTGCTCAATCCCAGGCTCCGCCATGGCTGACGTGTCGATCCCGGTTCGACGTCCCAACGTGCGTCTCAGGCTTGCCGGCGGCTGGCTGCTTTTCATGTTGCTTGCCTCGGTCCTTGCGCCACTGATTGCTCCACACGACCCGCTTGCCCAGGATCTGTTGTTCGAGCGTCTGCCGCCTTTCTGGCTGGAGGGAGCCGAGCCCGGATATTGGCTGGGCACCGACAGCCTCGGTCGGGATCTCCTTTCGCGTCTCATCTATGGCGGGCGAATCGCCTTTACCGTTGCCTTCGCGGCCGCGACGGCGGCGTGCATCGTGGGATCCGTCCTCGGCCTCTTGGCCGGCTATTTCGGTGGCTGGACCGACCGCATCGTATCGCGGATCGTCGAGGTGTGGATGTCCTTCCCTCCAGTGCTGTTTTCGATCCTCCTCGTCGCCGTCCTTGGTACGGGGCTTGGGTCCGTCATCATCGCCATCGCCGTGATCGACTGGACGCGATTCTGCCGGGTGGTGCGGGCGGAGGCCATGAGCCAGTCGCGCATGGATTATGTCGAAAGCGCCCGCATCGCCGGTTTCGGGCGCCTCGCCATCATGACGCGCGAGGTGCTGCCAAACGTCCTGCCTTCCGTCGTCGCGCTGCTGTCGCTGGAGATGGGGATCGCCGTGATCGTCGAGGCGATCCTCTCCTTCGTGAATCTATCGATCTCGACCGACGACCCGACCTGGGGCGGCCTCATTGCCGAGGGGCGGCTTTCAATTCACCACGCCTGGTGGGTGCTGGTGTTTCCACTCATCACCCTTTTCCTGACCGTACTTTCCTTCAGCCAGTTCGGCGAAGGCCTCAAGGCACGCTTCGACCCGGTGTTGCGATGAGCGTGCCCTGTCTCGAAATCTCCGATCTGAGCGCCGTGCTTGCCAACGGGATGCGGGTGCTGCGCTCGGTATCGCTGAGCGTCGCGCCGGGCGAGGTGCACGCGCTGGTTGGCGAAAGCGGCGCCGGCAAGAGCATGATCGGCAAGGCCGTGCTTGGCGTGCTGCCGCAGAGCATCAACATTTGCGGCGGCCGCATCATACTGGAAGGCACCGATCTGGGCAGCCTGCACGCAACAGTGCGCCGCCGCCTGATCGGCGAACGCGCCGCCCTTATTCCGCAGGATCCGCTCACCGCCCTCAATCCGTCGCGGCGTATCGGCCCGCAGATGACCGATCGATTGACGAGGATTCTGGGCTGGCAGGAAACGACCGCGAGGGCACGCGTCAGACAATTGCTGGACGAGGTTCGCATCCGCGAGCCCGAACGCGTTCTGAAAAGTTACCCGCACGAGCTCTCGGGTGGGATGCGGCAGCGCGTCCTGATCGCCGCAGCGTTTGCCGGCGAGCCGCGGCTGATCGTGGCCGACGAGCCGACCACTGCGCTTGATGTTACGGTGCAAAAGCAGATTCTGCGGCTTCTGGCCGAACTTCAACGCGACCGCGGCACGGCCATTCTCTTCGTGACCCACGATCTGGGCGTCGTCGCGAAGATCAGCCAGAAGGTCTCGGTGCTCTATGCGGGAAAGATTGTCGAGGAAGCCGACACGGAGACGCTTTTCGCCGCCCCCCAACATCCTTACACACGCGCATTGATGGCCGCTACACCGCGCTACACCGATCCATTCGCTTCGCTGGCTCCGGTCGACGATGGCGTGCTGGCCGGGCTCACCGCGGAGATCGCCGAGGCCGACAGCGTATGGACCGCAGGTGATGGTTCGGCAGGTGCGGCCCGGAGGCCGGATCATGGCTGACCTCCTTTTCAAGGTGCGCGGGTTGAAGGTCGCTCTGCCCGACATGACCCGCAAGCCGCTTTTCGGCACCGCGCCCAAGGTCGAAATCCTGAAGGGACTCGATTTCGACCTGCCGGCCCAATCGGTTACCGGCATTGTCGGTGAATCAGGTTCCGGCAAGTCGACATTGGGCAGGGCGCTTGTACGGCTTCTCGAGCCGATGGAGGGAAGCGTATTGTTCGATGGACGCGACATCGCCCATCTCGACGAACGAGAACTCAGACCACTCCGCCGTGACCTGCAGATGATTTTCCAGGACCCGATGTCTTCGCTCAATCCGCGCCTGACCATTGGCTCCATCATCGCGGCGCCGCTGGTCAGGAACGGCATTCGAGACCGCACCGCGGAACGGGTGGCCGAAGCGCTTATCCGCGTCGGCCTGCCCGAGAGTTTCGGCCGCCGCTATCGCCACGAGCTTTCCGGCGGCCAGCGCCAACGTGTCGGCATCGCCAGGGCGTTGGCATTGTCGCCCAAATTCGTTCTGGCAGACGAGATCGTGTCCGGGCTCGATGTGTCGACCCAGGCGCAGATACTGACGCTGCTCGAAAAGCTGGCGACCGATATGGGTCTGACGGTCGCTTTCATCAGCCACGATCTTTCGGTCATCCGGCGGCTATGCAGGCAGGTGATCGTCATGCGGAATGGCGAGATCGTCGAGGCGGGGCCTGTCGACGGCCTTTTCGACAATCCGCGGCATCCCTACACCCGTGAGCTGATTGAAGCGATCCCGCTGCCCGAGGTCGATCCGGATTGGTTGCGCCGTGAGCCGGCTGACGCTCCCGGGGCCGCTGCGAGGAACTGACTGGCCGCACCGGCAGTCACCTGTCACTCCGACGTCTTGCCCTTGTCGTCGGGCTCTCGTGGGTTGAAAACGATGAAGAAGCCGTAGAAAGCATAGGCTCCTATCGCACAAAACAACGTTCCCCAGAACGCCGCGCCGGAGACGAATTCGAACACGCCCCAGCCGATCGCCGCGACCACGATCAACGCCCGCAGCCAGAGCGGCTTGAAGAACGGATCGTTGAGATCGAATGCGCTTTTCAAAGGGGTCTTGGTCATTTTGCTTCTGCTACCAGGGTTTCGACGGCTAGTCTCCAAACCGAACAGCTTGCCGATCCCTTCAATAGCCTTGGGACCCTGACCCAACAACTCTAGACATTCGCGTCAATGATGCGAAAGACTGCCTTCCTCCGTCACGACGACATCGAGCACTGCGCATTGACAAGCGGATCACGTTGTGCAATTAGTTCGGTTAGAGAACGAACTAAAAGAAGCGCCGTGAACGACACTCCACGTATCTCTCGCCAATTCTCGCTCTGCACCGTCATGGAGACGATCGTCCATTGCGGACCGATCTCCCGGGCGAGCATCGCCAAGCAGACCGGGCTGTCGAAGCAGACCATCTCCGAGATCGCGCGCCAACTCGAGGACGATGGCTGGATTCGCGAGACCGGCCGCACCAGCGGTCATGTCGGCCGCACCGCTGTCACCTACGAGATCGTACCCGATGCGGCCTGCATCGCTACCGTCGATCTCGGCGGCACCAAGGCGAGGGCGGCGATCGCCGATTTGTCCTGCCGGGTGCTGGCCGAGGTCACCGAGCCGACCGACAGGCGCGGCGGCATCCATGTCGTTCGCCAGATCGCGCGCATGTGCCGCGAGGCCGCCCAGCACAACGGCATCGCCTTCGACAAGGTGCGTCTCGCGGTCATCGGCGTGCCGGGCGTGCCGGACCGCAAGTCGGGCCGGGTGGTGATGGCGCCGAACATCGCCGATTTTGACACGATCGATGTCGAGGCGTCGCTTGGCGCCGAACTCGGCGTCGACATCATCCTGGAAAACGACGTCAACCTCGCCGTCCTCGGCGAGCACTGGATCGGCGGCGGCGCCGGCGTCGACGACCTCGCCTATGTGGCGCTCGGCACCGGCATCGGTGCCGGCATCATGGTTGACGGCAAACTGGTGCGCGGTTTCGGCGGCGCGGCGGGCGAACTCGGCTTCCTGCCCTTTGGCGCCGACCCGTTCGACGCCGCCTCGCTGAGGACCGGCGCGCTCGAACGCGTTACCGCGACGGCCGGCATGCGTGCCCGCTACCGGGAGCTGTCCGGCGCCGACACCGACGTTCCACACATCTTCGAGGCCGCCGCGGCGGGCGAGGGCGCTGCCATCCAGGTACTCGACGAGACCGCGCGTTACGTGGCGCGCGCCATTGCCGCGATCTGCGCGGTCACCAATCCGGGCAAGGTCATTCTCGGTGGCTCGATCGGTTCGCGCGAGGAACTGGTCTCGCGCATCAGGCCCCTCGTCCCGGCATGCTTTCCCTATGCGGTCGAGATCGGTGTGTCGGAACTCGGCGCACGCACCGCGATTGTCGGCGGCGCGGCGGTCGGGCTCAGCCAGTTGCACGCGGCGCTCTTTTCCGGCGGCGTGCCCGGCGCCGCGATCGCGCTGCCGCCGGCCGAGGTCGTGAGGCTCACGGAGGCAGCGCAATGACGGCGACCCTTGCCCAGCGCCTGACACCACTCCTCAACCGCGATGCCGCGATCGACCTGCTGCGTGGTGCCGTGGCGCGGCAAAGCGTGACCGGCAACGAAGCCAACTTTGTCAGCTACCTGGACGAGCGGATGACGGCCCTTTCGCTCGCACCGCAACTGGCGGACTTCCTGCCCGGCCGGCCGAACATCTGGGGCGAACGCAAGGGCGCCGGCGGTGGGCCGCGCCTGCTGTTCATGGGCCACACCGATACCGTTCACGTGCGCGGCTGGGCCGAGCACTGGCAGGACGATCCGCGGGGCGATCCGTTCGCCGGCGAAATCGTCGACGGCGCGATGTGGGGTCGCGGCACCGGTGACCTGAAAGCTGGCATCGCTGCGTCGCTGGCCTCGCTCGACCTGCTTGATGCGGCTGGTATCCGGCTCAAGGGCGATCTCGCCTACGCCTTCATCGGTGATGAGGAAAGCGGCGAACCTGGGACCGGCGTCAGTGCCGGCGTCAAGGATTATGCCGCGCGCGTCACCGCCGGCGAGATCAGCAAGCCCGACTTCGCCGTTTATGTCGAGCCGACGCGGCTCGCCGTCTACGCCGCCCAGATGGGCTTTTTCATCGCCGACGTGAAGATTACCGGCAAATCGGCCTATTTCGGCGTTCCGGAACAGGGCGTCGACGCGCTGAAGGCCACGCATCGCGCGCTCGCCGCCGTCTGGCGCCATTCCGACGAGATCGCAGCCAGGGCAAGTCACGACCTCGTCGGGCGCGCCTTCGCCTTGGTGACCGGCATCGAAGGCGGCGGGTTCATTGCCGTGCCGGGCGAATGCGAATTCTCGCTGATCCGCAAGCTCTTGCCGGGCGAAAGCCTCGATGCGGCCGTCGCCGAACTCGAAACCGTGATCCGGGACGGCGCGGAGGAGGAGGGAATCTCGGTCGAGATTGCCTATCCTGCCGGGCGCGATCACAGCCATGGCGGGTCGCCGGCCGAGATCGATGCCTCGCTAACCGAGGTCGGATTGCTCACCGCCGCTCTCGAGGCGACGATTGCAGGGCGCGGTGCCATCCAGGGCGCGCCTTACTGGTCAGAATCACCGTTCCTGATCAACGAGATCGGCACGCCGGCGGTCTATTGCGCGCCGGGGGATATCACCAACTGCCACACATTCGAGGAGCGTGTCGACGTCGAGGAATACTTTGCCGGCGTCGTCGCCTTCGCAGTCTTCATCGCGAACTATTGCGGCGTCGCCTGAGCGTCGCCGGACACCCGGAGCAGGAAGGAGGAACCCTGACAATGAAAACGAGAACACTCTTTGCGGCCGCATCGATCGCGGCGTTCATGCTGGCTGGCGCGGCCATCGCACAAACCATCGGCCCGAAAGGCGAAAGCGCGACGCCGTCTTCCGAGATCACGGTCTCGGACGAGCATGCCGCGACGCTCAAGGACAAGGGCCACAAGGCCGCGCTGTTGTGGCATGACCAGTCGGACTTCGTGAATGCCGTCACCGCCGGCGCAGCGGACGAGTTCGCCCGCCTCGGCATCGAGGTCGTGGCGACGACCTCGGCCGGCTTCGACGCGGCCAAGCAGCGCAGCGACATCGAGACCGCGCTCGCCAAGGAGCCCGACATCATCCTGTCGCTGCCGCTCGACCCGGTGACCTCGGCGGCGGCCTTCGAGGAGGCCAAGAAGGCAGGCGTCAAGCTGGTCTTCCTGTCCAACCTGCCGAAGGACTACCAGCACCCGGCCGACTATGCCGCGATCGTCACCGACGATCTGTTCCAGATGGGCAAGCAGGCCGCCGACGCGCTCGCCGAGGCGATGGGCGGCAAGGGCACGGTCGGCTGGATTTTCCACGACGCCGACTATTACGTGACCAACCAGCGCGACAACGCCTTCAAGACCACGATCGAGAACGACTACGCCGACATCGCGATCGTGGCCGAGCAGGGCATCAGCGACCCGGCCCGTGCCGAGGAGATCGCCAACGCGATGCTTTTGAAGAACCCGGACCTCGGCGGCATCTATGTCACCTGGGCCGGTCCGGCAGAAGGTGTGCTCGCAGCACTTAGGGCCAACGGCAACAGCGCGACCAAGGTGGTCACGCTCGATCTTTCCGAGCCGATTGCGCTCGACATGGTCAAGGGCGGGAACGTCGCCGCGATCGTCGCCGACGAGGCCTATGAACTCGGCCGCGCCATGGCGGCCGCCGGCGCCCGCGCGCTCGCCGGCGAGGAGACCCCACCCTTCGTCGTCGCGCCCGCCGTGACGGCCAAGGCCGGCAATGTCGGCGAGATATGGCAGCGTTCGCTGCATCGCGAAGCGCCGGAAAGCGTGATGAAGGCCGCCCAGTAGGCAGGCATTCCGGGCCGCTCGCGAAGCGGCGGCCCGACATCCGCAGCCGCAACGACAACGACAAGGGAGGTACCGATGAAAACGCAATCCGTGTTGATCGCGGCCTGGCTCGCCGCGGCGAGTATCACGGCCGCCTCGGCCGAGCAGCCCGCAACGGTCGGCCCCAATGGCGAGGCGCCTACGCCCGCCGCTTCGCTCACCCTGACCGAAGCCGAGATCGACAAGGTCAAGGCGGGAAACCATACCGCAGCACTCGTCTGGCATGAACTTTACGACTGGTCGAACGCGGTCGCCCGCGGCGCCAAGGACGAGTTCGCGCGCCTCGGCATTGAGGTGATCGCCGAGACCGATGCCGGCTTCGACCCGGCGCGGCAGAAGGCCGACGTGGAAACGGTGATGGCGCGCAAGCCGTCGATCATCGTGTCGCTGCCGATCGATCCGCCGACCGCCAAGACTGTCTACGGTATCGCCCGCGATGCCGGCGTGCAGTTGGTCTTCATCGACAATGCCGTCGACGGCCTCAAGCATGGTGAGGACTACACCACCGTCGTCTCGGCCGACCTGTTCCAAATCGGCAACAAGGCCGCGGTGGCGCTTGCCGAGGCGATGGGAGGTTCCGGCACAGTCGGCTACATGTTCCACGACGCGGACTTTCCGGTGACCAACCAGCGCGATGGCGCCTTCAAGTGGACGATCGAAAACGAATACCCCGACATCGACATCGTCATCGAATCGGGCATGACCGATCCGGCCAATGCCGAGGACATCGCCAGCGCCATGCTGGCCCGCAACCCGGACCTCGACGGCATCTACACGCCGTGGGCGGAACCGGCACTAGGCGTGCTGTCGGTGCTGCGCCAGCAGGGCAACGACCGCACCCGCGTCGTGACCATCGACCTGAACGAGCCGGCCGCGCTCGATATGATCAAGGGCGGCAATGTCGCGGCGATCGTCGCCGACGAGGCCTACAATATTGGGGTCACGGCCGCGCGTGCGGCGGCGGCCGGGCTGCTCGACCGGCCGGTCGATCCCTTCCTGGTGGTCGACGCGCTGGCGGTCAAGAAAGACAATGTCGCCGAGGGCTGGAAGCACTCGCTCCAGATCGATCCGCCGAAGAGCGTGGTCGAGGCGGCATCGAACTAGGCTTGAGACGAAGGACGGCGCAGTCACCCCTTGCTCGCGCCGTCTATCATGGAGGATCCAATGGCCACCACGACAACCGGCGCCAACCGGACCGCCAAGAAGGCACGCGGCGGGCCCCGCTTCGACCTGCAGCAATATGTCGTCTATCTCGGTTTCCTGGCGATCTTCCTGTTCTTCGCCGTGACGCTTGCCGATGACGGGTTCCTGACGACGCGCAACCTGTCGAACATCGTCCTGCAGACAGCGCCGGCGACGATCATGGCGATCGGCCTCGTCTTCGTGCTTTCGGCGCGCGAGATCGACCTCTCCTTCGGTTCCATCGTGGCTGTCTCGGCGCTTTCGGCTGCCATCGTCATGCAGGAGCATTCGCTGTTTTTCGGCATCGTCGCTGGGCTCGGCGCAGGGCTTGTCATCGGCTTCGTCAACGGGGCTCTGGTCGCTTGGCTCGGACTGCCATCCTTCCTGGTGACGCTCGCCACCATGGGGCTCTTCGCCGGCGTGGCGCGTTCGATGACCGATCTGCGCTCGATCCCGGTCATCAACGACGCCTTCACCGGCTTCTTCGGCTCGGGTTCGTTGTTCGGCGTGCCGTCGCTGATCCTGTGGACGCTGGCAGCCGTCATCGTCGGGCATTTTGTCTACCGCGAAAGCCGCTTCGGCGCCCACGTCATCGCCACTGGCGACAATCCGCGCGCCGCCCAGGTGTCCGGCATCAAGGTGCCCCGTATCAGGCTCGCCGTGATGATGATCAGCGGCCTGTGCGCGGGGCTGGCGGGCCTCTTGTATGCCGGGCGCCTGCAGGCGGCCAAATACACGCTCGGCGAGAGCGATCTGATGACGGTGATTGCAGCCGTCATCGTCGGTGGCACCGCGCTTGGCGGCGGCAAGGGCTCGGTCATGGGCGCGCTGGTCGGCTCGCTGCTGATGGGCATGCTCAACAACGGGCTCATCCTGATGGGACTTTCGGTCTCCGACCAGATGATCGTGCGCGGCCTCATCATCCTCGCCGCCGTTGCGATCTCGCTGCGCGACACCAACCGCTAGGAGCGCTGCTGATGTTCCTCGACGTTCTGCGACGCCGCAACCCGGCCTTCATCGAAGCGGCGATCGCGCTGCACCAGAAGGGCCGTTTGCCGGCCAATGCCTATGTGCTCGACCTCGACGCGATCGAGGAGAATGTTCGCCTCTTCAAGGCCGAAGCCGACAGGCACCGCCTGAAGACCTTCGCCATGACCAAGCAGGTCGGCCGCAACAGCGGCTTCTGCCGGGCTGTCATGCGCGGCGGCATCGATCGGGCGGTGGCCGTCGACATTGCCTGTGCGGTCGCCTGTGACCGGGCTGGCCTGAAGACCGGTCATCTCGGACACCTCGTCCAGATACCGCGCGGCGAAGCCGGGTTCGCCGCCGACCGTCTCAAACCCGACTACTGGACGGTCTTTTCAGAGGAAAAAGCGCGCGAGGCGGCCGCCGCCGCGAAGACTGCAGCCCGCAACCAGGATATCCTCGCGCGCATCCATACCGAGGGAGACACGTTCTATCGCGGCCACGAGGGCGGGTTCCTGGCTAAAGACATTGCGGCGGTCGCGGACATGGTCGACGGGCTCGACGGCGCACGTTTCGCCGGGTTGACCAGCTTTCCAGCACTGCTTTTCGACAATGTGCGGAAAAAGGTGCTGCCGACCCACAATCTATCGACTTTGGCCAGGGCCGCCGAGGGTCTCGCCAAGGCGGGCCGCGGCAAGGTCGAGGTCAACGCGCCGGGCACTACCTCGTCCGTCGTCTTGTCGACGCTCGCCGAGGCCGGCGCGACGCAATGCGAGCCCGGCAACGGCCTGCACGGCACCACGCCGCTGCATGCGCTGGAAGACCTGCCTGAGCGGCCGGCCGTGCTTTATCTGAGCGAGGTGTCCCATCTCCATGCCGGGCGCGCCTACTGCTTCGGCGGCGGGCTCTACATCGACCCGGTGTTTCCCGACTATGACGTCAAGGCGATCGTTGCCGATACGCCGACGACGGCCGAGCGAGCCCTCGCCAGCGTGGAAATCCCGCCGCCGTCGGCGATCGACTACTACGGCATGATCGACACAGGCGGCACGGCCAAGCCGAAGACCGGCGACAGCGTCGTTTTCGGCTTTCGCGGCCAGGCCTTCATCACCCGCGCCTTCATCGCCGGCGTCTCCGGCATCTCGCAAGGCGCGCCGAAGGTCGAGACCATCGAAAACATCTTTGGGCAGCCGGAAAGCTGGCCCGATCTGAGGTGAAGCCATGGCAATCGCTGTCGAAACACGCACCCGTCCGGTGCTGGCATTAGCCAACATCCACAAGGCCTTCGGCGGCATCGTAGCCATCGAGGATTTTTCACTTGAGCTCAAGGCCGGCGAGATCGTGGCGCTGGTCGGCGACAATGGTGCCGGCAAGTCGACGCTGATCAAGATCGTCTCCGGTGTTCACGCGCCGACCTCCGGCACGATCACCCTCGACGGCGAGAAGGTCAGCTTTTCCGATGCCAGTGCCGCGCGCTCCAACGGCATCGAGGTGGTCTACCAGGACCTCGCGCTCGCCGATCAGCAGCCGGTCTACATGAACCTGTTTCTCGGTCGCGAGATGGTTCGTAAGCCTTGGGGCACGCTTGACCGTTCCTCCATGATTGCCGAGACCGAAAGGCTGGTCGAGGAACTCGACGTGCGCATTCCCTCCGCCCATGCGACCATCCGCGACCTTTCCGGCGGTCAGCGCCAGGGCGTCGCCATTGCGCGCGCCACGCGTTGGGCCAAGAAGCTGATCCTGCTCGACGAGCCGACGGCCGCCCTCGGCGTAGCCGAGACCGCCAAGGTGGAAAAGATCGTCCAGTCGCTCAAGGAGCGCGATCTGGCGATCCTGATCATCAGCCACAGCCTCGACCAGGTGTTTCGGCTCTCAGACCGCATCTGCGTGCTGCGGCGAGGGGTGCAGATCGGCGTGCGCGAGACTGCGAGCACCGACAAGAACGAGATCGTTTCGATGATCACCGGCGTGCATTGAGCGCTATCTAATGAACGCCGTGAGTCCGATCACGACGCAGATGGCGCGCGAGATCGCCGAAATTCCCGCCGTGGTCCGCCGACAGATCGCCGACGGCCTGGCCGTCTACAGAGAGGAAGGCGAGAGGTTGCGTGCGCTCGACCCGCGCCTTGTCGTTACCTGTGCGCGCGGCACGTCCGACCACGCCGCGACCTTTTTCAAGTATCTGACAGAGGCACGCCTTGGCGTGCCGGTCAACTCGATCGGCCCGTCTATCGCTTCCGTCTACGGCGCCAGGATGCGGCTTGCAGGCGCCGCGTGCCTGACCATCTCGCAGTCGGGCGGCAGTCCCGATCTTGTCACAATGCAGGGCGCGGCACGAGAGGGCGGCGCCAGGACCGTGGCGTTCCTGAACGTTGCGGACTCCCCCGTCGAATCCGGGGCCGACGCGGTGCTACCGATGCTCGCCGGACCCGAAAAAGCGGTGGCGGCGACCAAGTCCTATGTCGCCAGCCTAGTGGCTCTCGCCGCCGTGCACGCCGGCCTTGCCGGGGACACGGCACTTCTCGCCGCGATCGAACGCCTGCCCGAAGCGCTCGAAGTGGCGCTTGCGCAGGACTGGACCGAGGCGCTGGTGCCCGTTGCGATGGGAACCTCGCTCTTTACCGTCAGTCGCGGCCCCGGCCTGAGTGTCGCCGGCGAGGCGGCGTTAAAATTCAAGGAAACCTGCCGGCTGCATGCCGAGGCCTATTCGGCGGCGGAAGTACGCCATGGTCCGATCGCGCTCGCCCGCGACCGATTTGCGGCGATCGTCTTTGTGCCGCAGGATGAAGGCCGCGCGGGGGTCCTTGAGGCGGCCGCGATCATGCGCGGCGCCGGCGCGCGAGTACTCATCCTCGACCAGGAAGAGCAGAAGAGCCCCTGGCTCGCGACGGCAAAAGCACCGCATCCCGCACTGGCGCCGATCTGCCAGGCGGTGAGTTTCTATCGCTTCATCGAGCAGCTTTCCGCGCAACTCGGCGAAAACCCGGATGCACCGCTGCATCTTCAGAAGGTGACACGCACGACGTGATGAGACGCTGCGAACCAGCACCACAATTGCTCACCCCTTTGCCCAAGAAGGGCCAAAACCAAGCGACAACTTTCACAGCAATCTCCCTTGGCCTGTCACAGTGGAGGCGCATTCGGTGTTGGTGCGTCTCCTCGTGAAGCTGTCGACGCCGCGAGATTAGGTCGCGCCACAGCCAGTTTTGGCAATCCGCAATACGCCAAGTTGTGAGCCGGCCGCCGCGACAAGGTCAGCATCAGAGGAGCGACGGCGTTGCGCTAGCATGTCGAGGTAACTGACATGATCTCAACACCTGAAGATAGCACTTCTCATACCGCTTCACGATAGGCAAGACTATTGCTCGCCCGTCCTGTACAGAACCGATGATGTTCCTATCTAACAAGCAAAATCAATGGGTTTGGTAGCGGAGGTCCGTTAGCACTGTTTCCCCCCCCCCCACACACAGCGACGGCAGCTTTGCGCGCTACTCATTCTCGCCGCCGCGCGGACCTTTAAGAATATCCCGAAAGCAGACGTGCTCGTAGCGAGGTAGTGGCAGTTTTGAGCCACCGGCTGATCCGGAATTCGGCGGACGTTCGCCCCCGTCACCGGTGCAGGACTGCTAGCCGACCGAACGGAACAACGCCGCCAACCTTGCCGACTAAACGATTTACTACGCCCCCATGCGCACCGCCAAGCCCTCGGCGTTTACAGTGTACGATGACGGGCGATACAGAGCCGGCAACTAATCAGACAGATTAGCTGACCAGCAAGCCGTTGATGAGGACCGACCGGTGCCCCGTGCCCCGCGCCACAAGGTCGGTGGTGTTTGCGCAGTCGCAGATCACCATATCCGCTCGCGCCCCCTTGCGAAGCCCGTACGTGTCAGCCAGTCCAGTCAGCATCGCCGGCACGTCGGTGATCATGGCGAACGCCTCGCCGATGTCATCGGCTCCCAGATACGAGGCTAGGAAGGTCCACCGCGCGATCTCCAGGAGATCGCCGGAACCCGTCGGGATGAAAGGATCCTGGATGTTGTCGCATGCGGCGGCGACAGGCACGCCCGCCTGCAGAAGGTCGCGAACCCGTGTCAGTCCCCTGGGAGGAAGCACATCCCGGTCCCGTCCCTGCAGGTAAAGATTGGCCGCCGGCAACGTGATGACCCCGATCCGGTTGCGCAGGAGTCTGTCACATATCCGCTGGAACGACGACCACGGCACCGCGCTCAGGACGGATGCGTGGCCAAGAATCACCCGGCCCTGCATCCCGTATCGCTCTGTACGATCGATGACGGCGTCGAACAGCAGCCGATCGGCGTCGAGATGCTCGTCCATGTGGAGGTCTACCGGGAGATCGTGGCGAGCCGCTGCCTCGAAGAGGATGTCGAGGTAACGCCCGGGATCTTCGGCTACCGCCGGCGTGCCGCCGATCGCGTCGGCAAGTTCGGCCGCATCAGCGATGTTGGCCTCAAGCCAGTCGAGGTCCTGGTTGGGATGCGGTGTCATGAAGGCCACGAACTGAAGCGTCATCGTGTCCCCAAGCTCCGCCCGAATGTCGCGGAGAACCTCCAATCCGGCAAAGCCCGCGTCCTTGTCGACGTTGACATGGCTGCGGATGGCCGTCGTGCCGTGGCCACGGCATTGAAGGATGGTGCGCCGGGCGCGATCCGCGATGTCCTCGCGGGACGCCGTGCGCGCAAAACGCGCGAACGCTTCGCGCGCGCCCTGGAGCGTGCCCGACGGGTTGGGCGAGACGACGCCGGTCTTGTCCAGATGCTGATGTGCGTCGACGAAGCCGGGCACGACGAGTGATCCGGCAATGTCCACGACACGTGCATCCACGCTTCCGGCGATATCCGGCTCCACCGCCTCGATATGCCCGCCTGCCGCGATGAGAATGTCGCAGGCGCGTGCGCCCTCGTCAGCGGCAACCAGAGCGCCTTTAAGCAGGCGGCGTTCTTTTCCGCTACCGTAGATGGCTGTGGTCAGTTCCTTCATAGCTAAAACACGACGACGCTTCGGATGGATTTGCCCTCGTGCATGAGGTCGAAGCCCTTGTTGATGTCTTCGAGTGGCAGCGTGTGGGTGATCATCGGGTCGATCTCGATCTTGCCGTCCATGTACCAGTCGACGATCTTCGGCACGTCGGTGCGGCCGCGAGCACCGCCGAAGGCGGTGCCCTTCCACACGCGCCCCGTCACCAGCTGGAACGGGCGCGTCGCGATCTCCTGGCCGGCGCCGGCGACCCCGATGACGATGCTTTCGCCCCAGCCGCGATGCGCGCATTCCAGCGCCTGACGCATCACCTTGACGTTGCCGGTGCAGTCGAAGGTGTAGTCGGCGCCGCCGATCTGATCGGCGCCACGTTTGGTCATGTTGACGATCTCGGCCACCACGTCGTCGACCTCCTTCGGGTTGACGAAATGCGTCATGCCGAAGCGTTCGCCCCACTCCTTCTTGTCGTTGTTGATGTCGACGCCGATGATCATGTCGGCACCCGCAAGCCGCAGCCCCTGGATGACGTTCAGGCCGATACCGCCGAGCCCGAACACGGCCGCGGTCGCGCCCGCCTCGACCCTTGCCGTGTTGATGACGGCGCCGATGCCGGTCGTCACCCCGCAGCCGATGTAGCAGATCTTGTCGAACGGGGCGTCGGGATTGACCTTGGCCAGCGCGATCTCCGGCAGCACGGTGAAGTTGGAAAAGGTCGAGCAGCCCATGTAGTGGAAGAGCTTCTCGCCGCCGACCGAAAAGCGTGAGCTGCCGTCCGGCATCAGGCCCTGACCCTGAGTGGCGCGGATCGCCGTGCACAGATTGGTCTTGCGCGACAGGCAGGAGGGGCACTGGCGGCATTCGGGCGTGTAGAGCGGGATGACGTGGTCGCCCTTCTTCACGCTCTCCACGCCCGGCCCGACATCGACGACCACACCCGCACCCTCATGGCCGAGGATGGCCGGGAAGATGCCTTCCGGGTCGGCGCCCGAAAGCGTGAACTCGTCGGTATGGCAGATGCCGGTCGCCTTGACCTCGACCAGAACCTCGCCTGCGCGCGGCCCCTCCAGATCGACCTCCATCACCTCAAGCGGCTTGCCCGCCCCGACCGCTACAGCCGCCCGTGTCTTCATGCTGAAACGTCCCCTTCAACTGAAAAATAAGGTCGCGTCAGGCGGCTCTCGCCGGACCTGCGGGAAAGATGCCCGACATGGTCACGAAGCCGTCAACGCGTTTCACGCGGTCGCACCAGCGTCGTATCGCGGGATAATCCATCCGTGAAATGCCGCCCTCCTCGGAAAGCATGACATAGGGAAAACAGGCGATGTCGGCGATGGTCGGGTGGTCGGCCCGGCATATCCAGTCACGGCCCTCCCTCTCGCCGAACCAGAGATGCTCGTCGAGAATGCGGAACAGCCGGTGACCGCCCTGGCGGGCCGCGTCGATGTCGAAGTCGTAGAACATCGCGTCGTGCAGCCGCGCAGCGGACGCTGTCGCGGTAATGCCGTCGGCAAAAGCCAGCCACTGGCTCACCTCACCGAGAAGCCGGGCATCGAAACGGGGATGCCAGCGATCGCTCTGGTCGTATCGCGCCGCGAGATAGACGAGGATCGCCTGTGCGTCGCGAAGCACCAGGCCGTCATCCTCCAGCACCGGTAACTGTCCGAGCGGATTGATCTTCAGAAACCAGCCCGACTTGTGCTCGCGGCCGGGGTAGAAATCGACCGTTATGGATTCGTAGTCCAGCCCGAGGATGCTCATGAGGAGGCGCAACTTGTAGCAATTGCCGGACAGTTCGTAGTCGTAGAGTTTGATCATCTGCCCCTCTTCAAAGGTCCAGCACAAGCCGCGGAGACCTTGCGCGGGAGACACAGGTCATCATCCTGCTTCCGCTGCGCTTCTCGCTGTCGTTGAGATAGACGTCCTGGTGATCGGGCTCACCCTCGATGACCGTCACCATGCATGTGCCGCATGCGCCCTGCTCACAGGAGGACGGCATGTCGATGCCATGTTCGCGCACGACCTCCAGGATGGAGCGGCCCGCCGGCACCTGCAGGGTAAGCGCTGATCGAGCAAGGGCGATCTCGAAGCTGCTGCTGTCGTCGATCTCTTTCGTGTTCTTGAAATACTCGAAATGAACGGCCTCGTCCGGCCAGCCGCTTTCTGCCGCGATGCTGCGGGCCGCCTGCAGCATCGGCCCCGGCCCGCAGAGATAGAGATGCATGCCGGAGGCGTAGCCGCCACACAGTGTCTCGATCTGTCTGGCGGTGGCCTCGGCGCTCAGGCCGATATGTGGCCTGACGGCACTGCCCAATTCCCCAAGGCGGTCGCGAAAGGCCATCTCGCTCTCGTCGCGGACAAAATAGTGCAGTTCGTAGTCGAGCCCCTGATTTTGCAAGGTCTGCGCCATGGACAAGAGCGGCGTGATGCCGATGCCGCCCGCAATCAGCAGGGTCTTGGTGGCGTCGCGGCGCAGCGGAAAGTTGTTGCGCGGCTCTGAAATCGCTAGCACGTCCCCCGTCCTGACGGTGTCGTGCAGGCAGGACGAACCGCCCTGCGAGTCAGGTTCCCGCTTGACGCCGATGGTCAAGGTCGCCCCTTCTCCGGACCCGTTCACCACCGAATATTGCCGCACGGCGCCGTTGGGCAAATGGATATCGATGTGGGCTCCTGGCTGGAATGTCGGCAAAAGGCCCTCGAGCGGGCGAAGCTCGAATCCGGCTATGCTACGCGCGGCCTCCCATTTCCGCTCGACGCTTACCCTGAAGCCGGCGCGGCGACCGTGATTCGAAATGGCTGGCATCTCGGCCAACTCGGTCGGCAGGGGCTCGATTGCAGGCTCGAAAGCGGCCGGGGCAGGTTCCTGTGCTGCCACCCGCTCGATCTCCGCCCGCAGCTCGGTCAGACGCTGGTTCAGGTCCCGCAGGACAGAAAGCCGCGCCGGCGCCGGCTCGGGCGCACGGTCGAGAACCCCGCGAACGACGCAACGATGGGCGTCTACGGGCTGCACGAAGAACGCGGCGAGCGTCTCAGCGCCCGCTGCGCGCGCGCAAAGGACCACCACGCTGTCGTCCGCCGATTCCACCGCGGTTTCGAAGCTCTCGCCGTCGGCACCGCAGGGCGGAAAGGCCAGATCGCGCAGGCTTGCGAGGACCCGTTGCGGCGATGCGTTCACCGGTATCGGCCTTAGGGCCAGCCGTCCGGGCCGTTCGAGCCAGTCGAACGAGGCGACATCGCCGCCCGGCTCCTCCGCGGTCCAGACAAGGCCGTAGCGTTCGACGACCGGGAAGGTGCGGTTGGTGATCGTTCGTGCCGGAGCATCAGCCGGATGCGCCGGAATATAGGTACAGCCCGCCGTACGGTTCGCATAGCGCCAGCCGTGATACTGGCATTTGAGTTCACGGCCGTCATTGATGCCGATCGACAGGCGCACGCCCCGATGGAGGCAGCGGTTCTCCCAGACGTTGACGTAGCCGTCGTCGGCACGCCAGACGGCAAATTCGCGCCCGAAGAGCTGCGCCTGAAATACGTGCCGGAACGGCAGATCGTCGGACGAGGCGATTGGATGCCATCTGGTTCTGTCGACTTGCAGCATGATTGTCTCCGAATTGCATGTCACGCTGCGGCGGGAATCACGCCGTAGGTGATCCCCTTACGGCTCAGCCAGCGTCGGTAGGCGATCGCCGATTTGTCGGAGCGGATCGGCGTTTCGGCGCGCGGGTCGAGCGGCAGCTTCTTTGGATACTGGTTTTCCAGGATCGGCTTGTCCTGACCGAAGATCGTCTGCTGAAACCGCTTTATCGCGCTTTCCTGGCTCGTCTCGTCGATCCTGCACGTCAGGAAGTGGGCGCGGATGCTCTCCTGATTGACCGGCTGGACCAGCAGCGCGACGATATCGAGCCGCGACGGATCGGCGGCGCTCGACTTGTAGAGCACCGCGCAATAGGGATGCGGCACACGGTAGGAATATTCGACGTCTCCTCCGCCGGTCGCATGCGCCGACGCCTTTGGCTGAAAGACCAGGCAGCGCGTCGCGCGTATCTCGTCGCGTTCGGTTGCCACCTCGACGTCGTACTCCTTCACCTCCGTATGCGGCTCGGCGCCGAGAATCCCGGAATGGACGAACGGCAGGTGACCGAGGTCGAGGAAGTTCTCGACCGCACGCGGCGCCGATACGTTCACCCCGATCGTCGCGGCATTGAATTTGCGCCTGTCGATTTCGTCGTATTCGGGGATAGCGAACAATGCGGCGGGGTCCCGGCCCAGCGTGGTCCAGAGGTAGCCATAGGCGGCCTTCGCCGGCAGCGGCCGACCGCCACCATCTTCTGAACCGGACTCGAGCCAGACACTGGCGACACCGTCCTGCGCCTTGCCGTAGCCTATTCGCTCCTCGAGCAGGACCGTCCGCGACCGCATACCGGTCGGGAGTTCCGCCAATGAAGCGATCGGATGCCACAGGTCGAGTATGACCGGATCGGCGCATTTCCTTCCGTGCATTGCCTCCTCCCGTGACATCTCCCAGCCTGCCGGCGGCCAATGCCGGCCTTTCGCAGGCAGTGGGAAATCCTAGACCGGCGGCCTACGCACGGCCATGACGGCCGATGGCCAATTCTTGTCTTGAATTAAGATCGGAACCTACTGGGAGGCTGGGATCACGCCGTAGGTGACACCCTTCTGGCTGAGCCAGCGACGATAGGCGATCGCCGACTTGTCCGCACGGATCGGCGTTTCGGCGCGCGGATCGAGTGGCAATCGCTTGGGATGCTGGTTCTCCAGGATCGGTTTGTCCTGCCCGAAGATGGTCTGGTGAAACCGCTTGATCATCCTGTCTTCATTCACGTCGTCGAGAACGCATGACATGAAGTGGACGCGCACCTGCTCCTGGCTCACGGCCTGCATGAAGATGGCGACGACGTCCATACGCGTTTCGTCGACCGGGTTCCATTTATAGAGCACCGAGCAGTACGGGTGCGGCACTCTGAAGATGTAGTCGACATCCTGCCCGGAAGTCGACGCACTGGAGGCGCGGGGTTGAAATACCTTGCATCGCGTCGCCAGGACTTCGTCCCGCTCCGCCGAAATCTCGACATCATACTCGCGGACTTCGGTGTGCGGTTCTTCACCCAGAATCCCGGGATGCACATATGGCAAATGGCCGAGATCAAGGAAGTTCTCGACCGCGCGCGGAGCCGAGACATTGACGCCGAAAGTCGCCGAGTTGAAGCGGCGCCGATCGGCTTCGTCGTATTCGGGCAGGGGGAAAAGGTCCACGGGATCCCCCAGACTTGCCCAGAGGTAGCCGTAGGCGGACTTGGCGGGCAACCGGTCGGAGACGTCGGGCGCGGCAACGACAGATCCGTGCGAATGCGCGGCCGGGGACAGCCAGACCGCAAATCCGCCTTCTTCGTCCGCGGTATAGCAAACCCGCTCGCCGAGCAGTCGCGTCTCCTGAACCCTGCCCTTCGCAAGGTCGGCAACGGCACTGATCGGATGCCAGAGGTTCAGGATGATGGGATCGGTGCACTTTGCGTCTTGCATCGTTTTGTCTCCCGCAATTACACGACCGGAGGTGTAACAAGACGATAGCCGCCAGCGCCGGAGCCGGCCATGACGAGCAACTGCCAAAACTTATCCTCAGTTAAGGTCGCCGCCGATTTCCCGGCCTTATGTCGAGGGCCTGAACGGTCGCGCAAGTGAAGCAGGGTAGTGTTGCAGCAGCAAACGCCGGTTCTGGGAAATCACGACCAGAACCGCGATCGTTGCCAGATAGGGCAATGCCGACAACAGCTCGGACGGAACCCTCACACCGTGCGCCTGGGCCTGCAATTGCATGACGGTAAGTCCACCAAACAGCCACGCTCCCAGAAGCACGCGGGTCGGACGCCAGGTGGCGAACACCACCAGGGCGAGCGCGATCCAGCCCTTGCCCGCCGTCATGTCCTCCACCCACAAGGGCGTGTAGGCGAGCGAGAGATAAGCGCCGCCAAGACCTGCCATGAGGCCGCCGAAGAGCACGGCGAGATAGCGTATTCGAATGACGGGATACCCGATCGCGTGGGCGTTTTCCGGCGATTCGCCCGTGGTCCGCAGAACCAGCCCGCCCTTGGTGCGGTACAGAAACCAGGTGATCAGGACGAACGCCGCCAGGGCCAGGTAGACCAGCGGGTCGTATTGAAACAGCAGCGAACCGACGACCGGCAGGTCCGACACGAATGGCAGGTCGATCGGCTTCAGCGCCTGGATCTGAACGCTGCCGAACCGGTCACCGAAGAATGCCGACACACCGGAGCCGAAGATCGCCAACGCCAACCCCGCCGCACACTGATTGGTGAGAAAAGTGAGCGTGAGAACGCCGAACAGCAGCGAGGCCGCCGCGCCCGCCAGGGCACCCACGACGATCGCGATCGGTGCCGGAAACCCCGCAACGGCCGCCCAGAATGCGAACACGGCGCCGAATAGCATCATGCCCTCGATGCCGAGGTTGAGGACGCCGGACTTCTCCACCACGAGTTCGCCGAGGGCGGCGAAGATCAGCGGCGTCGCAGCAATGACTGTACCTGTGAAGACGGCAATGAAGAGTTCCACGCCCGCCTCCTCAGCTTTCCTGACTCGCGGGATGCGCGAGCGGTTCGGTCGGCTCCTTGGCCGCCGCTCCGACAGCCCGAATCCGGTAGAAGACGAAGAAGTCCGCCGCGAGCAGGAAGAAGAGCAGCATGCCCTGGAAGATGCGCGTCAGCGCCGCAGGCAGGCCGAGGCTGATCTGGACCGCTTCCCCGCCGAGAAACAGCAGCGACATCAACAAGCCCGCCAGCACGATGCCGATAGCGCTAAGTCTGCCGATAAAGGCCACGATAATCGCAGCGAAGCCATAACCGGGCGATATCTGCGGCGACAACTGGCCGAGAGGCCCAGCCGCTTCCATCATCCCGGCAAGACCGGCTGCCGTTCCGCCGGCAAGCAGCCCGATCCATACGGCCGAGGATTCCCTGAAGCCGGCATAGCGCGCCGCGAGCGGCGCAGCGCCGCTGACCGACATCTTGTATCCGGGAAAGCTCCGTTCCGTGAATACCCACATCACGACCACCGCGACCGCGGTGACGAAGATCGAGACGTTCAGACGGTAGGCGTTATCGAAAAGCGGCCACATCGCGTCATACGGCAAAAGCGCCGTCTGCGGAAAATTGAAGCCGGCCGGGTCGCGCCACGGCCCTCGCACGAGCCATGACAACAGCAGGCTCGCAACATAGGTGAGCATCAGCGTCACAAGTATCTCGTTGGTGTTGAGCCTGGCCCGAAGGAATGCCGGTATCGTGGCCCAGGCCATGCCGGCGAGTGCTCCTCCGACCACCATCAGCGGCAAAAGCAGCGGACTTTCCGGATCCGGATAATAAAGCCCGATGCCGCTCGCCGCGAGCGCGCCCAATATCAGTTGCCCTTCAGCGCCGATGTTCCACACATTGGCTCGAAATCCGACCGCCAATCCGCACGCTATGAGGATCAGCGGCGACGCCTTCAGCAGCCATTCGGACAGGCCGTTGACTGAATTGAGCGGTGTGACGAAAAACTCGCGGAACGTGGCGAGCGGATCGTAGCCGAGGGCGACAAACAGGACCGTTCCCGCCACGAGCGTGAGTGCAATGGCTATCAGCGGCGCGCCGAAACGCATAGCCGAGGACGGTTCGGGCCTGTGCTCGAAGGTGATGTGCAAGCTAGGCGGCCTCCTGCCCGTCTGGCACCAGGTCGGGCCTCGTCATCAGCAACCCCACCTGCTCGCGATCGACGTCGCCAGGCCGCAGCGACCTCGACAGCCGTCCCTGACACATGACCAGCAGCCGGTCGCATATCTCGAAAAGCTCATCGAGTTCTTCCGAGATGACGAGGACGGCGGCGCCACCACGGCTCAAATTGATAAGCGTCTGACGAATGAACGCCGCGGCTCCGACATCCACTCCCCAGGTCGGCTGGGATACGAGCAAAACCTTCGGCTCCAGCGCCAGTTCGCGTCCGACGATGTATTTCTGCAGGTTGCCGCCCGAGAGGCTCTGTGCGCTCGATCGGGGACCGCGGGTTCGCACGTCGAACCGCTCTATGATGGCGCGCGAGAACGCCTCGGCCTCCGTCCGGTTGACCATTCTCGACCAGACAAGCCCAAGCCGGTGGGCTGTAAGGAGGGCGTTTTCCCAGAGGCTTTGTGTCGGCACGGCACCGCGGCCGAGGCGCTCCTCGGGGATGAAAGCAAGCCCCATTTCCCTGCGTCTTGAAACCCCGAGATGACCGACCTGGCGGTCCTCGATCTGGATCGCCTCCGGATCGCTCGCCAGGCGCTCCCCGCTTAGGAGGCTCGCGAGTTCGGCCTGCCCGTTGCCCGATACGCCGGCGACGCCGACGATCTCGCCCCCATGTACTGCGAAGGAGATATCCTCGAGTCGGGTGCCGTGGATGTCGGCTGGTTCGGCCGACAGCCGCTGGACCTGGAGTCGCGGTCGCGGCGTGGGATGGGGCGACGCGATCCTGATTTCGGGCAGTGCGGAGCCCACCATCATCCTCGCCAACTCGGCCGCCGTCGCATCGCGTGGCCGTGCGGTTCCCGAAACCCGGCCGTTTCGCAGCACCGTGGCCGTGTCGCAAAGCTCCTGCACCTCGTCGAGCTTGTGGCTGATGTAGAGGATGCTGCAGTCTTCCGCCGACAACTGCCGCAGCGTCTCGAACAGCCGTGCAACCGCCTGGGGCGTCAGCACGGACGTCGGTTCATCGAGGATCAGCAGCTTGGGCGTGCGCAACAGGCAGCGCACGATTTCCACACGCTGGCGTTCGCCGACCGAAAGGTCGTGAACGCGCCGGTGGGGATCGATCGGCATCGCATAGCGCTGCGACAGGTCCGACACGCGCTCGGCCAGCGCGGCCAGGTCGAATCCGCCTCCATATGAAAGCGCAATGTTTTCGACCACCGTGACCGACTCGAACAAGGCGAAGTGCTGGTAGACCATCTCGATTCCCAACGAACGAGCGGTCGCCGGCTCGTGGCGTGGCACCAGCTTGCCGTCAAAGAACATCGTCCCGGCATCGGCCTGAGACGCGCCGTAGATGATCTTCATCAGTGTCGACTTGCCGGCACCGTTCTCACCGAGGACGGCGTGGATCTCGCCGGGCGCTATCGCCATCGAGATGTCGTCATTGGCCGCGAATCCGGCAAACCGCTTGGTGATGTTTCTCAATTCGAGGCGAGGGGTCATTCCGTTTTCGTCACTAGCATGTCGCGTGTCGTCGGTCGTGAGATTGCGCGACACACGGTCCGGTGTCGCGCAATCACGCCGGCGGCGCCGGTCAACCCATGGTGCCGATCATGCCCTCGACCAGCCAATCCATGCCCCGGATCTCCTCATCGGAAAGAACCGCACCGGATTCGACCTTCACCTGGCCGTTCTGGTCCTTGATCTCCCCCGTGAAGGGATTGAGGTCACCTGAGGCGATGCGCTGTTCGATCGCCTTCAACTCGTCCCGCACGGAAGCAGGGATCACCTCGGAATAAGGCGACATCTTGATGACGCCTTCTGCGATGCCGCCCCAGCGATATTTCGCCTCCCATGTACCGTTCGCCACGTCGGTCGTTGCGCCGATGTAGTAGCTCGACCAGTCGAAGGTGCACGCCGTCAGGTGATGTTCCGGCGCGAACTGGCTGTGATCGCTGCCGAATGCCACCACATAGGCCCCCTTGTCGGCCGACGCCTGCGCGGTAACGCCGGTGTCCGTCATCGCGCCGATCACATCGCAGCCTTGCGACAGCAGGGCCCGCGCGGCTTCCTTTTCCTTGCCGGGGTCGTACCAGGTGTTGAGAAAGATCACGTTGCAGGTAATCTCGGGGTCGACGCTTCGAGCCCCCTGCAGGAAGGCGTTGACGGGGCTCAGGATGGCCGGCACCGGGAAGCTGAGCACCCAGCCGAGCTTCTTCGACTTCGTCATATGTGCCGCGGCGACACCCGAAACGTAGTTGCCTTCATGATACTTCGCGTCAAACACGCCGATGTTCTTGCCGGTGGTGATCCCGGCGCAATGTTCGAACGCGATGTCTGGAAAGCGCGGCGCAACCTTGTGCATTGGTGCGCCGAGGGAAAAACTCGTGCCGATGATCAGCTGGTTGCCCTCCGAGGCGAGTTGGCGGAAAACCCGCTCCGCGTCCTGAGGATTGAAGATGCTGTCGAGCACGGTGAGGGAAACGGCGTCGCCCTTCTCCGCCTTCAGCGCCTTCGTTGCCAGCTCGTGCTGCTTGCTCCAGCCGACTTCATTCGCCGGCGATGAATTCACGATCGCGATCTTCATCGCTTCCTGAGCACGCGCGCTGCTTGCGAAACCACCAGCCAGGACCAGCGCGCCCGTTGCTCCGCCATACCCGAGGATATCCCTGCGAGTCATTTTCATGATTGTTCTCCCATTCAGAGCCGACTCTCGACGCGACAGGCCATCTTGTTCTTGTTGGCGTTTCTGCGCGCTACGATAGCCCTGAAAGCCACGATCCGCGTGGCGTCCAGAGTTACCCGACGCTGGCGATTGTGCTGCAAGGGAACAAGCACCGGAATGCCGCCACCGCTCCAAAAAATATCTTGAATGAAGATTTGGCACGGCCGTAAGGTGCCATCAGGCGAGGCGCTGGAAACGCCCGAATGGACTACGGAAGGCCGGTGTCAGACATTGCAGATACCTCACAGGGCTTCGCGTTTGGTGAAGCTCTTTATCCGCTGGGCGGCGTCTACGGTCCCCTGACCGGCCGCTATCTTTGCATCCTGCTCGTGCATGAAGGCCAGGTCACGATCACCAGCGATGACACCCGCGCCATGCTCGACGAGGGTCAGTGCGGCATCTTCTACAATGAGCATATCTACCTCGCGGAATTCGAGATCAAGCGTCGGGTACGCGTGAGTTGGTGCGAGGCAACGCCGGGCAACCTACCGGAAGCGGTCGCAATGCGCGTGAGGGGCGGCAGCGCCGGCATCGACATCTCCGAACGCCTCGACACGCTCATACGGATTGGCGTCGATCTCGGCTCGGCTTTCGGCGCCAATATCAACGCCTTCAGAAACGCGCTCGGAGAGGCCGTTTTCCACGCCTTCTTCCATGACGCACGCATGTGGGAACAGGCGCTGCAGATGCCGCGACCGGTGCAGACGGCGAAGCAGCACATCGACGACTACTTCGCGGACGACCTTACCGTCGCAGGCCTCGCGTCCAAGGCCGGCGTCACGCCGCAGCACCTGATCTCCCTGTTCGGAAAGCACCTGGGGGTGACGCCTATCCGCTATCTTTGGCAGAAGCGCGCGGATCGGAGCCAGTTTCTGCTCCTCAACACGGGGTTGACGATCGCCGAGATCGCTTATCAATGCGGCTACAAGAATCCCTTCCACTTCTCGCGCCAAATCAAGCAGCGCTACGGCGTCTCTCCGAAGGAAATCCGCGCGAGAGGCGGCTATCGCACGCCGGCGGAACTGCGTGAGCTGTCGAAATTCACGGGCAGAAAGAGCGGTCTGACGGTGAAGGGCCGCAGCGAACTGCACGGCCAGGTCCAGGGGCCTAAGGGGGGCGACGCGCAACGGCGCAAGGACCCGTGATCGTGTCGCCGTGCATCAACGAGCCGACAACAAACGTTCGGCCATGAGCATCGATCGGGCTACCTCGCATCCCGCGCCGAATGTCCGCCAATAGCATTGGGCACCTCGGAACCAGCCATCCGCTCACGGCCCCGAATCGCCGCGTGTGAATGATCCGCAGGAGTCTTTCCCTACGGGCTATTCGCGCCTCATGCCAGTGGTTGGGTGCCTTTCATCACTGCTGTTGGAGCGGATGCCGCTTGAACGATCTGCCGCCAAAGCAGACGTGCACACGGTCCGATCTTCATCCCCTATATGGCGGTCTTTCCGAACTCGCGCGCCAGGCCGATGAACGCTCGGAAAGCGGCAGACGGGTTCTTGCGACCCGGATAGTAGAGGCAGAGTGGAACGGTCGGAGGCGTCCAGTCCTGGAGAACGCGTTCGAGCCGCCTTGCGGCGATGTCTTCACGGACGTCCGCTTCCATGAAGAAGCCGACACCGACCCCTTCGAGAACGGCGATCCGAGACAGCGACGCCTCGTCGAGGGTAATCGGTCCGTCGACGTCGATCTGTACCGGATTGCCATCCTTCTCGAAGTGCCAGCGATAGGGGGCGCCGTTCGGCAGACGGATCCGGATACACTGGTGTGCGAAGAGATCCGGGGGAACCCGCGGCCTGCCATGTGCGTCGAAGTAGGACGGGGTGGCGACGACTGCGAAGCTGCGCGGAACGCCGAGTGAAACTGCGATCATGTCGCTCGGTACAAGATCTGCGGTGCGGAGGCCCAGGTCGAACCCTTCCGCGACGATGTCGACGATACGGCCCTCCGTGACCAGATCGACGTGGACCTCCGGATAACGTCGCAGGAAGGCGAGCACCAGCGGCGCAAGGATCTCGCGGGCGCCTGTGGCAAAGGCGTTGATGCGTAGCGTTCCCGACGGCGTATCCTGCTGCGCCCGAACCACCGCCATCGCCTCCTGGATCTCATGAACGGCCGGTCCTACTTGACCCACGAAGGTCCGCCCGGCATCCGTGAGCGAGACGCTGCGCGTGGTGCGGTTGAACAGACGCACACCGAGCTCTCGCTCAACCTTGGCGATCAGGTTGCTCAGCGCCGTCGTCGAGAGGCCGAGTTCGAGTGCAGCCGCGCGGAAGGAACCCCGTGCCGCAATGGCGAGCACCGCTTCGAGTTCGATCAGGCCTTGTCTCGACATTGTCCCGCTTTTCGCAATGCGACGTTCACCTTTGTCCCAATTATCGTGACGGAGGTCTAGCCTTATGTTGCAGCCATCGACGCCGGATCTGGCGCCCGACAATGCCAGCAACGGAGATGAACGGATGGACATTCAGCTACCCGGGCCGATTGCGGCCTATTTCGAAGCAGACCGAAGCCGGTCCGTCGACGCCGTGGCCGCGTGCTTCCGCGACGATGCCGTCGTGACGGACGAACGCAGGACACACGCCGGACGGGAGGCGATCCGCCGCTGGAAGACCGAAGCGTCCACGGCCTACACCTATGCAGTCGAGCCCATCGCACTTTCGGAGGACGAAGGCCGCACGGTCGTGACGGGTCGGGTGGCGGGCAATTTCCCGGGCAGCCCGATCGATCTCCGCTACGTCTTCCGTCTGGACGGCGACCGGATCGCATCGTTGGAGATCGTCCCATGATCCCGTTCATCACTCTCGAAGGCAAACGCGCGCTCGTCACGTCCGGAACGCGCGGGGCGGGCGCCGCGACGGTGCGGCTGCTTCGCGAACTCGGTGCCGAGGTGCTGACCAGCGCGCGCAGCCGGCCGGCCAGGCTCGATAATAGCGTCCTCTTCGTCGCCGCCGACCTGACATCGGCCGAAGGCTGCGAGACGCTCGCGGCGGCGGTAGAGGATCGCTGGGGCGGCGTGGACATCATCGTCCACATGCTGGGCGGTTCGTCGGCTCCGGCCGGAGGATTCGCGGCGCTCGGCGACGGTGAATGGCGGCGGGAGCTCGATCTCAACCTGATGCCCGCCGTGCGGCTCGATCGCGCACTGGTGCCCGGCATGGTCGCGAACGGCGGTGGGGTGATCGTTCACGTCACCTCGATCCAGCACACCATGCCGCTGCCGGAGGCAACGATGGCCTATGCGGCGGCGAAGGCGGCGCTTTCCACCTACAGCAAGGCGCTGTCGAAAGAGGTGTCGCCGAAGGGCATTCGGGTTGTCCGCGTCTCGCCCGGATGGATCGAAACGGAAGCCGCGGTGCACCTTGCCGAACGCATGGGCGCAGAAGTTGGGGCCGATGCCGAAGAGGGCAAGCGCCGGATCATGGCTTCGCTCGGCGGAATCCCGATCGGCCGCCCGTCGAGCCCTGCAGAAGTCGCCAGTCTGATCGCGTTCCTCACCTCTGATCACGCTGCCAGTATCACGGGGACGGAGTTCGTGATCGACGGTGGCTCGATCCCGACCGCCTAGTTACTTCGAGGCCGGGCGGGCGGCTGCGGCTCAGCCGGGCACGCTCCAGTCGCCGGAACGCGCATAGATGGCGTCGCGGAGCCTGCGTAGGTCCGAGGCGATGGCATTCAGATGCCCGGGCTCCTGCCCCGACGTCGAAATCAGGGCTTCGGCAAGGCAGCCCGCGCGGGAACGCAGGTCGCGCCCGGCATCGGTCAGGGCAACGACCACCTGGCGCTCGTTCTCGGGATTGCGGGCGCGACGCACGAGGCCGGCCGTTTCGAGACGCTTGAGCAAGGGAGTCAAGGTGCTCGATTCCAGCGCCAGGCCGTCAGCGATCCGGCCGACGGTCTGGGAGTCCTCGCGCCACAGAACGTTGAGCACAAGATACTGGGGGTAGGTCAGTCCCAGTTCGTCGAGGAGCGGCTTGTAGACGCGCTGAACGGCCATTCCGGCCGAGTAGATGGCGTAGCAGAGCTGCTCGTCGAGCGGCAGCGGCGGGTTGGGCTTGGGCATCGGGGCCTCCTTCGGTTCGCCCATAGCGCATCTGATCGCAAAAAGGAATATCGCGATAATAATTATGCTGGACAAGCCTCATCGCTGCCGCTATAGAAAAGATATCACGATAAACATTATCGCAAAATAGAAAGGAGCTCAGAATGTCTACCTCCACCCGCATTGTCGCGGCAACTGCCGCGGCCGTCGCATTCGCCACCGCCTCCGCCCAAGCTGTCGACCGGATCCCGGACGCGCAGCAGACCCGCAACGTCGTCCTGGTCCATGGTGCCTTTGCGGACGGCTCCGGATGGCGCGGCGTCTACGACCGCCTTACCTCCCGCGGCTATAAGGTCACGATCGTGCAGAACCCGCTGACGTCGCTCGAAGACGACGTCGCGGCGACCAAGCGGGCGCTCGATCGTCAGGACGGGCCGGCCGTCCTGGTGGGCCATAGCTGGGGCGGAACGGTGATCACCGAGGCGGGTGTCCATCCGCAGGTCCGGAGCCTTGTCTACGTTTCCGCGCTGGCCCCGGATGCAGGCGAGACCACGGCGCAGCAGTATGACGGGTTCACCACCCCGCCCGAGTTCGTTCTTGGCATCGGCGAGGACGGCTTCGCCTTCATCAAGCCGGAAGCGTTTTCCGCAGGATTCGCCGCCGACGCCAGTGCGGCCGATGCGGCCTTCATGCGGGATTCGCAGGTGCCCATCGCCATGTCCTCCTTCGCCACGACGCTGACCAATGCCGCATGGCGTACCAAGCCGAGCTGGGCGGTGATCGCGACCGACGACAAGGCCTTCGACCAGAAGATGCTGCACAGCATGGCCGAGAAGATCGGCGCGAGGGTCACCGAAGTCGCCGCCAGCCACGCCGTGTTCATGACGCAGCCGAACGTCGTCGCGGACGTCATCGACGAGGCGGCGCGCGGCGCCGACCAGGCCACGCGCTGATGCAAGGGCCGCCGCTCCGGCGGGTGATGGATCTGATCCGTCGCGAGCGTGCCCGATCGATCAGCCCCCGGCCCGACCGCTCGTCGGTCGAGCCGCGGGACTGCAAAGCGAAGAACGAGATCGTCAGGAACGAGACCATGCTTGCCACCACACAGTTCGAAGCCGTTGCCGAGCACAGCCCTGTCGATGCGCGCCAGATCGATCTCCTCATCGCCTGGCTGACCGACGGGGCGCGTTCCGCCACGAGCACGCAGTCCTTCGTCGAGGAGCTGTGCCGCCGGATGGTCGCCGCCGCCATCCCGCTCGACCGTTTCGGTCTCTTCATCCATACGCTGCATCCCAATGTGGCTGCCCGCCGGTTCCTGTGGACCGGTGCTGCGGGCGTCACGATGCAAGAGGGGCCGATCGGTCTCTTCTCACAGGACCAGCATCTGAAGAACCCGCTTCCCCTGGTCACCTCGCGCCAGACGTCGGTCCGTCGCATGTTGACCAGCCCGGCCGCCCTGGACGAATTCGCTATTCTGGGCGAACTGCGCGATGAGGGTTTCACTGATTATCTCGCACAGCCGCTGATCTTCACGACCGGTGAGACGCATGCGGCAACCTTCTCGACCAAGCACCCGGCCGGTTTCACTGGAGAGCAGCTCACCGCACTGGAGCGTGTGCGCCAGCCGCTTGCGCGGATCGTGGAAGCCCATCTGCTCAGAACGAACGCCGCCTGCATCATCTCGACCTATGCCGGACGCGGCAGCGGGGGACAGATATTGCAAGGCCGGGTGCACCGCGGCGACGGCGAGGAGATCGCTGCAGCGATCCTCTTCGCCGACCTGATCGGCTTCACCGATCTGTCGAACAACCTGTCCGGCCAGCAGATGGTGGAGACGCTCAACGATGCCTTCGACGTCGTGGTGCCGCTGGTGGCGGCGAATGGCGGAGAAGTCCTCAAGTTCCTTGGCGACGGCTTCTTCGCCATCTTTCCCTACGACCAGGAGCGCCGGATCGACGAGGCCGTGCGGTCGGCTCGCCAGACCATCCTGGAAGGAGAAGAGAGGCTCGCCGAAGCGCCGGTCGGCAAGAAGGTCGCCTTCCGCTGGGCGTTGCATGCCGGGCGCTTCCACTACGGCAATATCGGCGGCGCCGGCCGGCTGGACTTCACCGCCATCGGCAGGCCGGTCAACTATGCGGCGCGGCTGCTGGCGGCGGCATCCGACCTGTCCCTCAAGCATGTCGCGTCCGCCGCGGTCGCGGAATACCTGTGCACGGCGCCGCAGATGACGGCCGAGGTGGACTTCAAGGGGTTTGAAGGCCGGCAGAAGATCTACTCCTGCTGAACCGCGAGCGCGGTCGCCGCACGACCGCTGTCTGCATCAGGTGACATCATCCTGTGCGACATGATCCGAAAGGCAAGCCGATGACCCTCGACATGACCAGACGAACGGTGATCAGGACCGCAGCCGCGGCCGCGACACTGTTCATGACACGACGCATGACTTCCGCTCAGAACCAAGGAGACATGAGCATGGCTACGATCAAGACCTCGGACGGCACGACCATCTTCTACAAGGACTGGGGTTCGAAGGAAGCGCAGCCCGTCGTGTTCCACCATGGCTGGCCGCTTTCGGGCGACGACTGGGACAACCAGATGCTGTTCTTCCTCACACAGGGTTATCGCGTCATTGCCCATGACCGGCGCGGCCATGGCCGGTCGGACCAGACCGACACCGGCAACGACATGGACACCTATGCGGCCGATGTCGCCGAACTCGCCGGGGCGCTCGATCTGAGGAACGCCATCCACATCGGCCATTCCACTGGTGGCGGCGAGGTCGTCCGCTATGTCGCACGCGCCGAGGCCGCGCGCGTCGCCAAGGCCGTGCTGATTGGCGCGGTGCCGCCGCTGATGCTGAGGACCGAGGCCAACCCCGACGGCATCCCGATCGAAGTGTTCGACGGCTTTCGCACCGCCCTCGTGGCGAACCGGGCCCAATTCTTCCGCGACGTCCCGTCCGTTCCCTTCTACGGCTTCAACCGGGAGGGCGCCAAGGTCAGCCAGGGCCTGATCGACAACTGGTGGCGTCAGGGCATGATGGGCGGCGCCAAGGCGCAGTACGACTGCATCAAGGCTTTCTCGGAAACCGACTTCACCGAGGACCTGAAGGCGATCACCGTTCCCGTCCTGGTGATCCACGGCGAGGACGACCAGATCGTGCCGATCGCCAAGTCGGCCCACAAGGCGATCAAGCTGCTGCAGGAGGGAACGCTGAAGACCTATCCCGGCCTGTCGCACGGGTTGTTCGCGACGCACCCGGAGGTGATCAATCCCGACCTTTTGGCCTTCGCCCGGGCCTGATCGACGTCCGGCGAGAAGTTGTGGGGGCGGAGACATCCTATGCGGAGGCAGCCAAGAAAATACGGAACCTGATTGCGCGGGTGACAGTCATCCCACGAAACAAAGGCTTCAAGCTGTAACTGCAAGGGAGGCTGGCACTGCTGCTGAACGCGCCGACGGTCTATCCGAACATGCGGATCGCAGCGTCGGGGGGAACGGTGGTAGCGGAGGAGGGACTCGAACCCCCGACACAAGGATTATGATTCCTCTGCTCTAACCGGCTGAGCTACTCCGCCCCGTGGCGCTGTGCGCCGGCACGGGCCCGCAACGTTGCGGATCCGAGGGTTGCGCGGATATAGAGGCGGCGCGGCAAAGCTGTCAAGCGGCCTCGCGGCATCAGCCAATGTGTCCCACGCTGGCGTGCCTCCAGGCGTGCGAGGCAGGCAGGAATGACCCGCTTCTTGGTCGCGGACCTCGACCAGGCCAGTCCTCGCCGCGCGACGTGACCGCTCCGGCGCATGCGGTTGCGGCGTACGGGTGGGGGTTGAGTTCGCGCCATGCCATGGATATGTCAATCCAGACTTTTCAGGCTTGCGACGTATGGCGCCAAAGATTGCAGTACTCGGATGCGGTTACTGGGGGAGCAACCACATCCGGACCCTCAAGAAGCTCGGCGCGCTTCATGCGGTTTCGGACTCGAACAGCGCCCGCGCCGAGGGGTTCGCCACCGAGCAGGAGTGCCTGGCGATCGCGCCCGCTGAATTGAGCCGGCGCGACGATATCGACGCCGTGGTTTTGGCCCTGCCGCCGCAGCATCATGCCCAATGCGCGATCGAACTGGTCGAGGCAGGCAAGGATGTTCTGGTCGAAAAGCCCATCGCGCTTACCGTGGCCGATGCCGAGCGCGCCGTCGGGGCGGCGGAGCGTTGTGGGCGCATCTTCATGGTCGGCCATGTGCTGCGGTTCCATCCCGCCTTCGAAAAGCTGAAATCGCTTATCGATTCCGGCGAACTCGGCGAGGTGCGCTACATTCATTCGCACAGGCTCGGGCTCGGAAAGTTCCATACCGAGAACGACGCGCTCTGGGATCTGGCGCCGCACGACCTGTCCATGATCCTTGCGATCACAGGGACAGCGCCGCTTGAAGTTCGCGGCGAGGGTGCGGCGATCCTCGACAATCTCAGCGACTTCGCCCATCTGCATATGCGCTTCCCGGGCGGTGTGCGTGGCCATCTGTTCACCTCGCGGCTCAATCCCTACCGTGAAAGGCGCCTGACGGTCGTCGGCACCAAGGCCATGGCTGTCTTCGATGACGTCGAGCCTTGGGAGCGCAAGCTTGCCGTCTACCGCCATGCGGTGTGGCAGGATTCGGGGCAGTGGGCGTTCACGGCCAACGAACCCTCCTATGTCGAGGTCGTGCAGGGTATGCCGCTGACCCGCGAGCTCGAGCATTTCCTCGACTGCGTGACCACGCGGGATGCGCCGCGCACCACCGGCGAGGAGGCGATCACGGTGCTGCGCATCCTCACCGCTGGCACAGTGCTCCACGACTGAAGTACCGCAATAGAGGCGGTTCGCTGGGTTCCAGCGTAAGCTACCCGTGTGCAGGCTCGGTGCGCAGGCGCGCCAGCATCGCCTCGGCATCGGCGGCCCTTAGCGAGCGTTCGATGAAGCCGCCGCCCAATACGCGCGCGCCGGGACCCGCATCCGCGTAAAGCACGCAAGCCTGGCCAGGCGCGACGCCGGTCTCGCCGTCGAGCAGTTCGACCGCTGCGCCGCCATTGCGCCAACGCAGAACCGCCGGTCCCGGCGAACGTGTCGAGCGAACGCGGGCGAAGACCTCGAGGCCTTCCGCCGGCAGTGCCGCGAGCGGTCCATCGCCCAGCCAGTTGAAGTCACGCAGCGCGACCTCACGCGTTTCCAGCGCCTCGCGCGGGCCGACGATCACGCGTGCCGCCTTCGCGTCCAGCTCCACGACGTAGAGAGGCTCGCCGGCAGCGATCCCGATGCCGCGGCGCTGGCCGATGGTGAAATTGACGATGCCTTCGTGGCGGCCGAGCCTGCGGCCGTCGAGATGCACGATATCTCCCGGAGTGGCGGCCTCCGGCTTCAGCCGGGCGATGATGTCGGAATAGCGGCCCTGCGGAACGAAGCAGATATCTTGGCTGTCCTGCTTGGCCGCGACGGCGAGGCCCATGTTCTCGGCCAGCACGCGCACCTCCTGTTTTGGCAGGGAGCCAAGCGGAAAGCGCAGATAGTCGACCTGGTCCTGGGTCGTTGCGAACAGGAAGTAACTCTGGTCGCGATCGCCGTCGACCGGGCGGAAAAGTGCCCGGTGCGCACCGTTAACGTGCGAGCGGATATAATGGCCGGTGGCGAGGGCATCGGCGCCAAGATCACGCGCAGTCGCCAGGAGGTCGGCGAACTTGACCGTCTGGTTGCAGGCGACACAGGGGATCGGCGTCTCGCCGGATACATAGCTCGCCGCAAAAGGATCGATCACCGCCTCGCGGAAGCGCTTTTCGTAATTCAGCACATAATGCGGAATGCCCAACGTCTCGGCCACGCGCCTGGCGTCCTCGATGTCGCGGCCCGCGCAGCAGGAGCCGGCACGGTGCGTCGCCTCGCCGTGGTCGTAAAGCTGCAGGGTGATGCCGATCACCTCGTAGCCGTCGCGCTTCAGGAGGCCGGCGACCACGGATGAATCGACGCCGCCGGACATCGCCACGACGACGCGCGTTTCTTCCGGCCGGCCGGGGAGATCGAGGCTGTTCATCAGGGTCGCTCGGCTTGTCACGGGTCCGGGGCTAGATGCCAACGCCCTCAACATAGGTCAAGCGGAATGGCTTCGCCAGTTCGGGGAGGCAAGGGCGCACGCCAAAAAGACGGCATTTTAGCAAGTCCCGTTTCGCAACAATCCGGTAACCAACCCTTAGGCCTTTTTTAAAGCTGTTGGACTAGTCTGATCGAGACTGGTGTTTGAGTGTGAGTAGTTCAGAGAGTGCAATGACCGATCTGGTTAGACCCCGCGTAAAGTACGTTATAGGGCCAGACGGCAGCCCCCTCACCATTGCCGACCTGCCGCCGACGAATACCAGGCGTTGGGTGATCCGCCGCAAGGCAGAGGTCGTGGCAGCGGTTCGCGGCGGGCTCCTCAGTCTCGACGAGGCGTGCCAGCGCTACAAGCTGACCGTTGAAGAGTTCCTGTCCTGGCAGGCCTCTATAGACGAATACGGCCTGGCCGGCCTGCGTACGACGCGCATCCAGCAATACCGCCACTGAGCCTGCCGCTAACCGCCTCGCCGACGCAATAGCGCCGAGACGGCAGCCGTCAGAACCACCGAAGCCGCGAAAAACAACAAGCCCGGCTTGGTGAGAGCGCTGGCCAGGCCGCTGGTTTTCGCCGCGAAGACGACCAGGGCTACCAGCACCACATCCAGCATCGACCATTTCGACAACGATCCGACCCAGGCGGGCACCGCGCGGCGTGCTGAGGCGCCGGCATAGGCGGCGATGTGCATGAGGCCGAGCTTCAGCGCCGGGAACGCCAGCGAAAACAGGCCCACGATGAGCGCGAGGAAGACGTCGCCGGTCTCCCATAGGCCTGAGACGATGCCGAGCAACGAGGGCTCGTCGGCAAAGACGAACAGCCGCTCGACGCGAATGAGCGGCAGGATTGCGCCGAGTGTGAAACTGATCGTCGCAATGAAAAGCAGGGACGGGACAAGAAAGCGCATGTCCCGGCCTATAAAACAGTCAGCGCCGCGGCGAAAGCGCGGCGACCGCGCAAGCCAGTTGCCAAAGCGGCCGATCCCGCGGTACCGCGGCCTTCCTCAGAAAACGGGCGGGTAGGGCCGGCCGCCGCGGTCGAGCGTGATCCAGCGCGTCTCGGTAAAGGTTTCCAGCGACCAGCGCCCGCCATGCTTGCCGACCCCTGAGGCCTTGAAACCGCCGAACGGCACGTGCGGCTCGTCGTTCACGCTCGAGCAGTTGATGTGGCAGTTTCCGGTGTCGAGCCTGTGCACGATCGCCAGTCCGCGGCCCTCGTCGCGGGTCATGACCCCGGCAGAGAGCCCGTATTCGGTGTCGTTGGCGATCTGTACCGCCTCGTCGTCGGTCCGGAACGGGATCACCGGCACCACCGGCCCGAAGGTCTCGTCCTGGTAAAGTTTCATGTCGGGCGTGACACCGGTGAGGATCGTCGGCTCGATGAAGCGGCCGTCGACCTTGCCGCCCAGCAAGACCTTTGCGCCCTTGGCGATGGCGTCGTCGAGTTGTGCCTTTACCTTGGCACTCTGCTTGTCGTTGATCAGCGGCCCGATCACATTCTCCTTGCTTTTGGTCGGATCGCCGACCTTCAACTTGCCGGCGCGCTCGACGAAGCGCTTGAGGAAATCGTCGAAGATTTTCTCATGTACCAGCACCTTCTCCACCGACATGCAGATCTGGCCCTGATGCATGAAGGAGCCGAAGCTAGCCGCCTGGGTGGCGCGCTCCATGTCGGCATCGTCGAGCACGATGAGCGAATCCTTGCCGCCCAGTTCGACGCAGCATTTCTTCAGATGCGCGCCCGCCCGGGCCGCCACCTGGCGGCCGACCGCAGTCGAACCGGTAAAGGAAATGCCCTTCACGTAGGGATGCTCGATCAGCTCCTCGCCGACCTCGCCGACATTGTCGCGCGAGCAGGTGACGACATTGAAGACCCCCTTGGGCAGGCCCGCTTCCTCGAAGATTTCGGCAAACAGCAGGCCGCCGAGATAGGGCGTCTCCTCTGACGGCTTGAGCACGATCGTGTTGCCGGCCACCAGCGGGAACAGGAAGCCGCGAGCGGTCAATATGCAGGGAAAGTTCCACGGTGAAATGACCGACACGACGCCCATCGGGCGCCGCACGGCCATGGAAACCTTGCCGTATTCGGAAGGCAGCACCTCGCCGGTGGGGTTCCAGACCGAGCCGGCCGCCGCGTGGAATATCTCGGTCACGTACCCCGTCTCGAACATGCCCTTGCCGAACCAGCCGCCACCTTCGGCCATGATGGCGTCGACGATCTCCATCCGGCGCTTTTCCCAGATTTCGGCGGCCTTGTGCATGAAGTGCGCGCGCTTGGAAAAGGGGAGCTGAGCCCATTCCGGAAAGGCGGTGTGGGCGGCCTCTATTGCCGCCGCCGTTTCGGCACGGCCGGAATCGGGTACCTCGGCCCAGACCGAGCCGTCCGAAGGATTGAGGTCCTTGAAGGTTCGCTTCGCGGCGGTCCAGCCGCCGCCGATATACATGCCTTCGAAAGTGCGGGCCATCAGCGCTTCTCCTGGTGCTTGGCAGGCTTTTTCTTCGCCTTGTGCTTCTTGCCCTTGCGGGCGGGTTTCCTGGCCGCCTTGCGGACGGCCTTGTCGTCGGGTGTTGTTGGGTCCGCGGCCGGTGTCGCCGGCTCGCTCGTGGCGGGCGACGCGGCGGGGACGGTGAGCACGGTGAGTATGCGCTGGCCCTTGTCGATGTGCCGCCGCTGGATCGCGGCGGCGCGGGTCGCCAACTCGGCGATCGACGTCTCGTCGTCGCCCGACGCGACCTGGTCTCGGTCGCTCGGTGAATCTGGAGTGGCCGAACGCGGTCCGTTTGTGTTCGGCGTGGTACGTCTTTCGGCGGCCACATGTCGTTTTTGCGCGGCCTCGGCGCGAGCGACCAACTGGGCGATAGCGATACCTGTCGCCGGTGCGTCGTTCGACGGCGTCTCCGCTTCGTCGAGCCGCATTCCGGCGGCAGCGCTGTTATGGCCGAGCAGCCCGCGCGAACCGTTGAGTTTTTGCGCGTGCGGGGTCCTGTTCGCCGGAGAACTCGGGGCGTACTCCTCGACGTTTCGTTGAAAGGCGCTCGGCAACGGGGCCGCTGCCCTGACCGTCGCGAGATGCCGTGCCATGCGCTCCGCGGCCCGGCCTGCCATGTCGGCGGGAGTCTGGGCAGGGACCGGAAACGCTACAGTCCGCGACGCGAGGTCCGGCGTTGGCAATGATGCTTTCTGGTCTGTTTCCGGAAGCGTCTTCCTCTGGAAGGCGCTGGGAACCGTGGCCCCGCGCCGGTTTGCTTCGACATGGCGTGCCAGCCGCTCTGCGGCGCTGCGAGCCAGATTGCCGGAGGAGGCGGCCAGCCAACGGGCCTCTTCGGCGATGGCGGGAACGGCGGTGCTAGCCGTTTCCGCTGTTGGCTCGGCCCGGGCGATTTCCTGCCAGGGGTCACCTCCCGCCTTCGGATCGTATCGGCCCGCGAAAGCAGATGGCAGCGTCTCCGCGCGCCGCAGAGAGCGCACGAAGGCGCGGCTCACGTCTCCGGCGCGCGCGGCGAGGTCGCCCGCCATCCGGCCCATCGCCGCGACGGCGGCCGGCAGCGGCATCGCCGGTGGCAGGTGCACGGCGGGTCGGGTGGCGCGCCCGCCGCCAGCGCCGCCGAGATAGGCCGCGATCACCGCCGGATCGTTGCGCAGCGCCTCGGCACTGTTTTCTCCGGTGACATGGCCATTCTCGATCAGATAGCCGCGTCCTGCGATCTTCAGGCTCTGCTTGGCGTTCTGCTCGACAAGCAGGATGCCGACCCCGGTGGCCGCGACGTCGCTCAGAGAGCGGAAGAGCTCACGGGTGAGGATCGGAGAAAGGCCGAGCGACGGTTCGTCCAGCATCAGGATGTCGGGCTTCGACATCAGCGCCCGTCCGATGGCCACCATCTGCTGCTCGCCGCCGGACATGGTGCGTGCGATCTGACGCTTGCGTTCGGCGAGCCGCGGGAACAGTTCGTAGATCGTCTTCAGCGTCACCTGCTCGGCACGGCGCGCGCGGCGGGCGAATGCGCCAAGCTGCAGGTTCTCCGCCACCGAAAGGTCGCCAAAGATGCCGCGCCCTTCGGGGACGAGCGCCACGCCGGCCTCGACCACCTTGTTCGGCTTTTCGCGCGTGATCGCGCGTCCGTTCATGATGATCTCGCCGGTATCGGTCGACACCATTCCGGCGATCGCCTTCAGAAGCGTCGACTTGCCGGCGCCGTTGGCACCTAGGATGACGCAGATCTCGCCTTTTTCGACGGTGATGCCCACGCCTTCGAGCGCCCGGTGGCGGCCGTAGGAGACGGCGAGGTTCTGCACCTCAAGCATCCTCGTCTCCCAGATAGGCGCGCACGACCTCAGGATCCGACAAGGTCTCGGCGACGCCGCCCTCGGCGATCTTCTGTCCGCCCGACATGACAACGCAACGGTCGCACAGCTCTCGGATGGCGTCCATCACATGCTCGACCATGATGATGGTTCGGCCCTCGCGCCGTAACTCGTCGATCAGGGCGATGCCGATCTTCAACTCGCTTGGGTTGAGCCCGGCCAGCCATTCGTCGAGCAGCAGGACGCGCGGATCGGAGGCGAGCGCGCGAGCGAGTTCGACGCGCTTCTGGTCGATATAGGTGAAGGCGCCGACCGGAACGTGCGCGCGGCCTCGCAGGCCGACACGGTCGAGCAGGTCGCGTGCCCGCTTGCGCGCATCCTCGCCCCATAGCCGCGTGTGGCCGAAGACAGCCCCGGCCATGACATTCTCCTCGGCGTCCAGCGCCGGAAGCATGCGCACGAGCTGGAAGGTGCGCGCCACGCCACGCTGGGCGATCCTGTGCGCCGGAAGGTCCGAGATGCGCTCGCCGCCAAGCTCGATGGCGCCGGCGGTCGGCTTCAGCGCGCCCGAGATCAGGTTGAGCATCGTGGTCTTGCCGGAGCCGTTGGGTCCGATCAGGCCGAGCAACGCGCCGGGTCTGACTTCGAACGAGACGTCGTTCACGGCGACCAGGCCGCCAAACGCCTTTCGGGCCGCGTGGACGGAAAGTGCGGCAGCTTCGGTCATGCCGGCCTCTCCTCACCAAGGGCCTCGGCTCGCCTCTTCAGCCTTTCCCGCAACTGCTCGATCAGCCCGGTAACGCCATGCGGGATAACGTAGACAATGGCCAGAAAAGCGAGCCCGATCACGATCATGGTGTGGTTCGGGAATCGCGAGGACACGAAGTCCATCATGATGGTGAACGGGATAACGCCGACCAGCGGCCCCCAGAGACGCCTGGTTCCCCCCAACAGCGCCATGATCACGACGAGGAAGGAGATCATCGGATTGAAGGCCGACGGCGGCTCGATATAGGAGTAGCGCGGCGCCATGATTGCGCCGGCGATCGCGATGAAGGCGCCGGAGATCATGAACAGCGTCACCTTTGCCCGTGCGGTGTCGATGCCGACATGGCGTGCCACCGTCTCGTCGTTGCCGATGATATTCATGGCGAAGCCGAGACGCGACCGGCTGATCAGGAAGCCGGTCAGGAACACGGCCACCGTCAGCGCGAGCAGCATCCAGTAGATGTGCTGCTCGGCAAGATCGGTGAAGACGTAAAGGCCGATTGCGGTTGCGAATTTGGTCTGGGTCCAGGTCACGACCTGGCGGACGAATTCGGCGAGCCCGAAGGTGAAGATGACGAAATAGACGCCCGAGATGCGCAGGGTCGCCGCGCCGACCAGCCCGGCCGCCGCCGCGCCGATGGCCGCCGCTATAGCGACCAGAGCCGGGTAGGGCAGGATGTCGATGCCGAGACCGACGGAGTAGGTACCGAGCCCGTAGAAGGCGGCCGTTGCCAGAGATACGTAGTGGGTCGGTCCGGAAAACAGCGCCCAAGCCGTGCACAGCGCGGCATAGAGCATGATGTTCACGGAGATCGAGAGGTAGAATCCCTGGTCGAACAGCGGCAGCAGTGCCGCCACCGCGGCAATCACCGCTCCGCCGGCGAGCCAGCGCCACTCTTTCAGAGTGAACGCGGTCATGACGGAGCCCTGCCGAAGATGCCCTGCGGTCGGAACAGGAGCACCAGGATGAAGAGCGCGTAGGTTGCGGCGAGCGTCAGGCCCGGATCGATCAGGCTCGCCACGAGTGTCTCGGAGACGCCGAGAATGAGGGCCGCAAGCACAGCGCCGCGCAGGTCGCCGACGCCGCCCATGATGACGATGATCAGCGCCTTCATGGTGAAGATCACGCCCATCGACGCGTTGAAGGTGTAAAAGGTCGAAATCAGCGCGCCACCGCAGGCGGTCAGCGCCCCGCCGAGTGCGAAGGCGATCGCTGCGGTTCGCGGAACGTCGATGGCAACGAGATTGGCCGAATTGGGATCGACGGCGACGGCACGCATCGCCGTGCCCTGGCGAGTTCGGTAAAGGAAGAACCAGAGCGCAGAACAGATCACGACCGCCGCCGCGAAGGCGACGACGCGGTTCAGGCCGTAGGAGTTGCCGAAGAGGTCGAAGCGCTCCGCCAGGAAGGTGTAGGAGCGGTATTCACCACCGAAGCCGAGGATCATCAATCCCTGCAGCAGGAAGAGCAGGCCGAAGGTCGCCAGGATGGAGTCGGCCTCGAGTTGGCCGCGGTTCTTGGCCCGTTTCACCAGAGGCGCAAGGGCCAGGGCATAGATCGCCCAGTTGATCAGAAAGGCGGCCGGTGCGATCAGCAGAAGCCCGAGGAGCGGGTTGATCGCATAAGCAGCATAGAGCCAGAAGGCGACGAAACAGGCTGCGACCAGCGTCTCGCCATTGCCGAGATTCATGATGCGGGCGACGCCGTATTGCAGCGTCAGGCCGAGGGCAACAAGCGCATAGGTACCGCTGAGCAGAATGCCGGTAATCAGTATGTTCATGGGTCTATTCTAGCGCGGGTCGTTTGCGCCCGCCCGATTTGCATCAATTCAAGGTGAATCACGGCAGCTATTGCGATTAGCGGCCTATGTGCGCGCCTACCCCGACGAGCTTCGTTTGCTACCCCAGGGAAAGTGGTACAACGCCTGCGGCCAGCGTTTTCTATCCCTCGCCGAGCGGCGAGGGAGAGTAGGTCCGGTTCGACGCGGTCGCGCCGCGAGAGGATGCTATCCTATTGCCAGCCACCCTTCTTGGCGGGTTCGATGGCCACGTCGAGGCCTTCGGCCGCGACCGCCTTGAAGACGCCGCCATCCCATTGACCGACGGTCCAGACGTTCGGATTGACGTTTTCCGGCATGGCCACCGGGCCGATCACGGTGTCGAAAGTGTTGGTCTTGATCGCCTCGACGACGGCCGCCCGGTCGAGCGAACCTGCCTTTTCGATCGCCTGGCCAAGGATTTGCAGGCCTGCATAAGTCGTTGCGCTGGCCCAATAGTCCGGATCGGCGTTCAGCACCGATTTATGCTTGTCGATATAGGCCTTGACCGTGGGATCTTCGCTGTTGATGCCGCCGATACCCATGATGCCATTGGCGGCCGCGCCGAAGCGGCCTGCGAATGGCGGGAAGGCGGTCCCGACACCGGTATAGAAGACGCCTACGTCCAGGTTCTGCACCTGTGCCTGTTCGGTCAGGGCGAAGGTGTCACCCGGATAGGAAAATGCAACGAATGCGTCCGGTGCGGCGGCCTTGGCCTGGCTGATGACCGGGGCCAGATCCTGCGTGCCTAGCGGGTAGGAGGTCTCGTAGACGATCTCGAACCCGGCAGCGTCGAGCGCCGGCTTGGCGGCGGCGACCAGTTCCAGGCCGAAGGCATCGGCGACATTGACCAGTGCCACCTTGTTGCCGATATCGCCTTTGTCCTTCATCTTGGCCAGCGTCGAGACGATGCCTTCGGCAAGTTGGGTCGAGGTGCCGAGCATCCAGAACGAATTCGGCCAGCGGCCGGCGAAATCCTTTACGCCGTCGGTCGCTGCCGTCGTCGCAATGTGCGGATAACCGTATCTGGCGATGGCCGGCGCGGTCGCGATGTTGAGCCCGGTGGAATAGGGGGCGACGATGAAGTCGACCTCGTCCACGGTGGCGAGCCGCTGGATGTTCTTGATCGCTTCCTCGCCATTGGTCTTGTCGTCATATTCGACCAGTTCGAGCTTCATCTGCTTGTCGCCGACCTTGAGGCCGCCGGCGTCGTTGACCTCCTGCATCCAGAGCTTGATGTTCGGCCAGTGGGTCATCGCGGCGCCGCCCGCCAGAGGTCCCGACTTGGGCGCGCTGGCGCCGATCTTGATCACCTCCTGGGCGTACGCGGCGCCGGCAAGGGCGAGCGTCGCGGCGGACGCGGTCAGGGCAATGAATGTACGTCTCAGCATGGTATTCCTCCCGTTTTTGAACCAGTCTGAACTTCGTTTCGGTCGCCTTCCCCGGGGATCAGGCGTAGTGGATGGTCTTGGTCTCCAGATAGTTGTCGAGCCCCTCCGGGCCGCCTTCGCGCCCGATGCCGGACTGTTTGTAGCCGCCGAAGGGGTGCTTCGGATCGACGATCATGCCGTTGATGGTGACCGAGCCGGTGCGCATGCGCCGCGCCATGCGGTAACCGCGTTCCGGGTCGACGGTATAGACCGCGCCAGACAGCCCGTAGGAGGAGTTGTTGGCCTTCTCGGCCGCCTCGTCCTCGTCGCGATAGGTCAGCACCGAGACGACCGGACCGAAGATCTCCTCCTGCACGATCTTCATGTGCGGCGTGACGTCGGTGAAGACGGTCGGCTCGACGTAGTAGCCTCGATCCAGTCCCTGTGGGCGTCCGCCGCCGCAGGCAATGCGCGCTCCCTCGGCGCGTCCCGCCGCGATGTAGCCTTCCACGCGCGCCCGCTGCCGCGCCATGGTCAGCGGCCCCATCTGCGTGGTTGGGTCGAACGGGTCGCCGACCTTGATGCCGGAGACCGCGCCCAGATAGAGGTCGAGGAATTCCTTCTCGCGCCGCTCCGGCACCAGGATACGGGTCAGCGAGAAGCACACCTGACCTGTGATCGGCATGGTGTAGACCATCAGGCTCGGCAGGGCCGCCTGGAAGTCGGCGTCGTCGAGGAGCACCGCGGCCGATTTGCCGCCAAGCTCGAGGCTGACCCGCGCCAGGCGTTCCGAACAAACGGCGGCGATGTGCTTGCCGGCGCCGGTCGAGCCGGTGAACGCCACCTTGTCAATGCCCTTGTGACGAACGAGACGATCGCCGCCCTCGCGGCCGGCCGGCACGATGTTGAACACACCTTCCGGCAAACCTGCCCGTTCGATGCATTCCGCCAGGATGTAGGCTTCCAGCGGGGTTTCGGGGGACGGCTTCGCGACCATGGTACAGCCGGCGGCAAGGCCCGCCGCGACCTTGTAGGAAAGCAGCACCAGCGGCGCGTTCCACGGGGTGATGGCGGCGCAAACGCCGACGGGTTCTTTGACCACCCGCACCCTGCCGCCGTCGTCGCGCTTGCGCTCGTCGACGAAGGCAAAGGTCTCGATCAGGTCGGCATAATAGTTGAAGAGCGTCGGGTTCTGCCCAACGAGCTTCTTGGTCAGCGAGATCGGGGCGCCGACCTGCAGCGTCCAGGCCTGTGCGATCTCGTCGAGGCGCCCGTTCAAGAGCTCCGCGACGCGCCGCAGATAGCGCGCACGCTCCGTGGCCGACATCTGCGGCCAGGGGCCCTTGTCGAAGGCCGCGCGGGCCGCGGCGACGGCGCGATCGATGTCGGCCGGCCCGGCTTCGGGATAGCTCAAGAGCAGTTCTTCCGTCGCCGGTGAAACGACCTTCAGCAATTGCTTCGAGATCGGCTCGACCCAGCGCCCGTTAATGAAGAAGCTTTCAGGCGTCTTCGGACCCACCGTGGGGCTGTGCATCACGTTCATGACCTCTCCTCCCTCGAAAGGCCGAAATTGGCGAGCGCTCGGCTCGCTGCCGGCGCCAGCTGGCGACGTGACAAGACTATTGAGTCATGTGCGGCGTGTCACCACGCATTTTTGCTTTCTGTATACATCGTTAGCAGCAGTTCGGTCCGCCGCGCTGACGATGGCACTTCGCGGCGTGACCTGACGCTGTCGTGATCCGGGCGAATTGAGCGCGACGGCAGTTCGACGCCGAATCCTGTGGTTCCGAACGATGTATACAGGAAAGTGGAGGCATGGTCGCGCGTCTATAACGCTCGACGCTGCTGCCGGGTAGGCGTCTCGTGGTCTCGCGGAGACCGTGGCTGGATCTTGTTCGGAAAATTGGGTCCACCAGCGGCACGCGGAGGTCTGTGCGGCGCGGCAGGTGCGCAGGCACCCGCTTCAACGCGTCGGCTGAGGGCAGCCCATCGATACCCGCCAAGTATCAGCCAGATTGGAGAACGTATGCACGGGTAGAGGCCAAAGCCCGCTCGATGCCTCGCAGCTCGGCAAGACCGCGGAGACGCCCGACGATCGGATATCCCGGCTGCCCTCCGCGCCCGAGGTCGTCGACGATCTCCTGCCCATGGTCGGGGCGCATCGGGATCTCGGCATCGGTGCGACCCTCGCCACGCCTGCGCATTTCCTCGCGCAGGACCGAGGCGATGAGTGCAACCATGTCGGTGTCGCCCTCAAGGTGCTCGGCCTCGTAGAAGGAACCCACAAGGGCCTCGGTATCGCGCTTGACATTGCGCAAATGCAGGAAATGCACCTTGCTGCCAAAGTGGTCCATGATGGCGGGCAAGTCGTTGTCCGGGCGCGCGCCGAGCGAGCCGGAACAAAGCGTCATCCCGTTCGCTGGGCTGTCGACGGCTTCGAGAATTGTTGCGTAGTCATCGGCGGTAGACATGACGCGCGGCAGCCCGAGCAGTGGAAAGGGCGGATCATCGGGATGGCAACACAGCCTGATGCCCACCTCTTCGGCGACCGGCACGACCTGCTGCAGAAAATCTGTGAGATGCCTTCGGAGGCGGGCGGGCGTGATCGGACCGTACGCCGCGAGATGCTCTCTCACACGCGCCAGATCCATCGACTCGGTGGATCCCGGCAGACCCATCGTGACTGAACGGGCGAGCACCTGCTGGGCTTCGTCGCTCATTGCGGCATGGCGACGCGCGGCTTCCTCCACCACTTCTCGGTCGAAGTCGCGAGCGGCGCCTTCGCGGCGCAGGATGTGAATATCGAATGCCGCGAAGTCGTGGATGTCGAAGCGCATGCATGTCGCACCGTTCCGAACGCGCCAACGCAGTGCAGTGCGGGTCCAGTCCAGTACCGGCATGAAATTGTAGCAGACAATCTCGATGCCGGCGCAAGCGAGATTGCGCAACGACTGCTTGTATGCCTCGACGTGCTCGCGCCAGTCGCCATTCTGCTTCTTGATGTCCTCGCTGACGGGGAGGCTTTCAACGACGTCCCAGCGCAGTGTAGACGGCTCACCGTTCGATCGGTGCGCGACCTGTTGCTTGCGCAGCGCGATTTCCTGCGGACGCCATACGACGCCATTCGGCAGGTGATGCAGAGCCGAGACAACGCCGAGGGCTCCTGACTGCTCGATGTCCTCTATGCGGCACTTGTCATGCGGCCCAAACCAGCGCCACATATGCCTCATGCACGGCTCCCCAGGCGGCGGGCGACGGATTGCGCCTCGATCGCCAGCCTCGTGACGGTGAGTGCGTGGCCCTTCCGCATGGCCGTGTCGGTGCGCTCGCGCACGTCATCTTGAAATCGCTTGAAGTAGGCCAGTGGCTCGGCTGAACAGTCGATGTGTTGGGTTCCCCGCTGGTCGACAAGAAACAGGTGATCCGCCCCCGGACGTCCGTCGATGTCTACATACTTCCTGAGTTCGATCGTACCTTCGGTGCCAAGCAGGAACAGCCGACCATCGCCCCAGGTCGGCAGGCCGTCAGGCGTGTACCAGTCGACGCGAATAAAGCCCGACGCATCGTCCGCACGCAGAAGAATTTCGCCGAAATCCTCGAACAGGGGAACGTCGGGCAAGGCGTGATTGGAGACTGTGCTTGCGACGATGTCGGCGGACAAGTTACCGGTAAAGTGCAGGAACTGGTCGATCTGGTGCGAGCCGATGTCGGTTAGAATGCCGCCGAATGTCTCCGGCCGAAAAAACCACTCTGGCCTGATTGCGCGGTTGAGGCGGTGGGGGCCGAGACCTGTTGTTTGTACCACGCGACCAACCGCGCCCTCAGCCACCAGCCGCGAAGCGGCCTCACAGGCTCTCACGACGAAACGCTCGGAAAAGCAGATGGAGAAAATGCGCCCCGTCTCTGCTGCTACCCGTTCCAGTTCAGTCACCTGGACAAGACTTGTCGCGCCCGGCTTGTCGACCATCACGTCCTTGCCAGCGCGCATGGCTCTGACGGCGATCGCCGGTCGGTCGACCGGAATCGATGCACAAACGATGAAATCGATGGATCGATCGTCGAACAGCCGGTCACGCTCGACCTCGGCAAGTGCGGGGAAACGCTCGCGAAACCCCTCCAGAACCCGAGGATCACTGGTCTCGGAACAGTAGCCGACGCACTCGGCGCCTGCCGCAATGTTCTCGCCCACAAGGTGGTAGATATGCCGGTGATCAAGCCCGATCGCCGCAAAGCGCAAGGGGCTGCTCATCGGGCTACCGCCACGGCCTTTCCGGTCTGCCCGGTCTCAATCAGCGCGTCGATCAGGCGGTGCACCTTCAATGCCTCATAGCCGGTCACCTTCGGCGCACTGCCGTCGCGGATCGCCGCGACGAAATCGGCCATCACCGAGCGATGGTAGTCGTGGGGGAACGCCATGGGATCGGCCCCCGTGCCGCCGGCGCTCCTGTCGGCCTCGATGGTTTCCTCGCCACCGTCCTGGAACTGGACCAGCAGTTGCGTGCCGGTGAGGCGGGCGGTGCCTTTCTCACAGGTCAGCACGATCTCCTCGGCGAAGCCGGGATAGGCGGCGGTCGTGGCTTCGATCGTGCCGAAAGCACCATTGTCGAAGCGTATGGCTGCGCAGACCATGTCTTCTGTTTCCATGGTGTGCACCGGTGTCGTCGTGTTGAAACCGGTCACAGTGTCGACCTGCCCGGCCAAGCTCAGCATCAGGTCAAGCGTGTGGATGCCCTGGGAAATCAGGACCCCGCCACCGTCGCGGGCGAAGGACCCGCGGCCGGGCTCGTCGTAATAGGATTGCGGCCTCCACAGGCGGATCGCAGCCGAACAGCCGACGATCCGGCCGAGTTCGCCCGCTGCCAGTATCTCCGCCAGCCTCACTCCGGCTGGACGGAAACGATGCTGAAGCACCACCCCCATTTTCACGCCGGCGGTGCGGCAGCCTTCGACAAGCTCGATGGCGCGCGCCGTGGTGATGTCGAGCGGCTTCTCCATCAGCACATGCTTGCCCGCGTGCGCGCAGGCAAGGCCGATGTCACGATGTGTGTTGGCCGGCGTGTAGACCGCGACGGCATCGACGCTCCTGTCTTTCAGGATCGTGTCGAGGCTGTCGCAGGTCGGGAACGCAAATTTGTCGGCGAACGCCTTGCGACGCGCCTCGCTAGGGCTGAAGGCGTAAGCCACCTCCACCTCGCCGGCAAGGTCGACGAGCCCCCTGGCGTGGGGCGTGACCGCCATGCCCAGACCGACGATCGCGATGCGCGTCTTTTTCACGTGAAGTCCTTCATGAAAGCTGTTCCGCTCAGGGCCCGAGCCAGGCCACTGGCAGCATGGTGAATGCAGGCACGAACGTCACCAGCATCAGCACTGTTACGAGCGCCGCTACGAAAGGCAGGATGGCCTTGAACGTTTCGGTCTGGTTCGCTCCGCCCACGCGCGCGGTGGTGAACACCAGCACGCCGAGCGGTGGTGTGAGCGCGCCTATGACGAGGTTCATGACGATCACGACGCCGAACTGGATCGGGTCCATGCCGCCGGCGATCACCAGCGGCACAAGGATGGGCACGAGAATGACCAGGGAAGCGATCATCTCCATGAACAGGCCGACGATGATCAGGAACAGGTTGATGGCGAGGATGAGTACGATCGGCTGAGAGACGAGTTCGGCAAGTCCCAGCGCGATCTTTTGTGGCACCTGCTCAAAGGCCAGCACCCAGGCGAAGGGAGCGGCAGCGGCAATGATGATCGCGATCACCACCGTGTCGAGCGCCGATTCACGGATGGCCGCGATGAAGTTCGCCGCCGTCAGCTTGCGGTAGAGCAGCGCCCCGCACAAAAAGGCGTAGATGAAGGCGATTGCGCCGGCCTCGGTGGCGGTGAACACGCCGAAACGCACGCCGCCGACGATAATCACCGGCAAGATCAGGGCCGGGATTGCCAGCCCCAGTGACGACATGCGCTCCCGAAGCGAGGCTTTCGGCAGGTCGCCGCCATAGCCCCGCAGTCGCGACAGCACGTAGACGACGAGCATCAGCGCGCCGGCGACCATCAGTCCCGGCACGATCGTGGCGACGAACAGCGCGCCGACCGAGACCGAGGCGAGGGCAGCGTAGATAATCAGTCCCAGGCTTGGCGGAATGAGGTTCGCCAGTGTGGCTGCGGATGCGGTCAGAGCCGCTCCGAACGGGCGGCTGTAGCCGCGCTCGGCCATCTCGGGAACCAGCAATTTGGCGATCGTGGAAGCGTCGGCGGTGGACGAGCCTGAGACGCCGGCCAGCATGGTATTGGTGACGACGTTGGCCTGCCCGAGACCGCCGCGCAGATGGCCGACCAACTGCATGGCGAGGTCGACCAGCCGCGGCGTAATCCCGCCAGCGTTCATGACTGCGGCGGCGAGAATGAAGAAGGGGATGGCCAGCAGCGTGAACGAATTCATCGACGCCCCCATGTTCTGCGAGATCGTGACCAGCAGAAGCGGATTGAAGGCGGCGAAGGCCGCGAAGGCGCCAAAGATCAGTGCAAAGGCGACCGGCACGCCGATGACAATGGATACGATCCCGGCGGCGACCAGCACGATTGCGCTGCCGCTCTGCCCGTAGACGCTGGATGCGCCGTAGCGGATTGCGGCGTAAATCAGCACGCCGCCGATGAGCACGCCAAGACCCTGCAGCCATGTGCGGCTGGTCGATGGCCAAGCCAGGAAGAAAAGATTGAACGCGGCACCTACGGGCAGCACGACGAAGTAGTACTGCATCGACCACTGGAGGGCGGGCGACGCCGAGATCACGCGGTTCGCATAGTCCCAGCCATGTATGACCAGCATGATACTGGCGGCGGCCATCACCGAGCGATTGAATAGAAGCAGATAGGCGCGGGGTCGTGCGGGAAGTGCCCGGGTGACCACGTCGATCGATATGTGCGAATCGCGGGCGGTTGCGACTGCCATGCCGAGAAAGACCGCCCAGCCGAAGACCCAGGTCGCAAGTTCTTCGGGCCAGGGCAGACCCGAGTTGAAAATGTAGCGAAGCACGACCTGAAGGCACGCGACGGCGACCGCCACGAGCATCAGCCCGACCGTGACCCCCTCCAGCGATCGGTCGACGATCCGCGCGAAGCCACCATGCATATCGGTGGATGCCGCGCCTTCGGGCGCGGCATCGGTTTCGACTTCAATGCCCATGATGTCAGACTATACCAGACCTCAGCCCAGGGCCCGGATGGCCTTGATCATCTCGGCGGTCTCAGGGCTCTTCGACCCGAACTCGTCAAACAGACCGGCGGTCTTCTCTTCCATCTTGGCCAGTTCTTCCGCCGGCAATTGCTGTACTTGCACGCCGAGGCCCTTCAGATCTTCCAGCGTCTTTGCGGCATTGGCGCGATTGATGCGACGCTGCTCGGCGAAGGCCTCCTTGGCCGTTTCGCGTACCATAGCGCGCAGGTCCTCCGGCAGGCTGTCCAGCCATGCGGCGTTGACGCGCACCGCCTTGGGCAGGAACCAGTGGCCGGTCAGCGTAAGGTGCTGCGCCTGCTCGTGGAACTTGAAGCCGACGATCGAAAACACGTCGGAATCTATGGCATCGATGATGCCCGTCGACAGCGCCGAGTACTGTTCGCTGTACGGAAGCGGCGTCGGCGCGGTGCCGAGGAGTGACCAGAAATCGACCCAGATGCGGAGCTGCGGCACCCGGATCTTGAGGCCTGCGAGGTCGGCGAGATTGCCAACCGGCCGCTTGGCCAGGATGTGGCGGAAGCCCGTCTCACCGTAAGCGACGAACTCGACGCCGGTCTTGGCCCGGGCGATGTCAGAGCATTTCTGCCCGAGTTCGCCCTGCAACACGCGATCGACATGCTCCTCGCTCTTGTAGATGAAACCGGGCGCCCCGCCGAAAGCAGCGATCTCGGGCGCTATTGCCTCCTCGGAGTCGGGTCCGGCCGTCGTCACCTGGATTGTGCCGATGCGGCTTCCTTCCAGCGCTTCCGCTAGGCCGCCAAGCTGTGCGGCTGGGAAATGCTGCGCGTCGATACGACCGCCGCTCTTTTCGTTCATCGCGGCCGCCCAGGCGTCGAAGGCGTTGGTGATCGGCGTGCCGATGCCTTCGGTATGGGCGATCTTGCACACGAACTCCTGCGCCTTGGCGTGACGGATGAAAGCCGGCGAAGCGAGCGCAGCGGTGCCGGCGGCGATAAAGCCGCGTCGCGAAATCTTGATACCCCTTGAGGTCATTGTCTCCTCCCTCGGATTGCCCTCCGGTGCGCAAGGTCCGCGGCACAGCAGTTGCTTGCGGTATGGCACCATACCGGTATGATACATGGTCAGGCGGCTGGCGCAAGCCATGGTGAGATCAGCGTCTCATTTCGTCGCCACACAGGCGGCCGATGGCCGGCGGCAGTGCAGGGAAGTTGCGGGGACATGGAAATCGCATTGCGCATGAGGGAACCGATCGCGCCGCAGATCGTCGCAGCGCTCCGGCAGGGCATCGTCGAGCTTCAGCTGCGGCCCGGAGAGGCCTTGTCCGAAGCAGAGATTGCGGCGCGGTTCGGCGTCAGCCGTCAGCCGGTGCGCGAAGCCTTTATCAAGCTGTCGGAGGCCGGACTGGTGGAGATCAGGCCAAGTCGCGGTACATACGTCATGAAGATTTCGGCGCGCGAACTGGCCAATGCGCGCTTCGTTCGAGAGGCCATAGAGTGCGACATTGCCAGAAACGCCGGCAGGCTTGCGACGGCGGAACAAGTGCTGGAACTGCGTCGCCATGTCGACAGGCAGCGCGTCGCCGCCTCCCATGACGATTATCGCAGCTTTAACGATCTGGATGAGGCGTTTCACCGGGCGATCGCCGATATCGTCGATTGCGACTATGCCTGGCGCATCGTCGAGAGCGCACGCGTGCAGACCGACCGGGTGCGCTTCCTCAGCCTGCCTCACGCTTCGCCGATGCCACTGCTGATCCGCCAGCATGAGGCAATCGTAGAGCGCCTCGCGGCCAACGACCCTGACGGCACCGAAGCTGCCATGAGGCGACATTTGCGCGAGATACTGGTGGCGCTGCCGCAGATCGCGGCGGCACATCCGGACCTCTTTGCCGACACCGAACTGCCCGCACACACGCGCGGCCTGACGCCGGTCGACTGACGATGCCCGAGTTTACCTTCAGGTCAGATGAGATCGCGTTGCCACGGGGCGCATGGGCGAAGGCGCATCGGATGCGACTGCGGCATGGTGATGCGAGCGTGTTGGCGGTGACGCAGGGTGCATTCCGCAGCTACCTTCACCCGCTGTCGACGCCGGCGGGCTTCTGCGTCACCTCCGAGAGCCCCTCGGACCATCCGCACCATTGCGGTGCCTGGATAGCCTCGGATCATGTGCATGCCATGGTGCCTGCGGCCAACGCGCAGGTCGAGGAATATACCTACAATTTCTACGTTGACGAAGTCTTTCAGGGACGATCGCCCGGCCGCATCGTTGGGATTGTAAAAGAAGCCGGCGCAGCGGACGACGGCTATCGCATCGTGCAGACGCTGGAATGGCATGGCCCAACGGAGTGGGCCGCACCAGCCGGGAGGCTTGTAGCGCGCGAGGTGCGCACGATCACGGTCGATTGCGGCGCCCGGCGCAACCGCATAGACATGACCTCGCGTCTCTCCTGCGGCGAGTTCGCCCTCAAGCTCGGTCCGACGCGTCACGCCTGGTTCAACGTTCGTGTGGCGGATTCCATGATCGTGCAGAACGGCGGGGCCGTGACCGACGACCGCGGCCTGTCTGGCGGCGTGGCGGTCAGCGGTGCCGGAGCCCGCTGGGTGGATTTCACCGGACCAGTCGGCGGCGGCGCGATCGCCGGCGTATGCGTCGTGCCACACCGGCTGCCGGGCCGAGTGCCGTTCTGGTTCGTCGCGGATTGGGGGGTGGTGACTGTTGGTCCATTTCGCGACGTCGGATTATCGCTAGAACCTGAGGAGACCTTCGAGAGCAGCTACACGTTGCTGGTTCATGACGGCCCGCCCGACCGGGACGAAATCGAGCTCATTGCGCAATAAAATCAGGAGAAACGAATTGCTTATCGCGCGGTACCGGCTTGATGATGGCACTCATCACGGCATCCTCGAAGGCGATCGGCTGAACCGGCTCGCGCGCTCGCCGTTCGAAACGCTCGAGTCCTCCGGAGTTACCGACGCCGTGGCCGACGCCATCCTGCTGGCACCGGTCGAGGCGCCCAGAATCTTTGGTGTGGGTCTGAACTACATCGCGCACATCGAGGAGTCCGGTGCGAAGCCTCCCGTGCGTCCGCTGTTCTTCATGAAGCCGTCCAATACGGTTGTCGGCCCAGGCGAGCCGATCGTCTACCCGCGTGAAGGCTCGAACGTGCACTTCGAAGCGGAGCTGGCGGTGGTCATTGGCCGCGCCGGGCGACGAGTGCCCGTCGATAGCGCGCTTGACCATGTGCTGGGTTTTACCTGCGCCAATGACGTGTCGGAGCGCGTCATTCAGAAGGAGGAGATGGACCAGGGGGCGTTGCTGATCGGGAAAGGGTTCGACAGCTTCTGCCCGCTAGGTCCGGTGATCGCGACCGGGCTCGATCCGTCGAACCTGATGCTCGGCGCGCGGGTGAGTGGAATCGACCGCCAGGCGAGTTCGACGTCGGACCTGCTGTTCGGCGTGCCGCAGCTTGTCTCCTATCTCAGTTCTGCAGTGACCCTTCAACCAGGCGACGTAATCCTCACAGGCACCCCGTCGGGCGTCGGGCCGGTAGTGCCCGGTGACAATGTCGATGTCTGGGTGCAGGGCGTTGGCGTGCTCACAAATCCGGTGGTGGCGGAGAACGCAAATGTGGGCCTGCCGAGAACGTAGGTCTGGCGGATAGAACGGTCCTCATCGCTGGCGATAGTCGCGCTCCGCGAACGGCACGCGGGCGACGGCCTCTCGAAGCATTTCGATGAGATTCGCTTCGGCGCGGTTCATGCGTGTGCCCGGATTGGTGACGATGTGGATATCGATCGCCGGCGGATCGTCGTAGGGCGGCAGCCGCCACAGCAGGCCGGCTTCCACGTCGCGCTGTGCCACATGAACCGGTAACGGGCCGATGCCAAGGCCGGCCTGGATCATGCGGCGTACCTCCTCCAGGCTGGACGAAACGCCGACGATGCTGTCTTTGAGTTCGGCCTGGGCGCGCAGCAGCGCCACCGGTCGCAGCGCATCGGTCAGGCGATCCGTCTTGAACGAGACGAAGGTTTCACCACGCAGGTCCGCGAGCGACAGGCTATCGTTGCCGAAAAGCCGGTGTCGCGGACCGCAATAGAAACCGAAATATTCCCGGAAGAGGCGCAGATAGTTGAGATGCGGGTGCTTCTCGTGAACGAGGCCGATGCCGAGACTCGCCTGGCGTTGCCGAACGGTCTGAATGACATCACGGCTGGTCATGACATCGATTGCCAGCGTGGCGAACCTGTGCCGCTGATGAAACCGGGACAGCACCTCGTCGAGCACCGGCGAGACGACGTGGCTTGCCATGGCGAGCGTGACGTGGCCGGACACTTCCTCTTCCATGTCCCTGATCAGCGTGCCAAGTCGGGAAATGCTGCCGAAAATCTCAATCGCCTCGTTGTAGAGCAGGCGCCCGGCGGGGGTAACTTCGAACTGACCGGGCCCGCGGAGGATAAGCCGCTTTGACAGGTGGCCCTCCAGCCGGCGCAGCGCGTTGGAAACGCTGGGCTGCTTGAGCAGGAGGGCGTTGGCGGCGGCCGTGATGCCGCCGCGCTCGACGATCACGAGGAAAGTCCGGATCAGGTTCCAGTCGAGGTTCCAGACCATACGGCCGGCGGGTGAAGGCGGGGTGGCGAGGTGATCTCTCATGGCGGTCGCACTGTAGCATTCCCGGAAACTATAGCCACCATTGTCATTATGCGTCTTGAGAATGCTGCCGCGCGGATCACACTTTTGACGACCCTTGAACAGGCCACAGGGAACGGTCGGCAAGAGGCGGATGGGAGCCAATGGGTGAAACGGCGGGCGCGGCGCGTCCCTGGATATTGCTGTCACCGGCGCTCGGAGCGATCGGATTTCTGCTCGTCGTTCCGGTCTTCTTCGTCATCGTCTATTCGTTCTGGCTGCGCTCGGCGACGGGTGCGGAGGTTCCCGGCTTCCACCTCGACAACTGGCAGGAAGTGCTGAGCGATCCCTTCTACAGGGACATCCTGCTTTCCACCCTGCGGATCGCCGCCATCACCACCCTGTCCTGTGCGGTCTTGGGCTACGTGCCGGCCTATTTCATCGCGACTTCGCGGACACGCCACAAGACGTTGCTGCTTCTGTTGCTGATCCTGCCCTTTTGGATCAGCTACATCATCCGCACCATGTCGTGGATCAACATCCTCGGCGTTTCGGGAGCGCTGAACCAACTGCTGGTGGCGACCGGCATCATCTCCGAACCGATCCAGATGCTCTACAACGAGGCGACGGTCATCCTCGGACTGGTGCACTTCCTGCTGCCCTTCATGGTGCTCAACGTCTATGTCAGCCTCGACGCAATCGACCCCAATCTCGCCGACGCCTCCCGGTCGCTGGGCGCCAGCAGCATGCAGACGTTCCGCGAGGTGACGCTGCCGCTGTCGCTACCGGGGCTCGCTGCCGGCGGCCTCCTCTGTTTCGTCCTCGCCGCCGGAACCTACATCACGCCGCTGGTGCTGGGTGGGCCGCGTGACGCCATGTTCGCCAACCTGGTATTCGAGGCGATCATCACGCAGCTCAACTGGCCGCTTGGATCGGCCCTGTCGATCGTGCTGCTGATCATTCTCGGCGGCATCGTGGCCGTCTACAACCGCCTGGTCGGGATCGGCCAGATCGCCAAGTCGTTCGGGTAGGGCGATGTCGGGCTGGTCTCTCATCAGGCTCTACACAATCGCCGTCTACTTCTTCATGTTCCTGCCGGTCGGCGTGGTCGTATTGCTGTCGTTCAACACGAGCCAGTTCGGGTCCTTCCCGATGGAGGGCCTGAGCCTGCGCTGGTTCATCGAACTGTGGCACAACGATGCCATCGTGCGCGCCTTCCGTATTTCGCTGCTGCTCGGGGCGCTGACTGCGGTGATCTCGACGGTGCTGGGCATCCTGGCCGCGCTGGCGCTCGTGCGCTATCGCTTTCCCGGCAAGAACACGATTTCGACCCTGCTCATCGCGCCGATCCTCATTCCGGAAGTGGTTCTGGCCGTGGCGTTGTTGCTGTTCCTGCGCTGGCTCAGCCTGCCGCGCAGCTTCGTCCTGCTGCTGCTTGGACATGTGATCTTCACGCTGCCATTCGTGCTGCTCGTCGTGCAGGCGCGCCTGGTGGCGATCAAGCGCGAATACGAAGAGGCGGCGCTGAGCCTCGGCGCCGGTCCGATCCAGACCTTCTTCACGGTCACACTGCCGCTGCTCATGCCGGCCGTCTTCGCCGGCATGATCTTCGCCTTCACGATCTCCTTCGACGACATCACCGGCACGATGTTCTGGAAGCCGGGAGGCGTGGAGACGGTGCCGACGCAGATCTTCGCGATGCTGCGCAATTCCATCTCGCCGGAAATCAACGCCCTCGGGACGGTGATGATCGTCATGACGGTTGCGGTCCCGATCGCGGGCATGGGTGTGGCGCGGTGGATGGCGGCCAGACGCGGATAACAGGAGCACGGCTCCGCGGCTCCAGGGAAACGCGGGCACTGAAAAACCAATGGGAGCATGACGATGGAAAACACCAGGCGCTATGAACGACTGCTTGACCGCTACCGCCACGGCGATGTGAACCGGCGCACATTCCTCGGACTGATCGGCGCGTCCGCTACGGTCTACGGTGTCGCGGGCGGCCCGTTTGCCAAGTTTGCCCGCGCCGCGACCCCCGATCAGGTCCGGTTCGACGGGTGGGGCGGCATCGTTTCGGAAGCCTTCCGCGAGCACGCGTTCAATCCCTATACCGATAAGACGGGCATTACAGTGGTCGACGGCACATTCGGCGGCGCCGACGAATATCTGGCGCGGGTGCGCGCGAGCCAGGATGGCGAGTTCAACCTCGCGCATCTGTCGGGCGTGTTCGACTATTCGCGCTACCACTCGCTGGGTCTGTCTTCCGAACTCAACGAGGACAACATCCCGAACCTGCGGAACGTCATTCCGGCGCTGCAGCAGGTGTTCCGCAACATCACCGACGGCAAGCTGTCCGCCGTTCCCTACGATTACGGCACGACCAGCATCGCCTACAACCGCAAGTTCATCTCCGACGATGAGGTGAAGGAGAAGGGCGCGAAGGTGATGATCGATCCCGCGCACAAGGGCAAGATCGGCGGCTGGAGCGACTGGAAGACACGCATCTGGTACGGCGCGCTGCAGACGGACCAGGATCCCAACAACATCGAGGACGTGGAGGCCGTTTGGGATGCCATCCGGGCGAACCGCGACCTGGTTTTGAAATACTGGGCGTCGGGTGCCGAGCTGATGAGCCTGCTGGCTGAAGAGGAGATCCACGTGACCGAGGGCTGGTCCGGCCGCATCAAGGCGCTCCAGGACCAGGGTCACGACATCGGCTACTACGACCCGCCCGGCGGCCTCGGCTGGCAGGAATGCATCTTCGTCATCAAGGGCAGCCCGATGGAGGCCTGCGAGGAGTTGCTCAACTTCATGCTTGAGCCGGAGGTGGCGATCGCCGTGGCGGAGGGCCAGAACTATCCGCCGGCGCTGGATCCCCGCAAGGTCGAGCTCTCCGACAAGGTCAAGGCACTGCCCGCCTTCGATCCCGGCGGCACGCTGGAGGGCCTCAATTTCTTCGATGCCGACTACTGGAACAGCAATGAGGAAGAATGGTCCAAGCAGTATTCGAGGGTCGAGCGCGGCTACTGACGCTGAGGCAATGGCGGAGTGCAGTGGCGCTCCGCCGGCCATTCAAACCAAGCGGAGTCCCACGTGACCAAATCAGCAAGCGCAGTAGCGCTCAGGGGTATCGTCAAGCGGTTCGGCAACGTGACCGCGGTGCATCGTTTCGACCTCGATGTGGAGGAGGGCAGCTTCGTTACCCTGCTGGGACCTTCCGGCTGCGGCAAGACGACGACGCTGCGCATGATCGCCGGCTTGCTCGACCCCAGCGAGGGCGAGATCGAGATCAAGGGCCGCAGCGTCACCCGTGTGCCTATCCACCGGCGCAATCTGGGGATCGTGTTCCAGAACTATGCGCTGTTTCCGCACAAGACGATATTCGACAACGTCGCCTTCGGGCTCAAATACCGCAGTGTCGGGCGCGAGGAGATCGCGAGGCGCGTCAACGCTGCGCTCGAACTGGTGCAACTGCCGCAGGTCGGCGACCGCTACCCGCGGCAGCTCTCGGGCGGCCAGCAGCAGCGCATCGCCCTGGCACGTGCAATCGTCATAGAACCTGACGTGCTCCTGCTCGACGAACCGCTCTCAGCACTCGACGCCAATCTGCGTGAAGACATGCGCGTGGAACTGAAGCGCATCCAGTCGCAGCTTGGGATAACCACGATCTTCGTTACCCACGACCAGTCGGAAGCGTTGGCGATGTCCGACCGCATCGTGGTGATGAGTGCCGGGCATGTCGAGCAGATGGGCGCGCCGGAGGAAGTGTACACGGCGCCGGCCTCGGCTTTCGTGGCTCGATTCCTGGGTAACTCGAACCTCTTGCCTTGCACGGTAGCAACGGCCGGCGCGGATGCCGTTGAAGTGGCCATGAACGGATTGGGGAGCCTGCAGCTGCCCGCGGGCCGCGCCAGCGGCTTCGCGAAGGGGACGGATGCCACCGTCGTCATAAGGGCGGAGAGGCTGACCCTCCGACAACAGGAAGGTGACCTCCCGGCAGACGCGCTCGCTCTCCCGGCCGAGGTAACCGCCGTTGACTATCAGGGTCAGGCGGCGCGTTATTTCGTCGACATCAATGGCCGTTCCCTTCAGGCGCTGAATCCGATCGAGGAGAGCCCCTACAGGCAGGGTGAGCGCGTCATAGCGATCGTGCGCGGCCGCGACTGCGCGCTTGTGGAGCCGGAAGCGCACCCATGAACCTCCAGGCTTCCCCGCCGCCATCGAACCTGTTCTATCAGTCCCGGCAGCGCCGTCCGCTGGTCGGCGAGGCACGGGGCATCTACATCTGGGATGCTGATGGACGCCGTTACATCGACGGCTCCAGCGGCGCCATGGTGGCCAATATCGGGCATGGCAACGAACACGTGCTCGATGCCATGCGCAGCCAGATGGCCAAGACGACCTTCGCCTACCGACTTCATTTCGAGAATGAGCCGGCTGAGCGCCTCGCGCGGCTGACCGCATCGAGGATGCCGGAGGGGCTCGACCGCGTCTTTTTCGTTTCGGGCGGATCGGAAGCGGTGGAAAGCGCCATCAAGCTGGCCCGGCAGCATGCCGTCGCAACCGGCCGCGAAGGCCGCTGGAAGATCATCTCCCGCTACCCCTCCTACCACGGCTCCACTTTGGGCGCGCTGGCGCTGACCGGGATGGAACTGATGAGCGGGCCGTTCGAACCCATGTTGCGACAGATGCCGAAGATTCCGGCGCCGACCTGCTATCTTGACCGCGACGACCTCTCTATGGAGGAACGCGGCATCCGCTACGCCGACTTGCTGCGCGACGAGATCGAACTGCAGGGGCCGGAAAGCGTTCTCGGCTTCATCATGGAGCCGGTTGGCGGGGCCGCGACCGGCGCGCTTGTCGCTCCCGACAGCTATTACCGGCGCGTTACCGAGATCTGCCGCGAGTACGGCATCCTCCTGATCCTTGACGAGGTTATGTCCGGTGCCGGGCGCACGGGCCGCTTTCTTGCCGCCGAGCACTGGGACCTGAAGCCGGACATCGTGGCTCTGTCGAAAGGCTTCGCGGCCGGCTACGCACCGCTCGGGGCGATGGTGGCACAGCGCGATATCGCAGACGCGGTGCTCGCGGCGGGCGGTTTCGTGCATGGCTACACCTATGCCGGCAATCCCCTTGCCTGCGCGGCCGGCCTGGCCGTTCTGGAGGAGATCGAGCGCCTTGAATTGTGTGCCAACGCCCGCGAGGTGGGCGATCTTCTCATGGCCGAACTGAGTGGCCTGAAGGCGCGTTACCCCTTTATCGGCGACGTTCGCGGCAAGGGACTGTTGCTGGCCTTCGAGCTGGTGTCCGACCCCGAGTTCATGACGCCACTGCCAAGAGAGATTGATGCCCACATCCACCTCGTCGAGGAAGCCTATTCGCGCGGACTGATCATCTACTCGAGGCGAACCCGCGGCGGTCTGGAGGGAGACCACTTCATGGTCTGCCCGCCGTTGATCACAAGCCGCGAGCAGGTCGGCGAGATCATGGAGGTGCTCACCGCCAGTCTCGACGCCTTTTCCGACCGCCTGGACCTGCCGCGCGGAAACCACTGATCATGGCTGACCCTGTGATCCTGACCTGTGCCCTGACAGGTTCGATCCACACGCCGACGATGAGCCCTAACCTGCCGGTGACTGCCGACGAGATGGTGGAGCAGGCGGTCGGAGCGACCGAGGCCGGGGCCTCGGTGCTGCATCTTCACGCGCGCGACCCGCGGACCGGCAAACCGAGCGCTGAGATTGCCCACTTCGAGGGATTCCTGCCGCGTATCCGCCAGCAGACCGACGCCGTCGTGAACATATCGACGGGAGGCTCGTCGCAGATGAGTCTTGCAGAACGCCTCGCGCCGGCATTGGCCGCAAAGCCGGAAATGTGCTCGCTCAACATGGGATCCATGAATTTCGGCATCTTCCCGCTTGCCGGGCGGTTCGACAGCTGGAAGCACGAGTGGGAGCAGGGCTTCCTCGAGGCAACCCGTGACGTGGTGTTCAAGAACACCTTCGCAGACATCGAGCACATTCTGTCTGAACTGGGAGATGGATGCGGCACCCGGTTCGAATTCGAATGCTACGACGCGGGCCATCTCCAGACCGTCGCCTACTATCTGAAGCAGGGCCTGATCCGGCCGCCGGTGTTCGTCCAGTTCGTGCTGGGCATACTGGGCGGGATCGACGCGAGCCCGGAGGCGCTCGTGTTCATGAAGGCGACCGCCGACCGCCTGCTGGCGGACAGCTACCGCTTCTCGGTGCTGGCGGCGGGACGTCACCAGATGCGGCTCGGAACGATGGGCGCCCTGCTGGGCGGCAATGTCCGTGTCGGACTGGAGGACAACCTGACGGACGGCAAAGGGCGCGGTCTCGCCCCGGACAATGCGCATCAGGTGGCCCGTATCCGCCGCATCCTTGAGGAGATGGGCTTTACGATCGCGGCTCCGCATGAGGCGCGCGCCATGCTGGATCTCAAGGGCGGCGACCGTGTCGCCTTCTGACTAGCCAATTCTGCAACGGGCGGGAGCAGCATGAAATTCGTCTTTCACGAGATCCAACGCCAACACGATCCGAAGCACTTCCTGTCGTCGGGTGCGCCGCAGCCGAACCCGGAAGTGCCGGAGCGCGCCGAGCGGCTGCTCGCAGGGGCGACAGCTGCCGGTCTTGAGCGAACCGAGCCACGAGATCATGGGCTGGCGCCAGCTGCCGCTGTCCACACCCCCGAATATCTGCGCTTCCTGGAGACGATCTATGCACGCTGGCAGCGCATCTCAGACGCATCCGCCGAGGTGGTCCCGAACATCCACCCCGACCGCCGCGACTTCTCCTATCCGCGCTCCGCTGTCGGCCAGGCCGGATATCACATGACCGACACGGCCTGTCCGATATCGGAGCGGACCTGGGAATCGGTTTACTGGAGCGCACAGACAGCCGCCGAGGCGGCCGCCATGGTCCGCGATGGAGAGCGGGCTGTCTACGCACTCAGCCGCCCACCTGGTCACCACGCCTTCGCCGACCTGGCGGGCGGCTTCTGCTTTCTCAACAATTCGGCGATAACAGCGCAGGTGCTGCGCGGCGTTCACGAGCGCGTCGCGATCGTCGACATCGATCTGCATCACGGCAACGGCACGCAAGGTATCTTCTACGCCCGCTCCGACGTGCTGACGGTTTCCCTTCATGCCGATCCGGAACGCTTCTATCCGTTCTTCTGGGGGTACGCTTCCGAACGAGGTGAAGGCGCCGGTCTGGGCTATAACCACAACCTGCCATTGCCGCGCGGCTCCGGCGATGAGATCTTCCTGGACACGCTCGACGCGGCATTGAGCCGCGTCGCCTCGTTTGCGCCGGGCGCTGTCGTGTTCGCATTGGGTCTGGATGCCTTCGAGGGCGACCCCTTCGGCGGCCTGTCCGTAACCACGGCCGGATTCCGGCAGATCGGGCGACGCTGCGCCAGCATCGGCATGCCCGCCGTCATAGTCCAGGAAGGGGGCTATCTTTGCGATTCGCTGGGCGACAATCTCACCGCCTTCCTGACCGGTTACCGGGAAGGTGCGGGCATATAGCGCTACGCGTCCCTTAGCGCCCGGCCTGGTGACGTGCGAGTCGTTTTCGAGCTTTCGCAGCCAGTCCGCGTGCCAGGTTGACGAAGCATCGATAGGCTGCAGAGGGATTGCGGCGGCTAGGGTAGTAAGGCAGAGTTCGTCGGCGAAAGAAATGTTTGTCAGCTATCCGATCGCCAACAGGTTTGCCTTCCACCTGGCCAGCGGGACGCCTTCACGCGTCCCGATGACGGATTTGTCTTTCAGACCTCATGGTGCGTGCTCGAGAGATTGCCGGGACCATCGCCGCGCGGGCGCCGATCGCCGCGGAAACGGCAAAGCTCAATCTCAGGGCGGCGCATACGATGCCCCCGGAGAAGGCCATTGAATACGAGCGCGACCTCCAGACGATCTGTTTTGCAACGGAGGATGCCCTCGAAAGCCGGGCCGCGTTCAAGGAAAAGCGTGCACCCGTCTTCAAGCGCCGCTAAGGGATAACACATGTCTTTTGCGATCGATCTGCCTCAGGACGGCGTTTTTGTCGGGCGCGCGCGGACACCCGACCGCGCGCATCCGGTCGTCGTCGCAGTGCGTGGCAGCGAAATTGTCGACATCACCGCCCGCGCTGCGCCGACCGTGCGCGACCTCTGCGAACTGGAGGACCCGACCGCGTATGTGGCTGGGGCCGAGGGCAGAAGCCTGGGCAGCCTCTCGGAGATCGCGGCGAACAGCGTGGCCGCGCGCACCGATCCTTCGCGCCCGTTCCTGCTTTCGCCTGTCGATCTGCAAGCGGTGAAGGCCTCGGGCGTCACCTTCGTCGTCAGTCTGCTGGAACGGGTGATCGAGGAACAGGCGCGGGGGGATCCCGGAAAAGCGGAAGCGATCCGCGCCGACATTGCCGGGCTGATCGGCGACGATCTCTCGACGCTGAAACCCGGTTCACCGGAGGCGATGGCAATCAAGTCGAAACTCATCGAGCGGGGGGCGTGGTCGCAATATCTGGAGGTCGGGATCGGCCCCGACGCCGAGATTTTCACCAAATGCCAGCCGATGGCCTCGGTGGGTTTCGGTGCCGATGTCGGGCTGCATCCCGTTTCGACATGGAACAATCCGGAGCCCGAGGTCGCCGTCATCGCCGCCAGCGACGGACGGATCGTCGGCGCCACGCTCGGCAACGACGTCAATCTCCGCGACGTCGAAGGCCGCTCGGCGCTGCTCCTCGGCAAGGCCAAGGACAACAATGCGTCGGCCTCGCTCGGACCCTTCATTCGTCTGTTTGATGCCGGCTATTCGCTCGCCGACGTGAAGCAGGCCATAGTTGGGTTGCGTGTCGAAGGCGAGGACGGCTTCGTGCTTGAGGGTGAAAGCTCGATGGCCGAGATCAGTCGCTCGCCCGAGGAACTGGTGGCTGCCGCGATGGGAGACCACCATCAATATCCGGACGGGATGGTACTCTATCTCGGCACGATGTTCGCCCCGGTGAAAGACCGCGGCGAGGCGGGCAAGGGCTTCACGCACAAGACCGGGGACATCGTCACCATTTCTTCCGAGCGTCTTGGAGCGCTTGTAAACCGCGTCGAACTCTCGACGGGTTGCCCTGCGTGGCGCTATAGCGCCAGTCACCTGATGCGCGATCTGGCAGGGGCCGGGCTGATCTGAAACGGGAACGCCGCCGAACAATGACCATTCATCACAACTTCATCGCCGGACGCTGGGCGGAAGGCGCCGAGGCGCAGGACAACGTCAACCCGTCGAACACCGGCGATGTGATCGGCGAATATGCGCGCGCCGACCGCGAGCAGGCGCTTGAGGCGATCGCCGCGGCCCGCGCCGCCTTTCCCGCCTGGTCGCGCTCGGGCATCCAGCAGCGCCACGATATCCTCCAGAAGGTGTCGAGCGAGATCCTTGCGCGCAAGGACGAACTCGGCCGGCTGCTTTCGCGCGAGGAGGGCAAGACGCTTGGCGAAGGCGTTGGCGAGGTGATGCGCGCCGCGCAGATATTCGACTTCTTCGCCGGCGAGGTGCTGCGGCTTTCGGGCGAGAAGCTGGCCTCGACGCGGCCGGGCATCGATGTCGAACTGACGCGCGAGCCGGTCGGTGTGGTGGGTATCATCACGCCGTGGAATTTTCCGGTCGCGATACCGGCCTGGAAGATCGCGCCGGCGCTCGCCTACGGCAACACCGTGGTCTTCAAGCCAGCCGAACTCGTGCCGGGTTCGGCCTGGGCGCTGCCGACATCATCGTGCGCGCCGGCGTGCCGGAGGGCGCTTTCAACCTTGTCATGGGCCGCGGCGCGGTTGTCGGCGACGCCATCCTGAACGATCCGCGCGTCGACGCCGTCACCTTCACCGGCTCGGTCGCGACCGGCAAGAAGGTCGCGGCCGCCTGCGTCGGACAGATGAAGAAATTCCAGCTCGAGATGGGCGGCAAGAACCCGCTGGTTGTGCTCGACGATGCCGACCTTGGTATTGCGGTCGACTGTGCCGTCAACGGCGCCTTCTTCTCCACCGGCCAGCGCTGCACCGCTTCCTCGCGCCTCGTTGTGACGGACGGCATCCACGACCGCTTTGTCGCGGCTGTCACCGAAAAGCTGAAGGGCCTCGTCGTCGACGACGCCTTGAAGGCCGGCACCCATATCGGGCCGGTGGTCGACCAGGGCCAGCTCGATCAGGACATTTCCTATCGACATTGGACGAGAGGAAGGGGCGACGCTTGCCTTCGGCGGCGAGCGGCTGAACCGGGAAAACCCGGGCTTCTACCTGCAGCCGGCGCTCTTCACCGATACCACGCCCGAGATGCGCATCAATCGCGAGGAGATTTTCGGTCCGGTCGCCAGCGTCCAGCGGGTCAAGGACTACGAAGAGGCGCTTGCTGCCGCCAACGACACGCCCTTCGGCCTGTCCTCCGGCATCTGCACGACGAGCCTCAAATACGCTTCGCATTTCCGGCGCAACGCCGAGGCCGGCATGGTGATGGTCAACTTGCCGACGGCCGGCGTCGACTATCATGTCCCTTTCGGAGGCCGCAAAGGCTCCAGCTACGGCCCGCGCGAGCAGGGGCGCTACGCCGCCGAGTTCTACACCACCGTCAAAACCGCTTACACGCTGCCATAGCCAGCCGTGGCGGCGTGAATATGCGACTTGACGCTGCCGATTGCGCCAGGATGCCGCAAGCACGCAGCAGTGAAACGGGAAATATCGCGGCGAGTGCTTCCCGAGTGATGGGGACAGCAGGTGCGTCAGGCCTGAAACGCTCTAGACGACGGCATAGTGGTAGCTGCGGTCCAGGAAGATGACGTTCGAATATTCGACCAAGCGGCAAGGCGCGTCCGCCACCACGCGGGCCATGCGGACGACGCTGCGTCCCGGTTCGATCCTCGCGTGCCGTGCTTCGAGTTCGGATGCCTGCGACGTCGCCAATTGCTCGCTCGCGACGAACAGTTCGCCCACGCCGGCATGTTCGCGCAGCGCCGCGTAGAGCGATCCGTGGCTCAGTCGCGAGCGCGGAACGCGGCTTGCGATCTCGTCGGGAAGCACCGAGCGCTGGCAGACTGCGACCCGCCCGTCCAGAAGCCTCAAGCGCCAGATCTCGGCAACCGGCGCGCCGAGCGGCAGCGACAAGGCCCGTGCCTCGGTAAGACCGGCGGCGATACGGGCGAACTCGGCCACCCGGGTAGAGGGCACGAAGCCGGCCCTGCGCGCGGCCGTCGGAAAGTCCTCCACCGTCTCGCGCAGGCGCGAAATCGACCTGCCGCGAAACAGCGTCCGGCGCCCCTGGTTCTTGACGACGAGCCCCTGCCGCTCCAGCACCGCGAGTGCCTTGCGCACGGTGCGCCGCCCGACCTTGTAAAAGGCCGCCAGTTCCAGTTCGGCCGGTAGATGGTCGCCGGCGCGCCACAGGCCGCTCGCGAGTTCGGAGATCATGGCGCTGGCGACACGCTCGTGTGCTGAGGCCTCCGGCAAGTGTTTCATCGCTCCGAGTGTCCGATATTGCGCACCAGCACCGCGCCGATGATGATGAGGCCGGTGAAGATGTCCTGCAGATAGTTCGGGACGCCGAGGATGGTCAGCCCGTTCGCCACGACTGCGATGATGGCGGCACCCACCAGCGTGCCGGCCGCGTTTGGCTGCCCGTCGCGAAACGCGGTCATGCCGAGGAACACCGCGGCATAGGCCTGGAGCAGAAAGCCGGCGCCGCCGGTCGGATGCGCGCTGCCCAGGCGCGCGGTCAAAAGCAGGCCGGCGAGCGCCGCAAGTAAAGTGCATAGGCCGAAGGCGAGGACCGATGTAGGCACGATCCTGACGCCGGTGAGGCGGGCTGCTTCCCTGTTGCCGCCGATCGCCAGCATGCGCCGGCCGGGTTCGGTGTGGTCGAGTACCAGCGCGGCGAATACCGTTGTGGTCAGGGCCCACAGCGTGAGCACGGGTATGCCTGCCAGGTAGCCGCGCCCCAGGTTGCGGAAACCGTCGGGTATGCTGCCGAACAGCGTGGCGCCGCCGCTGGCCCAGAAGGTGATGCCGCCGATGATGGTGCCCATTGCCAGCGTCATGATGAAGCTCGGCATGCGCCATGTCGCGATCAGGAAGCCGCTGGCGCAGCCGACCGCGAAGCCGGCCAAAAGGGTGATCGCGATGGTCGGAACGATCCCCCACCCGAGGGCGAACAGGCTGACCGAAACGATGCCGGACATCGACACCACCGCGCCGACCGACAGGTCGAACTCCGACAGCGACATGACGAAGGTCGCGCCGAGCGCCACGATCGCCAGCAGCGACATCTGCTGGGTGATGTTGATCAGGTTGGAGGCCTGCGCGAAGGAGCCGGGCGACAGCGCCGAAAACAGCGCGACGATCGCTATCAGCCCGAGCAGCGTGCCAAACCGGGAAATGGCGCTCACGGGACGGTCCTCATCGCCACGCGCTGCCTCTCGGCGCTGAACGTGGCGCCGAGGATGGTCTGGCGTTCGAGACCCTGATTGGCCATGTCGAGCGTGACGCGTCCTTGCGCCATCACCACGATGCGCGTGGCGAGCATCAGGAGTTCCTCGATATCGCTGGTGACAAGGACGACGGCGGCACCATTCTCGGCGAGCCGCCGGCATAGGGCGTGGATTTCCGCCTTGGAGCGGACGTCGACGCCGCGCGTCGGCTCGTCGAGCAGGAAAAGGCGCGTGTCGCCGGCAAGCCAGCGCCCGATCATCACCTTTTGCTGGTTTCCTCCCGAAAGGGTGGAGACCGGGTCGGTCAACCGGCCGTATTTGACGTTGCGCTCCGACAGCATGGCGCGGGCGCCGATGCGCGCGGCGCGCCAGTTCACCACCGGCAGGAAGCCGGCGACCCGGTATCGCGACAGGCTCGGCAGTAGCGCGTTGTCGAGGATGGGATGGTGCATGACCAACCCCTTGGTGCGCCGATCCTCGGGCACGTAGGCGACGCCGGCTCTGATACGCTCGCCAATCCCCATCGCTGGAAGCCTCGATCCGTCGATCCGGATCTCGCCGGATGCCAGCGGGTTGGCGCCCCAGATCGTCTTGAGCAGGCTGGACCGCCCGCTGCCGACAATGCCGTAGAGGCCGACGATTTCCCCGGCGGCGACCGACATGTCGACGCCGGCGCGCACCGGCGAAGGGCGGATATCCGAGAGTTGAAGGACCGCCGCGCCAGTGTTGATCGCGCCGGAGGCATCCTCCTGGCGAAACCCTTCGCCGGCCATCAGGGCCACGATACCGTCCCGGTCGATCTGCTTCATCGTGCCGCTGCCGACCGAGCGGCCGTTGCGCAACACGGTGTATTCGTCCGCCACGGCGAACACCTCGTCCAGCCGGTGCGACACGAAGATCATGGCGCAGCCATGCGCGGCGAGACGCCGGACGATGCCGTGCAGCGTCTCGGCCTCCGCCTCGCTCAGCGAAGCCGTCGGCTCGTCCAGGACGAGCAGCCTCGCTTCGTCCATCAGCGCGCGCAGGATTTCGACCAGCTGGCATTTCGCCGTCGACAGGCGACCGACCGGCACGTCGATGTCGACGTCGAGCCCGTAGCGGTCGCGGATGCCGGCAAACCGGCGCCGCATGGCGCGCCAATCGATGAGGCCGGCCCGGCGCGGGTACCGGCGCCCGACGAAAGCGTTTTCGAAGGCGGAGAAGCCGGGCACAAGGTTCAACTCCTGATGCACGAATCTGAGACCGGCCGTTTCTGCCGCGATCGGGCTTTGGGGGGCGAAAGGCCGGCCGTCGAGGAACATCTCGCCGGCATCGGGTGCATGGACGCCCGACAGGCACTTGAACAGGGTGGACTTGCCGGCCCCGTTTTCGCCCAACAGGGCGTGGACCCGGCCCCGCGCGACGGACATCGCGACGCCGTCAAGCGCCACGATGCCGCCAAAACGCTTCGTGAGGCCGCGGATTTCGAGCATGGTCCGCAGGCTATTCGCAGCTGACGCCGAGGCTTGCGCGGTCGATCACCGTAGCGTCCACGAAGATTTCGCGTTCGGCCGGCTGCTGCCCCTCCATGATCGCGCCGATCTGCTCAACGGCCTTGCTGGCGATGCCGGCGAAATCCTGCCTGACGGTTGCGATCAGGTTGGTGCACTGGCGGATCAGGTCCACGGCCTGCGGATTGCCGTCGATGCCGGCGATCAGCGCCGCCGAATCCGGCAGATCGCTTTGGATCGCCAGCAGAGCGCCGATCGCCGGCTCGTCCCAGGCGGCCCACACGCCGTCGATGTCGGCGCTATACTGGCGCACGAAGGTCTCCATCGCCTGGCGGGCATTGTCGATCGGTCCCGGAACCTGGACGTAATGCTCGGCGATCACCTTGATGCCGTCGTTCTTCCCCAGCGCCTCGTCCAGCGCGAGTTCCCGCTGGCGCACGCCGGGATGCGCCGAATGGAAGAACTTGACGATATCGCCTTCGCCGCCCAGCGCCTCGAACAGGTAGTCGGACAGGATCGTGCCGAGACGGAAATTGTCTGTGGTGATGTTGACCGACACGCCATCGGCGAGCGCGCCGTCGAGGGCGACCACGGAAATGCCTTTCGCGGCGGCCGCGGCCACCTGGTCGCCGATCTGGTTGGGGTCGACGCTGACCAGGACAATCGCGGACACCCCGGCATTGGTGACATCCTCGACACGGCTGGCGAGCTGCTGGAAGTCGCCACGCGTGTCGACGACGTTGACCGTCCAGCCCTTCGCGCCGGCTTCCGACGTGAAGGTCTCGACCATCTCGTTGGTCGCGACTGAACTCAGATACGGCGTGAGCACGGCCACGTCCTCGGCATGCGCGGCGGATAATTGCAGCATCGTAAGCCCTGCAAGCATGGAAAGCGTTTTTCTCATGACGTCCTCCTGTCGTTTGAGTGCTTTTCTGTCTGTACGTCGTATGCGTGAAGGGTCGGCGACTGCTCGCACGCGAAGCGCGAGGCGGCAAGATAGGTGGAAAAACGGCGGTCGTGCCAGCCGACCCGCTCCCGCCGCGGCTTGACATGGCCATCCGCTGGCCGGGCCTTTGGCCTGATGCCGAGCTTCGGAGCGATCATGCGCAGGGCGCCGAGCGCGGCGGTTTCCTGGCTGTCGTCGAGCACGGCGATCTCACGGCCGAGCACGTCGGCCATGATCTGGCGCTGCATGTAGTGCCGCGCCGCACCGCCGATTACAGTGAGCGGCGAGGGCGGCAAACCCGCCATATCGAGGTTGTGGCGCACGGCGAAGGCAATGCCTTCGATCGCGGCATAAGCCATCGCCTCTGCGGTCGTTGCGTGGTCGAGGCCGAGGAATGCACCGCGCACGCGGCTGTCCTCGAACGGGCCGCGTTCTCCCTTCAGGTAGGGAAGGAACATCGCGGCGGGCGGCGACATGTCTTTCGCCGCGGCTCCCACAAGCAACTCTTCGAGATCTCGGTCCGTCGTCTCGGCCAGCCAGTCGAGCGCCGCGCCTGCCGTCAGGAAGGGAGAGACGATGATCACACGGTCGCGGCGAAGGGGATCGGCGAGCGTGTAGATTTCGCGGGGAGGGGCGGCGTCCGCCAGGTCGAGCGTGGCCGCCACCCAGCCGGTCGTGCCGAGATAGCAATAGGCCCGGCCGGGACTGTCGGCGTATGCACCCCAGGTCGCGGTGGCCGCGTCGCCGGCGCCGTTGAAGACCGGAATGCCGGCGGGAAGCCCTGTGAATTTTGCTGCCTCGACCGAGAGATGCCCGACGATTTCGTCGCCGGCCAGGATTTTCGGCAGGGCGGTGGGGTTGATGCCGGCGGCCACGACCAGGTCGCCGTCCCAGTCGCGCGTCGTGATGCCCATCAGGCCGGTCGTCGACGCTGTCGTCGGATCGATGGCACAACTGCCGGTGAGGCGGAACGAAATCGCATCCTTTGCCCCGAAGGCCCAACGCACATCCCGCCGACCTGTTGCCGCTGGAACGAACCTCGGCAGCATCATCAGCTTGAGGATCGTATGTGCCGGGTCGAGCCTGTTTCCCGTGCGCTTCGCGTAGTCGGCCGGAAGCCGGGCGCTGAGTGTGGCGATCTCCTCCTCGTCAAGACGGCGATCGGAATAAAGGACGGCCGGGGCGAGGGGACGGGCGGCCGCATCGAGTGCGATCAGGTTCTGCATGGAGCCGGTCAGGACGACGGCCGAAGCATGGCTGGAGTCCGGAAGCTCGGCGACGGCCCCGGCGAATGCCTGCCACCATTCGTCGGGATCCTGCTGATGCGAGCGCGGGTCGGGCGAATGGGTGGTGACCGGCCGCCTGGCGACGGCCCGCACCGCCCCTTCGCTGTCGAACTGGACCGCCTTCAACACCGAGGAACCGATATCTGCGGCGATCACCGCTCCCGTGCCCAATCCGCACCTCCCGTTCTTGCCCCGATTGTGCGGGGCAGGGGACACGGCCTGTCAATCGCCGGGAGGCGAAGGGCTCCATTCGGCGTCCTGAAATGGACCGGCGATGCCGAAAACGGCCTTTCAGTTATCGTCAGGGAAGGCGAGGCGGGAAGGATTGACGCCGAAATGGCCCCGGAACGCTGCCGCGAAACGGCCGGCATGCGCATAGCCAACGGCCCCGGCGATGCTGGCTATCGGCAGGTCGCTGCGCTCCAGCAGAACACGCGCATGCTCCATGCGCCGCATGGTCAGGTATTCGTGCGGAGAAAAGCCGGTGAAGCGCCGCATGCCCGCCGACAGCGCCCGCTGGGATATGCCGATCCTGGCTGCGAGCGCGCCAACAGGCTGCGGCAGTGCGGCCGGATCGTCGAGCAGGCGCCGAAAGCGGCCAACATAATGCGGTACCGGCCCGCCGGCTAGCGCCTCGACGGTCGCGACTGTCGTTGCCGGCACATGATCGAACAGCGTCTCGAGGACCGCGTGGACGAGCGGCATGGGCGCGAGCGCTGTCGCTTCCGCCTCGATTTGCTCGGTTACCATCACGCCGATCAGGCGTGCGATGCGGCGTCCCTCGGGTGAGCTCAGGTCGAGTTCGGGACGGAACATGGGTGTTTGGCGCACGGGTGATCCGGTGCGCCGCTGCCAGGCGCTTTCCACGAACGTCCGGTCCAGCCGCAGCATGATCTGCGTGGTGTCTTCATGCCAGTTCGAGCGGATATAGGTTCCGGGTGACAGGACGAGACCGCCGCCGACGCGGGAATGCACGCGGTTGTCGCCGTAAAGGATGTCCACGCCGCCTCTGAGCGGGAACTCAATCATGTAGAACGTGTCGAAGCTCCCCGCGTCGACGACCAGCCGCGGCCCGTAGCGCAACAGGTTGAGCGACGCCTTGCCAAGATCGATCGCGTGGTGCCTGAAATCGAGTTCGACACTCCTCTGGTGCCCGAATTCCAGCCGGTGGCTGCGGTAGCGCTGCGACAGCGCTGCGACGGCCTCGCCGACGCTCTGCGAGCGCAGGCCCGGCAGGCGGGCAAGCCGGTTCGATGCATCGACAAGCTCGAGCGTGCTCATGGGCCAACGATATTGGCAGGCCGCGGTGCTGTCCATTGCGGCGAAGGAGGGAACAAGTGCGTGGGGCACGCCCGCCAGACCTTCGCCAAGTTTGACTTGAATATCAGTTCGTTACCATTGCGCATGGCGTGCGTCGTGACGTTTGACTTGTTCCCGCCAGATACAGCCCAATTCGGTTCGGTCAACCGTCGGGAGCACAAAACATGTCACGCAACCCAGATCCGAACTCGTTCCGTTTTGGACCTGACGAGAGCGGGATGTTCGGGATTTTCGGGGGTCGGTTTGTCGCCGAGACCCTGATGCCGCTGATCCTGGATCTGCAGGCGCACTGGGACGCCGCGCGCAAGGATGATGCGTTCCAGGCCGAACTCGAACATCTGGGCCGGCATTATACCGGACGGCCGTCGCCGCTCTATTTCGCCGAGCGGCTGACCGGGAAGCTCGGCGGGGCCAAGATCTATTTCAAGCGCGACGAGCTGAACCACACCGGCTCGCACAAGATCAACAACTGCCTCGGCCAGATCCTGCTCGCCAGGCGCATGGGCAAGACCCGCATCATCGCCGAGACGGGTGCCGGCCAGCACGGCGTGGCGACGGCGACGGTGGCGGCGCGCTTCGGCCTGCCCTGCGTGGTCTATATGGGGGCGACCGACGTCGAGCGGCAGGCACCGAACGTCTTCCGCATGAAGCTGCTCGGCGCGGAGGTGCGGCCGGTATCGTCGGGCCATGGCACGCTCAAGGACGCCATGAACGAGGCGCTGAGGGACTGGGTGACCAATGTCGAGGACACCTATTACCTGATCGGCACGGCGGCGGGCCCGCATCCCTATCCGGAGCTGGTGCGCGAGTTCCAGTCGGTGATCGGGCGCGAGACCCGGGAGCAGCTGATGGAGGCCGAGGGCCGGCTGCCGGACCTGCTGGTGGCCGCCGTCGGCGGCGGCTCCAACGCGATCGGGCTCTTCCATCCCTTCCTCGACGACCGCGAGGTCGCGATCGTCGGCGTGGAGGCCGGCGGCAAGGGGCTTTCCGGCGACGAGCATTGCGCCTCGCTGACGGCCGGCCGGCCCGGCGTGCTGCACGGCAACCGCACCTATCTGCTCCAGGACGGCGACGGCCAGATCAAGGACGGGCATTCGATCTCGGCAGGTCTCGACTATCCCGGCATCGGGCCGGAACACTCGTGGCTGAAGGAAGCGGGCCGGGTCGAATATGTGCCGATCATGGATGACGAGGCGCTGGAGGCGTTCCAGCTCTTGACCCGGGTCGAGGGCATCATCCCGGCGCTCGAGCCGGCCCATGCGCTGGCCGAGGTGGTCAAGCGGGCGCCGAGGATGGGCAAGGATCAGATCATCGTCATGAACCTGTGCGGCCGCGGCGACAAGGACATCTTCACCGTCGGCAAAATGCTGGGCATGGAGCTCTAGGCACGTTTCGAGGCAAGCCATCCGGGAGGTGGACGCATGTTCGAAATCTACCGATCCAGACACAATCCGCATCATTACGTGGCGATCCGCACCGATGATGCGCGCGAGAACCCGCAAGGCATCCGCGAAAGCCGCAACCTCGCCTTCATGACGCGGATCGAGGACGACAACGAGCCGCGCATCGCGTTTGACGCCGGCATGGCGCGCAGCCGTATCGAGCGCGACGGCTTCTACGCCTTCGCGGTCACCATCGAGGTGCGCGAACATGCCGAGTGAGGTACGGCGATGATCGAGGTCCACGTGACGTTCGCCAGCGCCGAAGAGGCGGCCAGGCTGGCGCGCGCCGTCCTCGAGGCGCGACTTGCGGCCTGCGCCAACATCGTCGAGGGCGTGCGTTCGCTGTTCTGGTGGGACGGCCAGATCGCCGACGAGGCCGAGACGCTGGCGATCTTCAAGACCGGCGCGGAGCGCGCCGAGGCGCTGGAGGCGTTCATCGCCGAACATCATCCCTATGACACGCCGGCCATCATCCGCCACATGAATGTCGGCGCAAACCCGGCTTTCGAACAATGGATCGCGGCCGAGACCACGGCAGAAGGAAACGCATGACCGAGACCCGCATCGACCGCCGCCTGGCGAAGCTGAAGGCCGAGGGACGCCCGGCGCTCGTCACCTATTTCATGGGCGGCGATCCCGACTACGAGACCTCGCTGTCGATCATGAAGGCGCTGCCGGGCGCGGGCAGCGACATCATCGAGCTCGGCATGCCGTTCTCCGACCCGATGGCCGACGGGCCGGCGATCCAGGCGGCGGGCCTGCGCGCGCTCAAGGGCGGGCAGACGCTGAAGAAGACGCTTCAAATGGCGACGAGCTTTCGCGAAGATGACGACGAGACGCCGATCGTGATGATGGGCTATTACAACCCGATCTACATCTATGGCGTCGAGCGTTTCCTGACCGACGCCAAGGCGGCCGGCATCGACGGCCTCATCATCGTCGATCTTCCGCCGGAAATGGACGCCGAACTCTGCATCCCGGCCCTCAAGGCCGGCATCAACTTCATCCGCATGGTGACCCGCAATGGCGATGACGCGAGGTTACGACATTCCTTGGCCAATGCGAGCGGCTTCGTCTATTGCGTTTCGACCAACGGAACCACGGGACTGACTGCCCCCGACCCTTCGCAAGTCAGCGCCTTTGCCGAGCGGCTGCGCTCGATCACCCCTTTGCCGATCTGCATCGGATTTGGCATCAAGACCCGAGGCGATGTCATCACATTCGGCGGTATGGCCGACGGCGTGGCGATCGGGACCGAACTGGTCAGGACGATCGAGGGCGAGCCCGCCAGCGCTGTTTCGCGCGTCGTCGCCTATGTCGGTGGCCTGACGGAGCCGTGATCGCGGAGCGTGGCCGGGCTTTCAGACCGGCCACTCCGGGACCGGACCGTCTCCTATCGGCCCCTCTCCGGGCAAGCTCCTGCTGGCGGGTTTGCGCGCCCAAATCTGAAGTTCGCGGAATTTCGCTTTGCTCAGACAGCAGTCGTTCGCAGGGAGCCGATATTCGCTTCACCTAGTCGATGTTCGCCAAACTCTGAACCTGACACTCGTTGGGTCGGCACGCTGGCGCCCCATTCCCATGTCCCGTGTTTGGTCCGGGTGGTGGCCGAAAAGCAGAGATTCTCTTAGCGGCCCCGCAACAGCACTTTCTGATCGGCAACCTATCCTCATGCCATCGATCAGCACCAACAGCGACGTCCAACTGAATGCGCCGCGCGATTCGCCCGAAGGCTAATTCGCTGGAACCCACTCGTTCATCGCTCCAACCGCCAGCAAATAGCCGCGCGGGCCAAGTCCCGCGATCACTGCCGTAGCGACCTTCGATACCAGCGAACGGTGGTAGATTTCTTCGCGTCGGTGGATGTTCGAGATGTGCAGTTCGATGATCGGGCCGGGAAACATCTTCAGTGCGTCGAGGATGGCGATCGAGGTAAAGGTGAACGCGGCCGGATTGATGACGATGCCGACCGCCGGGCGATCGATTGCCTCGTGGATCCATTCGATGATTTCATATTCGCGGTTCGATTGCCTGAATTCCAACGGCGTCTCGCCGGCCGCTTCCCGGCAGATATTTTCCACTTCGGCCAGCGTCGTTCGACCGTAGATTTCGGGTTCGCGCGTTCCGAGGCGGTTCAGGTTGGGGCCGTTGATGACGTAAATCGGTGCGGTCATTGACAGTCAGCCTTGGTATCCCAGCATGCGGGGCAGGAAGAGAACGAGATCGGGAAAGAAGGTGATCAAGGCGAGTGAGGCGAGCATCGCGTAGAGGAAGGGCAGGATGTCGCGCACGAGCGCGCGCAGCGACACCTGGCCGATGTTCGTCATGATGAACAAAAGCAGACCATAGGGCGGCGTGATCAACCCGATCATGATGTTGACGACGCAGACGATGCCGAAATGGACCAGGTCGACCCCGAGGGCCTGGGCGGTGGGGATCAGCACCGGAATGACGATCAGGATGATGGTGGTACCCTCGAGCAGGCATCCGAGCACCAGCAGCAGGATGTTGACGATGATCAGGAACATCGTCGGCGTCAGGTCGAAACCCTGCAGGAAAGCGCTCAGCGTGCGCGGGATGTTTTCGACCGTGACCACGTAGTTGAAGACGAGCGCGCCGGCGATCAGCATGCCGATTGACGCGGTAGTCCGCGCGCTGGACAGAAGTGTCTGGTAGGTGCTGCGAAACGTGACCGTGCGATAGAGCAGGGCCGAGATCAGGAAGGCGTAGGCGGCCGCGATCGCGGCGGCTTCCGTCGGCGTGGTGAAACCCGAATAGATGCCGCCCAACAGCACCACCGGCATCATCAAGGCGGGAAAGGCGCGGATGGTGATGCCCGGGATTTGCCGCAGCGGAACCGGGTCCTCGACCGGGAAATTGCGGCGCCGCGCCCGCCAGACAACCAGGACCATCTGCAAAAGGCCCATCAGCAGGCCCGGCACCATGCCGCCGAGGAACAGGTAGCCGATCGACGCGTCGGACACGAGCGCGTAGAGCACCACGGGGATGGAGGGCGGGATGATTGGCCCGATGACCGCGGTTGCTGCGGTGAGGGCAGCGGCGAAGCTTGCCGGATAGCGGCCGCCATGGGTCATCATTTTCTGCATCATCTTGCCGACGCCGGCCGCATCGGCGATCGCCGAACCCGACATGCCGGCGAAGATGATCGACTGTACCACGTTGACCAGCGCCAGGCCGCCGCGAAACCGGCCGACCAGCGTATTGCAGAAGCGCAGGAGGCGCTCGGTCATGGAGCCGGTGTTCATGATCTCGGCGGACAGGATGAACAGCGGGACCGCCAATAGGATGTAGCTTGTGTACATGCCGTTGAGCAGCTGTTCGGCGGCCGTGCCCATGTCGAGGCCGGCCAGATAGAGATAGGCGATCGAACCCGCGATCATCGCGTGCCCGATCGGCAGGCCCAGCAGGCTGAGCGCTATGATGGTGACCAGGCAGAGTGCGAACGGGTCGGCGAGGCTCATAGGCTGGAGCCCGCATGCTCCGGATCGCGCCGGCGCGGATTGCGGCTTCGGATCGCGCCCCACAGCAGCCAAGCGTAGCGCACGATCACCGCCGCGGCGAAGAAAAGGTAGATGGAAAACAGCAGATCGAACCGGATCTTCATGTAGGCGGTCGCCTGCACCTTCATGAAGGTCACGTAGTCGAGGACGGCCGGATACGAAAAAAGGTAGATGACAAGCAGCACTACGGAGAAAACGATCGTCATCGCCCTGCGAACGCCCGGGCCCACCGCCCCGTAGATGAGATCGAACCGTATTTCCTCGTCCTCGCGCAGGACGAAGGCCGCCCCCCAGAGAACCAGCCACAGCCAGGTGATGACGGTTAGTTCCGAGGTCCAGCCGATGGGGAAGTTAAGAAAGTAGCGGAAGATGATCTGCGCCATGAAGGCGAGGAACATCACGACCAGCAGTATGGCCAGGACGTTCTCGGCGCGCCGATAGAGAAACTGCCCGATGCGAGCGAGCGGCATTGCGACCTCCGAGCCGGATGCCGCGCGGCATGGGCCGCGCTTCAGGTTGGCGCGGCCCGCCGGCTTGAAGCGGGCCGCGGATCGTTCAGGCGAGGATCAGAGCGCGTTGATGCGATCGACCATGCCGTCCGGCCAGTCCTTGGCCAGGTCCGATTCAAGATACATCTTCTGGGCATGCGCGCGGAAGGCGTCCACGTCCGGCTTGTAGAGTTCCAATCCCTGTTCCTTCATGAACGAAGCCAGTTCCTCCTCACGCTTGAGATGCTCGGCAGTGCTCCATTCGATGGCGGAGTCGGCCGCGGCCTGGACTTTCTCCTGCTGTTCGGGCGTCAGCTTGTTCCAGGCATCCAGCGAGATGGTCAGGAGATCGTAACCGACCAGATGGGAGGTCAGCACGATCTGCTTCATCACCTCGTAGAATTTCATGTTCTGGACGTTCGGGAGCGGATTGTCCTGCCCGTCGATCGCGCCGGTCTGCAGTCCCGTGTAAACCTCGGCATAGGCCATCGGCACGGGGTTCGCGCCAAGCGCGGAGCCCAGGAATTGCCATGCGTCGCCGCCCGGCATCCTGAGCTTGACGCCGGCCATGTCGGCAGGCGTGCTGATCTTCTTGTCGAGATTCAGACCAACCTGGCGCGAGCCGAAATAGGTGGGACCCAGGATCTTCACGCCGAGCTGGTCCTCGACCATCTGCGTCATTTCCTTGCCTGCATCGCTCTCGAAGAAGGTGCGCAGATGATCGGCGTCACGGAACAGATAGGCCGAGGTCAGCACTGACCAGGCCGGAATCTGGTTGGACATGTCCTGTGGGGCGATGTTGCCCATCTCCAGATTGCCGCGTTGCAGCGCGACCAGTTCTGTTCCCTGCTTGAACAGTGTGCCGCCGTAGTAGCCCTGATAGTCGAAATCCTCGCCGATCGCTTCGGCGAACCTCTTCATCATCTCGGCGCGGATGTCCTGTTCCGAGAACACGGCCGAAAAGCGCAGCCCGATCTTCTCCTGCGCGGTGGCTACCGTGGCAAAGGCAGTGAGCGCAAGGGCGGAGCCCGCCGCTACCAGCGTTCGTCTCGTGAATTCGATCATGGCTAATCCTCCCAGGCCATTGTGGCAACGGCCTCCCGGCAGGCGGACCGTCGTGGCCCAAGTCTTGCCACTAGACAGTTTCTTGATCAATAGGCATTATCAAAAATCTCATAGATTTCTGAATATGTCATTCGCCGGAGGAACGCAAGCGGATTGCCGCTTCAAGGCTGACCTGCGATGAAGGTGAGAACGGGAACGCCACCATGACCGATCTCAGCTCTGCCTTGGACACCGCTGGCGAAGCCGCCTATCGCGCCATCCGCCACGACATCATTTTCGGGAAGCTTCAGCCGGGGGCCCGGCTGAAGCTGGAGCGGCTGCGCGCGCCCTATCGGGCGAGCGTCAGCACGCTTCGCGAGACACTCAACCGGCTTTCGTCCGAGCGACTGGTACTGGCGGAAGGGCAGCGCGGGTTCGAGGTTGCGCCTGTTTCACAGGACCATTTCAGGGAGGTGGCGGCCCTGCGCGAACTCCTCGAAAGCCACGCCATGCGGGAATCGTTCGAGCGCGGCGACGTGGAGTGGGAGAGCCGGGTGCTCGCGGCACACCACAAGCTGGCGCGCATGGAAGTACGAATGGAAAGCGGCGACCGCTCTGGCACCGAGGACTGGAAGCGCTACGATCGGGAGTTCCATGCCGCGCTGATATCGGCCTGTGGCTCGGTCGAACTGATGGCGGCCCATCGGCAGATATTCGATCATTATCTGCGCTATCAGATCATCGCGGTGATCTATCGCGGCGGCGAAGCCTCGGGGGAACATCGGCAGTTGCTCGAATTTGCTCTCGAACGCGATCACGCGCAGGCCTCACAGGTGCTCGGCCGGCACATTGGCGCGTGCGTCGAGCATACCGTCCGGCACGGATTGCTGGTGACGTGACCGAAAGGTTGCGGGGTTGCCGATCTGATATTATCAGGATCGTATGAAGCACGATGTCTCGCTGCCTTCCGCCGCTCCGGTCCCGACAATCGGAGAAAATGCCTACCGTCGGATCAGGTCGGACATCATCTTCGGCCGCCTCGCACCCGGTCAGAAGCTGAAGCTCGAGCGCCTGCGCGATGCCTATGGCGCGAGCATCAGCACCTTGCGCGAAACCCTGAATCGTCTGGCATCCGAAAGCCTTGTCGTGGCGGAGGGCCAGAGAGGGTTCGAGGTCGCGCCGGTCTCGGTCGAGAATTTGCGCGAGATCGCGGCGTTGCGGCTGCTGCTTGAGGGGCATGCTCTCAAGCAGTCGTTCGCGGCCGGCGACATGGAATGGGAGGGGCGAGTTGTTGCCGCTTACCACAAGCTTGCGACGATGGAACGGCGCATGCACGATGGTGATCGCAGCGAAACCGAGCTCTGGAAGCGCTATGATTGGGAGTTTCATCAGGCACTGATTTCTGCCTGCGGTTCGACGGTCCTCATCGAGACCCATGCCGGCGTGTTCGACAAATATCTTCGCTATCAGATGATTGCCCTTTCTTTCCGCGGTGACATCGCGGCCGAGGAACACAAGATCATGCATGATTGCGCGCTGGATCGGGACGCGGCGCGTGCCCGGGACGTGCTGGTCAGGCATGTCGAAGGCGGGGTCGAGCACGCCCTCTCCAAGGGTACGATACGGTAGTCGTCTCCGGTCGAGGCCATGCTCTTGAGAGTTTGTGGAGGAGGGCTTGAAGCTGCTCGGCGATGCGGCCATCGCAATGTGGTGGAGCGTGGACGACGCTCACCTGGCTGAGTTCCATGAATGGCATTCGAGAGAGCATCTGCCGGAACGCTTGAGCATACCGGGCTTCAACAGAGGCTCGCGTTGGCGACAGGAGAACAGCGGCGCGTTTTTCGTTATCTACGAATTGGCCACCTATGCGATCTTGACGTCGGATGCCTATCGGGCCCGACTGAACAATCCCACACCCTGATCAACCAAGATGATGCCCCTCCATCGCGGCATGACCCGCAGCCAATGCCGCGTCGCCGCGAGCAAACGGCGGCGGGATCGCGCCATTCATGAAGACCATCCGGCTGTCCCCCGGCCCCGGCGCGGAGAGCGGACTGGAGAGCTTCCTGTGCGGTCTCGTTTCCCTGTTGCCGGAAAGGACGGGTTTGACCGGGGCCCATCTCCTGAAAACCGACACACCGAGCGCCGCCGAGACAACCGAGCAACGGATTCGCGGCGGCGATGCCACGGCTGACTGGGTATTTCTGTTGTCGGGGCATGACGTCGAAGCCCTTGAGGAGGCTTGCACCACCCATCTTGCCCTTGGGATGCTTCGCAGGTGTGGTGCCAGCGAACTTCACTGCGATGCGGCTTTCAGGCTTGTTCATGCGGTGACGTCAGCGGACGTTCGCTGACGAGTTCCGGCGGAGCCCGTGCGCCCGCACGGTCCTGCGGTAGCCCATCATGCGGACGGGCGCTCAAGGAGAATGTCATCGGATAAAACAAAAAACGCCAGACAAAACGGAGTTTGTGTGTTGCTGAAAGTGCGTTCGATCGCTAACTTGTCCGGAACAATCGGTTCGCAACACCAGAGATGATCATGGGTTCCGTCCGGCTCGGCCTCATCGGAGCCAACATCGCCCGCTCGCAATCGCCTCGGCTTCACGTGGAAGCGGGAAGGCTCTGCGGTGTCGAAGTTAGGTATGAACGCCTGGTGCCGCGCGATCTCGGGCTGGACTTCGGGGCCGTGTTCGATCGCTGCCTTGACGAAGGTTTCCGCGGCGTGAACGTCACCTATCCCTACAAGGAAGAGGTCGTGGCGCGCGTCAAGCTCTCCGATCCGCCCACGGCAAGAATCGGCGCCTGCAACACGGTGCTGTTCGGGAATGGCGGCCCGCTGGGACACAATACGGACCATTCCGGCTTCATTTCCGCATTCGAAGCGTCGTTCGGCAAGACGGCTCCCGGCAAGGTGGCGCTGGTGGGCGCTGGCGGAGTGGGCAAGGCGATCGCATTTGCACTGGTGCGCCTCGGCGCCGGCGAATTGCGCATCTTTGACACTGATCCGGGCAAGGCGCATCGTCTCGCGGCGATGCTGTCGGAGGCCGGGGCGGCGCCCCGGGTGATCAGGGCCACGTCCACCGAGGAAGCGGTCGAGCATGCGGACGGGCTGGTCAATTGCACGCCGATCGGCATGAGTGGCCATTCCGGATCTTCGATGGAACGCCGGCACATGGTCGGAGCGTCCTGGGCATTCGATGCTGTCTACACGCCGGTGGATACGGATTTTCTACGCTCCGCCGCCGACGCCGGACTGGCGATCATGACCGGGTGGGAACTGTTCTTTTATCAGGGACTGGATGCGTTCCGCCATTTCACTGGTGCCGAGGTTGACCCCCTGTCGCTGCGGCGAGTCCTGCGGGCCAACGACGAGAAAAAGCTTCACGCATGAAGACTTCGATCGCGACGGTATCGATCAGCGGCGATCTGCGCGAGAAGCTGGCCGCGATCGCCGCTGCGGGCTTCGATGGCGTCGAGATTTTCGAGAACGACTTTCTTGCCTTCGACGGGACCCCCGCGGAAGTCGGGCGCATGGTGCGCGAACACGGGCTGGAGATCACCTTGTTCCAGCCGTTCCGCGACTTCGAGGGCATGCCCGAACCGCAGCGCGCCCGAACCTTCGACCGTGCCGAACGCAAGTTCGACCTGATGGCCGAACTCGGCACCGACCTGATGCTGATCTGCTCCAATGTCTCGCCTCTTGCGCTGGGTGGTATCGATCGTGCCGCCGCTGATCTGCGCGAGCTTGGAGAGAGAGCCGCCAAACGTGGACTCCGCGTCGGTTACGAAGCGCTTGCCTGGGGGCGCCATGTCAGCGATCACCGCGACGCTTGGGAGATCGTGCGCCGTGCGGACCATCCCAATGTCGGCTTGATCCTCGATTCCTTCCACACGCTTGCGCGCGAGATCGATGCCGATACGATCCGGTCCATACCGGGCGACCGCATCTTCATCGTGCAACTGGCCGACGCGCCGCGTCTGGCGATGGACCTGTTGTCGTGGAGCCGGCACTACCGCAACATGCCCGGCGAAGGCGACCTGCCGGTTACCGCCTTCATGCGTGCGGTCGCCGCCACCGGCTATGCGGGGCCGCTGTCGCTCGAGATCTTCAACGACCAGTTCAGGGGCGGCTCGCCGCGCACCATCGCCGTCGACGGGCGTCGTTCGCTACTCAATCTGATGGACGAGGTGCGGCGGGAGGAGCCGGCGGTCGCGATCGCCGTGCCCGACATGCCGCCACGGGTCAGCGTTGAACGTGTCGAGTTCATCGAGTTCGCGACCAGCGAGGAAGAGGCTACCGAACTGGGCCGGATGCTGTCGACGCTTGGCTTTTCGCCACGCGCGCGGCACCGCTCCAAGGACGTGGTGCTGTGGCGCCAGGGACCCGAGCGGTCCGGCATCAACATCGTCATCAACACGGAGCGGGAAGGGCTCGCCCACTCCTCTCATCTCGTTCACGGCGCCAACGCGTATGCCATGGGGATCCGCGTGGCAGACGCGGCGGCCACGGTCACGCGCGCCCGCATTCTGGGTGCGGAGCCTTTCGAGCAGCGGCATGGGCCGGGCGAGCTTTCGATCCCGGCGATCCGCGGCGTGGGCGGCGGCGTCATCTACTTTATCGACGGCGGCGAGTTGTCTCGCGTGTGGGATATCGAGTTCGAGGCGCTGGCTCAGCCCGAGGAACAGGACGCCGGCCTGCTAGCGATCGACCACATCGCCCAGACGATGAACTACGAGGAGATGCTGACCTGGGTGCTGTTCTACACCTCGATCCTGAAGACGCGAAAACTGCCGATGGTCGACGTCGTCGACCCTGGCGGCCTTGTGCGCAGTCAGGTCGTCGAGGCCGACGGCGGCGCACTCCGACTGACCCTGAACGGCGCCGAGAACCGCAAGACCCTGGCCGGCCACTTCCTCGCCGAAAGCTTCGGATCGACCGTACAGCACCTGGCCTTCGCGAGCGCCGACATTTTCCGATCCGCCGATCGGGTGCGCTCGCTCGGGTTCCGGCCGCTGGAAATATCGCCCAACTACTACGATGATCTGGAGGCGCGCCTCGGGCTGGAACCGGAACTGACTGGTCGCATGCGGGCCGCCAACATCCTCTACGACCGGGATGGCGATGGCGAATATTTCCAGTTCTACAGCGGCAACTACGGCGAGGGCTTCTTTTTCGAGATCGTCGAACGCCGCGGCGGCTACCGGGGCTATGGCGCCGTCAATGCTCCGTTTCGCATCGCGGCGCAGAAGCGCGCGCTCAGGCCAAAGGGCATGCCGAAGGCGTGAACCAAGCCTGTGGCGCCTATATCACGATGAAATCCGCGCCACCCTAGCCGCGTTCCTTTGAATATCCGAGCCTGGAGCCGTCGGACGGCATCTGGGGCCGAAACGGGCCAGGCAGCTTCTACATGCGGAACGCAAAAAGCGGGCGTTTGCATTGGGGTGGTCCGCTCGACTGCCATTCCTGATGATTGACGTACCTCATCCAAATCGCGATATACGGCGCGGGAGGGTGCGAATGGCGCGGCCGACAGTCAACGATATCGCGAAGGCCGCAGGGGTGAGCCTTGCAACGGTCGATCGCGTCCTCAACGCGCGGCCAGGCGTGCGCGAAAAGACGGTTGCCCGCGTCAATAGTGCTATCGAACAGCTTGGCTACGTCCGCGATGTCACGGCGGCGAACCTGGCGCGCCAGCGCCGTTATCGGCTGGTGTTCGTACTCCCGGACATGCCGGCCCTCTTTGTCCGAACGCTGCGCGACGCGATTAACGAGGCCATTGCGAACTCGGTCACCGAGCGGACCGATGTTCGCATCCTGACGTTCCCGAACGACAATCCGCACGCCCTGGTCAGATCGCTGCGCGAACTCGGCGCCGACGATACCGACGGCGTCGCGATCTTCGCTCCGGAAACACCCCATCTCCGCGATGCCATTGTACGGCTGAAGGCCGAGGGCATACCTGTCGTGGCGCTGGTTTCCGACCTTCCGAACACGGAGCGCGACCATTTCATTGGCGTCGACAACGTCGCGGCCGGGCGCACAGCCGGCTTCCTGATGGGGAAATTCCTAGGAAATACAGGCGGTTCGGTCATGGTTCTGGTCAGCTCGATGCAGGCTCGGGATAATGTCGAGCGGCGTCTGGGCTTCGATCAGGTGATGGCTGAATCCTTCCCCGAGATTGAAGTGCTGCCGTCGCTGGAGAACCACGACAATGAAGACCTCACTGCACGTGTTGTCACCGCCGTGCTGGCGGAGCGAGGGGATATCAACGGCATATATTCGGTCGGCCACGGCAGTCACGCGCTGGTCGATCTGCTGCGCGGTTATGGGCGCCGGAGCAACATAACGGTCATCGGCCATGAGCTTACCGATGTTACGCGCGACGCGTTGCGCGATAATCTGATGGACGCCGTCATCAGCCAGAATGTCGGCCATATCGTGCGCAGCGCCCTGCGGGTATTGCGCGCCAAGAGTGACGGGCTCGACATAGTCCAGTCGCAGGAACGCATCAGAATCGAGATTGTGGTGCGCGAAAACCTGGTCTGATCCGCTGGGCCGCGGCCCTTTAAGAACCCGTGCAATTCCGGCTGCCAGTCGACGCAATCCACGATCGTCAGATTCTGAGTTGACATGAGGTACGTACCTCATTTAGTTTGAGGTACGTAAGCTTATGTTTGCGTCTTTTCGGGAGGACCCATCATGAAACGTGCCCATCTGGCATCCGTTGCCGCTATTTCGCTTACTGCAGCGTTCGCCTCGAGTGCCGCGCAGGCCGAGGACCTTACGCTTTGCTGGGCCGCCTGGGACCCGGCCAACGCTCTGGTCGCGCTGTCGAAGGACTTCGAGGCCCAGTCCGGCCACAAGATGAGCTTCGAATTCGTGCCGTGGCCGAACTTCGCCGACCGAATGCTCAATGAGCTGAATTCCGGCGGCCAGCTTTGCGATCTGATGATCGGGGACAGCCAGTGGATCGGCGGTTCCGCCGAGAACGGCCACTATATCAAGCTCAACGACTTCTTCGACGCCAACGGCATCAAGATGGACGACTTTATCGACGCGACGGTGGTCGGCTATTCGCAGTGGCCGAAGAACACGCCCAACTACTGGGCGCTGCCGGCATTCGGCGACGTCGTCGGCTGGACCTACCGTAAGGACTGGTTCGAGCGGCCGGAGTTGCAGGCCGAATACAAGGAGAAGTACGGGCGCGATCTCGCTGCGCCCAAGACCTTCGCCGAGCTCAAGGATATCGCCGAGTTCTTTCAGAATCGCGAGATTGACGGCAAGACCGTCTATGGCGCGTCGATCTACACAGAGCGCGGTTCCGAAGGCATCACCATGGGTGCGATGGACGTGCTCTACAGCTTCGGCTTCAAGTACGAGAACCCGGACAAGCCGTACGAGATGGAAGGCTTCGTCAACTCGCCAGGCGCCGTGGCGGGACTCGAATACTACAAGGCGCTGTATGATTGCTGCACGCCGCCGGGGTCTTCGAACGGCTACATGTCGGAAGGCATCGATGCCTTCAAGTCGGGCCAGGTCGCGATGCAGATGAACTTCGCCTTTACCTGGCCGGGCTTCGAGACCGACGCCAATGTCGGTGGAGGCAAGACGGGCTATTTCGCCAACCCCGCCGGCCCCGATGGCGACCAGTTCGCCCAGCTGGGCGGCCAGGGAATCTCGGTGGTGGCCTATTCGCAGAAGAAGGACGCCGCGCTTGAGTATATCAAGTGGTTTGCGCAGCCCGAGGTGCAGGCCAAGTGGTGGTCGATGGGCGGCTTCTCCTGCCTTAAGGCTGTTACTCTGGCGCCCGAGTTTCCGCAAAGCCAGCCTTACGCCCAGACCTTCCTCGACTCGATGGCGATCGTGAAAGACTTCTGGGCAGAGCCCAGCTACGCAACTCTGCTGCAGGACACCCAGAAGCGCTTCCACGACTATGTCGTGGCAGGGCAGGGCACGGCTCAGGAAGCCCTGGACGGCCTGGTCAGGGACTGGACGGAAAATTTCGAAGACGACGGCAGGATTTAAGATCGGTCCTCCCTCGAGCCCCCGCCCGGCGTCGGCCGGGCGGGGACCCCGTGCGCTGAAAGTCGTCCCGCGGTTTGCTGCGGAAAGGCGCCAGATCGTTTATTGCTAAAGTGTCCCAGCCATGTCTGAATCAGCGATGGACCGGATTGCGCAGGCAACGCCGTCAGGTATCGCGCGAAGAATGCGCGGACTGAGCGATCGCGCAATCGCCTGGATATTCGTTGCGCCTACCATCTTCCTGCTTCTGGCGATCAACATCTTCCCGCTCGCTTGGACGATCAGACTCAGCCTGACGAACTACCGGGCGAACCGGGCCGGCGCCGAGTTGGAGTGGGTCGGGCTCCGCAACTACACGCGCATTCTCACCGATCGCGACATCTGGCTGACCATGCAGGCGACCGCGCACTTCCTGATCTGGACATTGGTCCTGCAGGTCGTCTTGGGCTTTGCGCTTGCCTATCTGATCAACAAGAAGTTCCGCGGCAATGATCTCTGGACCACGATCATCGTCCTGCCGATGATGCTGTCGCCGGCGGTAGTGGGCAATTTCTGGACCTTTCTCTACCAACCGCAGATCGGGCTGTTCAACTACGCGGTGTCGTTCTTCACGGGCATCGACCCGTCATCTTTTTCCATGATCGGATCGGTTGATCTCGCCCCTTGGGCCATCGTCATCGTCGACACATGGATGTGGACGCCGTTCGTCATGCTGATCTGCCTGGCCGGCCTTCGCTCGATCCCAGGATACATCTATGAAGCGGCGGCGATCGACCGCGCTTCGCCCTGGCGGCAATTCTGGACGATCACCGTCCCGATGGTGCTGCCCTTCCTGATGCTGGCGGTACTGTTCCGCGGCATCGAGAACTTCAAGATGTTCGACCTCGTCGTGCAACTCACTGGCGGTGGGCCTGGCTCGGTGACGGAACTCACGTCCATCAATCTCAAGCGCGAAGCATTTGAGAAATGGCGTACCGGCTATGCCTCTGCTTACGCGATCATTCTATTTGTCACCGTCTTCGGCCTGGCGTCGATCTACGTGAAGGCGCTCAACAAGGTGAAGGAACGATGAGCAGCTATTCGATCACCGAGCCTTCTCCGAGGCAGAAATGGGTGGCCGGGACGATGGTCGTCCTTTATGCGGTCGTTACGCTTCTGCCACTGGTGTGGATCGTCGCTACCGGCTTCAAGTCGCCTTCGGACGCCATCGCCTACCCGCCAAAGGTGATCTTCGAACCGACCCTAGAAGGCTATGTGAACCTTTTCACGACGCGCACGCGAATGAACCCGGAGGCGCTTGAGGCACATGGCCCACCGCAGACCTGGTACGATGCCATCGTGCGCCAGTACGACATGGTTATCTCGGGCCCGTCGCGGTTCGGCGATAGGTTCCTGAACTCGGTGATCATAGGCTTTGGGTCTACGTTTCTGAGCGTCTTTCTCGGCACGCTCGCTGCCTACGCATTCAGCCGGTTCAAGGTGCCGCTGAAGGATGATCTTCTCTTTTTCATCCTTTCGACGCGGATGATGCCGCCAATCGCCGTGGCAATCCCGATCTTCCTCATGTTCCGCACGCTTGGCCTCTCTGACACGCATCTGGGGATGATCCTGCTCTATACGGCGGTGAACATCTCGCTCGCGGTCTGGCTACTGAAGGGGTTCATTGACGAGATCCCGCGGGAATACGAGGAGGCGGCGCTGATCGACGGCTACACGCGCTTCCAGGCCTTCTACAAGGTGGTCCTGCCGCAGGCTGCGACCGGCATCGCGAGCACGGCGATCTTCTGCCTGATCTTTTCCTGGAACGAATACGCTTTTGCCGTTCTGCTGACGTCGGGGACAGCGCAAACCGCGCCGCCGTTCATCCCGACCATCATCGGCATCGGCAAGGATTGGCCGGCCGTCGCGGCTGGAGCCACACTGTTTCTCCTCCCGGTGATGATCTTCACCATTCTGCTTCGCAAACATCTGCTGCGTGGCATCACTTTTGGGGCGGTGCGCAAATGAGCGAGATCATCAACGGACTGCTCCGCCTAAGGCGCGGCCCGTGGGAGATGCTGGCATCGATCCTCATTGGCCTTGGCGTCGTGATGCTGATGCAACCCTACGTGATGTGGGCCTATTCCTGGTCGTTCATCGTAACGCTCGCCGGCACGGTGATGTTCATCATCGTCAGCCATTTCCGGGAGTAGGAGGAATGGCCGAGATCGTCATCCGCAATCTGCGAAAGGAGTTCGGTGAGTTCGTTGCCGTGGAGGGATCGGACTTTACCATCCGAGACGGTGAGTTCTTCATGCTGCTCGGACCTTCGGGCTGCGGCAAGACGACAACGCTGCGCATGATCGCCGGGCTGGAATTGCCGACATCCGGCCAGATACTTCTTGACGGGCAGGATGTGGCGCAGATGCCGGCCAGTGCGCGTGACATCGCGTTCGTGTTCCAGATGTTTGCGCTCTACCCGCACATGAACGTTCGACGGAACATATCCTATCCGCTGATCAGTCAGGGCATGCGCCGATCGGATGTCCGGCAGCGGGTTGGCGAGGTTTCGCGCATCCTTGGCATCGAAGACATTCTCGATCGGCCGGTTGGCGCCCTGTCGTCAGGCGATCGGCAACGTGTCGCGCTCGGCAGGGCCATCGTGCGCGAGCCGAAGGCCTTTCTCATGGACGAGCCGCTTGGTGCGCTCGATGCCGAGTTCCGTGAGCACATGGCGGAGGAATTGCGGGCGCTGCACGACCGCATGGGCGCGACAACCGTCTATGTGACTCATGACCAGCTCGAAGCCATGCAGATGGGCGACAAGATCGCGGTCATGAACCACGGCGTCGTGGAGCAATGGGGAACGCCGCAGGAAATCTATGACGATCCCGCGACCATGTTCGTCGCCGATTTCATCGGCTCGCCGCCGATGAACTTCCTGCATTTTGATGGGCCTTTGGAGCCTCACGCGAACAGCGTGGCGCTTGCGGAAGCCGCGGTCGCAATTCCCAGACTGGAGCAGCAGACCCAGGCTCGGAAATTCGCACTGGGTGTCAGGCCAGAACATATCAGGCTGGAGGACGATTCATCCTATCGCGGACAGGTTATCGCGACCGAATATCTCGGCACGACACAGATCGTCACGCTCGATACGCCAAATGGCGACGTCAAGGCGCGTGTCCCCTCCGATCAGCCGGCGCGTATCGGCGACATGACCGGGCTCGCCTTCAACACCAAAACGCTATCATTGTTCGATGCCGAGACCGGCTCGAGCCTGATCCTGGACCGGCCGCATCTCAGAACGGTCGGAGCAAGGGAGATTGCTCATGGCTGAAGTTGTGCTCGAGGGCGTCTCCAAGTCGTTTGGAGACATCGATGCCGTCAGCAACGTGACGATGACAGTGCCCGACGGGGCATTCGTCGTGCTGCTTGGCCCCACCGGCGTTGGCAAGACGACCACGCTCAGGCTCATTTCCGGACTGGAGACGCCGGATGCGGGAGATATCCGGATCGGCGGCCGGAGCGTAATTGCCGACACGCCCGCCCAGCGCAACATCGCGATGGTGTTCCAGCAATACTCGCTCTATCCCCACCTGACAGTTCGCCAGAACCTCGAATTTCCGCTTCGCTCGCCGATCCTCAACACGCCGCAGACGCAGATTGAACGCCGCGTGGCCGAGGTGGCCGACGTGTTGCAGATCGCGCACAAGCTCGACAACAAGGCAACGGCGCTTTCCGGCGGCGAAATGCAGCGGGTGTCCATCGGCCGGGCGCTGGTCCGCAGACCTCAGGTCTTCCTGATGGATGAGCCGCTGAGTTCGCTTGACGCCAAGCTGCGCGCCGATCTGCGGATTGAATTGAAACGCATCCAGTCCGATCTGGGTTCGACCCTTGTCTACGTTACGCACGATCAGGTCGAGGCAATGACCATGGCCACTCATGTCGGCGTGCTTGACCGGGGTCAGCTTGTCCAGTTCGGAACACCGCGCGAAATCTACGAAAATCCGGCCAGCCTCTACGTGGCAACGAGGCTCGGCCAGCCACGTATCAATACCTTGCCAGCGGGGGTCTTCGGCGGCGCACCCGATAGGGCAGCGACCATTGCCTTGCGGCCCGAACACATCCGCGAGGGTGACGGCAAGCCGGCAAGTGTCACCCGGGTCGAGCATCTCGGGGATCAGACCCGGCTACACTTGCTCATAGAGAACCACGCGCTGGTCACGCTCGTCGACGCGCACACCACGTTGCGGCCCGGCGACACGATTTCGCTGCGGCCCGAGAGGCCGCTCTATTTCGACGACCGTGGCGCCCGTGTCATTTGAGGAGAAGTGCATGGCACAGTTTTACAATACGAAAGACACCCTCGTTGTCGACGCGGTTGACGGGGTGCTGCGTGGTTCCGGAGGACGGCTCGCCCGACTCGACGGCTACCCGCATATCAAGGTCGTCTTTCGCACCGACTGGGACAGGTCCAAGGTCGCGATCGTGTCGGGCGGCGGATCGGGCCACGAGCCAGCTCATGCCGGTTTCGTAGGCCAGGGAATGCTCACGGCCGCTGTCTGCGGCGATATCTTCGCCTCGCCTTCCGTCGATGCGGTTCTGGCCGCAATCCTTACCGTCACGGGCAAGGCCGGCTGCCTGCTCATCGTGAAAAACTACACGGGCGACAGGCTCAATTTCGGCCTTGCGGCCGAGCGCGCGCGCGCCTTCGGCCTCAACGTGAACATGGTCATAGTGGACGACGACATCGCTCTGCCGGACCTGCCGCAAGCGCGTGGGGTAGCCGGAACGCTGTTCGTACACAAGGTGGCTGGGGCGCTGGCCGACGCCGGTCAGGACCTCGACTCGGTCACGTCTGCTGCCCAAAAGGTTATCGACAGCGTCATATCGATAGGCATGTCGCTCGATACCTGCACCATTCCCGGCTCGCCGAAGGATGACCGCATCCGGCCGGGCCACGCCGAACTCGGCCTTGGCATCCATGGGGAAGCCGGTGCCGAGCAGGTGATCTACAAGGATGCCAAGCATGCCATGGCGACCGTGGTGGGGCGCCTTGAACGGTCGCTCAAACCAGGGCCGCATGTTGCGTTGCTGAACAATCTGGGGAGCACCACTCATCTGGAAATGTCGATTCTTGCCGAGCAACTGGCGCGTTCGGCGATCGGGGAGCAGATCAAGTGGATCGTCGGCCCGGCAGCGATGATGACCTCACTCGACATGCACGGTTTTTCCCTGTCGCTGGTGCCAGCAACCAAGGAACTCGAAAGTGCCTTGCTGGCGCCCGTCGCTCCAGCAGCCTGGCCGCCGCTCGAAGCATTTGGCAAGGTCGAGAAACATCCGCTGCCCGACGGTTTGACGCCGATTCAGCCGATGCCATCGGCATTCCCGGCAAGGCGCGATCTGATCCGCAGATGCTGCGAAATCATGATCCGCGCCGAAGCCGCACTGAACGCGCTGGATTCGAAGGCAGGTGACGGCGACACCGGAACCACCCTGGCAACCGCTGCACGTGCCCTGATGAACGCACTCGATCGCCTTCCTTTGGCCGATCTGACGCAGCTCTACCGTGCGGTGGGGATGGAACTCAGCCAGACCATGGGTGGCTCGTCCGGTGTTCTGCTGGCAATCTTCTTCACCGCCGCCGGAGATGCTTCGGCCAGCGGCAAGGACTGGATCGCATCACTGTCTGCCGGACTGAACCGCATTCGTCAGGTGGGAGGTGCAGAACCGGGCGACCGCACGATGATTGATGCGCTGGTTCCCGCCCTCGAAGCGCTGCCGCGGGGGATCGACGCTGCGGCCAGGGCCGCGCGCGGGGGCGCAGACTTCACGGGCACGATTCGGCGCGCCAAGGCCGGACGCGCCAGCTACATTTCCGAGGAACGGTTGCGCGATGTCAACGACCCGGGTGCGGAGGCGGTGGCGCGGCTGTTCGAAAGCCTGTCCGTCGGCGGTGGCATCGGACAGGCTGCGGAATAGGACAGGCCGGTGAATGACTGCCGCGGACATGGCGACGCGACGTAGGTCTCTATGGCCGAAAAGCGGGCGCAAAGCCGCTGAAGTGGCCGAAACAACCGGCACTCCAGGCGCTGTCGCGTCGATATCCAAACTGCCACACCCGGTGAGAATAAGGACCGGAGCCTTAGGCATCTGAGCAGGTTTCACACAGCCCCGACAGTTCCACCGTTGCCCCCTCGATCCGGAAACCCTGCTTGCGCGCTATCTCCGCCAGCAGCCGGGCAAGGGACGAATCGTGAGTCTCGGTCGCCTGGCCGCATCGGGCGCAGACGGCAAAGACCGCATGACCCCGCCTTCGGCAGTCAGTGTGGGTACAAAGCGCATATGCGCTGACGCTCTCGATCTTGTGGACGATGCCTTCGGCAATCAGCTGGTCGAGTGCTCGATAGACCTGTACAGGCGAGCAGAAGCCCTCGCCGCGAAGTTGCCGCAGGAGGTCGTAGGCGCCCACCGGTTTGTCCGTTTGTCTCAAGGCGTCCAATACCAGCCGCTGGTTGCGTCCGTGCCTGCCGCGGCCAGGCCCGGCAGCAGCCTCGTCTTCAACTGCGTTCATCAAACGCTCGATTCGTTACGGTATAACGTTCTTGACGAGCGTAATAACATAACATATTCACTCGTCAAGCGTGTCCACCGGCGCGCTCTCGGAGTTTGCAATGTCGGCCTGCGTGACCTTCAAAGACCTGACGCTCGGCTACAACAGCCATCCGGCTGTTCACCACTTGAATGGCGTTGTCCGCAAGGGGTCTCTCACCGCTGTCGTCGGGGCGAACGGATCGGGCAAGTCGACCCTCATGAAGGGCATCGTCGGTGTACTCAAGCCTATGGCAGGCAGCTGCAAGGTCACGCCCGGCCTGAGCCTCGCTTATCTGCCTCAGCAGTCGGAGCTCGACCGCACTTTTCCCGCGCGCGTCGTTGATCTCGTTTCGCTCGGCCTGTGGCCACGCCGTGGGCTGCTGGGGCGCTACGGGCCTGAGGATCGGGAGGCGGTGGCCAAGGCGCTTTCGGCCGTCGGCCTGGAAGGTTTCGAGAGCCGGCCCATCGACACGCTTTCAGGAGGCCAACTCCAACGCGCGCTCTTCGCGCGCGTGCTTGTCCAGGATGCGGATCTGATCTTGCTGGACGAACCCTTCAACGCCATCGACATGAAAACGGTCGCCGACCTTGTCGCGCTCATCAAGCGCTGGCACGGCGAGGAGCGGACCGTGATGGTGGTCGTTCACGACCTTGATGTGGTCCGACACCATTTCCCGGAGGCGCTGCTGCTTGCCCGCAGCCCGATTGCATGGGGCGAAGCCCGCAGGACGCTGTCGCCGGAGAACCTGCTGCGCGCCCGTCAGTTCCACGAGGCCTGGGACGAGGATGCTCCGTGGTGTGCGCCCGGCGATGTGAGCGGCCATGATCATCATGATCACGCTCATTCGCATGGCGATCATCAGCGAGGGACAGCCTGATGAGTGGATTGTACGACTTGCTGCTCGGGCCGTTCATCGAGTTCGCGTTCATGCAACGGGCTCTGCTGGGGGCGGTGCTTCTTTCGATCAGCGCTTGCCCGGTCGGCGTTTTTCTGATGCTGCGCCGCATGAGCCTGACGGGTGACGCGATGGCTCACGCCATCCTGCCCGGCGCGGCAGCCGGCTTTCTGCTGTTTGGGCTCGAGATCGTTCCGATGACGCTTGGCGGCCTGGTCGCCGGCGTGGTCGTGGCGATTGCGGCCGGCTCTGTGTCGCGTCTGACCGTCCAGAAGGAAGATGCCTCGATGGCGGCCTTCTACCTGATCTCACTCGCGCTGGGCGTGCTGATCGTGTCCATGCGCGGATCGAACGTCGATCTCATGCATGTCCTCTTCGGCACCGTCCTCGCCCTCAACAACGAGGCGCTGACGCTGATCGGCGGGATAACGGTACTCACCCTGGCATCACTGGCTGTCTTTTGGCGCGGCCTTGTCGCCGAATGCCTCGATCCGCTGTTCCTGCGTTCCGTGTCGCGATTGGGGCCGCCCGTCCACTTCGTCTTCCTCGGACTGGTCGTGCTCAACCTGGTAGGTGGTTTCCAGGCGCTTGGAACGCTGTTGGCCGTCGGTCTGATGATGCTGCCCGCGACTGCCGCCCGGTTCTGGACCGTTCGGTTGGAATGGATGTGCGTGCTTGCGGTCGCAATCGGCATTGCGTCCTGCGTCTCCGGACTTCTTCTTTCCTACCATGCATCTCTGCCCTCGGGTCCTGCCATCATCCTGTCGGCGGGCATGATCTATGTCGTCTCCATCGTTGCCGGCACGCGCGGCGTCCTCGCGACGCGGATCCAGCATCACTCTCATCGTACAGCCTGACAGAGGAGTTTATCGCAATGTCCAAACTGGCAAAGCTTGCCGCGGCCGCAAGCATCATGACGCTGGGCCATACGGCGATGGCTTCGGCGGAAAACCTCAACGTCGTGGCCAGTTTCTCGATCATCGCCGACTTTGCCCGCAATGTCGGTGGCGACAAGGTCGATATCACCACACTGGTGGGGCCGGACGGCGATGCTCACGTCTACGAACCCAGGCCAGCCGATGCGGCGGCCGTCGGGGCTGCCGATGTTGTTCTCGTGAACGGGCTGCAATTCGAAGGATTTCTTCAGCGCCTTGTCGAGGCGAGCGGCACCAAGGCGCCCGTGGTCGAACTGACCAAGGGCGGCGAGGTCCTCAAGAGTACGGAAGAAGACCACCACGACGGGGAAGAGGCCAGGCACGACCATGAGGCGGAGAAGCACAAGCACGAAGAGGGGGAAGAACACGCTCACGACAAGAGCGGCGAACACGCCCACGAGAAAGAGGAGGAACATGCCCACGAAGGAGATCATGGTCACCATCATGGCGAATTTGATCCCCATGCTTGGCATTCCGTCCACAACGCCGAGGTCTACGTGAAGAACATCGCCGACGCGTTCTGCGCAGCCGATGCGGCCGGCTGCGACACCTACAGGGCCAACGCCGAAGCCTATGGTGCAAAGCTCGAGGCGCTCGAGAAAGAGATCGAGGCCGTGGTGGCAGCGATCCCGGAGGACAAGCGCACGATCATCACCTCGCATGATGCCTTCGGATACTTCGAGCACGAATACGGGCTGAAGTTTCTGGCACCCGAGGGTGTCTCCACCGAGTCCGAAGCCTCGGCAGCAGATGTCGCAGCGCTGATCCGGCAGGTCAGGGAAGACGAGGCGTCGGCGATCTTTGTCGAAAACATCACCAACCCGCGCCTGATCGAGCAGATTGCGTCCGAGACCGGTATCAGGATCGGTGGCACGCTCTATTCCGATGCTCTGTCAGGGGAAGATGGTCCTGCCGCGACCTATATCGACATGATGCGGCACAACGTCACCACGATCAAAGGCGCTATCCTGGGCAGCTGACGGCCTTCATGACGAACGGAGAGGCGGGGTGATCCGCCTTTCTTTCGGCCTGAAGCAGTAATGTTATAACATATGAGACGAGAAGAGATGAAAAAAATCTTTGGCATGATCGCCTCCGGGTTATTCGCAGGTGTGAGCGTGGCGACCGCGCAAGCCGACGAAATGACGGCATGGCGCCTGTTCGTGTCGGATCATTCCGAGCCGAAGGTAACGGCGGTGGACGCCGTCAAACGCGAAGTGATCGACACTTTCCAGGTGAAGGCGCCAGCGGCACTCTACCGCAGCAGTAGCGGTGCCGCCGTCTTCGCCGTACAACGGGATGGCAACGTTGTTTCAACGATATCGACCGGCATTGCATTCGACGACCATGGCGATCATCGTGATCTGGACGTCGAAGCGCCGCGACTAACCGGTGCTGAGATTGCCGGCGGATATCCGGTCCACTTCGTCGAACACCACGGCCAGTTCGCCGTCTTCTTCGACAAGGAAGGTGCCGCCCGCATTTTCGGCGAACGGGACGCACTGAATGGCAAGGCGACAAGCCGCGAGGTGAGTTCCGGCGCTCCACATCACGGGGTCGCGGTCGCCTTTGGCGGTCACGATCTGGTGTCCGTTCCTGACTTACAAGAGCCCTCCAACCTGCCTGTTGGTATCGGCGTGCTGGATCGCGTGGGCGCGGAGTTAGGTACGGTCGCCGAGTGTCCCGACCTGCACGGTGAAGCGGCGTCGGGCAACATCCTTGCCTTCGCCTGCTCGACAGGACTTCTCGTCGTCACTTATGGCAAGGTTGCGCCTGAGATACGGCACCTGCCCTATGCAGATGGCCTTCCGGATGGAAAGGCGACGACGCTTCTGGGTGGTCGTGGCCTGCAGTACTTCCTCGGCAACTATGGACCGGACAAGGTCGTGCTGATCGACCCGACCGCCGAAGCCGATGCCTTCCGTCTGGTCGAACTGGCCACGCGCCGCGTCCACTTCGCCGTCGATCCGGTCCGGGCGAGGTTCGCCTATGTCTTCACCGAGGATGGACAGTTGCACCAGCTCGACGTGGTCCGTGGTGAAATGCTCGCCTCGCTCAAGCTGACCGACCCCTACTCGATGGATGGGCCTTGGTCCGATTCGCGCCCGCGCGTGGCTGTTGCAGGCGACAACATCGTTGTCACGGACCCGCTGCAATCGAAGCTCCATCTGGTCGATGCCGCCTCCTTCACGAAGGCCGTCGAGATCGCCGTCGAGGGCCGTCCCTTCACCATCGTGGCCGTCGGTGGTTCCGGCCAGACGCATGAGGGCAAGGAAACCCACGCTCATCACCACGGCGACGGCCAAATCTACAAGGGCTATTTCGAGGACAGCCAGATCAGCGACCGCCCGTTGTCGGACTATGCCGGCGACTGGCAGTCGGTCTACCCCTATCTTCAGGACGGCACGCTGGACCCTGTCTGGATGCACAAGGCGGAGAACGGCGAAACGAGCGCCGAACACTACAAAGCCTACTACGAGGCCGGGTACCGGACCGATGTCGAGCGCATCACGATCGAAGACGGCACGGTCACCTTCTACCGGGCGGGCAAGGCTTCGGCGGGCCGCTACGCATATGATGGCTATGAGATCCTGACCTACGAGAAGGGCAATCGCGGCGTCCGGTTCATCTTCAGGAAGACCGGGGGCGACAGCGATGCGCCGCAGTTCATCCAGTTCAGCGACCACAAGATCGCGCCGGAGAAGGCCGACCACTATCACCTCTATTGGGGCGACGACCGCGCCGAACTGCTGAAGGAACTGAGCAACTGGCCAACCTACTATCCGGCATCGCTGAGTGCCGGGGACATCGTCGCCGAGATGCTGGCGCACTGAAGGACAACGCTATGTTCGACGTCATTGTCATCGGCGGAAGCTTCGCCGGGTTGACTGCCGCGCTCCAACTCGGGCGCGCGAGCCGGTCGGTTCTCGTCGTGGATGCCGGTTCACCGCGCAACAGGACGTCTGCCGGGGCCCACGGGGTGGCTGGCTGGGATGGTGTCGCACCTGGAGAAATCCTGGCGCGCTTCCGCGACGATCTCGGGCGCTATCCCACCCTGCAAAGCCGGAATGGAGAGGTGATCCGCGTCGAGGGCAGCCGCGACTCCTTTGTTGTCTGCCTGGCGGACGGCGCGGCGATCGCGGCCAGGCGCATCATCCTGGCACATGGCGTCCACGACATCCTTCCGGACGTCCCCGGCCTCGGCGATGGCTGGGGCACGCGGGTGCTCCACTGTCCCTACTGCCACGGATACGAGGTCAGGGGAGAGCCGCTCGCCGTCCTCGCCGTTCACCCGTTGAGTGCTCATCAGGCACTGATGCTGCGTGCGGACTGGAGCACAAGCATCACGTTTTTCACCGGCGGCATGGACGGCTTCGATTTTGACGCGCTCGAACGGGCAGGGGTGCGGGTTGACGCTCGCGGCCTGAAGGCCGCGCAGCCCGACGACCACGGTATCAGTGTCGTGCTGTCCGATGGATCTTCCCAACAATATGCCGCGATGTTTGTCGGACCGCGAACGTCGCTCGCCGGCAGCCCTGCCGAACAGTTGGGCTGTGCCACGGCCGAAGGGCCAATGGGCAATTTTGTTCGGGTAGGGCCGATGGCCCAGACCACGATCCCGGGCGTCTTCGCCGCAGGCGACCTCGCAAGGCCGGCACCCAATATCAACTTCGCCCTGGCCGATGGTGCGCAAGCGGGAATCGCCAGCCACGCCTCCCTGCTTTCCTCCGATCTTGTCCCCCAACTTGAGATCGCCTCATGACAGACCAGCGCCTGCCCGTCACCGTGCTCTCCGGCTTTCTTGGAGCCGGCAAGACCACCTTGCTGAATCACGTTCTCAACAACCGCGAAGGCCGACGCGTCGCCGTGATCGTCAACGACATGAGCGAAGTGAACATCGATGCCGCACTGGTGCGCGACGGAGGCGCAAACCTCTCGCGCACCGAAGAGCAATTGGTGGAGATGACCAATGGCTGCATCTGCTGCACCTTGCGCGACGATCTTCTCAAGGAGGTGCGCCGTCTTTCACAACAGGGACGCTTCGATCACTTGCTGATCGAAGGAACCGGTATCGCCGAGCCGCTACCCGTCGCGACCACGTTCGATTTCCGCGACGAGAACGGCGAGAGCCTGTCAGACGTGTCGCGGCTCGACACGATGGTCACGGTCGTCGATGCCGTCAATCTGCTGAAGGACTATTCCTCGCACGACTTCCTGCGTGATCGCGGCGAGGTCGCCGGTGACGCCGACGACCGTGCATTGGTCGACCTTCTCGTCGAGCAGATCGAGTTTGCGGACGTCATCGTTCTCAACAAGGTTTCGGAGGCAACGGCCCATGACCTTGATCTGGCTCGCAAGATCGCGCGCGCCCTGAACCCCGACGCAGAGCTGGTTGAAACGGATTTCGCCAGGGTATCGCTCGACAAGATACTCGACACCGGCCGCTTCGATTTCGAGAAGGCGCAGACACATCCGCTCTGGTTCAAGGAGCTGAACGGTTTCACGGAACATGTTCCCGAAACCGAGGAATACGGTATCCGCTCCTTCGTCTATCACGCGCGCCGTCCGTTCGAACCAGCGCGGCTTCAGGCGTTCATCAACAGGCCGTGGCCCGGCGTCGTTCGCGCCAAAGGCTTCTTCTGGCTCGCCACAAGGCCGCATTACGTGGGTGAAATCAGCCAGGCGGGCGCGCTGATCCGCACCGGAAAGCGAGGGCTCTGGTGGGCAGCGGTACCGAAACACCGATGGCCGGATGATCGCGAATGGCGTGCTGCGATGAAGCCCTATCTGGATCCGATCTGGGGCGACCGTCGACAGGAGATCGTCTTCATTGGCTGCGACCCGATGAACGAGGCGCAAATCCGGGCGGAGCTGGATGCATGCCTCCTAGACGACCACGACTTCATGCCCGGGCGCTGGCAAGATCTGCCTGATCCATTTCCGTCTTGGGGTCAGCAAGCCGCGTGAAGCGAGGGAGAAGGAGGAGTTAGGCGTTGGCACTGGCCATGCCGGTCGTCCTTGCATCGTAGATCGGGCAAATCAGAACGCCGCCTGCCGGTGGCGATCGGCTTGGTCAGCAACTTGGGGCGGAGGACTTGCCTCCCAGCGGTTCCTCCGCGCCTGAGCTGGCCTGCCCGGCGGTGCGACCATTGGTGGGTCGCACCGCCGGTGTGCATTTCGCGGGCATCAAAGCATACCCTTTTGATCGACGCCGACGGAGAGAGCCATTGCCAGACCTCCTATCGGCGATCTCGATACCAAAAGGTTCTCAGACACCAACAAGGATAGCAACATCTCGCGTCATCGGACCAAGTTCGCTCAAATCCGAGCAAACACGTCGATTTGCGCCGATTTTGGCAAGAAATTAAATAAAATCAGTATATTGCGGATAGTTAAGCGTGGAAATTTCGGCGAAAGGGAGGGCGAGGAGAAGAGGGGCTGGTGCCCAGGGGCGGAATCGAACCACCGACACGCGGATTTTCAATCCGCTGCTCTACCAACTGAGCTACCTGGGCTTCGGCGAGCCGACTGGCCGCCACCTTGCATCTTGCCGAAAGTCTCCGGCCCGAAAGCGCGTGGGTTATAGCACGTGTTCCGGGCCTGTCCAGCGCCTGAAAAACGAAAATTCCGGCAGCGAAGATGGCGGCGCTGCGCGAAGCTGAGCGGCCGCCAAGCGCCCGGCATTGATACCGCCCCTCGCAATCGGGATTGCACCTGATCGGCGATGGCTGCGTCGAGTGAGCGTCAGCGTGCGTGATGGTTTCGCGGCCACCCCCTGCCGTTTCGTCCAGAGATACCCCGGCGCCGTCCAGTCGGGACAAGTTACGTGCTCCAGGTGGTCCAACGCCGACGAGCGCCATGAACGGCTTCTTAATCCACGCATGGCTAAAATTCCGGATGTGCGAGCTGCGAACGGGGACGACAGGGAGCCGGCATCGGCCGGCGCGGCTGACAGGCATGGAGCAACAGGAGGTCAGGGCCTTGTGCGAGGACGACGTGCCCGAGGTGGCGCGGCTGTTCCAGTCGATCCTGCGCAAGACCCGCGCCCCGGTCACGTCCGATCTCGAAGCCTATCTGGGCCGGATATTTCTCGACAGTCCCGACCGCGATCCGGAAATCAATTCGTTCGTTCACCTGCGTCACGACGGAAAACCCGACGGCTTCGTCGGGGTGTTGCCGCTGCCGATGCTTGTCGACAACCGCCATGTGCGCGGCGCCCTGTGCGGCACCCTGATGGTCGACAACCATGCCGGCAACCCCTTCGCCGGTGCCCGGCTGATGCGCGCCTTTCTCGGCGGACCGCAGGATATCTCGCTGACCGAGACGGCGAACGACATCTCCACCACGATGTGGCGCAAGCTGCGCGCCACCGTGCTGCCCGACCACAGCCTGGAATGGCTTCGCATCATCCGCCCGGCCGGGTTCGCGGCCGAGATGGTGGGCACCGCCTTTGCGCCGCTGCGTCTCTTGCGCCCCTTGGCGCGGCCGCTCGATGCCGTCATGCGCCGCCGGGGGGGAGGGCCGCAGTGGTCGCATCTGCCCGTCGAGGCCCCGGAAGGAACGCTCGAAAGTTCCGAAGTTGACGACGACGAGACGGCTGATCTCTTCACGACCTTCACGGTGGGCTACGCGGCGCGGCCATCGTGGCGACCCGACAGCCTGTCGCGAATGATAAGGGAGTCGCGGCGCAAGGCCGCCTGGGGCACGATGGTGCGGCGCAAGGTGGTTGCCCGCGGTGGCCGGCCGGTCGGCCTGTTTCTCTACTACGGTGACGCTGGCCGCATTGGCCGTGTCGTGCAGATTCTGTTTGCGCCCGGCCAGGCTGGCGCCGTCATCGATTCCATGCTGGCGGACGCCGCCGGCCGCGGCCTGGTGGCCTTGCGCGGCCGCACCATGCCGGCGCTGCTGGAAGCGATGCTCGGGCGCCGCTTCGCCTTCGTCCATGCGTCGTCAAGCATCGTGCATGCACGCGACAGGCAATTGCTCGAACCTTTCCTTGCCGGGAAAGCCTTCTTCAACGGCTTTGCGGGAGAATCCTGGTCGCGTCTCATCGGAGATCGCTTTGACTGAACGCGCAGCGAGGAGACCGGGCAGCCCATGTGCGGCATAGCGGGCTATTTCGGTGATGCCGTCGCGCCCGGTGACGGCGCGGCGCTCTTGTGGCGCATGTGCCAGGCGCTGGCGCATCGCGGCCCGGACGGGCAGGGTGCTCATATCGGCCGTGACATCGGCCTCGGCCATCGCCGCCTCGCCGTCATCGACCCCGGCCAACAGGCGTCGCAGCCGATGGCGAGCCACAGCGGCGAAGTCTTCATCACCTACAATGGTGAGGTGTTCAATTTCGTCGAGTTGCGCGAAACCCTGCGCGCACGCGGGTGCCGGTTCCGCACCGCGAGCGATACCGAGGTCGTGCTGCAGCTCTACGAGGAGTTCGGTCCCGATTTCGTCACCATGCTCAATGGCGATTTCGCCTTCGCAATCTGGGACGGGCGTTGCCGGCGGCTGATGCTGGCGCGCGACCGCATGGGCGTGCGCCCCTTGCTTTACGCGTGGCGGGACGGAACGTTCTATTTCGCCTCGGAGGCGAAGGCACTTCTCGAGGTGCCGGCGGTCACGGCCGAAGTCGACCCGCTGGCGCTCGACCAGATCTTCACTCTGTGGTCTCCGATCGCACCGCGCACCATCTTCAAGGACGTATTTGAACTCCCGCCGGCGCAGGTGATGATCGTCGATGACGGCCGCGCCCGGTCGTACGCCTACTGGTCGCTGACATTTCCGGACCGCGGGGAGCAGGCGGCAGATCGACCCGAGAGCGCGATTGCCGAGGAATTGCGGGCCTTGCTCGAGGACGCTACCCGCATCCGCCTGCGCGCCGATGTCGAGGTCGGCTCGTTCCTTTCCGGCGGGCTCGATTCGTCGCTCGTTTCCGCGCTGGCGGCGCGTGAAGCGCCGGGTGGCCTCCGCACCTTCGCGGTCACCTTCGACGACCCGGATTTCGACGAAAGCGGGTTCCAGGAAACGATGGCGGCCGCCCTCGGAACGCGGCACCATGGGGTGGCATGCCGCGGCGAGGACATTGCGGCGGCGTTCCCGCAAGTGGTCCGCCAGATGGAACGTCCCGTGCTGCGCACGGCACCGGTGCCGCTCTACCTGCTCGCGCAGGAGTTGCGGTCGCAGAACCTGAAGGTGGTGCTGTCGGGGGAAGGGGCCGACGAGGTCTTCGCCGGGTACGATCTTTTCAAGGAAGCCCGCATTCGCCGCTTCTGTGCCCGACAGCCGGCCTCGGGTTTGAGGCCAAATCTGTTCCGCAGGATCTATCCCTATTTGAGTTCGTTGCAGCAGCAGTCCCCGGAGTTTCTCGCGGCCTTTTTCGGGATCGGCGCTGATGCGGCGGACGATCCGCTCTATTCGCACCGGCCGCGCTTCCGCGCGACGGCGGGTGCGAAGAATTTCTTCTCGCAGGAGTTGCGGTCGACGCTTGCCGGCTACGACGCGGCCGACGAGCTGGCAGGCATGCTGCCAGCAGAGTTCGGGCGCTGGCATGTCCTGCATCAGGCGCAATATCTCGAAACGCGCTTCCTTCTGCCCGGCTACATCCTGTCGAGCCAGGGCGACCGAATGGTGATGGCGCACGGCGTGGAATCGCGATTTCCGTTCCTCGACCACAGGCTGGTCGAGTTCGCAGCCCGCATCCCGCCCGGCATGAAGCTCAAAGGCCTGCGCGAGAAGCATATACTGCGCGCCGCGGCGGAGGGCCTGGTGCCTGCCAAGATAGCCGAACGTCCCAAGCAGCCATACCGTGCGCCCGACAGCGCTTCCTTCGGCGGTGCCGAAGGCGCCTGCGCTGAACAGCTGTTCTCGGCCGACGCGCTCGCCGAGACCGGTCTGTTCAACCCGCGTGCGGCGGCAAAGCTTTACGAAAAAAGCCGGCGTGGTCTCATCGCCGGCTTTCGCGACAACGCCGCCTTCGTCGGCATCCTGTCAACGCAACTTTGGGCGAGGGAATTCGCCACACCGTCCCGGGCCGCGCCAACGGCGCTTGCCGGCTGAGAATTCGAACCGAGAAAGGCCATCGCCATGTCCGATACCGTCCACCAGCAGGTGCGCGACTTCATCGTCGAGAACTTTCTCTTCGGTGACGACAAATACCCGCTCGAGCACAGCGTTTCGCTGATCGAGAGTGACCTCGTCGATTCCACCGGCATCCTTGAGTTGGTCTCCTATCTCGAGGAGCATTTCGGGCTGACGATCGCCGACGCCGACATCGTACCGGCCAACCTCGATTCGATCGACAACATCGCCGCCTTCATCGCGCGCAAGCGCGGCGAGGGCCGAAGGCTCGCCGGCTAGGGCGCGGCGGTGCGCGTCGAAGACCTTCTGCGCGAAAGCGCGGCGGAGCGTCCCGAGAAGGTCGCGCTCGTCGACGGCCCGGCGCGCATGAGCTACGGCGACCTTGATGCAGATTCTGACCGGCTAGCTGCAGGGCTGGTGGCGTTGGGTGTCGAGCGGGGCGACCGCGTCGTCATCCTCATGGACAACATCGCCGAAGCGGCGCTGTCGATCTTCGCGGTGCTGAAGGCCGGCGCCGTGTTCTGCCCCGTCAATCCATCACTTAAGGGCAACGGGCTCGGCCAGTTGCTCGCCGACTGCCGACCGCGGGCGGCGTTGACCCAGGCGAAATACGCCTCCGGGTGCGCGGCCGCGGCGGAAGGATTGGCGGAGCCGCCGCGGATCGTGGTGGCGCGGGCGCAGGGGCCGCTCGTAGCCGGGCTTTTACCGTTCGAGACGCTCGTGGGGTCCGCCGCGCCCCGTCCAACGCACATCGGCGCCGAAGCCGATCTGGCGATGATCATCTACACATCGGGCTCGACCGGGCAGGCCAAGGGCGTGATGATGCAACACTCGGCGATGCTCGCCGTGTCGGCCTCGATCGCCTCCTATCTCGGCAACAGTGCCGATGACGTTGTGCTTGGTGCGCTGCCGCTCTCCTTCACCTACGGGCTCTACCAACTGATCGTTTCAGTCCGCACCGGCGCCACGCTGTTGCTGGCCAAGGGTTTCGCTTTCCCGCATGCGGTGATGGAGGAAGCACGCAAGGAGGGTGTCACCGGGTTGCCGCTGGTGCCGACCATGGCCGCGATGCTTTTGTCGATGAACGATCTTTCCGCAACGAGCCTGCCGGCACTGCGCTACATAACCAACGCCGCCGCCCCCTTGCCGGCGGCCCACATTGCCGGGCTGCGGCGTCTGTTCCCGGGCGCGCACCTGCATTCGATGTACGGGCTCAGCGAATGCGCACGGGCGACCAGCCTGCCGCCGGAGGAGATCGACCGCAAGCCTGAATCGGTCGGCAAGGCGATCCCGGGTACCGAAGTCACCATCGTCGACGGCGAGGGCCTACCGGTCGCGCGCGGCGACACAGGGGAACTTGTGGTGCGCGGACCGCATCTGATGCTCGGCTACTGGGAGAACGAGGCGGCCACGCGCGAGGCGCTCCGGCCCGACCCGGCGACCGGCGAGACGCAACTGCACACGGGCGATCTCTTCCGCGCCGACACGGAGGGTTTTTTGCATTTCGTCGGGCGCAAGGACGACATCATCAAGATCCGGGGTGAAAAGGTAGCCCCGTGCCGGGTCGAAGCCGTGCTTCACGGTTGCTCGGGTGTACGCGAAGCCGCCGTCACCGGCGTGCCGGATGCGCTCCTCGGCAACGTGCTGCACGCGACGGTCGTCGCCTCGGACCCCGACCTCAGCGCGCGCGCCGTCATGCGCCACTGCGCGCAGCATCTGCCTGACTTCATGGTGCCCAAGGCGGTCGCCTTCCGAGACGCCTTGCCAAAGACTGCGAGCGGCAAGGTCGTGCGCCGCCTCGTGCAAGCAACAGGAACAGTCGAATGAACCATCGTCCGACCTTCTCCCCTGCCGCGCTTTCGATCGATGCGGCCGCCGAAACCAATCGCATCGCCGCGGCCATGCGCGAGCAACTTCGCGGCCCGCTGCGCAAGCGCGGGCTCGTGCTCGGTCTCTCCGGCGGCATCGATTCCAGTGTCTGCGCGGGCCTTGCCGCGCGTGCCGTCGGCGCGAAAAACGTTCACTGCCTGCTGATGCCGGAGAACGATTCCGATCCCGAAAGCCAACGGCTTGGCCAACTGGTCGCCGACACCTTCGGGCTAACGGCCGAGGTGGAAGATATCGGGCCGGCATTGGAGGCAATGGGCTGCTATCGCCGCCGCGACCGGTTCATCCGCGAGATCGTTCCCGAATACGGGCCTGGCTGGACGTCGAAGATCGTCTTTGCCAACGCCATGACCACTTCGGGCTACAATATTTCCTCGCTGGTAGTGCGCAGCCCGGATGGCGAAGTCGCCAGGCACCGCCTGTCGGCCGCGGCCTATCTCGGCATCGTGGCCGCGACCAACATGAAGCAGCGCACGCGCAAGCAGCTCGAATATTATCATGCCGACCGGCTCAACTACGCCGTGATCGGCACGCCCAACCGGCTCGAGTACGATCAGGGCTTTTTCGTCAAGAACGGCGACGGGGCGGCGGATGTGAAGCCGATTGCCCATCTCTACAAGTCGCAGGTCTATCAGCTCGCCGAATATCTTGGCGTGCCGGAGGAGGTGCGCACCCGACCGCCGACCACCGACACCTATTCGCTGCCGCAGACGCAGGAAGAATTCTACTTCGCGCTGCCCTACGACAAGATGGACCTCTGCCTCTACGGGCTTGATCACGGATTGCCGGCAACGGCCGTCGCCGGTGCGGCCGCGCTCAGTGCTGATCAGGTCGATATGGTCTGGAAGGATATCGCGGCGAAGCGCAAAGTGGCGCACTACCTGCATCTTCCGCCACAGCTTGCGGCGCCGCTCGCATAGCTTCAGACTGCGCGCGGCGCGCCATCTGAAGGGGAAGTCGCATGTCCGATCTGCCGTCGACCGAGACGCTGGTGCTGGAGCGGGACGACGGCTGGCTCACGATCTGGCTCAATCGACCGGACGCCCGCAACGCACTCTCGGCGGAGATGTCCAGCGAACTCGCGGCGGTAGTAGCGGCGCTCTCCGGCGATCGCAGCATCCGGGGGATCACCTTTCGCGGCAAGGGCGAGGTTTTTTGCGCCGGCGGCGATCTCAAGGCCTTCCGGGCACTGATGCGCGAGGACGTCTCCAAGGCCGAGGTGGTCGCCTTCAGCCGTAGCGCCGGCGAGCTCTTCCACGCCGTCAACACCTTGCCTCAGGTCACGGTCATGCTGGTCCATGGCGCGGCCATGGCCGGCGGGCTGGGGCTTGCCTGCGCCGGCGACATGATCGTGGCGACCGAGGATGCGAAATTTGCGCTGACCGAGACCATGCTCGGCATTCCGCCGGCGCAGATCGCGCCGTTTGTCGTCCAGCGCACCGGAATAGCCGCGGCCCGGCGCATCATGTTGACAGCGGCGCGGTTTGACGGTCGGGAGGCTGCAAGGCTCGGGATCGTGGACAAGACCGTTCCCGATGTTGCGGCCTTCGCCGCAGTCGAGGCGAAAATCAGGGACAGTGTTCGCCGGTGTGCGCCCGGCGCCAACGCCATCACCAAGAACATCGTGCATGCCGCTGGTCGCATGGGTCCCGAAGCCATGCTCGACCTTGCCGCCGACGGCTTCGCCGAGTGCCTGCTCGGTGAGGAGGGGCGGGAAGGCGTGGCCGCGTTTCTTGAAAAGCGAAAACCGCGCTGGACGTGACGATATGGGGCGGGTCTTGAACGGAAAAATCGTTCGTATCGGCAGTTCGTCTGCCGCCTGGGGCGACACCACGCTCGCCGCTCGGCAACTCGTCGAAAAGGGCAAGCTCGACTATCTGGTTGGCGATTATCTCGCCGAGGTGACCATGGCCCTGCTCGCCCGGGCGCGGGTTAAGGCACCTGAAGGCGGCTTCGTGCCGGACTGGCTCGCCTCGGTGAAGCCGGTTCTGACGGATATCAAGCGGCAGGGTATCAGGCTGGTCACCAACAGCGGCGGCATGAACCCCGGCGCTTGCCGGGACGCCTTTCTGGTCGCGGCCGCCGAGGCCGGGCTCGATTTCAAGGTCGCCGTCGTGACGGGCGACGACCTGTCCGGGCAGGCTGCGGAGATCGCGTGCGCGGCGCCCGCGGAGATGTTTTCCGGTGCACCGCTGCCCGAACGCTTCGCGTCGGTCAACGCCTATCTCGGCGCCACCCCAATCGCGCAAGCGCTTTCCGACGGCGCCGACGTGGTGATCACCGGCCGCGTGGTCGATTCGGCGATGGTGCTCGGACCGCTGATCCACGAGTTCGGCTGGCAGGTCGAGGATTACGACCGCCTCGCCGCGGGCAGCCTTGCCGGCCACGTCATCGAATGCGGAGCCCAGGCGACGGGTGGGCTTTTCACCGACTGGGAAGAGGTTGCCGGCGGCTGGCACGATATGGGCTTCCCGATCGTCGAATGTGCGGCGGACGGCAGCTTCGTCGTCACCAAGCCGGCCGAGACGGGCGGTCTGGTTTCGGTCGGGACCGTCGCCGAGCAGATCGTCTATGAGATCGGCGACCCGCGCGCCTATCGGCTGCCGGATGTCACCTGCGACTTTTCCGAGGTGCGGCTCGAACAGCTCGATGTCGACCGCGTGCTGGTCAGGAATGCGAAGGGCAGAGCGCCAGGGTCGGACTACAAGGTCTGCGGCACCTACCTCGACGGCTTCCGGTTGATGACCACCTACATGATCGCGGGCTGGCGGGCTGCCGACAAGGGCCGCCGAACGGCCGACGCGCTGATCAGGCGCACCGGGGCGATCATGGCCGCACGCGGCTTTAGCCCCTATCGCGAGGTCTCGGTCGAATGCATCGGCGCCGAAGATACCTATGGCGCGGCACGCAGGGATTTCGAGGCGCGCGAGGTCATCGTCAAGATCGGACTGAGGCACGATGATCCCAAGGCGCTCGAAATCTTTGCCCGCGAGTTTGCCCATCCGGGCGTCGCGATGGCTCAAGGCCTCACCGGCGTCCTGCATGGCCGGCCCAAACCGACGCCGGTGCTGCGCGTGCATTCCTTTCTGTGGCCGAAGGCGCGAGTGCCGGTCGAGATTGAAGTCGATGGGGAAGCGCGCCGGGCGACGATCGCGGATGGGGGAGCTTCGAACGATTTGCCGCCCGACGCGCCGCCGCCTGCGCCGTTGCGGGGCGCCCGGACCGTGACCGTTCCGTTGCGGGCCCTGGCCTGGGGGCGAAGCGGCGACAAGGGCAACCATGCCAATATCGGCATCATCGCCCGCCGGTCCGAGTTCTATCCCTACCTTTGCGAACAGGTCACGGCTGAACGCGTCGGCGGTTTCTTCGCGCATTACCTTGAGGGCGAGGTCCGGCGCTACCTCTTGCCGGGGTTCAACGCGCTCAATTTCCTGCTCGAAGACGTGCTTGGCGGCGGCGGAACGGCATCGCTACGCTACGATCCGCAGGCCAAAACCTACGCCCAGATGCTGCTGGACCTGCCCGTCGAAGTGCCGGCGGCGTGGCTGGAACCGCGTGGCCCGCTTTCCGGATGGCAGCCCTGAGCGGCGTTGCGGCGCATGGAGCGAGCCCAAGCCCAAGAGCAAGCCCAGGGGCCTTATTCCTTCGCTCCGTTGTCCTTCCTGCGCAGCAGGTAGGTGTCCATCACCCAGCCGGCCTTGTCGCGGGCCTTCGCCCGCGCCTCTGTGATTTCAGAGGATTTCTCTGAAAGCCGCCCGGCAATCGCGACTTCGGATTCAGTGCCGAGATTGGCGCCCCAATAGATGTCGAACTCGTCGGCATCGACCGTTGTGAAGGCCAGTTCGCCGTCAAGCATCACGACGATGCTGTCGGCGGTACCGGGTCCTTCCTGGCCGAGCCTGCGGCCGGTTGTGACGTGGATCGGCCCACCGATCGTGTTGAGCGCGATCCGGTGCCGTGCGGCGAGCGCCTGAATACTGGTGATGCCAGGGATGACCTCATAGTCGAACGCGACATCGCCCTTCGCCGCCAGCCGCTCGACGATGCGCAGCGTCGAATCGTAGATCGAGGGATCGCCCCAGACGAGATAGGCCGCGGTCTCGCCGTCCTTCACGTCCTCGCTCAGCAGCCGGCCCCAGATATCGCCGATTGCCTCGTGCCAGTCGTCGACGACCTGCCGGTAGGACAGGTCGGGCGCGGCGCGCTTCGGTACCTTGTAGGCAACGGTCCGCCAGTCTGTCCTGGTCATGAAGCGGCGGCAGATGTCGTGGCGCAGCGCCGCGAGCCCGTCCTTGCCTTCCTTTTCAGGCACGAGGACAACGTCGGCGCTGTTGAGCGCGTCAATCGCCTGCACCGTCATGTGGTCCGGGTCGCCCGCGCCGATGCCGATGATCAGGAGCCTGCGCATGAGGCGGCTAGCCCTCCGAAACGCCTGCCTCCGCGAAGCTTGCCATGCCGTTGTGGCAGGCAAGCGCGGAACGCAGGATGTTGACGGCAAGGCAGGCGCCCGACGCCTCGCCGAGCCGCATGCCGAGGTCGAGCAGGGGCGACAGCGAAAGCGCTTCCAGCAGCCGGCGATGCGCCGCCTCGGCGGAGACATGACCGGCGATGGCATGATCAAGACCGCCGGCCGAGAGTTTTGCCAGGGGCGCGGCGGCCGCGGTGCAGACGAAGCCGTCGAGCACGACCGGAATGCGATGCCGGCGCGCGGCCAGGGTGGCGCCGAAAATGGCGGCGAGTTCACGACCGCCGAGCGCGGCCAGCACGGCAAGCGGGTCACCGAGCCGGCCTGCGTGCCGCGTCAGGCCCTCGTCGATCACCTCCGCCTTGCGTTTCAGCCCGGCATCGTCGACGCCGGTGCCGCGTCCGGCCCATTCGCCGCCGTTGCCGCCAAACAGCCCTGCCGCCACCGCGGCCGCGACGGTCGTGTTGCCGATCCCCATCTCCCCCAGCACGATCAGGTCGGCGTCCTGCGCGACCGCGTCATGGCCGGTGGAGACGGCCGTCAGGAACGCGTCATCGTCCATCGCCGGTGCTTGCGTGAAATCGGCCGTCGGCTTGTCGATGTCGAGCGGCACCACCGAGAGTTCGGCGCCGGCAGCCTTTGCCAACTGGTTGATGGCCGCGCCTCCGGCGGCGAAATTCGCCACCATCTGCGCCGTCACCTCGGCCGGAAAGGCAGAGACGCCGCGTGCGGTGACACCGTGCGAGCCGGCAAAGACGATGGCGCTCACCCTTTGCAGGGCGGGTCGCTCCTTGCCCTGCCAGCCGGCCAGCCGGATGGCGATCTCCTCCAGCCGGCCAAGGCTGCCCGGCGGCTTGGTCAGGACCCCCTGGCGCAAGCGTGCCGCTTCGGCCGCCTTCGGATCGATGAGCGGTAGGTCCGAGCAAGCTCTCCTGAGATCGTCGAGCGTGGCAAATCGCGGCATGAGGTCTCCCGTAAGGTCAGCCAAAGAGGATGCAGGCGCAAAGCAGCACGACGATCTCGGCCCCTTGCTGCAGGGTGCCGAGCACGTCGCCGGTGCGCCCGCCGACCTGCTGCATGGCCAGCGTGCGGAGCGCGAAGAACCAGAGCGCCAGCGCCAGCGCGACGAGCAGCGTGCCGCCGAAACCGAAGGGCAACAGCGCCAGCACGCCAAGAACGAGTGCGGCCTGCATTGCCGGCATGCTGATTTCGCCAGCACCGGCCGACAGGCCCTCGTCCCGGGCATTCGGCGTCAGATGCATGAAGGCGGGCAGCAGCGCGCGCGAGGCCATGTGCGCCGCCACCAGCGCGATCAGCAGATTGCCCGGCGTCACCAGCGCCGTCAGCGCCAGCCAGCGCAGCAGGATGGTGATGGCGAGCGCGCAGACGCCGTAGGTGCCGATGCGGCTGTCGCGCATGATGTCGAGCTTCTTCTGCCGGTCGTGACCGCCTCCGAAACCGTCGGCGACATCGGCAAGCCCGTCCTCGTGCAGGCAACCGGTCACCAGCATCGTCGCGGCAAGCGCCAGCGCCGCTGTCATTCCGGTATAGAGCCCGGCCCAGCCGGCCGCGACATGGACGAGCCAGGCGACCAGCGCGACGGCAAGGCCGGCGAGCGGGGCGGCCCACACCGATTCGCCAAAGCTGCGGCGATCTGCGGGCAGGGCAGTCACCGGCAGCCGCGTGAAGAAACCCAGCGATTGTCCGATGTCGGCCAGGAGCTGCCGCGCGGGTGGAAGGTCGGCCATTTCAGCCCCTCGCAATCGCGTGGAAGAAAGTGCCGGTGACATTGCCGCGCCGAGCGCCGGAAGGCCCGAGTGGATTGCCGCCGCCGTCGGCGATCTCTGCCAGCGGCTCGTCATTGCCGGGGTTGGTGACGCGGGCATAGTGGAATTCGTGGCCGCGAACGGTCTCGCCGGCCTTGCCGATCGGGCAGTCGGCACGAAGGCGCGCCTGACGATAACCGAGATTCATCTTGCGCTTGGCAAAGCTTGTCTCGTGACCAAGCAGACCGAGCATCGGATGCCGCACCTCTTCCGCATCCTCGATCGCGTCGCCGAGCACCATGAAGCCGCCACACTCGCCATGGACCGGGCGGGTCTGCGCAAAGCGCGTCATGCCCGCACGGAAGTTCGCGGCCTTCGCGAGTGTTCCCGCGTGCAGTTCGGGATAACCGCCCGGCAGCCAGCAGGCGTCGCACTCCTCGCCCGGTGCCTCGTCGGCGAGGGGGGAAAAGGGTCGGGCTTCGACCCCGGACTTTACCCAGTGGCCCAGAACATGTGGATAGACGAAGGAAAAGGCGGCGTCCTGTGCGATCGCGATGCGCCGCCCGGGCGGCGGCAGGATCGCGTCGAATGCACCGCCCATTGGCGCGAGCGGCGAGGCGAGGTCGGCGACCCGGTCGAGGTCGATGGATTTTTCCATCGTGTCGGCCAGCCGCTCGATGAAGGCGTCGATTGCGGCGTGCTCGCTTGCCTGGACGAGGCCAAGATGACGTTCCGGCAGGGCCATGTCGGGATTGCGGTGAATGGCGCCGACGACCGGGATTCCGATCGCCTCGATCGCGTCCCGCGCCAGCTGTTCGTGGCGAGGGCTGGCCACCTGGTTGAGCACGACAGCGGCGATCTCGACCTCCGGGTCGTGCGAGGAGAAGCCGCGCGCGATCGCGGCGGCGGTCTGCGACTGGCCGGAAACGTCGAGCACCAGCAGCACCGGCAACCGGTAGCGCCTGGCGAGGTCGGCGGCCGCACCCGAACGGCCTGGTTCGGCGACGATGCCGTCGAAAAGGCCCATCGCCGACTCCAGAACCACCAGTTCGGCATAGGCTGCCGTCTGGCCCGCGAGCGCGTCGAGCAGCGCCGGCGCCATTGCCCAGCTGTCGAGATTGACGCCGGGCAGTCCCGTCGCTGCGGCGTGGAAGCCCGGATCGATATAGTCCGGACCGGACTTCGCGCCGCGCACGCGCACGCCGCGGCGTCTGAAGGCGCGCAGGAGGCCTATCGTCACGCTGGTCTTGCCGGACCCGGAGCGTGCCGCGCCGACGATCAGGCCTCTGGCGCTCATGCGCTTTTCACCAGATTGGCGAGCTGGCCAAGTTGGGCGCGCATCGAGACGATCTCGCCAATGACGATCAGTCCCGGCGAGGTGATGCCGGTATTCGCAGCTTCCTGGGTGATTCTGCCGAGCGTCGAAACGAGCACCCGCTCCTCAGGCGTCGTCGCGGCGGTGATGATGGCTGCAGGTGTCGCCGGCGCGAGCCCACCCCGGACCAGCGCGGCGGCGATCTTGGCGAGATTGGCCAGCCCCATATAGACGACGATCGGCTGCCCGGTCTTCGCCAGTGCCGCCCAGTCGAGATCGTCGGGCGTTCCCGCGGCATGGCCGGTTGCCAGGATGATCGCCTTGTTGAAGCCGCGCATGGTGGCAGGAATACCGGCACTGGCGAGCGCGCCGAAGGCGGAGGTCACGCCGGGCAGGATGCGGAACGGGATGCCGGCGGCAGCCAGCGCCAGGGCCTCCTCGCCGCCGCGGCCGAAGACGTAGGGATCGCCGCCCTTCAGGCGCAGCACGCGCTTGCCGCGGCCGGCGAGCGCGATCAGAAGCGCGGTGATGTCGTCCTGGCGGGCCGATGCCTTGCCGCCGCGCTTGCCGACGAAATGCAGGTCCGCACCGTCGGCGGCGCGCAGGATCGAGGCGTCGACCAGGGCGTCGTAAATCACCGCGTCGGCCTGCGCGAGCGCTGAGACGACGTCGAGCGTCAACTGGCCGGCATTGCCGGGCCCGGCGCCGGCAAGCCAGACGTGACCGGGCTCGAACTCGACGATCTGTGGCGCCAGCCGGGCAAGGGCCTTGTCGAAACTCATGAAGCCTCCCTGCCACGGAAGCGGCGCTGATAGCCGGCGTCGTAGAGTGCGCTTTCGCGGAATTCCTGCGCCGTCAATCCCGGTCCCACGAAGATGATCGCGGTGCGCTCGATCGGCTCCGCGGCGACGAGGCCGGCAATGGTCGCCAGCGTGCCGCGCACGATGCGCTCGTCCGGCCAGGTCGCCCGGACGACGATAGCCACCGGGCAGTCGCTCCCGTAGAGCGGTGTCAGTTCAGCCACGACCTGCCCGAGCGCATGAATGGCGAGATGGATCGCGAGCGTCGCTCCGGTGGCGCCGAAGCCAGCCAGCGTTTCCCCTGACGGCATCTGCGAGGCGCGGCCGGACACACGCGTCAGCACCAGGCTTTGCGCGACCTCCGGAATGGTCAGTTCACGGCCCAGCGCGGCCGCCGCGGCCGCAAAGGCCGGCACGCCCGGCGTCAGCGAGTAGGGGATGCCGCGCCGGTCGAGCCGGCGCATCTGTTCGGCCACCGCACTCCACACCGAAAGATCGCCCGAATGCAGCCGCGCCACGTCCTTGCCTTCGGAATGCGCCGCGACCATGGCCTGCTCGATCTCGTCGAGTGACATCGGCGCGGTGTCGATGATCTCGGCCTCCGCCGGGCAATGTTGCAGCAGGTCCGGTGGCACGATCGAACCCGCGTAAAGGCAGACTGGCGAACGTGCGATCAGGTCGCGGCCGCGCACCGTGATGAGGTCGGCAGCACCTGGCCCAGCGCCGATGAAATGCACCGTCATTGGCCGCTCCCGTCGCGCGCGATGGCGCAGGTCACCGGTCCGCACACCGTGCGCGGGGCGAGCAGGCGGCCAGCGGGGCCGGCAGCCGCGAGCGCGGCGGCCTCCGCGAGCGAAGGCGAGCCAGTGGCGGCCTGGGACGCTGCCGAACGGGTCAGCAGACGCGGTTCCGCCGCATGGAGAAATTCCGCTTCGATCACACGCACCTCGCGCTGCAACCTTTGGCCCGCCTCGAATATCGCGGCCTCGCCGCGTTTCGTCGGGCCGGTCGCAAGAACGTCCGGCACCTGGTCGGGCAGGCCCGCGCCTCCCATGCCGGCGGCGACCGCGGCCAGAATGTCCTCCACGCCGACCCCGCGCCGGCTGCCGATCCCTGCCACGATCATGGCTTTGTCCAGCTCCATTGCAGGACCGGCATGGCCGGACGCCAGCCGCTCATCGAGCCGACAGGCGCGGCGCGTTCGATCGAGATACGGGTCAGCTCGCCGCCACGGGCGGCGTGGCTTTCCAGCAAGGCAGCTTCCATCTCGAGCGTGACCGCGTTGGCGACCAGCCGCCCGCCGGGGCGGAGCGCCGCAATGGCAACGTCAAGGAGGCCATCCTTCGAGCCACCGCCGCCGACAAAAATCGCATCCGGTTGTGGCAATCCGGCGAGCGCTTCGGGCGCCTCGCCCTCGATAATTTCGACGGCAGGCACGCCGCAGCGCAGCGCATTCTGGCGAATATTGGCGCAACGGTTGACATCGCGTTCGACCGCGATGGCCTGCATGGACGGGTCGGCGAGCATCCATTCGATGGCGACCGAGCCGCAGCCGGCGCCGATGTCCCACAGCAACTGGCCGCGCAGCGGCCTCAGCGCCGAAAGCGTGATCGCACGGACTTCGCGCTTGGTGATCTGGCCGTCATGCACGAACATGCCGTCGGCCAGCCCGGGTGCACGCGACAATATCCGCGCATTCGGCCCGCCCGCGACCTCGATCGCAACCAGATTGAGCGGGTTCACCGTGACCGGAAGGCTCTCGCCGACTGTCGTCGCTGTCACCTTTTCGTCCGGCCCGCCAAGGGCCTCAAGTATGGTCAGGCGGGAGCCGGCAAACCCGTCCGCCAGCAAGAGTTCGGCCAGGATTGCCGGGCCGTCGGCGTCTGATGTCAGGGCGAGGACCTTGCGTCCCGGATTGAGCAGCGGGCGGATCAGCTCGACCGGCCGCGCGTGCAGCGACACCGTCTCGACCTCCTGCAACGGCCAGCCGAGTCGCGAGGCAGCCAGGCTGAAGGACGAAGGCGCCGGCACGGCAAGCATCTCCTCGGCGGGAACGTGGCGTGCCAGCGTCGCCCCGACCCCATGGTAGAACGGGTCTCCGGAGGCGAGCACGCAGACCGAATGCCCGCGCAGCGCGACCACCTCCCGCATTGCCAGGCCGAAGGGCGACGGCCAGGGATGCGCGACGCCGCGAATGCGGTCGGCGGCGAGTGCAAGGTGGCGACGCCCGCCAAAGACATGCTCGGCGGTTTCGATCAGTTCGAGGGCGCCGGCGCTCAGCCCGTCGACGCCGTCCTCGCCGATGCCGACGATCGACAGCCAGCGTTTTTGGCTTGAGGGCACGGTGCGCGGCTCGCTAGATGGCATGATGGACCACCATGTGCTGATCCTCGGCGGCACGACCGAAGCGCGCCATCTCGCTGAAAGGCTTGACGGCCTTGGCCGCGTGACCCTGTCCCTTGCCGGCCGCACCAAACGGCCGGCAAGGCAGCCGGCGCCGGTGCGCGCGGGCGGTTTCGGCGGTGCCGAGGGGCTCGCGACTTTCCTGAGCGACAACGAGGTGACGGTGCTTGCGGATGCCACACATCCCTTCGCCGCGCGCATTTCGGCCAATGCCGCCATCGCCGCCGAGGCGGCGGGCGTTCCGCTCGTCCGGTTGGAGCGCCCGGCATGGTCGCTGGTCGCCGGCGATCGCTGGACCGAGGCCGATAGCGTCATGGAGGCGGTTGCCGCCCTTGGCTCCTCGCCGCGTCGTGTCTTCGCGGCGCTCGGCCGTCAGGAGCTTGCGCCGCTGGAGGTTGCACCGAGGCATTTCTATCTCGTACGCAGCGTCGATCCGGTGGAGCCGCCGCTCGATCTTCCGCACGTTGAATACCTTCTCGCCCGTGGCCCGTTTGCGATGGCGGATGAACTCGCACTGCTCAAGCGGGATCGCATCGATGCTGTGCTGTGCAAGAACAGCGGCGGCGCGGCGACCTATGCCAAGCTCGCCGCCGCGCGCGAACTCGGCATCGAGGTGTTGATGGTTCGGCGGCCGACGATGCCGGCTGCCGGCGTCGTCGCCTCGACCGTCGAGCAGGCTTTCGAGGCGATCGCTCATGCCATGGCCCTCGTCAGCGAACGCGGCGAATAGACGAGCGGTGGCCTTCCCGGCCGGTCGACGACGCGCGTTTCTGCCGAGCCGATGATCACGCACGTCGCCATGTCGGCCAGAAGCGCATCGGCGTCGGCAAGCGCGAGAATTTCGATCCTTTCGTCCGGTCGGCCTGCGGCGCGTCCGAAAATCACCGGCACGGTCGGCGGCAGAACCTCCGCAAGCAGTTCGAAGGTCCGGCCAAGTTGCCACGGGCGCGCCTTGCTGATCGGATTGTAGAGCGCGATCACGAAGCCGGCGCTTGCGGCCGCGGTCAGGCGCTGCTCGATCACGTCCCAGGGCTTCAGATTGTCGGAAAGGGAAAGCGCGCAGAAATCGTGTCCGAGCGGGGCGCCGGCACGGGCAGCGACGGCGAGCATTGCCGTGACACCGGGAACGATCTCCAGATCGACCGCGCGACAGGAGGGCGGTCCCTTCTCGATCGCCTCGCAGACCGCGGCCGCCATGGCGAAGACGCCGGGATCGCCACCAGAGACGACGGCTACCGAGGCGCCTGCAGCGGCGCGGTCGAGCGCGGCATTGGCACGCGACAGTTCCTCGCGGTTGTCGGAGGCGTAACGGTTCTGGTCCGGCCGCAGTTCCAGCCGGTCGAGATAGGGCCCGTAGCCGAAAAAGTCGCTGGCGGCGGCGATCGCGGCCGCCGCTTGCGGCGTGGTCTGGTCGGCCGCGCCGGGCCCGGTGCCGATGACGTAGAGCTTGCCGGTCATCGCTGCCGCTCCCGCCAGCCGGGCACCAGCACGATCGAAAAATAGGGCGCGTCGTCATCCGCCTTGTCGGCGAGCCGCGTCACGTAACTGTTTTCCATGGTGCCGCGCTCGACATAGATCGCCTCGCCGAGCTTGCCCGCCTCCGCCAGCGCCGCGCGGATCTTCGCCAGATTGCGGCCGACCTTCATGATGATCGCTGCGTCGGTGTCGCCGAGGCGGCGGCTGAGCTCTTCGCCGCGCATGGTGCCCGGCAGCACGGTCAGCACGTCGTCGCCCTGGACGATCGGCACGCCCCCTTGTGACCAGCAGCCTGACATCGCGGTGATGCCGGGGATCACCTCGGTCGCGAAGCGGTCGGCAAGACGGACGTGAAGATGCATGTAGGAGCCGTAAAAGAGCGGATCGCCCTCCGAAAGCACCGCGACGGTGCGGCCCTCCGAAAGGTGCCCGGCCACCGATGCCGCCGCTTCCTCGTAAAAGCAGCTGATCTGCGACTTGTAGCCGTTCTCCGACGTCGCGATCTCGGTGGTGACCGGGTAAAGCAGCGGCAGTTCGATCACGTCCGGGCGCAGCAGGCTGGCCACCGTCCGGCGCGCATTTGAACTGTTGCCCTTCTTGGCGAAGTGGGCCACGACGTCGGCCTCGGCGATGGCACGTGCGGCCTTCAAGGTCAGCAGCTCCGGATCGCCGGGCCCGGTGCCGACGCCGATCAGGCGGCCTGTCGATCGTTCCGTCACAGGCCGGCCCTCGCAAGCGCGTTGACGCAGGCGGCGGTCATGGCGCTGCCGCCGAGCCTGCCGCGCACGATTGCCCACGGGATACCCGCCGAATCGGCAGCCAGTGCATCCTTGGACTCGGCTGCACCAACGAAGCCGACCGGCATGCCGATGATCGCGGCGGGTGCCGGACCGCCGGTGGCCAGCATATCGAGCAGGTGGAAGAGCGCGGTCGGCGCGTTGCCGATCGCCACCACCGCGCCGTCGAGCCGGTCGCGCCATAGTTCGAGCGCGGCGGCCGAGCGGGTGTTGCCGATCGCTTGTGCGATTTCCGGCGTGCGTGGATCGCGTAAGGTGCAGACGACGTCGTTGCCGGCGGGCAGCCGAGCGCGGGTGATGCCGTGGGCGACCATCTCGGCGTCGCAGAAAATAGGCGCGCCGGCCCGCAATGCGGTTCTGGCGGCGTCCACGAAACCGCGCGCGAAGGCAAAATGCGCCGCCGCCTCGACCTGCCCGCAGGCGTGGATCATGCGCACGGCGATATCGGCCTCATCGTCGGAAAAGCGCGACAGGTCCGCCTCGGCCCGGATGATGGCGAAGGAACGCTCGTAGATGGCGTTGCCGTCGCGGATATATTCGGTGCCGGTCATTGTGGATCTCCGCGCAGCAGCGATGCGATTTCCGCCCTGTCCTGGCGGGCAAGGAAGGCGGCGGCCCTTTCCCCTGTTTTCCCATGGCGCGCGAAAGCCGCGTCCAAGCGCGCGAATGCGGCGGCCGCTTCATCAGGCGCGACATCGGCGATGGCGGTCGATGCTCCATCGCTTTCATCGAAAAGGGCGCAACTGCCGTCACGGCCTCCAACGAGAACCCACGCTGCACCGGTCGGCGCCGCGCAGCGTTTTTCGCAGCCTGACAAATGGAGGCGGAAGGAGCCGTCGAGCAGATGTGGCGTTGCCTTGGCGACGCCGGCGCCAACCGTTCGCGTCGCGACATTCCCGGCCGCACAAGCCGGCTGGCCGGCGCAAGCGACGATAGCAAGGCGCGGGTCGTCCTTGTCGGTGACAAAGTCCAGCCGATTAGCCGCTTCTCGCAAGTCGTCGACGGCGAGTACGGACTCCCCTGCCGGGAGAAACAGCAGACCGCGTCCGGGCGCGAGGCGGATTTCTTTCGCACCAACTTTCCCGGCTGAATCGGCCATTGCCGACATGTCATCCGCACGGATCTGCCCGAAGGGAAGGGCGATCCCGAGCGCGAAGCCGGTGGGCTTCAGCGCAAGAATGCCGACGGGATGGCTGACGCCGGTCATCGGCACGTGCTGTGGCTCGCTCGGGCCCCGGGGCAGGCAAATACCGAGGGCGACAAGGTCAGCGGCAGCGAGGTCCCGCCCTCTTGCGGTGCGGCCCTTCATCGCAATTGCCTCGAGGAGCGCTAAGACCAACTGCGCGGCCCGGGCTTCATCCACCGTCGCGACGGGGCGAGCGGTTGTGGTCGTGCCGCCGATCGCGATTTGCCAGCGCCCTGTTGCCATGGCGGCAAGGCGTATGTCGGCGATGATCCCGTCGAGAGGAAGACGCCCGCCGCCGTCGACGATTACCGACACCTTTGGCGCGAGGCGCCCGCTCAGCTTGCCTTCCACGATCCGGTGCCGGATTTTCGCTACCAGGTCGCGCGGATCGGCGACCTCGTCCGGATCGCGACCGGCCAGCGGTCCGGTTTCGACTGGTACGCCTTCGCGCACTGCAATGCCGAGTCGGTCCACCGCTTGCGTCAGATCGCCGACCGAAGCGCTGTCGAGGCCCCGAATCTGCAGGCTGCCGCGTGCGCTCACCTCCATCATGCCGTTGCCATAGCGTTTAGCTGCTGCGGACAACCCGGCGAGTTGAGCCGGGGTCAGTCCACCCTCCAGCGGACTCAGCCGCACCAGCAGGCCGTCACCGGTCGCCATCGGTGTCGACAAGGAGGGGCAGGCGCCGCGGCGCACGGGCGCGTTCATGCCGCCTTTTCCTCCGCGCGGGCTTCCGCGACGAGTGCGGTGAGATCGTCGTCGACCGAATTGCGCAGCGGGTGCCAAAGCCCGCGGTGGCGTGCGTCGAGGAAGCGCTCGGCGATGGCGCGGGCGGCGGCCGGGTTCTGGTCGAGCAGGAAGGCGCGCACTTGCGGGTCGCCGAGATAGGCGTCGTGCACGGCGTCGATCAGTGAGCCCGGAATGGCGGCGGTCGTTTCGGCGAAGCCGACCAAGCGGTCGACCGTTTCGGCAAACTCGGCCGCGCCGCGCGGGCCATGGCGCATCTGTCCAGCGATGAAGCGTGGATTGACGGCGCGGGCCCGGACGACCCTCGCCACCGCCTCTGCGACCGAGCGTGCCCGCGGCTTTTGCGGGTCGGTGGTGTCAAGCGCCACCAAATCGGCCTTGTTGCCGAGCGCCGCCGCCGCGGCGGCGAAGCCGCCGATAAAGGCGACGTCCGCCGAACCTTCGAGGATGTCGCGGCCGGGGTCGTCACCGGTGTGGATCAGCATTTCGGCGACGGCGACGCGCGTCGCGAAGGCGCCGGGCACGGCCTCGCCGTCGCCGTCGGGTCCGCCGAATGCGTGCGAGGTGGCCTCGAGGAAGGCGCGGCCGATCTCTGCCCGCTCGCTCCAGTCGCCGCTCGCCAGCAGGCGTTCGATACCGGTGCCATAGGCCCCCGGCGACGAACCGAAGATGCGGCGCGGCCTTTGGCGGTCTTTCCGGAACGCCTCTGCGAGCGGGTTGTCGCCGTCGGCTTCCTCGCGTGCCGCGACGGCGGCCACCGCCGCGTCGATCAGCGCGATCTGGGTCGGGAACATGTCGCGGAAGAGGCCCGAAATGCGGAAGGTGACGTCGACGCGCGGCCGGCCGAGGGTTGCCGGCGGCAAGACTTCGATGCCGGTCACGCGGCCCGTTGCCGGGTCCCATTGCGGGCGGCAACCCATCAGCGCCAGCCCTTGCGCGATTTCCTCGCCGCCGGTTCTGAGGCTGGCGCTGCCCCACAGGTCGATAACCAGCGAGCGCGGCCAGTCACCATGGTCTTGCAGGTGTCTGCGCAAGACCTCGTCGGCGGCAAGCCTGCCGAGTTCGAATGCCGTCGGCGTCGGCATGGTACGCGGGTCCGACGTGAACAAATTGCGTCCGGTCGGCAGGACGTCGGTGCGGCCGCGCGCCGGTGCACCGGAGGGGCCGGGAACGACATGGCGGCCGTCGAGAGCGTCGAGCAGCGCTTGCCGCTCCGCGGCCGCGCTTTGGCTGCGCAACGGGTCGGCTTCACCCTGCGCCTCGCGGCCATAGACATGAAGCCCGTCCTTGACCGCGAAATCCTTCAGGTCGCAGAGCCAGGCGTCGATCTTCATCAGCGCCGCGTCGGGGTCGTCGGCCGTGTCGACACCGGCCTCCGGCGACAGCCCTGTGCGCGCCGCGGTTTCCACGATCAAAGCCGCCAGCCTGTCGCGGCGGCGGCGGTCGAGCCCGTCGGCCTGCGCATATTCGTCGACCAGCCGTTCAAGTTCCTGCTGTTCGGGTGAAAGCCCGGCGCCGGTCAGCGGCGGCGGCAGATGGCCGAGGGTGACGGCGCTGATGCGGCGCTTGGCCTGAGCCGCCTCGCCTGGATTGGAGACGATGAAGGGATAGACGACCGGCAGGCCGCCGGTGACGATCTCGGGAAAGCAGTTGCGGGAAAGCGCCACCGTCTTGCCCGGCAGCCATTCGAGCGTGCCGTGAGCGCCGACATGGACGATGGCGTGGCAATCCAGTTCGTCGCGCAGCCAGACGCCGAAGGCTATCAGTTCGTGGCGCGGCGGCAGCGCCGGATCGTGATAGTCGGCGCGGCGGTCTTCGGTGCGCCCGCGGTCGGGCGCCAGCGCCACCGTGACATTGCCGAACGGCGCGGCGTGGAAGGTGAAATGGCTGTTGTCCTCGCGGTCGTCAGCCGGGGCGGGACCCCAGGCTGCCACCACCTCGTCGCGCGCTTCTGCCGGCAGTTTCGCGAATGCGGCCGTGTAGCTGCCGGGCGCGATGCCTTCGCGTTCCTCATCCAGCAGGCGAAGCAGTTCACGCGATGATTCAGGAATCTTGTCAACAGTATAGCCGGCATTGCTGAGGTCGTGCAGCATGGCGATGACGCTTGCCGGCACGTCGAGGCCGACGGCATAGCCGGTGCGGCCGGAGGCGCCGGGATAGTCCGGCATCAGGACGGTGATGCGGCGTTCGGCCGGCGGCGTGTCGCGCAGGCGCAGGAAGGCGGCGATGCGGTCGGCTAGGTGCGAGACGCGGTCCTGCACCGGCGCGTTGGCCTGGCCGCGAAAGGCGAGCGCGTCGCCGGATTGGGTCTCGTCCTTGAACGAGATGGCGCCGCCGAGGATGCGGCCGTCGAGTTCGGGCAGCACGACATGCATGGCGAGGTCGGCCGGCGCCAGGCCACGCTGGCCGTCCTGCCACGCCTCGCGCCGCGTCGTCGCGATGACCGCCTGGAAGACGGGAACGCCGATCTCGTCGAACAGCGTTTTTGCGCCCGGCTCGGCGCCGGTGGCGAAGGCTGTCGTGGTGACGATGGCGGCCGGCTGGAGGTCCTTCAGGGCGTCACGCACGAACTGTGCGACCGCGCCATCCTTCAGGCTGGAGACGAATACCGGCGCCGCGACGATGCCGCGCGTTGCGAGTTCGGCGGACAGCGCATCGATCGGCGCGACGTCGCTGGCGAGCAGCATTGAGCGGTAGAAGATGAGCGGGACGACCGGCTTCGTTGGCGGGCGCGCGGCCAAGATTGCATTCGACTCGACCACGCCCGAGCCGGGCCGATAGAAGCCGGCCTTGGGCAGCGGCGTTGCGGGCTCGACGGAAAGATCGGCGCCGGCTTTGCCGGCCAGACAACGCACCAGCGCGCGCATGTTCTGCGGCCCGCCCTCCCGGAAATAGGCGAGTATCTCGGCAAGGCCTTCCACATCGATGGTGGACAAGGCTGCTAGGCGCTCGTCGGTCTCGCGGCACTCACCCGGCAAGAGGGCCAGCGCGATGTCCTTCTGCCGCGCCAGTTCGGAGAGACGGTCGCAACCATAGCGCCACCAGTCGTAGCCACCCAGCACACGCACAAGAATGACCCTCGCATGCGCGGCAACGCTGTCGAGCCAGAGATCGACCGACATCGGGTGGCGCAGGTCGCGCAGGTTCGCCAACCGCAACGACGGCACCGCCTCGCCTTCGGCGCGCCAAGCGTCGGCGAGTGCTGCCAGATCGCTGTCGGTGAAGGACAACGCAACCATATCGGCCGGCGCCTGGCGCAGGTCGATCGGCTCGATCAGATCGTCGAGCGTCGCAGTGGACGTGGCGAGGATGTGCATGGGCGGAACCGTCCGTCTCCTTAACCCGCCAGTATAGTCTCGATCGCGCCCCTATCGAGGCCCTTGAGGCCGATCACGACCAGCCGCGTGCTGCGCGCCTCTCCCGCGCCCCACGGCCGGTCGAAATAGTGGTTGACTCGCGCGCCGACCGCCTGGACCAGCAGCCGCATCGGCTTGCCGGCGACATCGGCGAAACCCTTCAGCCGCAGCACACCTTCGCGCTCGGCCGCCTCGGCGACCCGCCGCGACAGCGCCTCGGGGTCGGCGACCGGCGGCAGGTCGATGACGAAGGTGTCGAAATCGTCGTGCTCATGGTCAAGCATGCCGTCATGATGCGACTTGCGGTTCTCGATGTCGTCTTCGACCGCGAGTCCGAGACCGAGCAGCACAGCCGGATCGATCTTGCCGTGCGCCGACGGCACCACCTTGACCGCCCGCGACAGATGCCGGCCGACGATGGCGCTGGCGCGCCCGGTGCCGTCATCGTCCAGCAGGTCGCTCTTCGACAGCACGATCAGATCGGCGCAGGCGACCTGATCCTCAAAGACCTCCTCGACGGGATCGTCATGGTCGAGCGAGTCGTCGGCGGCGCGCTGGGCGGCAAGCGCGTCCATGTCCGCTGCCACCTGGCCGTTGGCCAGCGCCGGCCCGTCGACCACCGCGATCACGCCGTCGACGGTGACCTTGCCCTTGATCGCCGGCCACTGGAACGCCTGCACCAGCGGTTTCGGCAGCGCGAGGCCCGAGGTCTCGATCAGGATGTGGTCGACCTTCGGTTCGCGCGACAGGATCTTGTCGAGCGCCGGCACGAAATCGTCGGCGACCGTGCAGCAGATGCAGCCATTGGCCAGTTCGAGCACATTCTCTTCCGGGCAGTTCTCGATGCCGCAGCTCTTGAGGATGTCGCCGTCGATGCCGACGTCGCCGAACTCGTTGACGATGATCGCCAGCCGACGCCCGTCGGCGTTTTCGAGCAGGTTGCGGATCAATGTCGTCTTGCCGGCGCCGAGGAAGCCGGTGACGACGGTACAGGGCACGCGATGGGCGGTTGTAGTCATTCGGCGGCCTTTCCGTTGGCGGCGTTGGCGATCGTCATTGCGGGCGGGATGCGCGAGACCAGCCCGCGCTTCAGGCAGTCGGGCCGGCCGCGCCACGGCAGCAGTCCGTCCTCGGAGGTCTGGAGCAGCTTGGCCCCGACGAGCAGGTCGGGCCCGTTCTCGACGGCGAGGTCGCCGAAGACGTAGCTCCAGGCGTCATCACGAAGCAAGGCCGCGCTCAGCCGGCGCTTGCAGTTGCCGAGACATTCGATCTCGACCACGCGCACATCGTCATGATCGTTGGCGGCGCGCGCCGCCGCGGCCAGATGCGCGCCGGGACGCGGACGGGCGTCGGAGCCGGTTTCGTCTCGGCAGGAGCTGCATACGAGGATCGTTACGGCGAGGTCGGACGGCGGAGGATCGCTGTCGTGCGGCGCCGGGCCACCGGTCCTGTCGTCAAAGGTCAAAGCACGCTCCTTGCCCGGGGCACCCGCCGGGCGGTCAGGATTGAAATTCGACGGCAGGTCTCCTGGCTTGCGGGTCGCCGCATTCGACCGCCTTCCCGGAAAACCAGTGGCAATCGGCCGGATGCTCGCCGCTCACAGTTGCGGGGACAGCCGCGGAGTAGAGGCATTGCGCCCCGCACCGCGTTCCCTCTTAGCTCCCCTGCCGGGGAGAACCGTCGCGGGCATTTAGGCCGCGAGCCGGCACGCTGTCAACGCGGCCAAGCGCTTCGCCGCGAAGCGTCGTAGGCTGGCCAGGCCGCGAGGCTTGCACGAATGTACAAGACCCTCGCGACATGCTGCGGCATGTTCGCGAGCGATACGCTCGGAACGTACGGGTAGGATCGTGGAAGAACTTATTGCTTTTCTTTTCGCCGGCTTTGCGCTCACCGGCAGCCCGGGCCCCAACACGCTCAGCCTTGCAGCGGCCGGTGCCGCCTTCGGGGCCCGAAGCAGCCTTAGCTACATGGCCGGCCTTCTGGTCGGCATGATGCTGGTCATGGCGCTGACCGCGAGCGGCGTCGTCGGCCTGCTTCTTGCTGCTCCGGCGGTGGCGCCTGCCGTCACCGTGGCTGCCGCAGCCTACTTCCTCTACCTGGCCTTTCGTATCGCGACCGCGCCGCCGCTTGCCGAAGCTGACGACACCGCGCGGGCGCCTTCGTTCGCGGCCGGCGTGTTCCTGTCGCTTGTCAATCCCAAGGCCTATGCGGCGATGGCCGCGCTTTATTCCGGCTTCGTGCTGATCGGCGGCGTGCCCTTTCTCGACGCTGTTGCCAAATGGCTGGCGCTGGTGGCGGTGATCGCCCTGGTCAACATCTGCTGGCTGTGGGGCGGGTCGCTCATGACGCGCCATCTGCGCGATCCTCGCCTCAACCGCATCGTCAATATAGGCTTCGCGGTGCTGCTGATTGTGTCGGTCGTTCTCGCTGTCAGGCTGTGACCCGTCGCGGCCCAAGCAATGTCGGCATTGCGACAGCGAGCGGGCGAATTGAGGTTTGCGCCCGGTCCGATTTACGTTATGAGTCCGCTGTCGATGGTTCCCCGAGGGGGACGAGAGGGAATGCGGTGCGGGCGAGAGCCCAAATCCGCGGCTGCCCCCGCAACTGTAAGCGGTGAGCTTGCCCGATAGCCACTGAAGCCGACGCTTCGGGAAGGCGGGACAAAGCGTCGAGCCGCAAGCCAGGAGACCTGCCTTCGACGTTGATCGGGACCAGACCCTCGGGTGGAGGGTGAAAGGACAGGACATGACTGCGAACACCACGACCCTCGGCACTGCGGCGACCGCGAAATCGCGTGTCATGCCGCTTCTCATGGCGGCCCTGCTCGGCGTCGTCATCATCGGCGTCTCGGGCTTTGCCCACATGGAAGTCGTGCACAATGCCGGGCATGACTATCGCCACTCGATGGCGTTTCCCTGCCACTAAGGGGTTCCTGACATGTCGATCTTTCGTAACGTCGTGTTCGTCGCGGCGATCTCCGGGCTTTTGGCCGGGCTGGTCATGACCGCCATGCAGGTCTATGCGACCGTGCCGCTGATCCTCGAAGCCGAAACCTTCGAGGGCGCCGGCGGCGGTCATCACCATGGCGAGGCTGCCGCTGCCGGGGAGGCCGCGCCGGCTGAAGGTGAAGAAGCCTGGGGACCCGCCGACGGTATCGAACGCAACTCCTATACCGCGCTGGTCAGCATCGTGACCGGAATCGGCTTCGCGCTGGTGCTGGTGGCTGCCTCCGAGTTCGCCGGCGGCATTGCCAATTGGCGCCACGGTTTGATCTGGGGTTTTGCCGGTTTCGGCGTTTTCACGCTGGCGCCCGGTCTCGGCCTGCCCCCGGAACTGCCGGCCATGCCCGCCGCCGACCTTGTTGCCCGACAGGTCTGGTGGATCGGCACGGTCATCGCCACCGCGGCCGGGCTGGCGCTGATCGCCTTCCGCTCTTCCGCGCTCTTCGCCGTCCTTGGCGTGGCGCTGATCGTTGCGCCACACATCATCGGCGCCCCGCAACCCGAAACGCACGAATCGCCGGTTCCGGCCGACCTTCACCACCGCTTCGTCGTCGCGGTGACGGTCGTCAACCTGATCTTCTGGCTCGTGCTCGGCGCGGCAGCGGGTGCGGTGCGGTCGCGGTTCCTCGGCGAGTCCGGCGCGCAGACGAGCCTTGCCTGACGACAGGCGGCTGGTTTTCATCATCGGCGGCGCGCGCTCGGGCAAGAGCGCGCACGCCGAGAGGCTGATCGAAGCCTCACCGGCGCCGTGGATCTATGTGGCGACCGGCCAGGCCTTTGACGGCGAGATGGAAGACCGTATTGCCGAACACAAGGCGCGGCGGGATCAACGCTGGCGCACGATCGAGGCGCCGCTCGAACTTGCCACCGCTCTGCGCGACGTGCCGGATGGCGAGCCGGTTCTGGTCGATTGCCTGACCCTATGGCTTTCGAACCAGATTCTGGCCGAATGCGATGTCGGAAAAGAAAGTGCCCGGCTCGTCGAGGTTCTGGCCGCGCCGCGCGGGCCATGGTTCGTGGTCTCCAACGAGGTCGGACTCGGTATCGTGCCCGACAACGCGCTGGCCCGGCGCTTTCGCGACGCCGCCGGCCGGCTCAACCAGGAGGTTGCCGCCGTCGCCGACGAGGTGTTGCTGATGGCGGCTGGCCTGCCGATCAAGGTGAAATAGGATGAAGGACGTCAGCGAAAAGGACGCCGAACGCCACCGGGCCAAGATGGCCAAGCGCAAGGCCGTGCAGGATGCGGAAGTCGCCGCTAAGACGATCGAGAAGGGGCTGTTGATCGTCAACACCGGCCCCGGCAAAGGCAAGTCGACCGCCGCCTTCGGCCTCGCGCTGCGCATGCTGGGCTACGGGCGCAAGGTCGGCGTCGTGCAATTCGTCAAGGGCGCATGGCACACCGGCGAGAAGGATGCGCTCGCCGCTTTCGGTGACAAGGTCGAATGGCATGCGATGGGCGAGGGCTTTACCTGGGAGACGCAGGACATCAAGCGCGACATCGCCGCAGCCGAAGCTGCCTGGGGCAAGGCGAGGGCGCTGATGGCCGATCCGGCGATCAGCCTGCTGATCCTCGATGAACTCAACATCGCATTGCGCTACGACTATCTCGACCTTGAGGATGTGGTGGCGGTGCTGAAAAAGCGCCGCGCCGACCTGCATGTCGTCGTCACCGGGCGCAACGCCAAGCCCGCGCTGACAGAGGCGGCCGACCTCGTCACCGAGATGGGCCAGGTGAAGCACCATTTCGCGGCCGGCGTGAAGGCGCAGCAGGGTATCGAGTTCTGAACTCATGGCCGCGCGTGCGATCATGTTCCAGGGAACCGGGTCGGATGTCGGCAAGTCGCTGATCGTCGCCGGGCTGGCGCGGGCACTGGCGAATCGCGGACTGTCCGTGCGGCCATTCAAGCCGCAGAACATGTCGAACAACGCTGCCGTGACCGTCGATGACGGCGAGATCGGCCGCGCCCAGGCGCTGCAGGCGCGCGCCGCGCGTGTCCCGCCGAGCGTCCACATGAACCCGGTGCTCCTGAAGCCGCAAAGCGAGACGGGTGCCCAGATCGTGGTGCAGGGTCGCGTGCGCGGAACCGCGCGGGCAGCGGACTACCAGGCACTCAAGGCGGGATTGCTGGCCGACGTGCTCGACAGTTTTGCCAGGCTGAAGGGCGAGGCCGACATCGTCCTGGTCGAGGGCGCGGGCAGCGCGTCGGAAACCAATCTCAGGGCCAACGACATCGCCAATTTCGGCTTTGCCCGTGCGGCAGGGGTGCCCGTGGCGCTGATCGGCGATATCGATCGCGGCGGCGTCATCGCCAGTCTCGTCGGCACGAAAGCCGTGATCGACCCCGACGATGCAGCCCTTGTGCGCGGCTTTATCGTCAACCGGTTTCGAGGCGATCCGGCTCTGTTCGCCGACGGCATGCGCGAGATCGCGCAGCGTACCGGCTGGACGGCCTTCGGTCTCTTGCCTTTCTTCGCCGATGCCCGCCGCCTGCCGGCCGAGGATGCGCTGGCGCTGACTCACAAGGACCGGCGGGCCAGGGCCGGCGGTCGTGTGAAGATCGCCGTGCCGGTCCTGCCGCACATCTCCAATTTCGACGATCTCGATCCGCTGGAGGCCGAACCCGACGTGGAACTGGTCCGCGTGTGGCCGGGGCAGGCGATCCCGGGCGATGCGGCGCTGGTGCTTCTCGTCGGCTCGAAAGCGACGATCGCCGATCTTCACGCGCTGCGTGAGGCCGGTTTCGACATCGACATTGCCGCCCACCGCCGTCGTGGCGGCCATGTGCTCGGGCTCTGCGGCGGCTATCAGATGCTCGGCCGGCGTCTTTGCGACCCGGACGGCATCGAGGGCGCGCCCGGAGAGACGGAAGGGCTGGGACTGCTCGATGTGGAGACGCGGCTGACGGGGGAAAAGACCCTCGCCGAGGTGCGCGGCGTTACCGCCGATGGCGTTCCCTTTCATGGCTACGAGATGCACATGGGTGCCACGATCGGGCCCGACACGGCGCGGCCGTTCCTGAGCATCGGCGGACGCGAGGACGGAGCGATGTCTGGCGACGGGCGCGCCGCCGGCACCTATGTGCACGGGCTTTTCGCCGACGATCGCCAGCGGGCGGCGTGGCTGGAGCGCCTTGGCGGCGCGGCGGCGGGGCTCGATTACGAGGCCGGCGTCGATGAAACGCTGGACCGGCTGGCAGCGCATATGGAGACGCATCTCGACATTGACGGCATCATCGCCAATGCGCGCTGAGAACCAGAGCAACGGCGCCGAAGAGCGCGATCAGCAGCGCGTCCGCCAGCGTGTAGAGGCGCAGCGCACGGCGGATGTCGGCCGCCGTTGCCGCGCGCCGGCCGCCGACGCCCATTTCGGCGTCGTCCACGAGTTCGCCGCCATAGCGGCGCGGGCCGGCCAGGGACAGGCCAAGCGCGCCCGCCATCGCCGCCTCCGGCCAGCCAGCATTGGGCGAGCGGTGCTTGCGCGCGTCCCGGCGGACGGCTTGCCAGGCGTTTGCGCCCGACATGCCGGGCAGGATCGCGGCCGCAACAACGATCAGCAGTGCCGTCAGGCGCGAGGCCGGCAGGTTGACGATGTCGTCGAGCCGCGCCGCCGCCCAGCCGAACTGGGCGTGGCGGGCCGTGCGGTGGCCGATCATGGAATCGGCGGTGTTGATCACCTTGTAGGCGGCAATACCGGGCAGGCCGGCGACCGCGAGCCAGAATGCCGGCGCCACCACGCCGTCAGAAAAATTTTCTGCCAGGCTTTCGATCGCGGCGCGGCTGACACCCGTCTCGTCGAGACTGTCCGGATCGCGGCCGACGATCATGGCGACCGCTTTCCTGCCGCCGGCAAGGCCGTCGTTTTCCAGCGCCCCGGCGACTGTGGCAACATGGGCGGCAAGGCTTTTCTGCGCGATCAGCGAGGTCGCCAGCAACGCCACTACGATCATGCCGAAGGGCAGGAAGAGCAGGCGCCAATGCAACAGAAGGGTCACGCCGCCGGCGATGGCAACGAGCGTGGCAAGGGCGGCGACACCGGCAAGTCGCCGGCGTCCGGGCGGGGCGGCATCGCGGTTCCAGCGTCGGTCGAGCCAGCCGATCAAAGTTCCGATCCACACCACCGGGTGGCGGACGGCGCGGAAGAGTGCGTCCGGATAACCCAGGAAACGTTCGACCAGAAGCGACAGGAAGGCGATGGCGAAATACATGGCGCTTCGGACGGCTGAATTGGCGGCGGTGCCGGACCACGGCGGCAGCCTCGAAAGGGCGAGGGCGCTTTTTCCCGAGGCGCCGCTGCCCTTCATCGACCTTTCGACCGGCATCAACCCGCACGCCTATCCGCTTTTCGACTTGCCGGCCACCGCTTTTTCGCGGCTGCCCGAGCCGGCGCGGATCGCTGAACTGGCGGCGGTTGCTGCCAATGCCTATGGCGCGGAAGGGGCCGATCGCGTCGTCCCCGCGCCCGGCACGCAGATCCTGCTGCCGCTGGTCTTGGGCCTGGTGCCGCCAGGCCATGCACGGGTGTTGGGTCCGACCTATGCCGAACATTCGCGCTGCGGGGCGCTGGCCGGACATGCGGTGCAGATGGTTGGAGCCGTCGAAGACCTTTTCGAGGCCGACCTCGCAGTGGTGGTCAATCCGAACAATCCGGACGGCCATATCGTTGCGCGAAGGGATTTGCACGCCCTTGCCGAACATCTGAGGGCAAAGGGCGGATTGCTGGTGATCGACGAGGCCTTCATGGATGTCGGCCCGCGCGCCGAAAGCCTGTGCGGCGATGTCGGCCGGGGTGGCGTCGTCGTCCTGCGCTCGTTCGGAAAATTCTTCGGGCTTGCCGGGCTGCGGCTGGGCTTTGCGCTTGCCGCCCCCGACATCGCTCGCCGCTTGGCCGCGGCGCTTGGCCCGTGGGCGGTGTCCGGACCGGCGATCGAGATCGGCATCAGGGCGCTGTCCGACCGGCAATGGCAGGACGCGATGCGGGAGCGCCTTGCCGACGACCGCGCGCGGCTTGACGGCCTCCTGACCTCGGCCGGATTCCCTGCCCCGGGCGGGACCTCTCTCTACGCCTTCCTGCGACATCCCGAGGCTCCCGCGCTTTTTGCGCGGCTCGGTGCGTCGGGTATATTTGTGCGCCGGTTCGATGACCGGGCGAACGAATTGCGGCTTGGCCTGCCCGGCGACGAAAGCGCGTGGGAGAGGCTGTCGCTGGCGCTGGGCCTGCCCGCGGGTCGGCCGGGTTTGGCGGAAACCGAGGAGAAGGCGCGATGATCTGGGTGTCTCCCCTGTCGAAACTCGACAGCACCATCAAGGCGACCGGCTCGACGCGGCTGGTGACCCTGCTCAGGCACGGGACGCCGTTCGACCGGCCGGCCGCCATAGGTGCCGACAATCACCTGCTGCTGCACATGCACGATATCGTCGAGGAAGCGGCCGACATGGTTGCGCCGGCGCGCGAGCATGTCGAGCGGCTGATCGCCTTCGGCCGCGGCTGGAATCGCCAGAAACCGCTGCTCATCCACTGCTTCGCCGGCGTCTCGCGCTCGACCGCCGCCGCCTACATCGTCGCCGCGGCGCTGACGCCGTCGCGCGACGAGGCCGATCTGGCGCGGCTGCTACGCCGATCCTCCCCGACGGCGACGCCCAACATCCGGCTGGTCGCGCTCGCCGACGCGCTGCTGGCGCGCGACGGCCGCATGGTGGCGGCGATCGAGGCGATCGGCCGTGGCGCCGATTGCTTTGAGGGTGCCCCGTTCGCGCTGCCGCTCGACGAGTAAGCAGACGACGCCTCAAGCACGTTCGGCGTAGGCGTCGATCGCCTCCATCAGGCGCCTCGGAATCCTCAGCCCTTCGCGCTGGGCATTTTTGAGCATCTCCGCCTTTCCGCGTCCGGGAATATGCACGCCTTCGGCTTCAAGGCGCCTGGCATGCGCGGCCAGCCGGTTCGGAAATTCGGGGCCGAAGGCGGCGGGTGCGATCGCCACGATGAATAGGCCGGTGCCAGGCGATGCTGACCCTTGCGAGATCGATGGTGCGTCGAGCGACCAGTTGGCCCCGCCCAGCCCGGCGGCGAGGATTTCGACCATCAGTGCGATGTTGGCGCCGCGGGCGCCGCCGAAAGTGAGAAGAGCGCCCTCGACAGCAGCGGCTGCGTCGGTGGTGGGCCTGCCTTCGGCGTCGATCGCCCAGCCTTGCGGGATCGTTTCGCCGCGCTCGGCAGCCTGCCTGACCTTGACGAAGGCCGTCTCACTCGACGACTGGTCGAAAAGCAGCACCCCGCCCTCGCCAAGTGGGGCGGCGAAGGCGAGCGGATTGGTACAGTAGACCGGCCGCCGACCGCCGGGCACGGTGATCAGCGCCGGGCCGTTGGTGGCGGCGATGGCGACCATCCCCTCATTGGCCAGCCGGCGCGCGAAATAGCCAAGCTCGCCGCAGGTGAACGCCTCCTTCTGTGCAAAGGTGGCCACCCCGAAGCTGCGTGCCGCGGTGCACAGGCGCTGATGCGCAAGATCGTAGCCGAGATGTGCGATGCCGCCATTGGCGTCGACGTGGAGGATGGCCGGCAACGGCTGTTCGATTTGCGGCTGGGCAGAACCGTCGATCCGCCCCTCGACCAAGGCCTCGAGATAGAGCGGCAGATGCGCGATGCCGACCGACCTGTTGCCAGCGGCCTCGGCCGCCACCACGGCGCGAGCAAGTGATTCGGCCGCCGCGGCATGCGCACCCGCACCAAGTGCGGCGGCGATGCACCGGGCGTGGCATTCCTCGATCGTCAGATGGATGGCACTCACGCTAGCCCATTCGCCATTTTCATTGCGGACCGTCCCACTCTACGACAAATGGCGGCCGAAAAAATGCCAACCCGATCGATTGACATTGGGCCGGCGGCCCTTAGTAGCTCGACCCGTCGGAGATCGCGGAACGCATGCCTTCCATCACCAATGTTGCACTGACCGGCCTGGCGCGCGAGCTGGCCCAGCGCGCCGAGGCGGGGCGGCCGGTGCGGATCGGCGTCATCGGCTCGGGCGAGATGGGTACCGATCTCGTCACCCAGGGCATGCTGATGCCGGGCATCGCAGTGTGCGCCATCTCGACGCGCCGGCCGCATACCGCGCGCGACGCCATCCGCATCGCCTATGGCGATGATGCCATGGCACGGGAGGCGGAGACGCCTTCGCAAGTCACCGCCGCCATTGAGGCCGGCAGGATTGCCGTCACCTCCAACGAGATGCTGGTGACCAATCCGCTGGTCGACGTGGTCATCGATGCCACCGGCAAGCCGGGTGTCGCTGCCGATTTCGACCTGATGGCGATGGAGAACGGCAAGCATGTCGTCATGATGAATGTCGAGGCCGACGTCACCATCGGCTGTTACCTGAAACAGCAGGCGGACCGGCTCGGCGTCGTCTATTCGGTCGGCGCCGGCGACGAGCCGTCGTCGTGCATGGAACTGATCGAATTCGCTTCCGCGCTCGGCTACCGCATCGTCTCGGCCGGCAAGGGCAAGAACAACCCGCTCAACCACGACGCCGTGCCGGACGACTATGTCGAGGAAGCGACACGGCGCAACATGAACCCGCGCATGCTGGTCGAGTTCGTCGACGGCTCGAAGACGATGGTCGAGATGGCGGCGATCGCCAACGCGACCGGGCTTGTCCCCGACAAGCCCGGCATGCATGGCCCGACCGCCGACCGCGACGAGATGGTGAAGGTGCTGATCCCCAAGGAGGATGGCGGCATCCTGTCGAGGAAAGGCGTTGTCGACTACACCGTGGGCAAGGGCGTGGCGCCGGGCGTGTTCGTCATCGTGGAAGCGACTCACCCACGCATCATCGAGCGTATGGACGACCTGCATGTCGGCGTCGGCCCGTATTACAGCTTCTTCCGTCCCTATCACCTGACCTCGCTCGAAGTGCCGCTGACGGCGGCGCGCATCATGCTCACCGGCAAGCCGGACATGGTCCCGCTGCCGCGTCCCGTGGCGGAGGTGTGCGCGGTCGCCAAGCGCGACCTGAAGGCCGGCGAGACCTTCGATGCCATAGGCGAGACCTGTTACCGCTCGTGGACGATGACGGTCGAGGAGGCGCGCGGGCAGAACGCCGTCCCGGTCGGCCTGCTCGAAGGCGGCAAGGTGCTGAAGCCAGTGCGCAAGGGCGCGCTTCTGACCAGCGACAATGCGGCGCCCGATCCCACTACCCGTCTCTTCGCGTTGCGGCGCAAGCAGGACGAAATGCTCTACGGTTAGCAGGCGGGTATTGCCACTTGGCGCAATGTAGACCATATTATGCCATATGGCATTGATCCTGCCCATTGAAACCGATCCGCCCGGCGTTGCGGAAACCGCGATCACCGACCAGGAAGCCGCGGCCATGTTCCGCGCAGCGATCAACCTGTTCCGGCTGTGGGGGCTGACCGACGATCAGGCGGCCGTGCTGCTCGACCTGCCGCCGCGCACCTTCGCGCGCTGGAAGGCGGGCGCGATCGGCCGCATCGGACGCGACGGCAAGGCGCGGCTTTCCAATCTCATGGGCATCCACAAGGCGCTGCGCATCATCTTCCGCGAGCCGCAGCGTGGTTATGCCTGGGTCGGCAAGCCGAACGAGTCCTTTGGCGGGCAATCGGCGCTGGAGGTCATGCTTGGCGGCGAACTGACCGATCTCATGCGTGTGCGCCGCTATCTCGACGCCGAGCGCGGCGGCTGGTGACCGGCCCGGCCGAGGTGCCGATCGCGCAAATCCGGTGGAATGGCGCGATCAGGATCATTCGCAGCATCCATCCGCCGATCGATCTTTTCGAGGACATAGCCGATCCGGCTGACTGGTCGCTCATCATAGCGGCCGAGCAGAAGACCAATCCGCGCTTGATGGCTTCCATCGGCAACCTCGATCTGGTGCCGCTCTCGCGGCGCGTCTCCGGTCCCGGCGCCAGCTACCTGATGGCGCCGTTCACCCATGTCAGCGCCGACAGGAAAAGCCGGTTCAGCGACGGTTCCTTCGGTGTTCTTTACGTCGGCGACCGCTTCGAGACGGCGCTGTTCGAGACCATCCATCACCATGCCCGTTTCATGGCGCGCACCGCGGAACCGCCGGGATGGACGTCGCAGTTCCGCGAGATCGTGCTCGACGTCGAGGCGGTCCTGCATGATATCCGGGGAAGCGAAGGCCGTTCGCCCCTGCTTGACCCCGACGCCTATGGTGCCGCCCAGGCCTTTGCCGGCCGGTTGCGGCAGGCCGGTTCTGAAGGCGTGGTCTATCCCAGCGTTCGCCTTCCGTCGGGCGAATGCGTCGGCCTTTTTCATCCCGATCTGGCGAAAGCCCCGGTTCAGGGCCGGCACCTCGACTATCACTGGGACGGCGAACGCGTCGACTTCTACCGCGACGCGGGCGCACGCCGGGTCTTCGGGATCGTCGGGGACTGATCCCGCCAGTCGAGCCTCGCCTACTTGCCCAGTTCCACCGAACGCTGTCTCGCCGCCTCGACGGCATCGGCCATCAGGTTCTTCAACCGGTCGTCGCCCATCAACACCGCCAATGCGGCGGCGGTCGTCCCGTTCGGGCTGGTCACCTGTTCGCGTAGCCGGCCCGGCTCCTCGGCGCTTTCGGCGGCAAGGCTCGCTGCGCCGTAGACCGTCTGCATGGCGAGCAGTCCAGCGGTGTCGCGCGGCAGGCCGGCCCGCTCGCCGGCCGCGGTCAGGCACTCGATCATGTGGAAGACATAGGCCGGCCCCGAGCCGGACACGGCCGTCACCGCGTCCATCAGGCTCTCGTCGGCGACGGAGGCGACCCGCCCGTTGGCCGCAAGCAGTTCGCTCGCAAACTCCTCGGCATCGCGGGTTACGTTGGCATTGGTCGCCGTCACCATCATGCCCTTGCCGATCGCAGCCGGCGTGTTGGGCATGCAGCGGATGACCGACGCCTCGCCGCCGAGCAATTCCTCGAACATGGCGATCGGTATTCCGGCGGCGATGCTGAGGAACGTCGCGCCGCTCGCCGCGAAGCGCCGGTAGGCCGGCACCACGTCGCGCATGACCTGCGGCTTGACGGCGAATATGACGAGGCGGGGCGCCACGTCTTCGGCAATCTGGTCTGGCGACGCGACAGCGTCGACGCCGAGTTTTTGTGCGCGCTCACGCAACGGATCGTTCGGTTCGATCACCGTCACTTCGGGAGGCTCGATGCGCCCGGCCTGGATCCAGCCCTCCAGCATGGCGAAGCCCATATTTCCGCAGCCCGCGAGCAAGATCATCGTGGCCATCGTCAAATCCTCCGGTTCCGGACCGGTTTGCATGCGTGGGCGGCAAGATGCAATGGGCCGAAACGAGAGGCCGGCTAGTCCGAGGCCCGGGTGCTGATCGGAAAGCGGGCTGCGAAACGCAACCCGAAAATCGCGATGACGAAAAAGATCCAGACCGGGTCGACGCGCCGGAAGAAGAAACTTTCCAGAAGCGCGTTGAGGGCCGTGAACAACAGGATGCTCATGAACAGGTCGGCCACCAGCACGTTTTCGCGCCGGTGCGGTACGCGAAGGAAGTCGCGAAGCGGCACCAGGATGAAGGCGATCATGGCCGCGGCCAGGGCCGGCAGGCCCATCAGCACGGCCAGATCGAGATACCCATTATGGCCATGGACGATGCCGCGAATGTCCCAGGCGCGGTCGAAGGGCTGGTCGATTGTGAAGATGAAGGGTGTGCCCCAGAAGCTTTCGTAGCCGTAGCCGAACCACGGTTTCTTGCCGATCATCTCGATCAGGAACGACCACAGCGCGGTGCGCCCGGTATAGGTGAGGCCGGGCGCGATCTGCTGCGAATAGCCCCACAGCGTATCCGACAGCACGATGCCGACCGTGCCGACGGTCGCCGCCCCCAGCGCGCCAAGGAAGACCAGGGGGACCAGCCGGCGCAGTCCGAACAGGCTGGGGCCGATGACCAGCAGGACGGCAAGCGGCACCAGGCCGACGGTGGTTTTCGAGCCGGTGTTGGACATGAAGAAGATTGCCAGCACGAAGAGACTGCCCCCCGTCCACGTCCAGCCGCGCCGCAAGAGGTGCAGCCCGGCGAGCGAAATGCAGGCCATCACCGGCCCGGCGATGTTCTTGTGCGAGAAGGTGCCGCGCCAGAACCCCGCGTGCTCGGGTTCGAGCGAGTTGGCGGTGTGCTTGGCAAGATCGGGGTAAAGCACGAGGCCGACGTAGCAGAAGCCGAGCAGCGCAAAGCCTGCGGCGGCCAGCGCAGCCGAGAAGGCATCGGCGTCGCGCGGCAGCACCACGACGGTGATCGCCGCCAGCACGCCGATCAGCGTGAAGACGGCCGTGCGGAAGGCTGACGAAGGATCGGTCGCGTTGAGCACCGACAGCATGAAGAAACCCAGCAGGACCAGCCACCAGGGGCTGAGCAGGCAAGCCAGGCGCCTTCGGTCGACGAGTGTGAACAGGCAGAAGATCGAGACCGCGCCCAGGCCACCGAAACCAAGCTGGTTGACGATGTCGCCGCCGGTCTCGCTCGGCCCCTGTTCGACGAACGGCTTGAAAGAGATCAGCAGAATGGCGAGCAGCACCGCCGCGACGGCGGTCGGCAGGCCGCGGCCGGCGAGGAGCCCCGCCAGCGCATCGCCCATCCGCGCGGCGTCAGTTCTTTTCAGGCTGCCGGTATTGTTCATTGGCGTAGCCGAATTCCGCCATCACACGACCAAGCGCCACGTAGAGCGGATAGATGCCGACCGATGCGGAGCCGGTGCGAATGAAGCGTATCATGCCGCGCAGCGGTGCGGCGGCAAGCAGTGCCAGGCTCTTGGCGGCGACGCGCATCGCACCCAGCGGCGCATCCGCCCGACGGCGCTTTTCGACCAGCGTCGAGATCACGCCGTTGCGCAATGAACGGGCCCTGATCCAGTCGCCTTCGAGCCGGCGTGCGGGGATCGTCTCCAGCACCGGTGCCTCGGCGCACCAGCCGAGCTTGAAGCCCTTGCGCGCCGCGCGGCTCAGGAAATCGGAATCGCCGCCGCCCATGAAGTTGAAGGCAGGCTCCAGGAACGGCCGTTCCATGGCGTCGAGCACCGGGCGCGAGACCAGCAGATTACCCGACGAATAGAGCGCATCGACCAGTCCGGTCGTGCGATAGGGCGGGGCAAAGACCGGATGATCGGCCCAGCGCTGGTCGGAAGCGTTCGGAAACACCGGAACCTGCGGCGCGCCGACGATGTCGGCGGAAAGCCGCTCGGCGGTGGCAACCATCGTTTCGAGCCAGTCCGGCTCGGCGAGTTCGTCATCGTCGATCACCTGCACATATTTCAGGTTGGGGAACTGATCGAGCGCGGTCGACCAGCCGGCATTGTAGGCGCTGCAGTTGCCGCGCTCCTCGGCGATGATCAGGAGTCCCGCCACCGTATCATTTTCGAACAGCGGCGCGGCTGCATCGGCTCCGGCGTGCCGTTCTGCGTCATTTTCCATCACGATCAGGGCAAATGGCCGCCTTGTCCGCTGTGCCGCGACCGAGCGGATGGTCTCGAGCACCTGCTCGGGCCGCCTGAAGGTCGGCAGGGTGACTGCAATCTCGATGGAATCGGCGCTAAGGCCCGGCGATCGTGCCACGAGCGTCACGTTCTCGACGTTGATGGACGGCTGCATTCGGCGACCTGCGGTGACGGTTTCGTTCATAAAGCGCTGTCCGCGTTAAGGTATGGTTAAGCACTCGGTCAGAACGACGCCCCCGGGAGGGCCACATCCGGCCGCAACCGGCATATGCCTTGCCTGCTTAAGCAAGACTTCATCGGAGCTTGCTAGGTAAGAATGCAGGTAGGCGACATGCATCTGGTCTTTGTCACATCCCTGGTACCCGACGGTGCGCCGGCGACCGGGTACGAGATAGCCAACGCCGCGATCATTGATGCGCTGCGCCGGGTCGGCGCGCGGGTCACGGTGCTCGGCTATACATGGCCGGGCAAGGCGCCCAGCGACCCGCAAAACACCGTTTCACTGGGCTCCGTCGACGTGCGTACGGAAGGTGCGTCGGCGGCGCAGAAGGCGAAATGGCTGGCTGGGGCGCTGATGTCGGGCCTGACCGTCTCCTCGGCCAAGATGCGGGCCGTTTCGGAAACGCGCATTCGCGAAGCATTGGCAAGCATCGGCCCGTTCGACGCCTATGTCCTGAACGCCGTGCAATTGGCTGGCGCTTACGAAACGCTTTTTGCCGACCGACCGTCCATCTTCGTGGCCCACAATGTCGAGCATCGCTCCGCGCAGGAAAATGCCGACGCCGCGACCGACGCAATACAGCGCACGCTGTTCCGCCGCGAGGCCAGGCTGCTCGAATCGATGGAGCGCAGGCTCTGCCGGCGCGCGCGGTTCGTTTTCACGCTCGCCGAGGAGGATCGCGACGCGCTCGGCGTGCGCGGAGAATACTCGGCATCGCTGCCGCTGGTGACGCGGCCGTCTGCGCCAGTCTTTGAACCAAACCGGGCCATCGAATGCGACGCCGGCCTGATCGGCACTTGGAGCTGGCAGCCCAACCGCATCGGGCTTGAGTGGTTCCTGCACGAGGTGGCGCCGCGGTTGAGGCCGGATTTCCGTATCAGGATCGCCGGCCACATCCCTGCCGGGCTCGGTCCGGTGCCAGACAATGTCGAGCTGGTCGGGCGCGTGCCGGACGCCACCGCCTTCGTCCGTCAGGCTGCGGTCATACCGTTGGTGGCGCGGGCCGGGACCGGGGTGCAGTTGAAGACCATCGAGACCTTCGAGCTCGGCCTGCCGTCGGTGGCGACCAGCCGTTCGCTGCGCGGCATCTCCCATCTGCCCGCCAATTGCACGGTCGCCGACGACCCGGCGGCGTTCGCCGCCGCACTTGAAAGCGCTGCGGCCGAATTGCGTAGCGATCTCGACGGTGCCGAATTCTTCGCCCGTCAGCGCCGGGATCTCGACGCGGCTGTCGCGAAAGGGCTCGCCGTTCTTGGCGGCACCAGCGTTCGGGGGGTGGCGGCATGAACGTGCATCCATCCTCCACCGCCGCAGTCGCCCTTGGCGCCAGGGCTCAGGAGCCCGGTCGCCGAATCCTCGGTGTCGATGTGGTACCGCTCGACCAGGAACAGGCGATCCGGCTGCTCGGCCGGCGCGTCGCCGACAGGCAGTTCACGAAGGTCGGCTTTCTCAACGCACACATCGCCAACATAGCCAGCAAAACCCCCGAATTTTCGCGGATTCTCGAGGATTTCCTGGTGTTTTCCGATGGGATTGGCGTCGATCTGGCGTCGCGTATCCTTTATGGGGCGCCGTTCCCGGCCAACCTCAACGGCACCGACTTCGTGCCCGCCTTTCTGAAATCACAGAAGGGACCGCTGACGGTCGGCCTGCTCGGCGCGACACGCAAGAACGCCGAGGAGGCAGTCAACCGCCTGCAGCGCCTCGTGCCGCAGCACCGCGTCGTGCTGATCCATGACGGCTATTTCGACCCGACACGGGAGGAAGAGATTCTTTCCAGGCTGAAGCGGGAACGGCCGGACGTGCTTCTGGTGGCGATGGGTGTTCCGCGGCAGGAATGCTGGATCGCCAGCCGGCTGACCGGCGAGCACTGCACCATGGCATTTGCCGTGGGCGCGTTGCTCGACTTCCTGAGCGGCGCTATCCCGCGCGCGCCGGGCTGGGTCCGGCGCTTACGCCTGGAGTGGCTCTTCAGGCTGATACTCGAGCCGGGGCGGCTGTGGCGGCGCTACATCGTCGGCAACCCTATGTTCTTGTTCAGGGTTCTGCGCCAGCGGCTGCGGATGACGGTGCCGCGCTCATGAACATGGCCGTTCGCGAAACACGACGCGGCGGTGCCGCGCGCCGCGCTGCCGGCAGTTGCGCCATCGTCACGGCAAGCTATGCGCCGGATTTCGAGCGCTGCCGGCTGCTCTGCGAAACGATCGACCGCCATGTCTCCGGCCATGCGCGGCATTATATCCTGGTCGCCCATGCCGACGTGGCGCTGTTCAAGAGCCTGGAGGCACGCAACCGCGTGGTCATCAGTGAGCGTGATCTGCTGCCACGCTGGCTGCGTCCGGTCCCGGACCCGACGAGCCTGTTCCGCAGGAAGTTCTGGCTGTCGACCCGCACCAAGCCGTTGCGCGGCTGGCATGTCCAGCAACTGCGCCGCATCGCGGTGGCTGCGCATGTCGAAGAGGATGCGCTGATCTATATCGATTCCGATGTCGTCGTCTTGAAGGACCTGGACTGCGCCGCCTTCTGGCGCGGCGGCGACGTGCGGCTGTTCCGCCGCGACGGCGCGCTCGAAGGCGCGGTCGACGGCGATCACAAGGTCTGGTCGCGCAATGCCGGCCGCGTCCTCGGCATCACCAAGCCGCGCGTTTCCGCGCATGACTACATTGCCACCTTCATCGCCTGGCGGCGCGAGAGCGTGCTAGGCATGTGCGAGCAGATCGAGGCGATCAGCGGCACGCATTGGGTCGAGGCGATCGGCGCCGACCGGAAGTTTTCCGAATGCATGATCTATGGCCGCTACGCCGACGAAGTTCTGGGCGGCCGGGGTCATTTTCTCTCCGACGAGGAACTGTGCCGCGTCTACTGGCGCGGGCCTCGCCTCGATGAAGGCACCTTCCGCGCTTTCGTCGACGGCATGGGGCCCGGCCAGGTGGCAATCGGCATGCAGTCTTTCATTGGCACGGACATGAAGCACGTCCGTTCACTGGTCAACGCCGCCGGCTGAGGCCGGAAGGCATAGGACCAAGCGGTCGGCGCATGCCGTTCAGGCCCGTCTGGCCGGTAACCGCAGCGCCGAATAGGTCAACACCGCCGAGATCAGATAGAGCGCCAGGAAGGCGCCGTTCAGCATGTTGACCAGCCGTTCGGCCTCGATCTCACCCATCAGCAGATAGGCCAGGATCACCGCCTTGCCGGCCGCCAGCAAGGCCAGGTTGATCGCCCGCACCAGCATCTGGCCGCGCGCGAACAGGAGTTCCGCCTGGTATTCGATCAGGTTGCGCAGGCCCGGCACCGCAAGCGCCAGCGCGATGATCGGCGCTGCGACGGCGACGTTGCTGCCGAGCAGGTTGGGAAAGAAGCGCAGCAGACCGGCCAGCGTCAGCAAGCCGATCGTCGAGACGATGAAGATCGCCGCCTCGATGCCGACGCGCAACGAGAGACGCGCCAGGCTTTCGGGCGTACGCATGAGCTTTTGGACCAGCAGCATGGTGAAGGTGCGGATCGGGATGGCGGTCAGGTCGACGAGCCGCATCACGATGGCATAGATGCCGGCAAGGTGTGGTCCGCCCATGGCCAGAACTAGGAGCTTGTCCATTTCCATCTGCAGGTAGAACAGGAGCTCGGCGCCGGCGACGTAAAGGGAGTCGGCGAAGCGGCGCCAGTAGAGCGCCGGTCTGAGCCGCAGCCGCAGCCGCGGGCAGAAAAAGACGAGGGCGACAAGAAGCGAGGCGGCATTTGCTGCCAGGTACCAGTCGACCCAGGTGCCGAGCGCCGGGGTGGCGGTCGCAAAAGCGAAGATGGCGGCGGCCAGCGCCCGCGCGGCGGTTCCGAAGATGACCAGCGTGGCGGCGCGCGCAAACCGGTTGAGACCATTGTTGACGATGACGATCGTCTCCACCACACGCCAGACGAGCGCCTCGGCGATGATGACGATGGCGAAGGTCGCGAGCGGCATGTCGGCGGCGAAGAAGATCGCGTGCGTCGCCCAACTGGCGAGCGCGAGCGCAGGCAGCGACAGCAATGACATGAACAGGAACCCGGCGGCGAACACCCCGAGCAGCAACGGTTTCACCGTCGCGATCCGGTAAAGCGCGGAGACGAAGCCGAAACCCAGGATGCGCGACAGCATCACGCCCGCCGCCGAGGCGGTCGCGAACAGGCCGAAGTCCGCCAGCGGCAAGGCGTTGGCGAGCACGACGAAATAGAGCAGCGAAAAGACCAGCCGGCCGACGGAGCCGCTGACGGCGGTGAGATAGTCGCGCACGACCGCGGTGCGCGCGACAAGAAAGTCGGAAATGCGATCCATCGCTCCGAAGCCGGGTTCGGTCGCTCCGTTGCCGGGTTGGGTCGTCATGCACCGCTTTCTGCTAGCCTGCCTCCTGCGATCCTAGGCTACAAAAATTAATGTGGTGTTCTGGCCGGCAGTTGCCTGCGCCTGCGTGGGTGTGTGTGGCGCCAAAACTTAAAAATCTTAACCATTTGTTTTCCACGCCTGTTTAGCGTGCCTTAACGAATGGCGCCCGCCGGGTGTCCGGAGGCTTTCTAAACCTGTCGCTCATGCCGAAATCCGACGCCCGCGACCGAATCACGAAGAAGGGATCGCTGCTGTCCCTCGCGGGCGCGCGCCCGTCCGACGCCGAAGCGCAGGCCGAAACGGATCACCGGACGGTCGGCGCTGCCGGCCGTTCCGCGGCCGAGCGCCATGCGGTCGCGCGTTCGCGCCGGGAAGCCTCGCGAAGCCCTTTGCTCAAGGCGCTGTCGCAGCCGACCCGGGAAAAGGTGCTCCCGGATGAAGCATCGCGGCGGTCCAGCGGAAATGTGGGCTATGGGTCGCCGGTTGAAAAGCGAATCTCGCGATTGCAGGAACTGCTCGAATCGCCTGCCGACGCCGAAACCAGACGGGATGCCGAAGCGGCTGATGCCGAGCCGCGGGGGCTGCCGCGGCGGCAGGCTCGGCCGGAAGGGCCGGGCGCCGCGATGGCCCAGGCGCCGGATCTGCCGGCACCCGGCGATCGGGCGGCGGGCGGGGGCGATCCCTACTGGAAGCCGCTGATCGACCCTTTCGCGGTCATCGGCGGCATCGTGAAGTCGCGCTATCTGATCGTCGGCACCACGATCTGCGGGGCGGTGGTGGGTGCACTGATCGCGCTCGCCACTCCGAAGGAATACCAGGCGGTCTCCGAACTCCTGGTCGACCCGCGCGAGATCAAATACACCGACCGCGAACTCACCGCAGGCGGTTTGCCGTCCGATGCGACTCTAGCGCTGGTCGAAAACCAGGTCCGCGTCATCCTGTCGGGCACGGTCATCAACAAGGTGATCGACCGCCTCGGGCTCGAAAGCGATCCCGAATACAATGGCGAAGGGACCTCCGGAGGCATTGCAAACCCGTTTTCGGGCTTGATGTCGCTTTTGCGCAGCGGCGGCGGCGGCGAGGAGGGCAATCGCCGCGCCATCACGGTCGAGAACGTGTTCGAGGCGCTGGACGCCGAGCGCGGCGGCAAGACATTCGTCGTCTCCATCGCGGCGAAATCGGAAAGCCCTGAGAAGGCTGCGCTGATCGCCAATACTGTTTCGGACGTGTTCCTGGAGACCTATGGCGAGTTGCAGGCGCGCACCGCGGGAAGGGCATCGACCGAGCTGACGGCCCGGCTGGAGGAGTTGCGGGCCGGCGTCGAGGACGCGGAACGCAAGGTCGAGGCCTTCAAGGCACAAAACGACATCGTCGATGCGCAAGGGCGCCTGATCACCGATGACGAGATCGTGAAGCTCAACGACCAGCTGTCGGTGGCGCGGGCCCGCACGCTGGAGCTCAACGCCAAGGCGGCGTCGGCGCGGTCGGTATCGGTCGACACGATCCTGACCGGCAACCTGCCGGAGCAGATCAATTCGCCCGTGCTCACCGAGATGCGCGCGCAATACTCCACCCTGCAGCAGGAGGCCGAGCGGCTGGCCGCGCGCCTTGGTCCGCGGCATCCCGAGCGCGCGGCTGTCGAAGCGCAGCTTGAAAGCGCCCGCGGCCAGATCAGCAGGGAATTGCGCCTGGTCGCGTCATCGATCCAGGTCGACCTGAAGCGGGCCGTGCAACTGGAGCAGGAGCTGGCCTCGCGGCTGGCCCAGCTCAAGGCGCGGCAGGCCAATCTCAGCGAAGAACTGGTGACGCTGCGCGAGTTCGAGCGCGAAGCGGCGGCCAAGCGCGCTGTCTACGAGAACTTCCTGCTGCGGGCCCGTGAGGCCAACGAGCAGAAGGCCTTCAACGCGGCCAATATCAGCGTGATCTCGACCGCGACCCCGCCGCTCGAGCCTTCCGGCATGTCTCGCAAGACGATGACGGTGATTGCGACCATGCTCGGCTTCATGGCCGGCGTCTCTATGGGAGCGGTGCGTGGCGCCTATGACAGCTTCCGCGCCAGCGCGGGTGCGCCGCGCGTGCCACCGCCATCGTCGCCAGCTGCGGTCAGGCCGGCCTCGCGGCGCGAGGCTGAGGCGGCCATGGATGATGGCGTGCCGCCGATGGCGAAACCCGCGGCGGTACCGGCAGCGGTCGGCAAGTCTGAACCGTTGGCCGGTAAGCGGCAAGAACCCGCCTCCACCGACGAACCGGCCCGAGCGCGCGCAGAAGAGGCGCGCGCCATGGCCGCGGAGGGCCGGCTCGACGCCAGCGCCGACAAGACAGAGCCCGACGACGAAACCCACCCGGCCGCGCCTGCGGCCAAAACCGCCGAGGAGGCAGAAATGCATCGCATGCCGAGCCCGCCGACATGGCCGGAGATGATGTCCCCGCAGCATCAGGCTCCCGCCGCGGCGGATGCGCCGCGCTGGGGCGCGCCCTATCCGTCCGCTCACTATCCCAATCCGGGTGCGGCGGCGTGGCCGCATTACCCGCAGCAGATGCCGCCCGCGCAGCAGGCCGCCATGGCGGCCCCGTATCATCCGGCCTACGTGCAACCGCAGCCCGCGCCGTATCAGCCTGCCGCGAATCAGGCATGGCATGAGCAGCAGGGCGGCCCGTTCGCTCCCGCTCACCACCAGCAAGGCCCATGGCAGCAACCACCGGCACAAGGACCCGGGCCCCACTGGGCAACGCCCCCTTACGATCCGCGCCTTCATGGCTGGCACACCGGCACGCAGCCGGGCGTCCACCCCGGCGCCTATGCTTCGCCGCCGCAGCCAGTGGCGCATCCCGCGCCGCCCGCACCGTTCGCCGCCAACGATCAGGTGACGCGTGAGGCCCGGGCCGAAGCAAGGGCAACGGAGGACGCCGAACGGAGCGCGATCGAGGAGATCCGCGACAGCCTGCGTGAGTTCAAGGACGCCTTGCGGGAACTTTCGGAAAGCCGCGGGCGGCGCCGCTTCATCTGATCAGCGCCGACTTTCGGTTTTGCGGCACAGTGCGGCGCTATGACGGGGTTACCGCCGCGTCATTTGTCGCATAAGGCTCTCGTTTCGAGACGAACCGGGAGTGTCGCATGGCCGAGAAGATCGACGGCAGGAAGGTTGCCGAGGACGTTGTTGCCGCCGCCAAGACGGGGGCCGATCGGCTGAAGGCCGAAAAGGGCGTCGTGCCCGGCATCGCCGTCGTCATTGTCGGTACCGACCCGGCGAGCCAGGTCTATGTCGCCTCCAAGTCGAAAAAGGCCAAGGAGTGCGGGTTCCATTCCGTCCAGCACGAACTCGCTGCAGACACCAGCGAGGCGGCGCTGCTGTCGCTGATCGGCGATCTCAACGCCGATCCGGCCATCCACGGCATCCTGGTGCAGCTGCCGCTGCCGGACCATATCGACTCCGGCCGTGTCATCCAGTCGATCGATCCGGACAAGGATGTCGACGGATTCCATTTCATCAATGTCGGCAAGCTCGGCACCGGGGAGACCGATACCGCCTTTGTGCCGTGCACGCCCGCCGGATCGATGATCCTGATCGAGCGGGTGCGGGGGCGCGACCTTTCGGGCCTCACCGCCGTCGTCGTCGGACGCTCAAACATCGTCGGCAAGCCGATGGCCAATCTGCTGCTGGCGGCCAATGCCACGGTCACCATCGCGCATAGCCGTACGCCGGACCTGCCGGGCCTTTGCCGCACGGCCGACATCCTTGTGGCCGCGGTCGGGCGCCCCCAGATGGTCAAGGGCGACTGGGTCAAGCCGGGCGCGACCGTCATCGATGTCGGGATCAACCGGATCGCGGCCCCGGAACGCGGCGAGGGCAAGACCAGACTGGTCGGCGACGTCGACTACGATGCCGCGGCCGCGGTCGCCGGGGCGGTCACGCCAGTGCCCGGCGGCGTCGGGCCGATGACGATCGCCATGCTGATGGCGAACACGCTGGTCTCGGCCTGCCGGCGCGCGGGTGTCGAGCCACCGCGCTTCTAGGCGGTCGAGAGGCGGCAGCACTCTTTGCCCCCTCTGTCACTTCCTGTAGAAGCGCCATTCATGTCCGATCACGTTCTGCCGGCCCGACAGTTTGCCTTTCTGCTCGTCGACAGGTTTTCGATGTTTTCGCTGGCGGCCGCCATCGATACCTTCCGCTCGGCTAACCGGTTGATCGGGCGTGATCATTATGGCTGGCTGACCGTGTCACCCGACGGCGAATCGGTGATCGCCTCGAACGGCTTGCCGCTGAAGGTTGACTATTCCGTCGCCGACATGCCGTCGGCGGAGATCCTTTTCGCCTGCGTGGGCCTGGCGACCGAGTTTCCCGGCAAGAGCAAGGTTCTGGGGGCGCTGCGGTCATGGGGGCGGCGCGGCGGCATGCTGGGAGCGCTGTCGGTCGGCTCCTACCTGCTGGCGGAGGCCGGTCAGCTCGACGGCTATCGCTGCACGCTGCACTGGGAAAACCGTGCCAGCTTCCAGGAGCGTTTTCCGGAGATCGAATGCACCGGCAATGTCTTCGAGATCGACCGCAAGCGCTATACCTGCGCCGGCGGCACGACCTCGATTGACTTGATGCTGGAGATCGTGCGCGCCGAGTTCGGCTCCAACCTCGCCAACGAAGTCGCCAACCAGTTCCATCACGAGCGCATTCGCGGGGCAACCGACCGCCAGCGTATCGGGCCCGAACGCGACCTGACCGGCAAGTCGGAAAAGCTCAAGAAGATCGTCGCCATGATGGCGGAAAATCTCGACGAGCCCTATTCGGCGGTCGAACTCGCCAAGGGTGCCGGACTATCGGTGAGGCAGGTCGAAAGGCTGTTCCTGCGCCATCTCAACATGACGCCCGGCCGCTACTACATGCGGCTGCGCCTTGAGCGGGCGCGCGAACTGCTGCGCCAGACCAACCTGCCGATCCTCGACGTGGCGATCGCGACCGGCTTTACCTCGCATTCCTATTTCGCGCAGAGCTACCGGCTGCAGTTCGGCCGCCCCCCGAGCGAGGAACGGCGCACCACCTACTGAGGCTGGATGCCAAAGGGGCGCGCCTATGTTTCCGCCTAGTTGGCCTCGCCCTTGGCGCGCTCGACACGGCGTGCGGCCCAGATTTTTTCGTCGATGGCCTCTTGTTCGACGCTTGCAGCGGTCGGCGACCTCGTCTCGACGCTGTAGGGCGAGCCGATGCCGCAGGCCGACAACAGCAGGGCGATCAGGGACAGGACAAGCGATATCTTCATGGCGCGGACACTAGACACAAAAATGCGGGCGCGACAATGGCGATCGCCGATCCGGCAAAGGCGTTTCGCACCTTACGCGACACTGTGCAGATCGGCGAGGAAGGCGTCGGTGTCAGCCGGGCGGAAATGCGGATCGCGCGCGTTCCAGCTGTCTGGCCGGAAACCCGGCTCCTTGGTCATCAGCGCCCGGTAGACCGCCTTCGCCTCGGCGGTCTTTGACTGGCGGACCAGCGCCACCACGAGGCCGATATGGGCGCGCACATAGTCAGGGTCGGCCGCGATCACCTGCTCGAAGACACTCTGTGCCTCGGCCGGGCGTTTGTCCCAGAGCAGCGCGAGGCCGAGATTGGCCTTCATCCACGAGCCGGGCTGCGGCGTCAGCTCGAGCGCCCGGCGATTCTGGAGCACGGCTTCGGCCGCGTCGCCCTGCATCCACAGCATGCCGGCGTAGTAGGCGACCATCTCGCCA